>CAKREH010000018.1 GCA_934317215.1 uncultured Roseburia sp.
TGGAGCTGACTGTTACTAATCGATCGAGGGCTTGACCAAATAAAATCGGAAATCTGTATGAAGTTTTGAAGGTATCAACTTCAATGGCCTAATGGCTCAGTTGGTTAGAGCGCCGCCCTGTCACGGCGGAGGTCGCGGGTTCGAGTCCCGCTTGGGTCGTTCAATATGGGATCTTAGCTCAGCTGGGAGAGCATCTGCCTTACAAGCAGAGGGTCATAGGTTCGAGCCCTATAGGTCCCATTTGATACGCCGATGTGGCTCAATTGGCAGAGCAGCTGATTTGTAATCAGCAGGTTATCGGTTCGAGTCCGATCATCGGCTTTTCTCGATTTATTTTGAGAATTGGAATGAGTCAATTTCATATTGGACATTTTAAATGGGCAGATTCCCGAGTGGCCAAAGGGGACAGACTGTAAATCTGCTGCAATTTGCTTCGGTGGTTCGAATCCACCTCTGCCCATTCTCTTTTCAGGAGATTAATTATTATCGCGGGATGGAGCAGTCTGGAAGCTCGTCGGGCTCATAACCCGAAGGTCATAGGTTCAAATCCTATTCCCGCAACTCGAATTTTAATATCGTATTTGCCCAGTTAGCTCAGTTGGTAGAGCAGAGGACTGAAAATCCTCGTGTCTCTGGTTCGATTCCGGAACTGGGCATTCAAAGAAAAAATATGGGATATTAGCTCAGTTGGTAGAGCACTTGACTTTTAATCAAGTTGTCCGGGGTTCGAATCCCCGATGTCTCACTACTTAAAAGATTGGAAGTGTTGAAAAATCAGCACTTCCGATTTTTTTATGCTGTTTTAAGTGGGTTGACTGTGGGTTGGATAAAAATGCCTGCAAAATCAAATTTACTGAATTTCTAAATAATTTTATGACAAGATAAATCAAAAATCTAAGGTGAATAAAAAAGGAGGAGCCAGTAAAACGGGGGATGTTTTACTGGCTTTTGTTATGAAAAAAAGAAACTGTTTTATGTGAAAAAGGTTTATTTCCTTTTGACATTATTTATAGTAAACGAAGTTCATGATGAAATTGTGGTAAATATTTGAAAAAATTGTGAAGCCATAGTAAAGATTCGGTTACAATAACTGCACATGAAACGCTGTTGTCTGGGGTGGGATGCTTGCGGTCTGTGCGGTTGCATGTGTAATGCGGACGCGCTGGCTGGGGCGGAGGGATGAAAGTGTGATCGGGCGGCCGGATGGATCGGAGAAGGTGGAATTTGAGACGACGTAGCGGACCTGGCTGTTGATGTCGTTTGGATTGCCGGTGTACAAAAAGCCATTTGCGGCGTCGATACTTGCAATCCTGCCGATCGAGGTTGCAATTTCAATTTGAGGGCGCCGCCTCTGTACCATGATCAGAAATGCATTTGCCTGTGGAGGAATGCTCCGTGTCATTGCAGAAGAGAAAACTGCATTGATCCATGTTTGCGGGCGGATTTCCGACAGGGATATGACCTGACCGGATGAATCGAGGATGACAGTGTTCCGGTTGATATTTAAACGGAGCATCTGGATGTTGTCGGATTGCTGTCCGGGCGACGCTGCATAAGATACGATGATATATCCGGTGGAAGTGTTGGAAAAAGCATTGACTTCCTCCACGAAAGCAGTTGTGATCTGTGAAATGTTACCACGCCGGGAAAGTGTTCCTCTGGTCTCTGTGTTCATTGAAAGTCTCCAGTACAGTAAGCTATTTATTTTAGTATATGATGTGATGAATCAATGTGCGAGTATAAATTACGAGTGACAATAGTCGGTTGAGAATCAATAGAGAAGTTGTTGAGATAAATGATCAGAAAAATTTTTGAGTGATTGGGGGGGGGAGGGATATAGCGGAATGCAGCGCAATATATAATTTATTAAAGAACCGTAAAAGATATTGCATAAGAAATGTAAACTTTTTTTGGTATTTTGGACTATATTTTGGAATCAATTCAAGGTAAAAATAAAATAATTATAAACAAATGAAATATTCAATTCCAAAAACATAAAAAAACTCACAAAAAATATAAAAAGAAATTGTATAAAATTACCAAAACAGGAATGGAAAATCTGACTTTGACAAAAAATTGACAAGTGGACAAATTTTAAATAAAATACAGCAAAGTGTAGGAAAGAAGGGAAGTGAGAATACGGAGGAATTATCGAAAGCGCTGATGGAAGAGCTAAATTGTGAGACAGCATTCACGATTCCGGTATTTGGAGGTATTCCGGTTGCCGAATCGGTAGTAGTGACATGGATCATTATGGCAGTTCTTTTGGCAGCGGCATTTTTCTTAGGAAGAAATCTGCGTGTAGAAAACGCAGGAAAACGTCAGCTGGCAGTGGAGACAGTTGTTGGCGGATTGCATAACTTCTTTTACGATTTACTTGGAGAGGAAGGAAAACGTTATATTCCCTATTTAATGACAGTAGGAATTTATATTGCAGTCGCTAATATGATCGGACTGTTCGGACTGAAATCCCCGACAAAGGATGTCGGTGTTACCGGTGCGCTTGCATTGATGAGTATTGTGCTGATCGAATATTCGGGAGTACATGCAAAAGGAATGAAAGGTTTTCTGAAGAGTTTCGCCGAACCGATACCACTTATGTTACCAATGAATATTCTGGAGATATTTATTCGTCCATTATCATTGTGTATGCGTCTTTTTGGTAACATTTTAGGAGCATTCGTCATTATGGAGCTGATCAAAATCGTGGCACCACTTTTAGTGCCGGTTCCGCTCAGTCTTTATTTTGACTTGTTTGACGGATTTATTCAGGCGTATGTATTTGTATTTTTAACATCCTTATTCATTAAGGAAAGCATCGAGTAAAAAAAGTAAAAACAATAAAGGAGAAATTTATCATGACATCATTAATCGCAATTGGAGCAGGAATCGCAGCATTAACAGGTATTGGAGCAGGTATCGGTATCGGTCTTGCAACATCTAAGGCAACAGACGCTATCGCAAGACAGCCGGAAGCAGACGGAAAGATCACAAAAGCATTATTACTTGGTTGTGCACTTGCCGAAGGTACTGCAATTTTCGGTATGGTTGTTGCAATTTTAATTATCTTATTCTTAGGTTAAGGAAAGGGTCTGGTAGAGAATGCAATTATTAAGAATAGATTGGAACGTCGTCTTTACCATCATTAACCTGATCGTTCTGTATCTGGGACTTCGTAAGTTTTTAATTGGTCCTGTCACGAATGTTATGGAGCAGCGCAAGCAGATGATCGAAGGTCAGATCGCGGATGCAAATAATTTAAAAGTAGAAGCGGGAGACTTAAAGAAACAGTATGAGGAAATGCTTGCACAGGCGCATGAGGAATCTGCAGAACTGCTTGAGAAAACGCGTAAGAGTGCACAGGCAGAGTATGAGAACAGAATCAATGCAGCGGATGCGGAAGCAGAAAAGATCATCGAGAATGCCCATAAGACCGTGGAACTCGAACGTGACAAAACTGTGCAGGATCTTCAGTCACAGATTGCAGTTCTTGCAGTGGCAGCAGCAGGAAAAGTACTTTGTGAGGCAAGTACAAGCGAGAATAACCGGTTACTGTATCAACAGTTTTTGATAAAAGCAGGTGGTGTGAATGACGCAGACAGCAAATAATTATGCAACGGTTCTCTTAGAACTTGGTGTGACAAGAGAAGCTGTTGATGAGACAAAAGAGATTCTTTCTCTGACCCAGGATCTGCCGAAGAGTTTAAAAAGCCCGGTTGTGTCAAAACAGGAGAAACATAAGCTGATCGACCGGATCTTTCCGGAATCAATGAAAAATTTTCTGAAGGTGGTTTGTGATTACGGTGAGGCAGATCTCCTTGAGGAAATTTTTGCCGCATATGATGTAGTGGAAGCGGAGAAAAATGGTATCCTTCAGGCAAAACTGGAGTATGTCTTAGAGCCGACAGCGGATGAAGAGGCACAGATGAAGGCATATCTTGCAAAGAAATATCAGAAAGATAAAGTTGCGCTTGCATTGGAAAAGAAACCGGAACTGATCGGTGGATTTGTACTGCGGGTAGGAGATATAGAAGAAGATTACAGCATGAAAGGGCGCTTAAATCGGTTAGAGAGAAGATTAGCGTGGAGGTGATAACGTGGGTTCTATCAGTTCGGAAGAGATTATATCTATCCTGAAAACAGAGATAGAGAACTATGACATGGTAAGCAAAGACCAGGAAGTCGGAACTGTCATCTGGGTCGGTGATGGTATCGCAACGATTTATGGGATTGAGCATGCGATGTATGGTGAGATCGTTATCTTTGAGAACGGTGTCCGCGGAATGGTACAGGATATCAAACGTGATCAGGTAGGCTGTATTATTTTTGGTAAAGACACAGAGATCAAAGAGGGAACGAAAGTAACCAGAACTAAGAAAAAAGCAGGTATTCCGGTAGGTGATGCTTACCTTGGAAGAATTATCAATGCCCTTGGAGCCCCGATCGATGGAAAAGGTGAGATCAAAGCAGATGATTACCGTGCCATCGAGCAGGAAGCACCGGGTATCGTAGACAGACAGTCCGTAAAACAGCCAATGGAGACAGGTATCCTTGCAATCGATTCCATGTTCCCGATCGGACGTGGACAGCGTGAGCTGATCATCGGCGACCGTCAGACCGGTAAAACATCGATCGCAGTAGATACCATCTTAAACCAGAAAGGCAAAGATGTTGTCTGCATTTACGTTGCAATCGGTCAGAAGGCATCTACGGTTGCAAAATTAGTGAATACACTGACAAAGAACGGTGCCATGGATTATTCCATCGTGCTTTCCTCAACAGCGAGTGAATCTGCATCCTTACAGTACATCGCTCCGTATGCAGGAACAGCACTTGCAGAGTACTTCATGTACAAAGGAAAAGATGTCCTGATCGTATATGATGATCTCTCCAAACATGCAGTGGCATACCGTGCACTGTCATTACTGTTAGAGCGTTCACCGGGACGTGAGGCATATCCGGGAGACGTATTCTATTTACATTCAAGATTATTAGAGCGTTCCAGTAAGTTAAACGACGAGTTAGGCGGAGGTTCCATTACCGCACTGCCGATCATCGAGACACAGGCAGGCGATGTATCTGCATACATTCCTACGAACGTTATTTCCATTACAGATGGTCAGATCTTCTTAGAGAGTGATCTGTTCAACTCCGGTATGAGACCGGCGGTCAACGTAGGTCTTTCCGTATCCCGTGTAGGTGGTGCGGCACAGACAAAGGCAATGAAAAAAGCATCCGGTACGATCCGTATCGACCTGGCACAGTACCGTGAGATGGAAGTGTTTACACAGTTCAGCTCCGATCTGGATGATATGACGAAAGAGCAGTTACAGTATGGTAAAGGACTGATGGAGCTCTTAAAACAGCCGCTCTGCCATCCGATGAGCCTTGCAGATCAGGTAATCACACTGGTTGCAGCAAACAAACGTCTGCTTTTGGATGTGGATATCAAACAGATGAAAGAGTTCCAGGGAAGATTACTGGATTTCTTTAAGATCGAACATAAAGATGTCGTTGATGCCATCAACGAGAAAAAAGTGCTGGATGATGAGATTACAGAAAAGATCGTAGAGGCAGTCAAAGAATTTAAGAGCAGGTGATAGAGCATGGCAAATACCAAGGAAATTCAGAAACGAATGAAAAGTATTCAGGATACGATGAAGATCACGAGCGCCATGTATATGATTTCCTCTGCAAAGTTAAGAAGTGCAAAGCAGAAGCTCGAAAATACAGAGCCGTATTTCTATGCGTTACAGTCTGCGATCTCACGGCTGCTCCGTCATATTCCGGATGCTAAGAGCCGGTATTTTGACCAGCGCGAGGAGATTCCGGATGACAAAAAACGCAGGGGATACATTGTGATCACTGCAGATAAGGGACTGGCAGGTGCGTACAACCATAACGTCATTAAAATGGCGCATGAACTGTTTGAGCAGGGTGAAAATAACAAACTGTTCGTCGTCGGAGAGCTTGGAAGACAGTATTTTACCAAGGAAGGGTTAGAGGTAGATACCGAGTTTAAATATACGGTGCAAAATCCTTCCCTGCACAGAGCCAGAGTTATCACAGAACGTATTCTGGAGTTATATAATAACAACGAATTGGATGAGGTATACATCATTTACACGAAAATGGAAAATTCATTTTCCATGGAAGCGGAAATGATGAAACTGCTTCCACTGGTAAAAGAGGATTTCATGGGGAAAGCTCCTGTTGATATTTATCAGGAGGAGATCAAGGCAGATACGACCATGCAGGATATTTTAGAGCATGTGGTGCCGAACTATGTCAACGGATTTATTTACGGTGCACTCGTGGAGTCATTTGCCAGTGAGCATAATTCGCGAATGATGGCGATGCAGGCGGCAACAGACAGTGCAAAAGAGATGCTGCAGACTTTGTCCATTGAATACAATCGTGTGCGTCAGGCTGCGATTACCCAGCAGATCACAGAGGTAATCGGCGGTGCGAAGGCACAGAAGAAAAAGAAGAAAAAATAGGAAGGGGATGTGAAAGCGGAATGAAAACAGGAAAAATCGTACAGGTCATGGGACCTGTAGTAGACGTTGAATTTGAAGATAATGACCTTCCGTTTATCAAAGATGCGCTTGAAGTAGACAACGGCGGAAAACGCTGTGTCATGGAAGTCGCACAGCACATCGGTAACAACACAGTACGCTGTATTATGTTAGCTGCCAGTGAGGGACTTCACAAGGACATGGAAGTTGTTGCTACGGGAAGCGGTATTACGGTTCCGGTCGGACAGGGTACATTAGGACGTCTGTTCAATGTATTAGGAGATACCTTAGACGGCGGCAAGACTTTAGAGGGAGAGAAACACTGGTGTATCCACAGAGATCCGCCATCTTTCGAGGATCAAAGCCCGGTTGTTGAAGTACTTGAGACAGGAATCAAAGTTATCGACCTTTTAGCACCTTATGCAAAAGGTGGTAAGATCGGTCTGTTTGGTGGTGCCGGAGTTGGTAAGACGGTATTGATCCAGGAGCTGATCCGCAACATTGCAACGGAGCACGGCGGATATTCTATTTTTACCGGTGTTGGAGAGCGTTCGAGAGAGGGTAATGACCTCTGGTCAGAGATGAAAGAATCCGGTGTTCTCGAAAAGACAGCCTTAGTGTTCGGTCAGATGAACGAGCCGCCAGGAGCACGTATGCGTGTTGCTGAGACAGGACTTACCATGGCAGAATATTTCCGTGATGAGGAGCATCAGAACGTGCTTTTATTCATTGATAATATTTTCCGTTTTACACAGGCTGGTTCTGAGGTATCCGCTCTGTTAGGACGTATGCCGTCAGCCGTTGGTTATCAGCCGACTTTAGCAACTGAGATGGGTGAATTACAGGAACGTATCGCATCGACCAAAAACGGTTCCGTTACCTCCGTGCAGGCAGTCTATGTGCCGGCGGATGACTTAACTGACCCGGCTCCTGCAACGACATTCGCACATCTGGATGCAACGACCGTTCTTTCCAGAAAGATCGTAGAGCAGGGTATTTATCCGGCAGTTGATCCGTTAGAGTCAAACTCCCGTATCCTCGAGGAGGATGTTGTCGGAAAAGAGCATTACGAGACAGCAAGACGTGTTCAGGAGATCCTCCAGAAATACACAGAGTTACAGGATATCATTGCAATTCTTGGTATGGAAGAGCTTTCTGAGGAGGATAAACTTGTTGTTTACCGTGCAAGAAAGATCCAGAAGTTCTTATCCCAGCCGTTCCATGTTGCAGAGAACTTTACCGGTGTACCGGGCAAATATGTGCCGTTAAAAGACACCGTACGCGGATTTAAGGCGATCGTTGACGGTGAGATGGATGAATATCCGGAAGCTGCTTTCTTTAACGTAGGAACGATCGAGGATGTCATTGAGCGGGCAAAGACAATGGGTAATACCGGTTCCGCCAGCTAGGAGGGAGGAACATGAATACATTTAGCTTAAAAGTAATTGCCTGTGATAAGGTATTTTACGATGGAAGATGTGCACAGGTAGTCCTGCCGCTCCATGATGGTTTAAAGGCGATCCAGGCACACCATGAAAATATGGTGTTTGCCGTGGAAGTCGGAGAGATCCGTATCTTAGAGGAAAACGGAAACACGATCTATGGTGTTACGGGAACCGGGTTTGCGCAGATCATCAACAACCGTGCAACAGTCATTGTAGACACCTGTGAATCACCGGAGGAGATCGATGTAAGACGTGCGCAGGAAGCAAAAGAGCGCGCGGAAGAACAGCTCCGCCAGAAACAGAGCATTGAAGAGTATCACCGCTCCAAAGCCTCTTTAGCGCGTGCTATGGCACGTCTTAAGGTGGGAAGCAAGGATCAGCCGATCGGTTATTAATGACAGACATCTGAAGGCAGACAGCCGGTTGGTTACGGGTGCCGGATTTTTGAAGGCAGACAGCCGTATACTTCCTTGAACATGCGGTTGAATACCTTGTAGTTGATAAAACCGTGGCGTTCCATGATCTGTGTAATGCTGTCGCCGGTCTGCATGAGGTCGGAATAGATATGGGAGAGCCGGACCATGTTGACGTACTCTAAAAAGGTGAATCCCATATTTTTCTTAAAGAACCGGCAGAAGTATTCCGGATTGAGCGCAAAACGGCTGGAGATATCAGGGAGGGAGAGCGGCTCCATATAATGCCCATCCACATAGGTGATGATATCTTTGAGCCGTGTGAGCGTTTTGGTATCCTGCGTGACGGTACTCTGTGACTGTGGCAGGACATAAGATGTATAAAGTATATAAAGAAACTGATGAAGGTGGCTGCCAAATAAAAACTGGTAGCCATTTTTTTCGTTTTTGTATAGAAACCCCATGGTCAGTAAATGATCCCGCATTTCGCAGAATATGGGGTCATTTTTATATTTTTCCGCAGAAAAGTATTCCTGAAAACGGATGGAGGCAAAACCGGGAAGCATCTGGTTAAAAAAGTCAAACGGGATCTGCAGCAGGTAGGTTTCCGTTCTGCCGATCGTGCGGGTGTAATGGATGTCGCCGGAATTCACCAGAAAGATATCGCCTGCGTGCAGCAGGAAGGATTCCTCGCGGCAGATGACATGCATGGAACCGGAGGAGATGTATAAAATCTCAACGTGTGCGTGCCAGTGGCTGGGGACAAGCTGGTTATCGGACTGGTAGATGTCGAAGTAGACGGGGAGTTTGGGTTTGGAGGTGATGATTTCGTGGGTGGTCATGGTGGTGGGTCCTTTCGTATTGTTTTGGCGAGTCGTCCTGCGGTCTGACCGGTGCCGGGGGCGCCTGGGGAAGGCGGGACCGGTTACAGCTTTTTAGTGTTTCTAAGTGGGCACCTAAACAAAGTGGCGATTTCATGCTGCTCCCAGAACTCGCCTTGAGGATTGTGGAAGCCTGGAGGGTGTCTAGGCTCGGACAACTGTCCGCAGCATGACCTTTTGTTTATGTGCCCACTAAGAAACACACAAAGGACTGTAAGACGGTCCCGCCTTACCCGGGCGCCCCCGGCGCCGGTCAGGCCGCAGGGCGGGTTGGGAGCCTTTTGGAAAGGCATGCGAAAACCGCCGGATGATAGAAGGAAGCGAACCTTCTGGAAAGGCGTGCGAAAAACGTTGGACGATACAATGGAGCGGACTTTATTGTTAAATTTATAATAAGTCAATATCGACCGAAATACAAGTCATTATCTGCCTTGAAATTAGGGTGAGGGGTAAGTATGATAAGAACAGAATTTCAAAAAGGAGCCTATAATCATGGAAAAATGGCAAAGATCACTTTATCAACCCAACCTCCCTCTCGGGGCTGACAGCACCAAAGTCACCGCCTCAAAAGCACATATCACCCTGTCCAAAGAAGCCGCCAAAGAAGGCATGGTTCTCTTAAAGAACAATGACTGCCTTCTCCCGTTTCAGCCGGGCACCAAACTTGCCCTGTTCGGAAAAGGCAGTTTTGATTACGTCAAGGGCGGCGGCGGAAGCGGAGATGTAACCGTTGCTTACACGACCAATCTCTACGAGGGATTCAGGAAACTGCCGGAAAAAGTAGAAGTGTATGAGGCACTTTCTGATTATTACCGCAAAGAGGTAGAAAAACAGTACAACGCAGGTGCAGAGCCTGGCATGACGGTAGAGCCGGCATTCCCGGAAGAAATTGCAAAAGCGGCAAGAGCATACACGGATACGGCAGTGATCTGCATCAGCCGTTTTTCCGGGGAAGGCTGGGACAGAAAGAGTTCCTATGATAAGGAGATGGATGAGTCAGTGCAGACAGATCCGCTGCTGGAAAAGGCAGAGCGCATTTTCCCGGACGGGGACTTTTACCTGACGAAAGAAGAGCGTGCGATGGTGGAACAGGTGCAGCAGTTGTTCCCGAAGGTGGCAGTCGTCATGAATGCCGGCGGCATGGTCGATACGGACTGGTTTGCAGAAAATGAAAAAATTCAGGCGGTGCTGATGGCGTGGCAGGGCGGTATGGAAGGCGGAAGTGCCGCAGCAGAGCTTCTGTGCGGCATCGGCAGTCCATCCGGAAAGCTTTCCGACACATTTGCAAAGAAACTCGAAGACTATCCGTCGTCTGCGACGTTCCATGAATCGGTAAATTATGTTGATTATAAAGAAGATATCTATGTTGGCTACCGCTATTTTGAGACAATACCGGGGGCTGAAAAAGCGGTCAATTATCCGTTTGGTTATGGTTTATCCTACACGACTTTTGAGCGTGCATTCGTATCTGCGGAAGAAAAACAGGGTGTGATCCGCGTGCGTGTCAATGTGACCAACACCGGAAAATATCCGGGCAAAGAAGTCATGCAGTTATATGCACAGACACCGCAGGGCGTACTTGGAAAGGCAAAGAGAGTCCTTACGGCATTTGAAAAAACACGCCTGTTAGCACCGGGAGAAACGCAGCTTCTGACGTTAGAGGCGCCGGTGGTACAGCTTGCATCCTATGATGATCTGGGAAAAATTCAGAAATCTGCCTATGTGCTGGAAAAAGGTGAGTATCAGTTTTATCTTGGTACGTCCGTGCGGGAAACAGAGCAGGTATTTTGTTTTACAATGCCAGAGGATACCGTTACAGAGCAGCTTAGTGCAAAACTGGTTCCGACTTCACTTGCGGAGCGTATGCTCTCCGACGGAAGTTTTGAAAAACTGCAGCAGTCCGAGCCGAATGACCCGGATTACTCTGCAATCAAACGTGTTCCGCGGGAGGAAAGCGATGGATTTTCACCGGCTGTCCGTGCACTGCCGGGACATCAGATCTGGTCACAGCCGTACAAGAAAGATGCACATATTTTTATGGAAGTTGCAGAAGGAAAGATCACGCTGGACGAATTTGTGGCACAGATGACAGATGAGGAACTTGCGCATATTTTAGGCGGACAGCCGAATACCGGTGTGGCAAATACATTTGGATTTGGAAATATGCCGGAGTATGGGATCCCGAATATTATGACGGCGGACGGACCTGCCGGGCTACGTATAGAGAAAAAATGCGGCGTAGTTACGACGGCGTGGCCGTGTGCAACACTTTTAGCATGTACCTGGAATCCGGATGTGGTATATCAGGTTGGCGCAGCAGGTGCTGCTGAAGTGAAGGAAAATAACATTGCCGTATGGCTGACGCCTGCAGTCAATATTCACAGAAGCCCGCTCTGCGGAAGAAATTTCGAGTATTATTCGGAAGACCCGTATCTGACCGGAAAAATGGCTTCTGCAATGGTAAAAGGAATCCAGTCAGAACATATCGCTGCAACAGTCAAACATTTCGCCTGCAACAATAAGGAGACAAACCGTAAGGAAAGCGATTCCAGAGTGTCCGAGCGGGCAGCAAGGGAGATTTATCTAAAGGCATTTGAGATCATTGTAAAAGAGGCAGATCCGTGGTGCATCATGTCATCTTACAATATCGTAAACGGACACAGAACCTCTGAGAACTGTGAACTTTTAGAGGACATCTTAAGAGGCGAGTGGAACTATCAGGGTATGGTCACGACCGACTGGTGGACAAGCGGCGAGCATTATAAAGAAGTAAAAGCAGGAAATGACATCAAGATGGCATGTGGATTCCCGGAGAGCCTGCTCCGCGCGAAAGAGGCAGGAGTACTGACAAGAGAAGAGATGGAGATCTGCGCAAAGCGTATTTTAGGATTAATACTGAAAATCGACTGAAATCAGGCGAAAAACAATCATAGACAAAAACAATGACAGGCTAAAAAGATAACAACAGATATATAGTGTGAAAAATAAGATTTTTCACACGCAAGATTTGTGCTTACGCACAAACTTGAGATGCAAATGAAAACGTTGTTTTCATTGAAAGACAGCGCAAGAATGGAGATTAAAATGGAGGATTATCATGGGTAACAGTGGAATCGGTGTTCCGCTGCCGGAACTGGCAGCATACTGCAGAGAGGCAGCCGCAGAGGGAGCCGTGCTTTTAAAGAATGAGGGGCATATGCTTCCGGTCAAAAAGGATGAGACAGTTTCTATTTTCGGAAGAAGCCAGATCGAATATTACCGGAGTGGAACCGGTTCAGGCGGGGCGGTCAATGTGCCGTATGTCAAAAATATTTTAGACGGAATCAAAGAAAATAATGCTTTTCCTGTAAATGAGGAACTGGTAGAAACCTATAAAGAATGGTTAAAGGAGCATCCGTTTGACAATGGAGGCGGTGGATGGGCGGCAGAGCCGTGGCATCAGGAAGAGATGGAGATCACGGAAGAGATCGCATGCCGTGCTGCAGAAAAATCTAAGAAAGCTGTTTTTCTGATCGGTAGAACCGCTGGCGAGGATAAAGATTACGAGGACACGGAAGGCAGTTATCTTCTGACAAAACGGGAAAAAGAAAATCTTCGTGTTGTAACAAAATATTTTAACGAAGTGGCAGTGCTTTTAAATGTGTCTAACATCATTGATATGAGCTGGACGAAAGATGCAGCATATCAGGATCACATCAAAGCGATCCTTTACATCTGGCAGGGAGGAATGGAAGGTGCAAATGCAGTTGCAGATCTGTTATCCGGCAGAGCGACACCATCCGGAAAACTGACAGATACGATCGCGGAGAAACTTTCTGATTACCCGGCAGCGGATCATTTTGGAAGTAAGACAGAAAATATTTATGCGGAAGACATCTATGTCGGCTACCGTTATTTTGAGACATTCGCACCGGAAAAAGTACTGTATGAGTTCGGTTTTGGTTTATCTTATACAAAATTTTCCATGGAAACGGTAAAAGCGGAGAGTACAGGAAATGGAAAAGATGCAAAGATCGTACTCAGTGTCCGTGTGAAAAATACCGGGTCAGCAGCCGGAAAAGAGGCTGCACAGGTCTATGTGTCCGCCCCACAGGGACAGCTTGGAAAACCGGTGAAAGTATTGTGCGGATTTGCAAAGACAAAACTGCTTGCTCCGGGCGAGGAGGAAGTTCTTGAACTTACCATTCCGGTAAGCCGGCTGGCTTCCTATGATGACAGCGGTGTGACCGGTCATAAGTCCTGTTATGTCTTAGAGGAAGGTCTGTATGAAATCTACGTTGGAAACAGCGTCAGATGCACAGAAAAAGTCAATGTGGACGGAAAAGGAGGCTATGAGGTTTCTTCCTGTATCGTCACAGAGGAGTTAGAGGAAGCACTTGCACCGACAAAAGGATTTTCTCGCCTTAAGACGGGGGAGAGAAAAGCAGATGGTACGTTTGTCTGTGTATATGAAAAAACACCGCAGCAGACAATTGATCTTGCAGGGCGGATCAAAAGCCGTCTGCCGAAAGAACTGACACAGACCGGAAATAGAGGAATTACCTTACAGGCGGCTGCAGAGAATATTAAAAACGGCAGCAGTGTGGAAGAAGAATTGGATGCATTTATAGCACAGTTTACCAACGAGGAGTTAGCAGTGATCGTCCGAGGCGAGGGAATGAGCAGCCCGAAGGTAACACCGGGTACAGCATCCGCATTTGGCGGTGTCAGCGACAGCCTGCACAGTTACGGTATCCCGATCGCCTGCGCATCCGATGGTCCGTCCGGTATCCGTATGGAGAGCGGATTAAAGGCGACACAGCTCCCGATCGGAACACTCCTTGCATGTTCCTTTAACATTCCTATGATGGAAGAATTATATCAGATGGAAGGCAGGGAATTAGTTGGAAACGAGATCGACACCCTGCTTGGACCGGGAATCAATATCCACCGTTATCCGTTAAATGGACGTAACTTTGAGTATTTCAGTGAAGATCCGCTTGTGACAGGGCAGTTTGCCGCAGCGATGACAAGAGGGATCCGAAGTGCCGGTTCTTCTGCGACCGTGAAACATTTTGCGGCGAATAATCAGGAGACGGCAAGACATAATGTAAACTCCGTTGTATCTGAGCGGGCACTCCGTGAAATCTATCTGAAAGGATTTGAGATTGCCGTGAAAGAGGGAAATGCCAATTCGATCATGACCTCCTACAACCCGGTCAATGGACACTGGACGGCATCCAATTATGACTTAAATACAACGATCCTGCGCGGTGAGTGGGGCTATCAGGGAATCGTTATGACAGACTGGTGGGCAAAGATGAATGATGTTGTAAACGGCGGGGAGGCAGACCGCAGATACACCTCATTCATGGTTCGCGCACAGAATGACTTATACATGGTAGTCAACAATAATGGTGCGGCCATCAACGCAGCGGGTGACGATACCTTAGAGGCACTGGAGGCAGGAAAGCTCACGGTTGGAGAGTTACAGCGCTGTGCGAAAAACATCTGCTGTTTTCTGCTTGACACGCTTGTGATGAAACGTCCGTTAAAAGATTTTGATCCGCTGCTGACATTTACAGCAAAAGAACCAGTAAATACAGACGGAAAGCAGATCTGTGCACTGCAGAGCGGAAGCCGGATCGAGGCAGGAAAGTTTGAAAACACAGTCCTTTATGTGGAAAAAGAGAGCATTTTAAACGTCAATGCACATTTCTGTTTCCCGGTGGAAGGCTTGGCACAGGGAGCTGCAAATCTGTATCTGAATGGAGAACTGATGGCAACCGTCCAGACAGGCGGAACCGGAGAGCGTTTCCTGACACAGCGGATGTGCCGTGTGAAATTTATGCCGGGGTATTATGAACTGAAAGCAGAGTATGTGACACCGGAACTGAAGCTGGACTGGATTGAGTTAGAGTAGGAAACAGAGTTTCGTAAATATTGAAAAAGAATGGCAGATAAGTCAGGGATAAAAAGAATCCGTGCTGATCAGGAAGGATCAGGCACGGATTCTTTTTACCAGGTTCATGATAATAGAATATTCACAAAGCATTAACGGATGGTTTAGTTTAACATATTTAAAAACTGTGTAATTCTTGGAATATTACTCTGCTCAAGCTCAGCGTAAGATCCCTCTTTTAAGATTTTTCCCTCATCAAAAAAGACGACTTTGTCTGCAACTTCTCTGGCGAAGGACATCTTGTGTGTAATGATCACGATGGTCTGTTTCTCGTCAACCAGCCTGCGGATGATATTTAAAACTTCCACTTCAAGTTCCGGGTCTAAGGCACTGGTAGGCTCATCAAAAAGAAGCAGTTCCGGTTTCATGGCGAGTGCCCTTGCGATGGCGATTCTCTGCTGCTGACCGCCGGAGAGCTGTCCCGGATAAGCGTCGCGCTTATCGGATAAACCGACCTTTTCTAAAAGAGATAACGCTTCTTTTTCGCATTCACTTCGATCCTTTTTTAAGACGGTAATAGGACCTTCCATAATATTTTCCAACACGGTTTTATGAGGAAAAAGCTGAAAGTTCTGGAATACCATACCGGTTTTCATGCGGATATTCCGGATCTCGCTGCCGCTGTACTTTACTTTCTGCCCCTCCTGAAATGACATGGAAGAACCGTTTAAAGTAACGGTTCCGCTGTCCGGGATCTCAAGCAGATTGATACAGCGCAGCAATGTTGTCTTGCCGGAACCGGATGGTCCGATCAGGACGGTGGTTTTATTTTTCGGAATCTCTAAGGAGACTCCCTTTAAGATCTGGTTATTGTCAAATGATTTATAAATGTTATCCAAAGAATACATATGCTACCTCTACTTTCCGACACGCAGTTTTTTCTCAATCCATTTCTGCAGTCCGGTCAACAGCGTACAGAAAAGAAGGTAAATGAGTGCAACTTCGATATAGATCCAAAGGTATTCGAGTGAGCTTGCTGCGGCTTCCTGTGCTTTGCGGAACATCTCACCGATCATGATCGTAGATGCAAGGGAAGTATCCTTGACAAGACCGATAAAGGTGTTAAAAAGCGGTGGTATGGATACAGTAGCAGCCTGCGGAATGATGATACGGCGGAATGTCTGCTGATAACTCATTCCGAGGGAATAGCCTGCTTCCCACTGACCCTTATTGATGGAAAGGATTGCCGCGCGGATCGTCTCTGCGGAGTAGGCACCTACATTTAAGGAGAGTGCCGAGATGCAGGCAACCCATTTGTTGATGCCAAGGGGATTACAGATACCCCAGTACATGATAAATAACTGTACCAGCAGAGGGGTTCCGCGGAATACCCAGATATAGATTCCGGCGATCTGTTTTAATACTGGTATTTTGTTGATAATGAAAAGCGCACACAATACGGCAATGATGACGCCGATCGCAAAGGATACGAGCGTCAGGGGAATCGTGTAAAGCAGGCCTTGTCTTAGCATTGGCCAGAATGCATTTTTCATCAGTTCCGCTTGTCTTGCTGTAATAATACCCGCTGTCAGGTATGCATATGATCTCATGATTTTTCTCCTGTAACAAAATTATGGCTGTGATACGTCCATGCCAAAATATTTTTCGGAAATTTCTTTGACGGTTCCGTCCGCTAATAATTCATCAATGGCAGAATTGATTTTGCTGATCAGTTCGTCATTTCCTTTTTTGATCATAACTGCACTGGAATTTACATCATCAGATTCAGCAACGATTTTTGTGGATTCTTCGCCGCCTTTCTGCTGTTTCCAGTATGCATAGGTTAATTCGTCGTTGATCGCACAGTCAGCTTCCCCACTTAATACACATTCCATGGCAAGTGCAAATTTATCCTGTCCGACGATCTCTGCACCATAGCTTCTTGCAATATCACTGAAGTTTGAAGTAAGACCTTCTGCAGCTTTTTTACCATTGATATCCTCAAAGGAATTGATATCAGTATTGTCAGCAGCTACGATCAGCACTGGTTTGGAATAAATATAAGGGGTGGAGAAATCGAATTTTTCTTTTCTCTCATCTGTGATCGTAACCTGGTTCATGACAACATCAAAGTTGCCGGCATCAAGTGCAGCAGTGATGGAATCCCACTCTGTCTCAACAAACTGGACATCATAGCCCATCTTTTCACCGATTGCATTCGCCATGTCGACTTCAAAACCGGTTAAAGTACCGTTTTCATCGTGGTAGGTGTATGGAGCATAAGTGCCCTCCATGCCGACAGTTAATACAGGTTTATCTGCAGAATCAGCAGAACCTGAGGAAGTCTCAGTTGTGCTCTGTGCACTGTCAGCGGTATTGTTTGCAGAAGTATCCGCTGTATTGCTGTTAGAACCGCACGCTGCCATTCCTGTTGCTAAAACGGCTGTCAGTAAAATTGAAATCACTTTTTTCTTCATAAAACTTGTTCCTTTCTTTTTTTCATAATCTCCATCTTGTTTTCTTAATTCATACTATTCTGATATGATTTAGAAAAGATTATACTTTCATCAGATAATGATGTCAAGTAATTTGCAAAGAAAACATTTTTGTTTGAAAAAAATACGGTAACAAACATAATATGGGAAAAATGTTACGGGATCGCACATGTTAATGTTGACCAAAATGACAGTATGAATGTCGTATAAATGTCACAAAAATGCATGCTCTGGTTGACGTTCAAACAGCAAAGTTATAGAATAAAAAGCGCAACCGATTGCGCTTTATTGGAGAGGAAGAATGCTGCTGAAGCATTCAGTCGCAGATACCTTAAAAATAGAGAGATCGCGGGAAAAAGAGTAAATTTATGGAGGGGAGTGTGAAAAATTTTTTTCACACACAGAAAAGGTGAACATTATGAAAAAACAGGTTTACAGAAAACTACTGGCGGCATGTGTCAGCGTAAGTCTTGGAACTGTTCTTCTGGCAGGATGTGGAGATTCTGACGGAACGACAGGGACAAAGGCAGAAGAAGTTTCTTTAACAACAGAAGCACAGAATGAAGCCCAGGCAGTGGATGTGTCAGAGGCACAGCAGGAATCAGAAACACAGACAGAAGTGCAGGAGAACGATACATCGGAAGATGTGATCGAGCCGGTGGGAGAAGTTACAACATTCACGCTGCCGGACGGACCAGAGGAGTCTGATATTTTTGTGCAACCGGTTGCGGATATTTCGGATGACTTTATCCGGGGCATGGATGCATCCGCAGTTCTTTCTGTGGAAAACAGCGGGGCGGTGTATTATGGCTACGATGGAAAAGAGCAGGATGTGTTTGAGATACTTGCGCAGTCCGGAGTCAATTATATCCGCCTGCGTGTATGGAATGATCCGTATGACAAGAACGGCAATGGCTATGGCGGCGGAAACAATGATCTGACGACTGCCATGAAACTTGGTGTGCGTGCAGCCAGATACGGAATGAAGGTCTGCATTGATTTTCACTATTCAGATTTCTGGGCAGATCCGAAAAGACAGCATGCACCGAAGACATGGGAAGGTATGACAGTCGATGAAAAGAGTGATGCACTCTATGATTATACGGCAGAGAGCCTTGGAAAGCTGTTAGATGCCGGTGTGGATGTCGGGATGGTGCAGATCGGAAATGAGATCAATAACGGTATGTCCGGGGAAACAGATGTGGATGCCGTGATGCAGCTTTTAAATTCCGGAAGTAAGGCAGTGAGAGAAGTGGCAGAGTCTTATGGAAAAGACATTAAAGTTGCCGTACATTATACGAACATTGAAGATAATGACCAGATCGATACGATGGCAGCAAATTTAAAAGATGCCGGAGTGGATTATGATATGTTTGGTCTTTCCTTTTATCCGTTCTGGGACGGAACCAACGAAAATATGCAGAACGTAGCAAAACTGATCGAGGATAAGTACGGAAAAGAAGTATATATTGCAGAGACTTCTTACTGTTATACATCTGAGGATGGAGACGGTTTTGGAAACAGTCTGAAAGGAACCGATGACCTGACAGACGGTTACGGTGCAACGGTACAGAGTCAGGCAACAATGATCCGTGATATCTGTGCAGCTGCAAATGAGGCCGGAGTGGAAGGTGTCTTTTACTGGGAAGGCACATGGATCCCTGTCGGATCAGCCGATGCGGATAATTCCGCTCTGTGGGAGAAATACGGAAGCGGCTGGGCAAGCAGCTATTCGGCTGAGTATGACCCGGATGATGCAGGGTTATACTATGGCGGCTGTTCCTGGGACAATCAGGCAATGTTTGATTTTACCGGACACCCACTGGCTTCTTTGAATGTATTTAAATATTTAAAATATGGCGCAGCAGTACCGCTTGCAGTTGATTATATCCCGGATGTTTACGTTTCCTGCAATGTAGGCGAAGATCTGGTTCTGCCAGAGAGTATTGATGTTGTATACAATGACCGTTCACAGAATAAAAAACAATCTGTAAGCTGGAATGAGGCACAGATGAAAGCAATCGATACCACGAAAGCCGGCAGTTATGAGATCGAAGGGGCATTGGAAGATGGAACCACTGTTACCGCGCATGTGGAAGTGGAAATGGTAAATTATGCGGTCAATCCAGGTTTTGAAGATAAAAACCGTTCAATGTGGAAAGTCTCTTATGAAGGGGAAGCCGATCCGACTGATTATCAGGTAAAAGCGGATGATGCACATTCCGGTGAGACCGCATTTCACTTCTGGTCCGGGGATTCGGATATGGAATTTTCCATTGAACAGGAAGTGACCGGTCTGGAGAATGGGACGTATCAGTTGTCTGTATTTTCACAGGGCGGTGATATGTCATCGGATGCGTCCATGGAACTGTATGCAGTGACAGCAGATGGCGAGCAGACGGAACCGTTTATGCTGACCACCTACAATGACTGGCAGAATCCTACGATTAAGGAGATTAAGGTTACGGATGGAACGGTTAAGATCGGGGTACGGTTCCAGTGTAACGTGGGCAGCTGGGGAACAGTGGATGATTTCATGCTGAACCGGATTTCGGATTGATGATTATGAATAAAAAGCATGTTTGTTTCAGGATGAATATTCTGGGGCAGACATGCTTTTTTTACATTATTTTTTGAGTGTGGTGTGTACAGTTTTTACTTATATGAAACTCATGAACCATTCTACAGTCTGCGGGTCATAGTGTGAGAAGAAGAGGCTCTTTCCACCGTCAAGCGATTCTAACTGTTTCATTTCTTCTTCATTTAAAGTGAAATCAAAGATGTCAAAGTTTTCCTGCATGCGGTTTTTGTGCACGGACTTCGGAATCAGGACAACGCCGCTCTGAAGGAGAAAACGGAGTGCGACCTGTGCAGTAGTCTTTCCGTGTTTTTCCCCGATTTCTTTTAATGCAGGAGTGTTGAAATAATCATTTTTTCCCTCCGCAAAAGGTCCCCAGGACATGATCTGTGTTCCGTTTTTCTTCATATATTCTTTGGCTGTTTTCTGCTGGCAGAATAAGTGTGTCTCGACCTGATTGACTGCCGGGGTAACTTCAGCAAAATGAGCCAGATCCAGATAGCGGTCCGGATAAAAGTTTGATACACCGATCGCTCTTGCCTTCCCTGCTTTGTATGCCTCTTCCATTGCGCGGTAAGTTCCGTAATAATCGCCGAATGGCTGGTGGATCAGCAGAAGATCGACATAGTCTGTCTTTAACTTCTTTAAGGATTCCTCGATGGATGCTTTTGCTTTCTCATAACCGGCATTACTGATCCATACTTTTGTTGTGATAAAAAGTTCTTCGCGTGGCAGTCCGCATTTCTCAATCGCATTGCCGACGCCTTCCTCGTTGCCGTACGCCTGTGCAGTGTCAATGCTGCGGTAACCGATCGAGATTGCATCTAAGACGCAGCGCTCCGTATCTTCCGGTGGTGTCTGATAAACACCGTAACCTAACATTGGCATTTTTACTCCGTTATTTAATGTTGTGTATTCCATTTTAAACCTCCATTCCTGCGCTTTTCTTGCGCATATCAAATTTGTGTGTCAAAAAGGTGTGCCAAAAACCTTCGCCTGGCAGCCCGCCGGGGACTCCGGCGAGCCGCCAGTCAGGAACTTACATTACACCTCTTCACACAATTCAGTTTACTAATACTAAAATGAAATGTACAATAGAAATAATGGAACCTGCTATTCACATTATGAATAACGAAAGGAGCAATACCCATGCTAAATCTGATCGAACTGGAACAGTTTGTCGCATTTGCCGACCTGGGAACATTGTCTGCAGCGGCGGAGGAACTGCATATTTCACAGCCTACCCTGACGCGCTCGATGCGCCATGTGGAAGAGGCATTTGGAGTGACGTTGTTTGACCGCAGAAAGAACCGGATCGCATTAAATGAGACGGGAAAGGCAGCGGTCGGGTATGTGAGGGGAATTTTAAAAGAGGCGGAGACGGCAGTTTTGATGGTGCAGCAGTTTGATGAAAAACTGCACACGATCACAGTGGAATCCTGCGCACCGGCACCGCTCTGGACGCTGGTGCCGGAACTGACATCCAGGCATCCGGAAAATGCGATCTCCTCAAAACTTGTGCCGATTCCGGATATGATCGCAGACGTAAAGAGCGGACAGTGTGACATTGGAGTACTGCCGTCTGAGTGTGAGGATCCGGCGGTTGCAGATATCCCGTATGTCCGGGAGCAGCTGTCGGTCGGAGTGCCATACCATCATGCGCTGGCAGAGTACGATACACTGAGTTTTGCGCAGATCAATGGATTTAACTGTCTTTTGCGGGACAAGATAGGATTCTGGAGTGAGCTGTGCTACGAGAAAATGCCAGCGTCAAAGTTTTTAGTCCAGACGGATATGTTCGCACTTGAGGAACTGATCCGTACCTCCACGCTGCTCTGTTTTGTCACGAATTTTGCAAATACATCGGAGGGATTGTTTGACGGACGGAAAATCATTCCATTGACAGACCCGGAGGCGGACGTGACCTATCATCTGATCTGTCTGCCGGAAAAACGGGAATTGGTCCGGAAGGCGGCATGCAATCCAAAGAATACATGCAATCAAGAGAACGCATGAAATTGAAAGAACGCATGCAATCAGAAGAACGGGTGCAATCCCAAAGAATACACGCAATCAGGAGAATGTATGTATTTCTTACAAAAATGTAATTTTACCGTAAGTTAAATCGATGGCAGTACAATTTATCCCATGCTAAAGTATTCCCTGTAAGAACGAAACACACATGAAATACGGGGAGGAATAAAATGAAAAAGTTACTGGGAATACTAAAAAAAGGCAGGAATCGCATTTGTTTCCGAAGGGAAAACCTATGATCTGCTCCACACAGAGGGAAGTTTTGGGGAGATCGGTGAGGGATACATGTTTCTGTGGTATCTGTTTGCGGACAATACCTACTGTGCAAAACAGTAATTATACCCGAACGGGAGTATTATGATTTAACGGTTCGTCTGGACAAGGTAAATCAGGCATTGGCGATGTTCGGCAAAGAAGCGGTACCGGGGAGCAGGAGGTTTCAATTATCAAAGGCATATGACATGCTGCCGGTAAATGTAATTATGGAACTGATTATCAAGCATGGGAACAGCCAATACAAACGAAATTCAAAATGAGGATGAGCAGATCGTGGAAAAAGCGATGTGATTTTTTATGTTTTTTGTCATGAGGGCAGATCTTAGAGAACAGTTGGCATTTGTATATAAGAACGACAAGTGGTATAATATATTTTTCAATGAAAGAGAAAGGGGAAGGGATACTAGTATGACAATTGATAGAAAAGTAAGTAGTATCGAATCTAGTTTTAAAATGGAAAGTATGCCATTCGATACGGAGTGTCGAAAAAGAGTCAGAGATATACTCATAAAAAAAGTCTCTGTAGAGGATGCTATTGCAGAGTTAAATAGAAAGTACTGCGTATCCGCACAGAAAAATGAAAGATCAGGAGTATGATTATTTCTATGATGACGAACAAGATGCTAAATATTGTTATCCGGGAACTAATGTTTTAAAGAACAAGCTTGATATTAGAGATTTGGATAGATTGCATGAAGCCGAAAGAGACTACTCTTCGGTACGTCAGGCTCAATTATCAAATATGGGGGTAACAGGAGATTTTTCGTTTAAGCATTTGTGTTCCATCCATAAGCAATTGTTTCAGGATGTTTACTCTTGGGCTGGAAAGACAAGAACAGTAGATATTTCGAAAGGAACGATTTTCTGTTTAGTTCAATTCATTGAATCTCAGTTTGATGACTTGTATAGAAAACTGAAAAAAGAAAATTTTTTAGCTGATATCGCTGATGAGAAGGAGATGGGTAAAAGACTTGCTTTTTATTTAGGTGAGCTTAATATGATTCATCCTTTTCGGGAAGGAAACGGAAGAACTCAGAGAATATTTATTGAACAGTTATGTTTAAACAATGGAAGATTTGAAATTGATTTTACAGAAATTACCAAAGAAGAGATGATAGCTGCGAGTGTTAGATCAGCAAATGCCAGTAATGATATGTTGGAAGAGCTGATTGAAAAATGTTTAATCAAACTATAGCCTTTGTAAGTTACAAAATATTTAAATAGAATTCCATTTTGCATGGAGTTCTATTTTTTTGAAAGAAATGGATATGTGGATCAGAAAATTATTTTGGTGTTGCTTCATAAAAATGATAAAATCGTTATGAAAGAAGTTCATTATGAATTATAGTGTCATTTTTGGATGAAGAGGAACAACAAAAAATGGAAAACGAATATCATATCACAGTAAACGACAGTGTATTTCGTACAAAGCGCTGGGGACTGCATGCGGTAATCCTGTTTACAGGCTGTTTTGCGCTGCAGTTTGTGGTGTATAGTCTGTTTGACCATATGGGAATAATCCATAACCATGACATGGAAGAATATATGCCGGAAATTGCTTTGGCGGTTACGGTTTTTGTGACATGCATGTATTATTTTATCAGAGAAAAACGAACCAATGGTGTTATGAAACTGGGGATCAGCTTTCGGGAGGATTCTGTTAAAATCTCAGCGAATGGGAAGGACTGTATCGTAAAGTATGATGAGATTACGGAAGTCCGTAAAATGATGGTCATTGATCGTATGCATGATAAAAAAGGCTGTTACAGGATAAAAATAAAATGTCATGGCAGGAGTAATCTTGAATTTGAGACCACGCAGCAGGAGTATGAGGCTCATTTGGATTTTGAAAAGACAGAGCTGTTTACTTTTTATGATGCATGTAAGAAAGCCGGGTTGAAGTGTTGTTAAAATTGATCCGGACAGATTTCTGGCATAATTTCTAGCTATTCCCCTTTATTTGTGATACACTGGAACAAAAGCGTATCGTGAATTTTTTACAGAGAGGATAAAAAGCTATGCAGGATTATGATGAGAGTTTTTTTATTGCGAAAGCAAACAAGCGGGCGAGTATTACATGGTTTGTACTTTTGCTGATAGCGTCCGTGTTTTACGGAATAAAAGTCGGCAGGGGACAGTTAAAGGAAGCGTATTTTACAGGCTTTTTTGTTGCAGGATGGCTGTCGTATCTTGGCGGCAGGATTTTACTGAGATTTAAGCATGCAGACAGTCTGCGTTACAAATGGGTGGTAGGGCTTGGCTACCTGATATTTTATGCGGTAATTGCGTGGACATCTTTAGATGAAGTTTCCTATGTATTTATTTTACCACTGGTATGTATTCTGATCCTTTATAAAGATCCGAAGTTTATCCGGACAATGATGGGTATCACGTTATTTGTACTGATTTCGAGTAATCTGTATAAAGGTCTGGCAAAAGGAATGATGGATTTCGTTGCAAGCGAGGAATGTGTCCTGCAGTTTGCCATTGTTATCTGCTGTTATGGCTGTACCAATATGGCAATCGCCCATCTGGTACAATCGGATGGTGCGCTGACGGCATCCATCAAATCCAACCTGGCACGCGTCGTACAGACCGTAGAGCAGGTTAAGGGTGCGAGCAATGAGATCGTGGATGGCGTGACGGTTGTAAGAGAGCTTGCAGATGAGAACCGTACCGGTGCCAATGATGTAATGAAAGATATGAAAAATCTTGCAGACAATAACGAAGTGCTCAATGATAAGACACTTTCCTCCGTCGAGATGACCAATGTGATCGATACGCAGGTAAAAAATGTTGCAGGACTCATGGAGCAGGTGGTGCAGCTTATCGGCGCATCTGTGGATCATGCCAATATCAGTGCAGGAGAGCTGGTTGAGGTAGTGGAGATCACCAATAAGATGGCGGAACTTTCCAAAGAAGTAGAGCAGGTACTTGAAGACTTTAAGGCTGAGTTTAAGAATGTAAAAGAAGAGACCAGCACGATTGAAGGCATTACGTCAAAGACAAATTTACTTGCATTGAATGCCTCCATCGAGGCAGCAAGAGCCGGAGAAGCCGGTAAGGGATTTGCCGTAGTTGCCAATGAAATCCGCGAGCTGAGCAGTGGAACACAGACTTCCTCCAACAGTATTATGGAAGCGTTGTCAAGACTCGAAGCAATTTCCGAGAAGATGATGAAGTCCATCTCAGAGACCGTGGAACTGATTCAGGTCAATATTGAAAAAGTATCGAATGTCAACCAGAGTGTGACCAATATTACAAACGATGCGACAAGCCTTGGCGAAAATATCAAGGTTGTAGACAGTGCAGTCAAAGAAGTGGAGACATCCAATCAGACATTGACGGACAATATGCAGCAGGTCGGCGAAGTCATGGAAGTCATGACACAGAGCATCAATGGCGCGGAACTGACGACCAGGACGATGCTAAGCAAATATGAGGCGAGTGCCAGGAGTGCGATGGATATAGAGAGCGTTGTCGGTAAGCTTATGGAAGAACTCGGCATCGGCGGATTCATGGGCGTACAGGATGTAAAACCCGGCATGAAGATTACGATTGCATTAAATGATGACAGCAGTAAAAAAGAGTATGCCGGCGAAGTTGTGGACTGCAGTGGCAAAGATCTCTTTGTAACCGCAGAAAATGGAGTGAAAACCTTTGTTGACAAGAAGAACAGACATGAGTTATGCAAACTTCACATCGTAGTTGACAATGTGTTATATTACTGGGATGATATTGAGCTCCATCCGGTCAGACAGGGCGAAAAAGGTCAGTATAAACTGCATATTGAAACGAATCCAAAGGTATATAACCGAAGAAAATATCCGCGTATGCCGATCTCCAATGGATGTACTATCCACTTAGAGGGAACCGATAAAACATATTCCGGAAAAATGGTAAATATCAGTGCAAACGGTTTTGCATTTTCCGTGCGTGATAACGTATTTGCAAATCAGAAGGGCAGAAATGTCCAGCTGGATGTGAAAAATTTTGCAGTAATCGGAAATAAGCCGCTGACCGGCTGCGTGATCCGAAGCTCCAACAATGAGGGTGAATTCATCGTTGGGTGCAGAATGCCGGAAGATAACGAGGCAATTAAAGAATACGTAAGCAGGAATTACAATGGAAATTAGAAAAGCAGGCAAAGGGGAAGACTTGTAAATGAGGGACAGGAAGAGGGAATCTATTCTTAATTCATAGGAAATTACGTCCTATGAATGAAAAAGCCCTCCGGGCGGGATGTGCATCTCGCGGAGTAGAAGTTAGCTGTAAACAGCACCGCCAGGGCGCGAAAGAGTCGCAAGCGACTCTTTATTCTAAGAAAATGTCTCCAAATGAAAGATAAGAGAAAAGCAGAAGTAAGAGGCGAAAATCATGACGGCAGAAGATATCAAAGCATATTGTCTCAGTAAGCATAAGGCATGTGAAGCATACCCGTTTGGGAAAGTGCCGGTCTGCTACAAACTGAATGATAAAATATTTGCGCAGTTATATCCGGATGAGGGAAACTATAAAATTACATTAAAATGTACAGCGGATGCAGCACAGTTTTATCGGATGGTCTACCCGGATAAGATCATGGAAGGATATCATTGTTCGAAGGTTCAGAAACCTTACTGGAATACGATCTATCTGGATGATTTCCCGGAGAAGGAACTTTATAATATGATAGATTTTGCGTATGATACCGTGCTGCACGGTTTCAGCAAAAAAGTACAGAAACAGATATTGGAAGAGGCAGGGAAATAATACCTGCTTCTGACAGAAGTGCATCTGCTTTTTCCGCATAAAACGGAGAAAGCAGATGTTTTTTTGCGTTGGGAACATGGTGAGCAGTAATTTTCTGTTGCGTGTAAGTCTTGTCTTTACAAATACACAACAAAATGATATATTCGATTTAGATATGATATATTAATAAATATAAATAATATGTAAATGATATATGAATGATATATAAAAAGGAGGAAAAAATGAAACTGGGGATCGATATGGGCGGTATGTCCATCAAAATGGGGATGGTAAATGAGGAAAATGAGATTATTGGGAGAATCACAATTCCAACTGATCTGACGGTGCCGTATCAGATGCTGGTGGAACGCATGGCAGATGCCGTACAACAGATGCTTGAAAATGCAGGCGTGACATTGGAACAGTGTGAGGGGATCGGAATTGGAAGTCCGGGAACGATCGACGCAAAGCGGGGAGTAATCCTGTATTCTAATAATTTTGGCTGGGAAAATGTACCAATCGTAGAAGAACTGAAAAAACATCTGGATGTGGGAATTGAAATTGCCAATGATGCGGACGCTGCGGCGCTGGGAGAAGTATATGCCGGTGCGGCAGAAGGTGCAGAAAATGCAGTTCTTCTGACACTTGGAACGGGTGTGGGCAGTGGAGTGATCCTGGATAAAAAGATTTTCCACGGTGGGATGCCGGGAGGCTGTGAGTTAGGACATTTGTCTATACGCCATGATGGCGTTCGCTGTACCTGTGGAAGAAAAGGCTGCCTGGAAGCATATGCCTCTGCGTCTGCACTTCTTCGGATCGCACGGGAAAAGGCAGCAGAGCACCCGGAATCCATCATGAATGAGATGTGTAAAAATGACCTGGAACAGATGAATGGTAAGATTCCGTTTGACGCCGCAAAAGCCGGAGATGAAGCTGGCATGGAAGTTATAAAAGAATATGAGGGTTACCTCGCATGCGGAATTGCAAATGTGATCAATACGTTCCGGCCGGAAAAGGTGATCCTTGGCGGAGGAGTTGCTGCGCAGAAAGAAAATCTGACCGCACCGCTTAAGGATCTGGTGAAAGATATGTGTTTCGGTGGCAGTCATGGATATATTGCCGATATCGTGACCTCTGCACTTGGAAATGATGCCGGGATCATTGGAGCAGCAAATCTGGTAGTGTAAAATTGCAATGTACGGTGTCACAGAAAGATTAACGGAGGCGGCAATGGGAAAAACAATTATGTATGAGCGGATCTATGCGGATCTGCTTGCAAAAATACAGAATGGAGATTACCAGCCGGGAGACCGGCTGCCATCGGAGAAAGAGTCAGCAGAGCTTTATGGTGTAAGCCGTATTACAGCGAAAAAGGCGATGGATATGCTGGCAAAGGAAAAAAAGATCAGCAGAGAGCCGGGAAGAGGTTCTTTTGTGTGCAGTCCGGCTGCTGCTGTGGAGATGAAAAAGGAGAGCCGGGGGACTGCCAATCAGCGGATCGGTGTAATATTCGATGGGTTTGGAAGCGATTTTGGCACACGGCTTTTGCAGGGGATTGAGAGAGAATGTGACAGGAGGCAGTCAGATCTTTTGTTTAAGTGTACTTATGGAAGTATCGAAAAGGAAAAACAGGCGATCGACGCAGCAATCCGTGCGGGAGTAAAAGGTATTCTGCTTCTTTGTGCACAGGGGGATAATTATAACAGTAAGGTGTTAGAACTGGCACTGAACGGGTATCCGCTGGTGCTTATGGACCGGAGGATGCAGGGCATTTCAATCCCGTGTGTCAGAACAGATAATTATGAAGCGGCGAACGAAGTTACCAAAAAGCTTATCGCAATGGGGCATAAAAAAATCTGTTTTCTGACGCATGCGTCCGTTACGACGACAACGATCCATGAGCGCTACGAAGGATTTGCCCATTGTATGCTCAAATATGAAGACGCCAATGGGACATTTGCAAAACTTGAAAAATATAACCACATTCCAGAAGATATTGAAAAAGAATGCCGGGAATTTGATTATGCGCAGATTGCAGAGATCCTGGAAAAAAACAGGGAATGTACGGCATATATTGCCGCTGAATACCGGATCGGGGTGCTTTTTTCGAAATATTTAAAAGAGCATGGGATTTCAAAAAAGATTGCTGTATTTGATGGCATTGATGAGATCTATGAGCAGGATGATTTTATCCATGTGCGGCAGAATGAATTTGCGATGGGACAGCAGGCAGTCACACTTTTGGAGGAAATTACAACCGGAAAGAAACAGAACGAGGATATTATAATTCCCTATCAGATATCGGGGATTCTATAAAGCAGGAGATTCGTGTGAAAAAGACAGTACAAGAAGGGGGATTAAGATGAAAATAAAAGAGAATTATGCAGCGATTGAGCGTACGGTTGCTCTTGTAAAAGAAAAATTTGGTGCAGACAGCAAGATCGCTGTCATGTTTGAAAAGTGTATTTCGAATACGCTTCAGACAACGATTAAAATAAAAGAAAATGATACAGTATTTGTGATCACAGGGGATATTCCTGCTATGTGGCTGCGTGATTCGGCATGTCAGCTCCGCCCGTTTTTATTGTTTGCAAAGGAAGAACCGGAACTTGTGGAACTGGTCTGCGGGCTGATCAAAAAACAAATGCAGTGCATTCTTTTAGATCCATATGCCAATGCATTTAATGAAAATGGCGACGGACAGTGCTGGGATCATGACAAGACGGATATGAAACCGGAGCTGTGGGAACGGAAATATGAGATCGATTCCTTATGCTATCCGGTACAGCTTTCCTATCTGCTCTGGAAGAATACAGGATGTACGGAGCAGTTTACCGGAGAATGGTTAGAAGCCGCAAAAGCCGTGATCCGCGTATTCCGAACGGAACAGGATCATGAAAATGCTTCCCCATATACATTTGAAAGAGAAAACTGCAGTTTTACCGACACTCTCTCAAGGGACGGAAAAGGTGCGCTGGTAAAAAGCAACGTCGGACTGATCTGGTCGGGTTTCCGTCCGAGTGATGATGCCTGTGTATATGGATATCTGATCCCGTCAAATATGTTAGCTTCCGTCATCCTTGGAAATATAGCAGAGATTGCCCGTGAGATCTACCATGATGAGAAACTGGCAGAAGAGGCAGATGTTTTTTCAAAGGAAGTGAGAAGTGCGATCGAGACACTTGCTATCCTTCCGGCACAGAAAACGGAATACTACGCATATGAGGTAGATGGTTTCGGCCAGTATCTTGTAATGGATGATGCAAATCTGCCAAGCCTTCTTGCGATGCCATACTATGGCTATTGCGACAATAAAAATGAGAGATACCAGAACACCAGAAAAGTGATCTTAAGTGACCAGAACCCATATTATTTCAGCGGAGAGTGCGCAGAGGGAATCGGAAGTCCACACACATACACGCGTTTCATCTGGCCAATGGCACTGGCAATGCAGGGACTTACCTCTGATTCCAGGGAGGAAAAATTAAAAATGCTTGAGATGATCGCAGACTGTGATGCGGAGACCAATCTGGTACATGAGTCATTTCATGTGGATCACCCGGAAGAATTTACACGTCCGTGGTTTTCATGGGCAAATTCCGTATTCTGTGAACTGGTACTGGACTATTGCGGACAGAAAGTAACCCTTTGATTTAAAAAGATATCTGTGCCTGTGCATAAATATGGGATATCAATGGAAACAGGCAGAAGCAGAGATTTTTATAATGTCCTAAATGGGCAGGAATGGAGAGCACTATGAAAAAGGCGCATATTATTTCTCATACACACTGGGACAGAGAATGGTATCTTCCATATGAAAAACATCATATGCTTTATATTGAAATGATGGATACACTGATCGATACTATGGAGAAAGATCAAGAATATAAATATTTTCATCTGGATGGACAGACCATCATGCTGGAAGATTATCTTCAGGTACGCCCCGAAAACCGTGCACGTCTGCAGAAATTGATCGGGGATGGCAGGATTGCAATTGGTCCATGGTATGTATTGCAGGATGAATTTCTGACAAGCAGTGAGTCGAATGTCAGAAACTTACAGATGGGTTATAAACTTGCACAGGAATTTGGCGGAAAGTGGACAAAAACAGGATACTTTCCGGATTCCTTTGGAAATGTGGGGCAGGCACCGCAGCTTTTAAAGAAGGCGGGTATTGACACGGCAGTATTCGGAAGAGGTGTAAAACCGACCGGATTTAATAATCAGACGGCCGACGCCTATGAGTCTGCCTATTCTGAGATGAACTGGCAGTCAGCAGACGGTTCTGCGGTGCTTGGCATTTTATTTGCAAACTGGTACAACAACGGCGCAGAAGTGCCGGTGGAAGAAGAAAAGTCAAAAGTGTACTGGGATAAAAAACTTGCAGATGCTGTGCGTTATGCCGGTACGGACCAGCTTTTATTCATGAATGGCTGTGATCATCAGCCGGTACAGACGGATCTGTCAGCTGCCATCCGCACGGCAAATGCGCTGTACCCGGATGTGGATTTCGTACATTCTGATTTCGCCGGTTATGTGGAGCAGATAAAAAAGGAACTGCCGGACGATCTGAACATGATCACGGGCGAACTGCGCAGCCAGAAGACGGATGGATGGTATACGTTAGCGAACACAGCATCCTCCCGCATTTATATCAAACAGTGGAATGTCCGCTGTGAGATGCTGTTTGAGAAAGTGGCAGAACCGCTCGCTGCGATTGCGGCAAAAGAGGGGATGGAATATCCGCAGGATCTGTTTACTTATGGATGGAAACTTCTGATGCAGAATCATCCGCACGACAGTATCTGCGGATGTAGCGTGGATGATGTACATCGTGAGATGGTAACCCGTTTTGAAAAGTCAGAACAAGTGGCACTGCACATTATTTCCATGTGTATGGACTATCTGAAAGGAAAGATCAATACCAGTGCAGTGAAGGAAGGAAACATTCCATTTGTCGTGGTCAATACGACCGGCTGGGACCGCACAGGTGTTGTGGAGCTGGAGTTAGAAACCGACCGTATGTATTTCAGTGAGGCACCGTTAGCCGAAGTGATAGCACGCATGCATGAAAAGAAACTCCCGGAATACCGCGTACTTGACAAAGACGGGAGAGAGATTCCGGCGGTTGTCACTGAAATTGCAAATCATTTTAACTATGACCTGCCAAAAGATAAATTCCGCCAGCCATATATTGCAAAGCGCGTAAAGATTACCATGGAGGCAGCCGGTGTGCCGGCATTTGGATGGGACACTTATGTGCTGGCAGAGGCAGAAGATATCAATACGGCTAATTCACTGATCACTACAGAGAATACAATGGAAAATGAGTTTTTAAAGGCACACTTTGAACCGGACGGTTCTGTGGAACTGACCGATAAAAAGACAGGTCATGTATACAAGGATCTTGGTATCTTTGAGGACTGCGGGGATATCGGAAACGAATATATTTTCTTTGCCCCGGTAAATGACATACCGGTGACTACAAAAGGGACGAAAGCAGAGATTACGGTGGCAGAAGATAACGCATGCCGGGCCGTGATCCGTGTAAAACATACGATGATGCTCCCGGATGCAGCCGATAAAACGCTGGCAGGAGAGATTGAGGATCTTGTAGAGTTTAAATACCGCAAGGCATCCCGTGGCAGTCATCTGGTTCCATTTGAGATCGTGACAGAGTATACCTTAGAGAAGAACGGAAAAGGACTGAAAGTAAAGACCACTTTCAATAACCAGATCAAAGATCATCGTCTGCGCGTCCTTTTTGAGACGGGATTAAAGACAGATTTCCATTACGCAGATTCTGTGTTTGAGGTGGCAAAGCGACCGAACGTACCGGCAGACACATGGGAAAATCCGTGCAATGCCCAGCATCAGCAGTGCTTTGTCAATGTGCATGAGGATGCATATGGACTTACCATCGCCAATAAAGGTCTTGCAGAGTATGAGATTTTGCGTGATGGAAAAAATACGATTGCGGTAACACTTCATCGTGGTGTACGTGAACTGGGAGACTGGGGTGTATTTTTAACACCGGAAGCACAGTGCCTGGGAGAAAAGACCACGGAATATGAGATCATCCCACATGGCATGGGAGAGGAACTTTATCATTCCTACGAGGAGGCATACCAGTTCCAGACAGACTGGCAGACCGCGGGAATGGAAAGACAGACGGGAACCCTGCCACAAACATACCGGTTTGTAGAAAAGAAACATTTACAGGCAGTTCCGACCGCACTGAAACACAGTATGCTTACCGGGGATGTCATTCTGCGTTTCTGCAACCTTTCAGATGAAGAGACGACGGTGACTGTCTCACAGCCTGAGATTTTTACCTATGATCTGTTAGAAAAAGACCGGTTACAGAAAGAAGAGAATGAAATCGTGTTAGGAAAACATGAGATACGTACGATCGGATGGAGAGGATAGTTGGCTTCGACTGCTACCTTTTTTCTACATCCATTACCCTGAAACTGGGTAAAAAAATAGCCATTTGGAATTTAATCCAGATGGCTTATATTTTCCGTCGTTTCTGCTTTATATATCTCCTAATATTAAAAGTGGCTATGCTTTTAGTATAGCCACAATGAAGAATCACCAAAGGCGATTTTTACACTTTTACGACCTCCACGTTTTTTCTGGCGGATATCTATTGTCAATTCATGCGCCCAGATGGAAGCAACATATCCGAATAGATGATCTCATACCGGATATAGGAAGTCTCCGGCGGGGCATCCGGGTAATTCATGCGAAATTCGATCTGCATCGCAAGGCGTTTCCCAAGAAGGTTATTCTTTACATTTACGGTGGTAACTCTGTTGATCACATTCGTATACTCTTTGCTGCAGTCAAAGCCGGTCAGCAGGATATCGTTATGGAAATGATGTGGGTTTTCCTCTAAATACATTTCCACATAATGCGCCACATAATCACTGACACACACAATCGCATCGACATCTGGATCGAGACTGTCTAAAAAGTTGAAAATACAGTCTCCATAATGCCCGATTTCGATCGAATCGGTAAAACAAAGATCTTCTATCAGCGGAAAGTTATGTTTTTTGAGACTTTCCAAAAAGCCCAGATACCGGTCGGTGTTCGTCTGCGCATAATTGATATCCCCGATGAAAGAGATACGTCTGCAGCCTTTTTCAAATAAATGATCTACAATCTGCTGTTCTGTGTATTTCCCTTCAATTAATAAAAGATCTCCGGTCAGCGTTTTCAGTTCGATCTCCGGTACGGTATCTAAAAATACTTTTGGCATTTCAAGCTCATTGATCAGTGTTAAAAGACGCTCGTCATATACGTTTAAAACAATGATGCCCTGTACGGTATCATCTTTCAGCACATCTGGCAGTTCGTATTCAGAAGTGCATGAGGTTGGAACATAAGTGTACATGAGGTTAATGTTGGATAAAGCAAGTTCCTGTGCCATACGGTGAATGATGTTTGTCCAAAAAATAGAGGAATCCGGGCGCGAAACAACCAAAGAAACGGTTTTTGCCTTTGGAACCTCTGTGAAATGTGGCTCAGAGGGAAGTTTGTCGTATCCAAGTTCGTGTGCTTTTGCTATGATTTTTTCCTTCATTTCATCAGAAACACCCGGACGGTGGTTAAATGTTTTCCAGACGGTAACGCGGGAGGTCCCAAGTGCGTCTGCAATATCCTGCATCGTTACTTTCGACATAAGAGACTCCTTTCTTTTCTAGTATCATTCTTATCATATCACAAATATCGTGCATGAACAAAAGATAGTGGAGATGTTAACTATTCATGTAAACTATGATTTATATTATTAACAACTGAATAGTTACAATAATATGTTAACAAAAGATAATAAAAAAGTCAATTATATTGTAAATAATAGATAAAAAATGTTATAAAATATTATGCATAATGGAAAAAACAACAAGAAAGTATGATGTTATGTTGACAATATATGTAAAAAATGATAACTTATAAATGCAACAAATGATAATATGATAACGACGAGGGGGATGATAAAATGGCTGACAAGAAAAAGACCAATATAAAGAAAAAAAGGTGGACGAAAGATGACACAGAGCTGACGATCCTTGCATTGCCGACAGCGGTGTGGTTTTTCATCTTCAGTTACCTTCCGATGTTTGGAATCATTATAGCATTTAAGAATTACAAACTGTCAGCGGGACACGGATTTATTTACAGCCTATTTCACAGTGAATGGTGCGGTTTTGATAATTTCAAATTCTTTATACAGTCCAATGCATTTACGATGCTGCTTCGGAACACCATTCTATACAATATCGTATTTATTATTTTAGGACTGGTGATCCCGGTTACACTTGCGATCATAATCAGCCAGATCTACAGCAAGTTTAAATCAAAAGTTTACCAGACACTTATGTTTTTCCCACATTTCATGTCATGGGTAGTTGCAAGTTATTTTGTATTTGCATTTTTATCTCCAGACAAAGGAATTTTAAACCAGATCATTACACATTTTGGAGGGCAGAGCATCCAGTGGTATTCCAATCCAAAATACTGGCCATTGATCTTAGTTGTCATGAATCTCTGGAAAACAGTCGGATACAGCATGGTCGTTTATCTGGCAAGTATTACAGGAATTGATGGAAGTCTGTACGAGGCGGCTGTGATCGATGGAGCGACAAAATTCCAGCAGGCAAGATATATTACGATCCCGTCTATTAAGCCGATCGTGATCATGATGTTTATTTTAAATGTTGGAAAAATCTTCTACTCCGATTTTGGTTTGTTCTATCAGGTGACACAGGGCATCCCGAACTCGCTTTATAAAGTTGCTTCCACATTTGATACTTATATTTACAATGCACTGCAGACAAATGTTGCGATTGGAAAGACAGCAGCAGCCGGATTCTTCCAGTCGATCGCATGCTGCATTACGATTTTACTTGCAAACTATATTGTCTCAAAGATTGACAGCGACAGCGCGATCATTTAAGAGGTGTTGATATGACAAAACAAAAAGAAGAAGTTAGCAAATTAAACCGGATCAAACCGGCAACCAATATTATTTTTAACCTGATATTCCTGATCCTTGGACTTGCATGTATCACTCCGGTGATCCTGGTATTCATTATTTCCATTACAAAAGAGAGCGAGCTTGTGACACATGGATATTCCTTTTTCCCGAAAGCATTTTCACTGAGCGCATATTCCTATCTGTGGAATGAGCGTGCAAGTATTGGAAATGCCCTTCTGATATCGGTTCTTGTCACGGTATTAGGAACACTGATCGGACTTGCACTGACTACGATGATGGGATATGTCTTATCGAGAAATGAGTATAAACTGAAAGGATTTTTTACCTGGGTCGTATTTATACCAATGATCTTTAACGGTGGTATGGTTGCAAACTATGTGGTAGTTGCCAATATTTTAAACCTCAGGAATACGGTCTGGTGCCTGATATTACCTCTGGCTGTGTCCTCGTTTAATATCATTATAGCCAAGACGTTTTTTAAATCGACGATCCCGGATTCCATCGTGGAATCAGCAAAGATCGACGGGGCTTCCGAGTTTACGATCTTTTTGAAGATTATTGTGCCAATTTCAAAACCGGTATTTGCAACCATTGGACTGTTCTTAAGTTTTGGATATTGGAATGACTGGTTCCAGTCCTCCTTATACGTCAGCGAGAAGAAACTGACGTCATTACAGGCATTACTGAACAATATGATCCAGAATATCCAGTACATTGCAAATAACCCGAGTGCGGGACTGTCATTGCAGCAGTATAAAAATTCAATGCCGACAGAGTCCATCCGTATGGCAATCGCGGTGCTTGTAGTTATTCCGATCGCATGTGTATATCCGTTTTTCCAGAGATATTTTATTTCCGGTCTTACGGTAGGAGCTGTCAAAGGATGATCAGGTGAAACGGATGCGATAGCATCTGAAGATAAAGAAACAGAACAAATAATTTTATTTCAAACATGGAGGGTAAAGTATGAAGAAAAGAGTTTTAAGAATGATGGCAACAGGTCTTGTTGGATGCATGTTGGTGGGAACAGCAGCAGGATGTGGAAATTCAGGTACATCCAATACGTCGAGTTCATCTGGTGCATCCGATTCCGGCACCGCGAAAGACGAAAAAAGTTCTGACGATATCGTGACATTAAAATGGATTCAGATCGGCGGAGGCCAGCCGGATAACTATGATGCATGGCAGGAACACATTAATGAGTATCTTGCAGACAAGATCGGTGTAAATATCGATGTGGAGATTATCTCCTGGGGCGACTGGGAAAAGAGAAGAAGTACCATTATCAATACGGGAGAGGACTACGATATCATTTTCTCAAATGATGCGGTATATGAGAGTGATGTGAGACTGGGTGCTTATTATGATATCACAGATCTGATTGAAAAAGACTGTCCGGATGTCAAGAGCCTGATCCCGGAGGACTACTGGGAGGCAGTGAGCGTAGATGGAAAGATTTATGGTATCCCGACTTATAAAGACAGTTCGACAACACAGTATTTTGTATGGGATCAGGATCTGTGTGACCAGTTAGGACTTGATGTGAGCAATCTGACAGAACTCGACCAGTTGACTGATGCATTTGATACGATCTATAAAGAAACCAATCAGCCGGTAACTTACCGTGCATCTGATGCGCCATGCCAGTTTGTTACTACCGTTTATGATAATCTTGCACTTGGACTTCCGGCACTCGGCGTTGCATATGATGATTCATCCAAAAAGGTTGTAGCTACCTATGAGCAGGAAGATGTAATGAATGACCTGAAGTTATATCATGAATGGTTCCAGAAAGGCTACATTAATCAGGATGCTGCAACGTTAGGTGAACTTCCAACTTATCAGGCATTTAACATTGCACAGGGATGGAGCCAGGCAGCACAGACTACATGGGGACCGAACATGGGTGTCAATGCGACAGCCGTTCAGTGGAGAAAGACAGTAGTATCCAGAGGATCTGTACAGGGATCAATTAACTGTATCTCTGCAAACAGCAAACATCCAGAGGAAGCATTAAAATTCTTAAACCTTGTAAATTCTGATACTTATGTAAGAGATGCATTATATTATGGACTTGAGGGCGACAACTTCAACTATACAGATGACAAGAAAGTTGAAAAAACAGATAAGCAGTGGCTGATGGCAGGTTATAGCCAGGGAACATTCTTCAATGTAAGTCTGTTAGCTGACCAGGAGACGAATCAGTGGGATGAAGTAAAAGAGTTGAACGAAAAAGCAGAGGCTTCACCGGTTATCGCAGTTTCTATTGACACAACAGAGTTTGAAGATGAACTTGCAAACTGTACAGAGATCTACAACAGATATAAGAGTGAGATCAACACAGGTGCAGTTGATCCGGAAACGGCTGTCCCGGAAATGATGAGTGAGATGCGTGCAGCAGGATTTGATGATATCGTTGAGAAAGTACAGGCTCAGATCGACGCAGCAAACTAACATCTTGCAAAGAGATACAGCAGGAAATAAAAAACCAAAATGAGATGATAGAGGGCTGATACATAAAAATAAAAGAATTGAAATTTATGTATCAGCCCTTTTACAAAGGAGCAGGTATGAGTAAAATAATTGGAAAGTCATTGCCAAATATTCCATGGCAGGAAAAACCGGAAGGGTATACGATGCCAGTATGGCGTTACACAGAAAACCCAATCATTGGAAGAAATGGAAATAAAGTTTCGAACAGTGTGTTTAATAGTGCAGTTGTTCCGTTTGAGGACGGATTTGCAGGCGTATTCCGCTGTGACAGCAGGTCGATCAGCATGGATATTTTTGTTGGAAGAAGTAAAGATGGTATCCATTGGGATATCGAGGATACACCGATCCAGTTTGAGGGGGCAGATGAGGAGATCTTAAAAAGAGAGTACCGCTACGATCCAAGAGTCTGCTTTATCGAGGACAGATATTACATCACATGGTGCAACGGATACCACGGTCCAACCATCGGTGTTGCCTATACATTTGATTTTAAAAAGTTTGTGCAGTTAGAAAATGCCTATGTGCCGTGTAACCGGAACGGTGTTCTGTTCCCGGAAAAAATAAATGGCATGTATGCAATGTTAAACAGACCAAGCGATAACGGACATACACCGTTTGGCGATATTTTTGTAAGTTTCAGTAAAGATATGGAGTTCTGGGGCAGACACAGACATGTGATGAGCCCGATCCCAGGAGATGAATCTGCATGGCAGTGTACCAAAGTTGGACCGGGTCCGATTCCGATCAAGACGGATGAGGGATGGCTTCTGATCTATCATGGTGTAATTACAACCTGCAATGGTTTTGTATACCGTATGGGTGCAGCACTTTTAGATTTAGAACAGCCATGGAAAGTGCTGGCGCGCTCAAAAGAATATATTTTAGCACCGCATGAATATTATGAGTGTGTCGGGGATGTCCCGAATGTTGTTTTCCCTTGTGCAGCACTTGCAGATGCTGATACGGGAAGAATCACGATTTATTATGGATGCGCGGATACGGTGACAGGAATGGCGTTTACAACAGTTGATGAAATTTTGGATTATATCAGAAAGTAGACAGGAACGAGAGGTGCCGGAATGGATTTCTTAGACAAAAGAGTCGGTGTAATTTGCAACGAACTTAAGAAATTAAAAGTAAAACAGGTATTTCCACTGACACAGTGGGAGTACAAGGAAGGAAACTTTATTCACCCGGAGGATGCATTAAAGGACGAGGCAGCCTGGGAAAACTTTGACTGCAAGACCATGCACTGGTATGGCAAGGACCGTCATTACTGGTTTCGCACGACCTATACCGTTCCGGAGGAGCTGGATGGCAAAAGCATATGGATCCGCGTTTCCTCCCAGATCGACGAGTGGGATGACGGAAGAAATCCGCAGTTTATCGTGTTTGTGAACGGGGAGGTTTATCAGGGAATCGATATGAACCACAGGGAGTGCCTGATCACAAGAAGCGGAAAGGCAGGAGAGACACTGACCATCGATCTGCAGGCATATACCGGGATCATGCATGAGGAATTTGCGCTCCGCACACAGATCGAGGAGATCGATGCAGAGATCGAAAAACTCTATTATGACCTGTGGGTTCCGCTTGCAGCATTTTCCCGTATGGAAGCAGATGATAAAAACCGCAAGGATATTGAGTATGTGCTCAATGAGACGATCAATCTGCTGGATCTAAGGACCCCGTATTCCGAAGGCTTTTACCGGAGTGTGCGGGAAGCATCTGCTTATATCCAGAAAGCACTTTATGAGGATATGGCAGGGTATGAGGATGTGATCGCAACCTGTATCGGACATACGCATATCGATGTTGCGTGGTGGTGGACTGTGGCACAGACCAGGGAAAAAGTCGGACGCAGCTTTGCAACTGTGTTAAAGCTGATGGACGAGTACCCGAATTATAAGTTCATGTCCAGCCAGCCGCAGTTATATGCATTTTTAAAGGAGCGCTATCCGGAATTGTACGAGAAAGCAAAACAGCGCATCAAAGAGAAACGCTGGGAGCCGGAAGGCGGTATGTGGGTCGAGGCAGATTGCAACCTGACATCGGGAGAATCCCTCGTCCGTCAGTTTATGCATGGCAAACGCTTTTTTAAAGAGGAATTTGGCGTGGACAACCGTATCCTCTGGCTGCCGGATGTGTTCGGCTATTCCGGGGCACTGCCGCAGATCATGAAAAAATGCGGAATCGATTATTTTATGACAACCAAACTGGCATGGAACCAGTTCAATAAAGTGCCTTACGATACGATGATGTGGCGCGGAATCGATGGAACAGAGGTGCTGACACACCTGATCACGACCCTTGGCGTGAGCCAGCCGATCAAAGATTACTTTACGACCTATAATGGCATGCTGCACCCGGATGCGATCATGGGAGGATGGATGCGTTACCAGAATAAGGACATCAATAACGATATCTTAGTCTCCTACGGTTACGGCGATGGCGGCGGCGGTCCGACCAGGGAAATGCTTGAGACTTCGATCCGCATGGAAAAGGGAATCAAAGGGATTCCGAAAGTATGCCAGGAATTTTCACGCACCTATTTTGAAGAACTTGAGGAGCGCGTGAAAGGTGACAGACGCCTGCCGGTATGGGAAGGTGAATTTTACTTTGAGTACCATCGCGGAACTTATACCTCCATGGCGAGAAATAAACGTAGCAACCGTAAGGCAGAACTTGGTCTGATGGATCTGGAACTGTTGTCCGTTTTAGCACAGGCACAGGCAGCGTATCCGGCAGAAGAACTCGACCGCATGTGGAAAAAAGTCCTGATCAACCAGTTCCATGATATTCTGCCTGGATCTGCGATCCATGAAGTATATGAGGTGACAAAGGAAGAATACGCTGCACTTCAGAAAGAGATCAAAGCACTGGAAGAGGAACGTCTCCATGCACTCGTGGGAGATGGCGAAGGCATCACTATTTTCAATACAACCGGACACGACCGCAGTGATATCGTAGAACTTGGGGAGATCCATGCGGAAGCGTTAAAGGATGCAGAGGGCGTGATCTATCCGGTACAGAAGACTGCAGAAGGTGCAGTGGTCTATGTAGAGCATCTGCCGTCAAAAGGATATAAGACATTTGCGGCTGTATCCAGTGAAATTGAGCAGAAAACACCGTTTGTCCTTGTGGATGACCATACGCTTGAGACACCGTTTTATACGATCCATCTGGATGCGGAGGGACGTTTTGACCGCATCTACGATAAGGAAAACGACAGGGAAGTACTGCAGGATGGCAAAAAAGGCAATCAGTTCCGCATGTACGAGGATAAGCCGATGTGCTTTGATAACTGGGATGTGGATATTTACTATACCGAAAAGTACTGGGATGTCAATGATGTGATTTCTATGGAATGGACAGAGTGCGGTCCGGTGCGTGCAACGTTAGAGATGGAGCGGAAAGAAAGCAATTCTGTGATCCACCAGAAGATCCATTTCTATGCAGACAGCAGAAGGATCGAATTTGAGACTTATGTGGACTGGAAAGAGCATCAGACATTGTTAAAGGTACATTTCCCGGTCAATGTACATACCGATGAAGCAACATTTGATGTACAGTTTGGTAATCTGACACGCAAAGTGCATACCAATACGAGCTGGGATAAAGCACGTTTTGAGAGCTGCGGACAGAAATGGATCGATCTCTCGGAAGGTCACTACGGAGTCAGCATGTTAAATGACTGCAAATATGGACATTCCGTGAAGGATTCTGATATGGCACTGACACTGATTAAATCCGGCATTGAACCGAATCCGGTGGCAGATCAGGAAGAGCACTATTTTACCTATGCAATCTATCCGCATGCGGAAAAATGGCAGGAAGCAAAGACCGTGGAGCAGGCATATGACCTGAACCAGCCGGCTATTGCAGTGGCAGGAGGAAAGCCGGGAAGCCTGTTGTCAAAAGCATCTGTGGACAGGTCCAACGTTGTATTAGAGACGATCAAGTGTGCAGAGTCCGGTCATGGCATCATTATCCGTATGTATGAGAGCGAAAATGCACTCACAAAGACAAATCTTGTAGTTGAGGGGAACTACAACAAAGCGTTTGTCTGCAATCTGCTCGAGGAGGAAGAAGCAGAATTAGAGTTGAAAGACGGAGTGGTTTGTGTACAACTGAAACCGTATGAAGTTGTTACTGTAAAACTCGTTTAAAATCATATAGAGGCATTCAGATTCCGAAGAGAGTTCGGTGGGATGCCTCTCTTTTTATAGGGAGATTTACGTTATGACCAATAAATTAAGCCATATTTTTGAGTGTTCCGATCATATTACGGAAAAACAGTATCGGACCAGCAGGGCACTTTTTATCCTCGATGGATGCGCTTCCACACAGATTTTTACGGTTACTTCCGGCGCATTTTTATCGGGACTTGCCTATCTTGTGGGTGCGGGGACGGCACTGACCGGGATCATAGCTGCACTGCCGACGCTGATGAATACCATCCAGATTTTTTCCTCTGTCGTCTATGAGAACCGCGCAGGCAGCAAACGGATCACGGTAGAGTTTGCACTCATCCAGCGCTTATGCCTGCTCATGATGCTGTTTGTTCCGACATTGATGTTAGGAGCGAGAATCTCGGTGGCAGTGATCGCGGTGCTGTATTCCTGTGCACATTTCTGTGGGGCATTTATCAACACCGGGGCAAATAACTGGCTGATCAGCCTGGTGAAAAAAGAACGGTTGGGAAGATATCTCGGACTGAAGGATTCAATGACTTTAGTTGCGTCCACAGGCGGTTCCCTGATCTTAAGTAAAATTTTAGATGCCTACCGTTTCGCGGATCAGGAGATTCTGGGATTCCGGATCATCGGCATTTTATGTATCGGTATCTGCGTGGTCGACATTACCTGTCTCACGCTGATCCGGGAACCGGAAAATGTGAAACATGTGGAGCCACTGAACATAAGGAAAGCAATACAGATGCCGCTCACAGACCAGAATTACCGCAATATATTGATTTTCTTCCTGCTGTGGAGTGTGGCGTCTAATTTTGCCAGTCCGTTTTTTTCTATTTATATGTTAGAGAATCTGGGGCTGTCCTATTTTTATATCACCGTCATGAATATGGTTGCATCGGTGGCGCGGATCGCGGCTGCAAATCTGTGGGGGAAGGCAGCAGACAGTTATTCGTGGAGGCTTGTCACGCTGGGGTCCATTTTTATGCTGGGAGTTGCATATATCGGCTGGGGACTGCTGACGAAAGAAAACTGTATCTACTGGCTTCCGGTCGTACAGGCTGTGAGCGGGGTTGCCTGGGGCGGCATCAATATTGCGACTTTTCGGATGCAGTTTGCCTTTGCACCGTTAGAACACCGTGTCAGCTATGTCAGCTTCTGCTCAACAATGGTTGGGTTTGTAGGATTTTTTTCATCCATGCTCGGCTCGACATTTGTGACATTAGCAAAGGATATCAGGATTTTAAACATTCCGGTAGATAACATACAGATGGTGTTTATTTTGTCTGCATTCGGAATTATTGCAAGTGCATTATACAGCCGAAAAATAAAGGAGAAATGACAGGACAGATATGGATAGAGATAGCAGAAAGCGGGCAGAGGCGCTGCTTGCGCAGATGACCGCAACAGAAAAAGTGGGACAGTTAAACCAGCATTTATATGGTTTTCGGATCTACCATGTAGAAGATGGAAAAATTATTTTTACGCAGGAATTAAAGGATGAAGTAAAAAAGTGGGGCGGGATCGGCACGATCTATGGTCTTTACCGTGCAGATCCATGGTCGGAAAAAAATTATGAGACAGGGCTTGCCGGGGGACTTTCCATGCAGGCATATAATCAGTTACAGAAATATGTGATCGAACACAGCCGCCTTGGAATTCCATTTTTACTGAGCAGTGAATGTCCACATGGACATCAGGCGTTAGACGGATATCTGCTCCCGGTCAATCTGGCAGTAGGTGCATCGTTTGACCCGGCATTGTATGAGCGGGCAGGGCAGGTGTGCGGCAGGCAGTTAAAGCAGATGGGCGTGGATTTTGCACTGGTTTCGGCACTGGATATTTTAAGAGACCCAAGATGGGGGCGCAGTGAGGAGTGTTATGGGGAGGATCCATATTTATCGGCAGAGCTCGCGCGGGCGATCGTAACAGGAATCCAGAAAGAGGGCGTTGCAGTGGTTGCAAAACACTTTTGTGCACAGGGGGAGACGACCGGAGGGGTCAATGCCAGCGCAGCGCGGATCGGAGAGAGGGAACTGTGGGAGATCCATTTACAGGCGGCGAAGGCATGTTGTGAGGCGGGCGTAAAAGGCATTATGGCTGCATACAACGAGATTGATGGAAAATTCTGCCATGCCAACAGACATCTGCTGCAGGATATTCTGCGGGAACAATTGGGGTTTGACGGGGTCGTGATGGCGGATGGCATCGCCATCGACCAGTTAGACATTATGACGGGGGATAATATCAGGTCGGCAGCACTTGCACTGAAAGCAGGTGTGGATATCAGTCTGTGGGATGAAGGTTATACAAAGTTAGAGGAGGCGTTAAAACAGGGATTTATCACGGAAAAGGAACTCGATCAGGCGGTCCTTCGAGTGCTCACTTTGAAATTTGAGCAGGGACTGATGGATAAACCTTATATTGATGAAAACGGGAACCGTACCGCCTCTTACAGTGAAAATGGTGCTGTTTCATTTCCGACAGAGGCATATCAGGAGTCGGAAAAACTGGCGCGCGAGTCGGTAGTGTTGTTGAAGAATGAAAATGTACTGCCGATTGGGAGAGCAGAAAAAATAGCCCTGATCGGTCCAAATGCGGATGATATTTACCGGCAGATCGGTGATTATTCACCTCCAATGGACAGGGCAGGATATGAGACGTTAAAGAGCGGCATGGAAAAAGAATTTGGTGCAGACCGGGTTCGCTGTTATAATGGACATGAGGTCGGGACGGCTGTTTCTCTTGCGGAAAATGCGGATATTATCGTGCTGGCATTAGGCGGATCATCGAGTCGTTTTAAAGGGGCGCTGTTCGATGAAAACGGTGCGGCAAAAGTACAGGGAGTACTTGAGATGGACTGTGGGGAGGGCATGGATACCGCCAGATTACAGCTCCCCGGGAACCAGAACGAACTGTTTACGGCTGTCTGTGCGCTGAAAAAACCGGTGATCTCCGTAGTCATTGCCGGGCGGCCTTATGCAATCCCTGAAATTGCGCAGGATTCAGATGCACTGTTATATGCTTTTTATCCGGGACCGATGGGAGGAAAAGCAATCGCGGAGCTGTTGTCTGGAAAATATGCACCGTCCGGCAGACTGCCGGTGTCCCTTCCGCGAAACTGCGGACAGCTTCCGGTGTACTATAACCATACGGTGTCCTATCCGGCAATGCACTATTGTGATATGGAACAGGGAGTTTTGTATACATTTGGGGAAGGAATGGGATATTCCCACATGGAGTATGTGGATATCTGTCTTAAAAAGCAGCAGGATGTGTGGATTATTTCAGGAATTGTAAAGAATAAAGGAAATATAGATGATACGGCAGTGCTGCAATGCTACCGGAAAGTGTTGTCCGGTGAACTTGTGCCAAGAGAGCGGGAACTGGTTGCATTTTCCAGAATAAAAGTGGAAAAAGGAAGTCAGAAGGCATTTGAAATCGTTATGAATGCGGATAAATTCCTGTATTTTAATGAGAGTGGTGCAAAGATTTATAAGAGTAAAATACTTTTAATGGATAGTGGAAAAATAATTTTTGAAGAATAGGAAGAAATTCTGAAAGCAGGAGGAGAAAATTATGTATTTATTACCAAAGCCAAAAACGATCAAAGAACAGGAGGGACAGATGCTGCTTTGCCACAGCACGCAGATTGTGATGTCAAAAGAGGTGGCAGAGACAGAGATGCATGCAGCAAAAAGACTGCAGGAGGCGATCCGGCAGGAAACCGGGCTTATTCTGCTGATTTCCGTGGGGGAAGCAAGGGAGGGGGATCTCTCTCTTGGGATCGTAAAAACATTATCAGAGCAGACATATGAGATCACAATCGGCGAAAAAGGCGGACAGATCTCAGGAGGAGACGGGGCAGCTGTGCTTTATGGCGTGGAGACTTTCTGCCAGATCATACAGCAGTGTGGCGGAATACTGCCCTGTGTCCGGATTCAGGATGAACCGGATATGCTAAACCGTGGTTATTATTTTGACCAGACAAGGGGACGTGTATTAAAACTGGAAGAACTTAAAAAAATTGCAGACAGGATGAGCCGCTATAAATTAAACCAGCTTCAGCTTTATGTGGAACATACCTATCTGTTCCGTGACTTTTCGGAAATGTGGAGAGATCAGACTCCGCTTACGGCAGAGGAGATCTTAGAACTTGACAGTTATTGCCGGGAACGTCATATTGAACTGGTTCCGTCAATGGCAAGTTTTGGACATCTGTGCACACTGCTCTCCACAAAAACATATGGGGATCTCTGCGAGATGGAGGATTCCTGGAAGGAACCGTTTTCCTTCTGGAACCGGATGCGGTATCATACGATCAATGTCTCCGATGAGCGTTCCATTCCGTTGATCAAAAAGATGATCGCAGAATATATGCAGTTGTTTTCTTCGGATAAATTTAATATCTGTGCGGATGAGACATTCTGCCTTGGCAAATATAAATCGAAAAAACATGCAGAAGAGCGTGGTGTTCATCGGCTATACATTGACTATGTCAAAGAAATTGCACAATTTCTGGTAGAAAATGGAAAAACCCCGATGTTCTGGGGTGATATCATCTGGAATTCGCCGGAACTGATGAAGGAACTGCCTGAGAGCATGATCTGCCTGAACTGGGGATATGCACCGGAACAGAGGGAAGATGAGACGAGGGCGATTGCACAGACGGGTGCAGTGCAGTATTTGTGTCCGGGTGTATGCGGCTGGAACCAGTGGGCAAACTTAATAGAAGATTCTTATAAAAATATTACAAGAATGTGCGGTTATGCAGCAAAATATCAGGGTATCGGTGTGTTGAACACAGACTGGGGAGATTTTGGACACATCAATGATCCGGCGTTTTCTGTTCCGGGGATGATCTATGGTGCTGTATTTTCATGGAATGGGGAGGAGATACCATTTGCAGAGTTAAACCGTATGATCTCACGGATCGAGTATGGGGATACTACCGGAAATTATGTTTCCCATCTGGCAGAAATCTGCGGACAGTCGGTATTTCAGTGGAGAGAAGCTGTCATGTATTATGAGAACCGGTGCTTAAAGCATGAACTCGAAGAGGGCGAAGATCTGTTCCGCGGTGTGGATCAGGCGGGTGTAGATGCTGCAGCAGATGCCCTGCGTGATATATACAAAAAACTTTTGGAGAGCACGCAGGCGATGCCGGAAACCAAAAAACAGATGCAGCTTTTATCCGTGACATTGCAGGGGATCGGTATCTGGAATGCCGTAGGACTCCTGACAGAAAGCATGGAAAAAACGGGAAGTTTTGATATGCAGAAAGGTCTGGAACTGGCAGAAAAGTTAGAATGCTGGTTTATGGCTTATAAAGAAAACTGGAGAGCCACCAGCAAAGAAGGCGATCTGCATCATATTGCAGAGATCGTGTTCTGGTATGCAGACCGGATGCGCAGAAAATGATAAAAAAGTATAAATTCTATCAGGTGATAACTGATTAATCATCAGGACTTTTCGCGGGAAATTTATGATATAGCAGATTGTCTGCGGCCGGAATCATAAGCAAATGAGAGGATACAAGAATAAATCTCAATATTTTCCACATACTAACTCCAAAGCTGATATATAAGAAAGAGCTGCTTTATCAAAATATAGCATTGGAGGATAACAACGTGAAAGCAACAGGAATTGTTCGCCGGATAGATGACTTAGGACGCATCGTGGTACCAAAAGAGATCAGAAGAACTTTAAGGATCCGCGAGGGCGACCCGCTTGAGATATTTACAGACCGCGAGGGGGAGATCATCCTGAAAAAATATTCGCCAATCGGTGAACTTGGACAATTTGCCGGGGAATATGCGGAAAGCCTGGCACAGACTACGGGATATCTTGTTCTTGTGACAGACTGTGACCATGTGATCGCAGCATCCGGAAGCGGGAAAAAAGAATTTGAGGAAAAACCGGTCAGCAGACAGTTAGAGGAAGCAATCAGTGAAAGAAAGAACTATCAGGCATCCGCGGGAGATGCGGAATTTATGAAAGTGACGTTAGATGATGCCGGGGAATATACAGAGCAGGCATTCAGCACGATCATCTGTGAGGGAGATGCGATCGGTGCAGTGATCATCTGCAATAAGGATGAGAAAAAGAAAATGAATGATACCGAAGGAAAACTTGCTGCGGCGGCAGCATCATTTTTGGGACGGCAGATGGAACAGTAAAAATTAAAACGAAGATAAAAAGAGGCGGCGGGGTTTCTAATAAGAAAATTCCGCTGCTTCTTTTCACTATTGGAAAAACAAAAAAAATCATATACAATAGACACTGTAAATGAGACAGAAATGGAGCAGCTTATGAAATTCATACATGTTTCGGATGTACATCTTGGAATAAAACCGGATGAGAGAAAACCCTGGAGTGAAAAAAGAGCGCAGGATATCTGGGACTCTTTTGCAGAAGTGATCGAGGCAGCGGCAGAGTTAAAACCGGATTTTTTGCTGATATCGGGTGATCTGTTTCATGCGCAGCCGTTAAAAAAAGAACTTCGGGAAGTCAATTATCTTTTCAGCAGAATACCCCAGACGAAAATTATCCTGATGGCGGGCAATCACGATTATCTCCGCACAAAATCGTATTATCTGACGATGGAGTGGGAGGAGAATGTTTATTTTTTCCGTCAGGAGGAGCCGGGACATTTTGATTTTGAGGAGGAAAATGTCAGTATTTATGGATTAAGTTACTGGCACAGGGAGATAGGGGAACCGGTTTACGATTCAATCATTCCGGAGGATTTGTCGAAGATCAACATTCTTTTGGTGCATGGCGGAGATCCACAGCATATTCCATACCATCCGAAGCATATTCTGGAAAATGGGTTTGATTATATTGCTGCCGGACATATTCACAAAGGCGGACAGCAGATCCCGGGGCGTGCAGTGATGGCGGGAAGTTTAGAGCCGACAGATAAAAATGATGTCGGATCACATGGATACTGGCTGGGAACGATCGATAAAGAGTATACCGATATTCATTTTCATCCGGTCAAAAAATGCGAATACTGTCATGAAGTTTATCCGGTTACAGGGGAAACGACAAATTTCGAACTATGTGAGTGGGTAAAAACACTGCTGGCAGAGAGACCGGGGTATCAGTATTTCCGTCTGTTTCTGCGGGGGAAAGTTTCGCCGGATATCGGATTTGATACGGCAAAGTTAGAGGAATTTGACAGGGTTGTCGATGTGACGGAACAGCTTTCGCCGGATTATGACTATGAAAAATTAAAAGAAAACTATAAAGATACCCTTCTTGGGAATTACATAGAGGAAATGGAAAGGCGGCCGCAGGATGTGGTCACAAAAAAGGCATTGGAATATGGAGTCAATGCGTTATTAGGATATAAAATATGCAGATAAAAGAAGCAATCATTGGTCAGTTTGGAAAATTGCAGAACAGGAATATCTCATTTGAACCGGGGATCAACGTGATTTATGGGGAGAATGAGGCGGGAAAAACAACGCTGCATGATTTTTTGCCGGGAATGTTTTTCGGAATGGAAAAGGGCCGCGGAAGAGGCACGCGAAACAGCATGTACCAAAAGCATGAGCCTTGGCATGCACCTTCCTATTATAGTGGTGCCCTGCGATTTTTGGTGGATGGAAAACCATTTTATTTAGAACGTAATTTTTACTATAAAGATAAAAAAGATATTTTAAAGAACGAGGCGGATGGGGAAGAACTGTCGGTTGCTTACGGCGATCTGACCATGCTGCTCGGTGGAATAGATAAAGAAACGTTTGGAAACACTTATGATATACCGCAGACCGGGGCAGTGACAGGAAAAGAGCTTGCAGATATCCTGGCTGAATATCTCTCAAATGCTGCGGAGAGCGGCGGCGCAAATATCCAGGTTCAGAGGGCAAAAGCAGCACTCGCAGCAAGAAAGCGGGAACTGACGCAGGAAGTAAAAACGATCCGTGAACAGAAAAATGCGGATATCCACCAGCTGATTGTGGAAAAAGATCTCTTAGAACGTGACAGCCGTGGATTACATGCCAGCATTGAGGATGCCGAGAGGGAGATTGACCAGTTAAAGCGTGTGCGTGTGGAAGAAATCGGTGAAAAACGAAAGAGATTATCCGAACAGGAAAGACATCAGACAGTCCGTATGGAGAGGCAGGATGCTGCGCCGGAGAGAACAGGGACAGAGAAAGCCGGAAAATCAGAATGGGAAAAAGAACAGCCCGACCGCATGGCAGGGATCGGACTTTGTGCTTCTGCGCTGCTTGTCAATACAGCGGTACACCACGTCACTTCGTATCCGTCACGCCTGTTTTTTATTTTGCAGGCAGTCTTTTTTGCAGGAATGATTCTTTGCGGACTTTATGTGGGAATCCGCTATGCGGTGGAGAAGGCAAAAAAAGAGGTCTGTATATCCGCGCAAAAAAACGGCTTAGAGGGTGCAACACAGGAAACTTATGCGGATGCAGGACTGCGGCAGGCGGAACGGATGCTTCTCAGTTTAAAAGAATCGCTGTCTGAGAAAGAGACCAGACATTACAATATCATGCAGAATCTTGAGGCTGCAAAACAGCCGGGAGGACAGGAAAAAGAACTGTTAGAAGATATCCGCGCATTAGAACTTGCAGCGGCAGAGATCGACCGTCTTGCAAAAGAGTATTATGAGGACAGTTTAGATGGACTTGGGAGTGCCGTTTCAAGGTGGATGTCACAGCTTACTGCAGGGAAATATGATCATGCGATTGTAAAGGAAGACGGAACGCTTTTGATTTTAGCAGATGGAAAAGAGATTCTGCCGGAGGCACTGAGTCATGGAACGTTAGAACAGATTTATCTTGCATTCCGTCTTGCTGTGGGAGAGATCGTGACAAAAGAGGAGCCTATGCCGGTTATTTTTGATGAGGCATTTGGCATGTATGATGAAAAACGTCTGATGCAGACACTTCGTGCACTTGATTGTCAGATCAGAAAAGAGCAGGGAAGACAGATACTGATCTTTACCTGCCAGAAGCGCGAGATGGAATTACTTGAACAGTCAGGGATTACATATCATAAAATTGTTTTGGAATAGAGGAGATGCAATCATGGCAGCCAGAAAAAAGAAAAAAAAGCAATACCGTTTGTTCTGGTTTTTTGTGAAAATGCAGCTGATATTGCTGCTTGCGATTATTGCAGGGGCATGCTGGTATTATTTTGGCGGTTACGCACAAGAAGTACAGGACTTAAAGACGCAGGCGGTAGAACTGGTGCGTTATTCAAATAAGGATACATTTAAATCTAACCAGACCAGTATCGTCTATGCTTCGGATGAGAGTGTGATCTCTACACTAAAAGGTGGAAAAGACTCGTATTATCTTTCGATTACAGATATGCCGAGCAATGTGGTATGTGCGATTGTCAGTATCGAGGATAAAAAATTTTTCAGGCATAATGGGATTGACTACCGGGCGCTGCTCAGGGCGGTAAAGGCGATGATTGAAAACGGAGAGGCAACGCAGGGCGGCAGTACGATCACAATGCAGCTTGCACGAAATATTTTCTTAAGCCAGGAAAAAACATGGCAGAGAAAAGTTGAGGAAATGTATATCGCAAGAGAACTCGAAAAAAAGTACACCAAAGATGAGATCCTTGAATTTTACCTGAACAACATTTATTTTGGAAATGGATATTATGGGATCCAGTCGGCAAGCCGCGGATATTTTAACCGGGATGTACAGGATCTTAGCCTGTCGGAGCAGGCATTTTTGTGTGCGATACCGAATAACCCGTCGCTCTATGATCCGCTCGCGAATATCACGAACACATACAAGAGAAGAAACCGTATTTTGAAAAATATGCTTGATGACGGAAAAATATCTCAGGTGAGCTATGAAAAAGCTATCGGTCAGGTGATCGCGTTAGAGCGGCCTGAGACGCTTGCAAAAAATGATTATGTGGAGACATATACTTATTATTGCGCAGCCAGAGCGTTGATGGAGAATGAAGATTTTCATTTTAAGTATCAGTTTTCCTCGGAAGATGAAAAAAACAAATATGACGAAGCTTATGAGACACTTTACAGTGAGTGTCAGAAAAAGCTGTATACTGCGGGCTACCGGATCTATACGTCATTTGATCTGAACTTACAGCAGGAACTGCAGGATACGGTAAATGAGGCACTCGCCGGTTACACGGAGGTCAATGATGAGGGCGTGTATGCCCTGCAGTCGGCAGCGGTCTGTATTGACAATGACAATGGCTATGTCAGGGCGATCGTGGGTGGAAGAAGCCAGGATTTCTCCGGCTATACGTTAAACCGTGCATTTCAGAGTTACCGTCAGCCGGGCAGTGCCATCAAGCCGCTGATCGTATATACGCCGTCTTTTGAGCGCAATTATACGCCGGACTCTGTGGTGACAGACGAGCCGATCGAGGATGGACCAAGGAATGCAAATGGTTCCTATTCCGGTCAGATCACAGTCCGGACGGCTGTGGAGAAGTCTGTCAATACGATCGCATGGAAATTATATGGGGAGCTGACTCCGGAAGCCGGTCTTTCTTATCTTGAAAAAATGAATTTTGCAAAACTGGATGCCAATGACTACAGACCGGCAACGGCTCTTGGCGGATTTACGAATGGTATATCAGCGCTTGAGATGGCATCCGGTTACGCAGCGATCGAAAACGATGGAAATTATCGGACGCCGACCTGTATTGTGAAGATATTAGATGCAGACGGCAATGAGATCTATGCATCTGCCCAGACAGAAGAGTCTGTATATAAGCAGAATGCGGCGCGCATGATGACGGATGTTTTAAAAGGTGTTATCACGAGCGGAACAGCGCACGGACTTGGGCTTGGCAGTATGCCGGCAGCCGGGAAAACAGGTACATCCAATGATCAGAAGGACGGATGGTTTGTGGGATATACAAGATATTACACGACAAGCGTATGGGTTGGTTATGATATGCCGAAAAAACTGGATAAACTGATGGGATCTACCTATCCGGGCACGATCTGGCAGAAATTTATGTTAAAGGCACATGAAGGTCTTTCCCCGATGGAATTTTTGCCGTATGCGCAGGTATCGGATGAAGTTCATGTATTCCATCCGGAAGAGACGGAGGAGAATCCGGATCAGAATGCGGATGAAAATGCCGGGCAGCAGGATCAGCAACAGGATCAGCAACAAGATCAGCAGCAGGATCAGCAGCAACCACAGAACCAGCAGCCACAGGACCAGCAGCCACAGGACCAGCAGCAACAGGATCAGCAGCAACAGAACCAGCAGCAACCACAGGACCAGCAGCAACCACAGGAACAGCAGCAGGAGCAGCAACAGCAACAACAGCAGCAGGAGCAGCAACAACAGCAAGATCAACAGCAGCAACAGGAACAACAACAGCAACAAGAGCAGCAGGACCAACAGCAGCAAGACCAACAGCAGTAAGACTAACCGCAGCAATAACAACAAGGCGAACGACAGCAGTGAGCAGCAGAACCAGAAACAACAGAGCATATTTGGAGTGCAGAAAGCACGGATGAAGGCTTGACATACAAATTTGGAAACGTTATCATTACCTTAATATGAGCAAAAACAAACGCGTGGCAGGTATGTTGCTGCCAAGAACACTGGAGGATCGAAAATGAAAAAGTATGCATTTGGAATTGATGTCGGGGGAACTACCTGTAAGATCGGTTTTTTTGAAACAAACGGCAAGTTGATCGATAAATGGGAGATCAAGACTAACACGGAAAATAACGGAGCAGCAATCCTGTCTGATATCGCACAGGCAGTTGATAATAAACTGGCACAGGAAGGCATCAGCAAAGATGATGTGCAGGGTGTTGGAATCGGTGTTCCGGGTCCGGTTAAGAGCAACGGTGTTGTAAACCGCTGTGTAAACTTAGGCTGGGGAATCGTAAATGTAGAGGAAGAACTCGGAAATCTGACAGGTCTTAAGGTTAAAGCCGGAAATGATGCCAACGTTGCAGCTCTCGGAGAGATGTGGCAGGGTGCAGCAAAAGGCTGTAAAGACGTTATCATGGTAACACTTGGAACCGGTGTCGGCGGCGGTATCATCGTAGATGGAAAGGTTGTTGCAGGATTTAACGGAGCAGGCGGTGAGATCGGACATATCACCGTAAATCATGATGAGATCGAGGCATGTAACTGTGGACAGTACGGATGCTTAGAGCAGTACACTTCCGCAACCGGTATCGTTCGTGTGGCAAAGAGAAAACTTGCTAAGACCAACGATGAGACAAGCCTTAGAAACTTCCCGGAACTGACTGCAAAAGATGTGTTTGATGAGGCAAAGAGCGGAGATGCAGTGGCACTTGGTTTAGTGGATGAAGTCTGTGGAATCTTAGGATCTACCTTATCTAATATTGCATGTGTGGTTGATCCGGAAGTTGTTGTTATCGGTGGCGGTGTTTCCAAAGCAGGAAGTATCCTGATCGAGAGCATCCAGAAGCATTTTGTGGAGACATCCTTCCATGCCTGCCGCAACACAAAGTTTGTGCCTGCAGGACTTGGAAATGATGCCGGAATGTATGGATGCGTACAGATGCTGTTGGATTAATACATAAAAAAACTAAAAAAATAAAAAAACTAAAAAAACAGTCGTACCGCTTTGAAATTAAAACGGTATGGCTGTTTTTTTGATTTTATGCTTCTACCGCATTCTGTTTTACCTGCGCCAGAGCTTTGGCAACCGGCGGGATGCTGATGATGATCAGCGTAACGACTGCTTCCGGTACCAAATAGGAGGCCTGATATCCTAAAGAATAAAGGATCGGGTTCATGCCTTCCGGTGCATAGGATGCGAAAAATACGATGCCAGAGATCGTGGAAAAGATGAAACGTCCGAAAACGCCGACTACATATCCGATCTGAAGTCCCCATTTTTTCTTATTGAAAAATCCGGCAAGACCAAGCGCACCGAATGCGAGCGGATAGTCGAGCAGCATCTGTGGGATCGTGTAGAAGATCGGTTCCGTTACGAACTGAACCAGACCATATGCAACAGCTGTCATGATGCCGACATAAGGGCCATACCAGTATGCGATCAGAACGATAAAAAGCATGGAAAGTAATGTGACGGAGCCACCCATTGGCATTTCAAACAGTTTGATCATGGAACATACCACGGCAAGTGCAATGGCAACCGCAGAGTAAACAAGCTGTTTGGTAGTCAGAGCTGCTTTGCGGCTTGCATTTTTCTGACGCACAAACGCTGCAACGATGAGCAGCAATGCGATGATAACGACGACGATCACGATTCCGGTGATCGTAAGATGTACGGAGCCGTCTCCCCAGGCTCCTTCCGGTGTAGCAAAAAAGTTATTCATAAATCCTCCTTTGTTCATTGTTTACAAACACGGGGGATTGTTTCTTACCAGAATAAAGTAAATGAAAACGCTTCCTTACGCCGGTATTATCCGGGTCAAGTAATAAGGGTCGATGAAATCATCTCTCAGCACGTTGTCAATACCATATGGTATAAACGGCACCCCTAGCATTTGTATGGAACGTTTCCCACTATAGCAATTAATGATGAAAAAGTCAAATGTTGACAAAAAAAGCAACAAAAAATATAATGTCAAAAATGTAGAAACAACTTACGGAGGATGAAAGACATGAAAAAAATTTATCAGAAACTGGCACTGACAGGCGTGCTTGCAGCACTGCTTCTTTCCGCAGGCTGCGGGGGAGCAAAGGAAACTTCTGCAGATGAAACGGCAGGGGATGTGCAGGCTGTGGCTGAGCAGAAAACGGACAGTAAAGCAGATATGGAACTGTCTGAGACACTGGAAGTAGACGCTGGATCATCAGAAGCCGGGACTGAGACATTGGAAACAAATACCGAAACACAGACACAGGGCTATACTTTTACCGATGATCTCGGGCGCGAGGTGACAGTGAAATCTGCAGATCGTGTGGCAGCGCTGATTGGTAGTTTCACAGATGTATGGATGTTAGCAGGCGGAAATGTTGTTGCAGCAGCAAATGATTCCTGGGAGAGCCTTGGTTTAGAACTTGATGAGAGTGTGGTAAATCTTGGCAGCATTTTGGAGCCGGATGTCGAGCAGCTCATTGCAGCGGAGCCGGATCTTGTGATCGCAAGTGCAAATACGGATGCGGATGTTGCACTGGAGGAAACACTGACAAAGGCAGGAATTACCATTGCCTATTTTGACGTCGCGAATTTTGATGACTATTTAAACATGCTTTCTATCTGTACACAGATCACAGGCAGGGATGACCTGTACCAGAAAAATGGTCTGGATGTGCAGAAAGAAGTAGAAGAAATGAAGCAGAGAGCGGACGGCAGTAATCCGACTGTATTATTCCTTCGGGCAGCATCAAGTAATGTAAAGGCAAAGGGCAGTGACGGAAATGTCTGCGGAGAAATGTTAGCAGACCTTGGCTGTGTGAATATCGCAGACAGCGACGAGAGCCTGTTAGATGACCTCAGCATGGAGGCGGTCATTGCGGCTGATCCGCAGTATATTTTTGTGACGATCCAGGGAAATGACAGCGATGCCGCTATGAAAAATGTCGAAGATCTTCTGACATCAAACCCGGCATGGGCATCCCTGACCGCTGTGAAAAATGATCATTATTATATCCTTGATAAGCGATTATTCAACTTAAAACCAAATGCAAAATGGGGAGAGGCTTATAAGCAGCTGGCAGATATTCTGTACCCGGAGGCGGAGTAAGAAAGGTTTGGTTTGAAAATGGCATATTTTCCGTTTTTTATTGATATAGAAAATAAAAAAGGTCTGATCGTGGGCGGCGGCAGGATCGCAGCACACAAGGCAGAAAAGATGAAGCCGTTCGGTGCAAAGATTATCATAATAGCGCCTGATATCATGGAAAAATTAAAACAGGATCCGGCATTTATGTGCGAGGAGCGTCCCTTTGTGCCGGAGGATATCGAGGGCTGTGCATTTGTCATTGCGGCAACCGATGACAGAGAATTAAACCACAGGATCAGTGCACTGTGTCAGGAAAAAGGAATTTTAGTCAATGTGGTGGATGACAAAGATTACTGCGGCTTTCTATTTCCATCCCTTGTGAAAGAAGGAAAACTGACCGCAGGAATCTCTACCGCAGGAGCCAGCCCGCAGATCGCGGCAGAATTAAGAAGCTGCATGGCGAGAGAGCTTCCGAATCAGATGGAAGAGATTCTTGATTATTTAGAATCAATCCGGGAGCCTGCAAAAAAAATGATTGCAGATGACAGGATCAGAGCCAGATTTTTGAAAGAGACAGCACAGCTTTGCATGGATGAAAACCGCGTGCCGGATGCGGAAGAGACGATGCAGCGGATCAGAGATTATTGCCAGAGTGCGGAACAGACTGGATTGGGGAAAATCGTCAGTACAGGCATGGTAACGCTCGTCGGTGCGGGCTGCGGTGCATATGACCTGATCACACTGCGCGGTTTAAATGCAATACGGAGAGCCGAGGTGCTTGTTTATGACGATCTGATCGATGCGCGTCTGTTAGACCACGCTTCGGAGAGCTGTGAAAAAATTTATGTCGGGAAACGGATCGGTGTACATAGCAGGGAACAGGAAGAAATCAATGCGATCCTGATCGAACATGCGAAGAAAGGCAAACGCGTGGTGCGCTTAAAAGGCGGAGATCCGTTTGTTTTCGGCAGAGGCAGTGAGGAAATGGAAGCGTTAAAGGCGAGAGGAATCCCAGTGACAGAAGTGCCGGGAATCACATCTGCCATTGCGGTTCCGGCGGCAGCAGGAATCCCGGTAACACACCGTGGAAAAAGCCGCAGTTTTCATGTGGTGACGGCACATACGAAAGGCACTGCGGACAGTCTGCCGGAAGGATTAAAAGAACTTGTGGCAGTGGAGGGTACGCTTGTATTTCTGATGGGAATGCACCAGCTTTCAAAACTGGCCGGACGGCTGATGGAGTATGGAAAATCTCCGGAAACACCGGCAGCAGTGGTGCAGGGAAATTTTGATGGAAAAACGGTAAGTGTGCGTGGAACACTTTTTGATATTGCAGAAAAAGTAAAAGAGTCCGGGATGCAGTCTCCGGCGGTTATTGTGATTGGGGAGACGGCAGAGATGGAGTTGTAATTAAAAAAAGAGGAAGCATACTGCAGTGAATGGATCACATTTAAAGCCGAGTGTGCTTCCTCTTTGTATATTATGATATGAGGGTCAAAAGGTAATTTGCCCCTCATTTATGATTAGATGGAAACAACATGAACTGTGTTTCCGTGATCTTTTATGATCTGTAATAAATCTTCTGTTTTTAACAATACGGTAGCCGTATTTTCATTTGGATGCACACTGATCAGACCTGTTTCATCCAGAAAATAACTGTCGATAAAGACCTGCACGCTCCGTTCTTCGTTATTTAAAACGCCGAACGGCGTGACGGAACCCGGTGTCAGCCGAAGAAGGCGCATCAGATCTTCTTCGGATGCAAAACTTAAAGGGCGTGTGCCGTTCTGTTGGCGAAAATTCTTTAAGTTGACGCGTTTATCACCTTTTACGGTGATGAGATAATAGTTTTTCTTTTTATCATCTCGGACAAAGAGATTTTTGGCATCTGATTCCGGGTGTGGAATTTCGATGTCTGCCAGTTCTTCCATATTGAAAACGGCTTTGTGTTCTGTGATCTCGTGCCAGATGTTGTGATCTTTCAGGCAGGTGTAAATTTCCTGTTTGTTCATGTCGGGTTCCTCTTTTTAGGTGAAATATATTCAAGATTTCCGGGATGCGTACTGCGGATTTGCTTCTCGGATTTTATCTCCATAAATCCCTTTTAATTCATCAAACGCAGCCTGCACTGCAGATGGTATTTCCACATGTGCAATAAAGTCTTTCCCCGACGGACCGTAACCGCTGGCATCATCTGTAAGCCGTGGAATTTCTCCCATCAAAAGATTTACATAGCGTTCTATATCCCACATCCCATGGATCGGTTCTGCGTAGCATAGGATGCCATTTTCTTCTGTTACAGTTGCACGATAGGCAGCATAGTTAATGATGTTCATATCAGGGGCATATTTGCGCAGACCGGCATCCATACGGTTCTGCATCGTTGCATCCTGGCATAAGATGATACTGTCACATGGAATTTTGCAGTATCGGAGCAGTTCTAAAAGATAGGTGATGTTGTTGCCACAGTTGGTGGAACGGGTCTCCAAATAATCTGCCTGATATCCGTAAACATGATCTAAATATCGGTTAAAGATTTCAGCTTCTGTCAGACCGGCTGTTTCGATTGCCGGATATTCATTTTGGACACGTTGACGCAAAGTTTCTGTTGTGTGTCCTGCACCGCCGACAATGATATATTTTTTTGCAATATGATCCTGCATTGCTTTGGCGAGTATATCCCCGCCTGCGAGGATACTGCCTCCAAACAGAACCATAACATCTGCTTTTTTCAGACCATTTTTTTTTTCTAATTTTTCCGGTGTCAGTTCATCGACATCCCGTTTTCCACAGAAATTTCCAAGGGTATTGATATCATTTAATATTTTTTCCATTGATATGTCCTTTCTTATGATGGATATATTTGTAGTACGTGATGTTTGGGCAAATAGTGTATTTACAACTCGGATGCGTCGATTGCCCTCAATACCATTACATTAAAACATAGATACACGTCAAAGGCAATCGTTGCTATTGCCGGCAACGTCTGCTAAAATGATTTCAATATGTGAAAAAGGCAGGTAGTATTTGTGAGGGCGGAAGAAGTAATACAGGCGGTTGCAGAACTTTGCAGACATTTTTCGGCGGTGGAGGTGATCTTATTTGGCTCCAGAGCGAAAGGAACAGCACTGGAGAGAAGTGACATTGATGTTGCCGTGTCCGGTGTGAAGGATTTTGATGCACTTGCAGAACAAATAGAAGAATTGCCAACACTGTACAGTATAGATCTGGTAAATATGGATACCTGTAAGAATCAGTTATTGTTGGAGGATATCAGACAATATGGACGAAAAATTTGAAAAACGTTATAGATCTTTTTGTAATTCACTGGATGCACTTGCAGAGGCAAAACAGCGGGATCTTTCGGATTCTTTTGTATTGAGTGGAACCAGTGCAAAATTTAGCATCACATTTGATCTGGCATGGAAAGTTATGAAAGATATACTGATAGAATATTATGCGATGACAGGCTTTATTGCGGGTTCGCCGCGTGAAGTGCTCAAAACATCCTATAAAGCGGAGTTGATTTCAGATGATGCATGGATGGAAATGCTCAAAGTAAGAAACCAGCTTGCACATGACTACGATTGTGAAATTGTCAAACATTATTGCAAAACGATCGTGGAACAATATATTGACCTGTTTTATGAATTTAAAAGGAAAGTAGAACAGTTGTTACATGCGGTTGGGTAAACTCTGCCATTAACCCTGTGTTTTGCGGTGTAACTTACGGCAGGGATTTTGCAGATCACAGTGTTGGCGGGGTGAGAGGGTGGTTTGGATCAAATCCTCCGAAGCCTTTCTGTTCTTTCAGATATTTGTACAGCGGGTAGCCGTGTTTACAACAAGAACGACCTTCCCCTTGTAGTCATCCATTTTTACAACATTGCATCTTGCATCCTCTGCTTTATAATCATAAAAATTCATACAAAAAAGAGTATTACTCAAAAAAGTAATACTCTCCATCTTCATCCGTGAACCTTTTCCAGCTTGTCTGAAACACATTCTCGATCACATGCGACTGCAGGCACTCATTGGGCGTGCCCACCATGGCGATGCTGCCGGGAAAATCAGTTGCTTTAACATCAGAGTCTGTACCGGCATGCGCTGCTTCATCAAGAGATCTGGAACCGGCGCGGTTCATGACAACCAGCGTATCTGAGATGCGCACCGCCTGACTCAGATCATGTAAGATCAGAATAATCGTTTTTCCCTGTTTTTTTAATTCCTTTATCATGGCGTAAAATTCGCGCTGACCGGTCAGATCCAGGTAAGTGGTCGGCTCGTCTAACACGATGTAATCACAATCCTGCGCTAACACCATGGCAAAAAACACGCGCTGTCTGATACCGCCGGAGAGCGTGTCGACATACTGATCGGCATACTGGCTGATGTGGGTAAATTCCATGGCACGGTTTACAATTTCAGTGTCCTCCTTTGATTTCCGGCGGGAAAATCCAAGGTAAGGAAAGCGCCCGTGTTCCACAAGCATTTTAACCGGAATAGCAGGAATGATCGTGCGAACCTGCGGGAGCAGGGAAACTTCTCTTGCACGTTCTTTCGGGGAAATTTTAAGAAAATCTTGTCCGTTTAAGAATATCTGTCCGGCGGTCACCGTGGAAGTACCGTTTAAGCACTGGACCAGGGTGGTCTTGCCACAGCCGTTCGGGCCAAGGATCGTGGTGATCTCCCCGTCACGGAAAGTTAATGAGATGTCGTTTAAGATCGGCGTGTGCTGACAGGAAACGGAAACGTTGCGAAATTCAAGCATGGACTCTTCGCCCTCCTTTCTTTTTCAGTAACAGATACAGGAAAAACGGTCCGCCGACGAACGACATGATAATCCCGGCGGGCAGCTCAAATGGAGAGAAGATCATCCGTCCGAGCAGGTCACATAACAGTACAAAACTGCCGCCCAAAAGTGCAGAACAAGGCAAAAGAAAACGTGCATCGCTGCCAAAAAGCCGCCTGCAGATATGCGGGATGATCAGTCCGATAAAACCGAGCAGACCGGCGAAACTGACAACACATCCGGCAAGGATGCTCGCAAGGGACAGAAGCAAAAAGCGGGTGAGTGAAACGCGCAGGCCGAGGGAGCGCGCGATGTCATCCCCAAGCCCGAGCATATTTAACGGCTGTGCGAGAAACAGGGAAACAAAGAATGCAATAGCAATACAGAGGCACGGCAGGATCAGCCTGCTTAGGGTAAGCCCGGAGAGGGAACCGATCAGAAAAGACGTGAGGTTCACCGTAATATCCGTATTTAAAAGTTTGATCGTGTTGATGCCTGCACTTAAAAAACTGGAGACTGTAATACCGGCAAGAATGATCGTAGTCCTTGAACTGTCTGAGAGCGCAGCCAGAAAAAAGATCAGCAGTGTGGTGAGCAGGGCGCCACAAAACGCAAAGACCGGAAGTGCAAATGAGTTTGCCGGGAAAAAGATCATGGCGAGCATGACTGCAAAACCGGAGCCGGAATTGACACCGATCGTGCTTGGACTTGCCAGCGAATTGTTCATCACACCCTGTAAGATCACGCCCGAACAGGACAGACCGATCCCGGCAAAAAGTCCGCCGAGCACACGTGGGATGCGCACGGTAGTGATTAAAATATAAGAAGTAGAACTGCGGTCTGCCCCGGTCAGACAATGTAAGATATCTTTGAATGCAATATTCACGCTTCCAAATAAAATGCCTGCGCAGACAGACACGAGGAGTAACATACACATCAGAAGGATGGTAATGCTTTTGTGCTTTTTCATAGGGGATTCCTTCCTGCAAAAGTCTTTTGTATTGGTTAAAAAATGATGGAAAATTTGCTCATTATGGTATCACAGGCAGGGGAAATGCGCAATGGGTTGGTTTTCATTTAACAACAACGGGAGCAGATAATAAAAAAGAAATTTAAAACCTGCTAATAAATTTCATAGTTACTTCAAAAAAGATTACCTTTAGGTTATAATACATGTAATTGGCTCAGAGATTCTGAGCAGTTACGAAAAACCTGAAGGTGATTAGTGTGAAAAATAACATTTTTCACACGCAGGATTTGTGCTTACACATAAACTTGATATGCGAAAAATGGTGTTTTTTATGGCAAAATACAGAAAAAAATTAGAGGCTGATATCCGTTGTCCGCTTGAATACGGTCTTGCGGTCTTTGGTGGCAAATGGAAATCGCGTATTATATGCGTGCTTTCCGCCAACAAAAAACTGCGTTACAGCGAGATACGGAAAGAAATGTATAACATCACAGACGCAGTTTTAGCAGCAACGTTAAAAGATCTCATAGCCGATGGTATTGTCGACCGGAAATCATATGATGAGATACCGTCGAGAGTTGAGTATTCACTTACAGGAAAAGGAAATTCGGTTGTTCCGATATTGCAGAGTATCTGCCGGTGGTCAGATATTTTCTATAAGGAAGATGTGAAAAATGAGATGAAACAGTGCTAGAAATGTGACTATCACAGATAGGATTGTGATATGTAACTATAATAACAAGCAGTAAAACAGAAATCATAAAGGAGACAGGATAAAATGAGAATAGCAGTGACATATGAAAACGGACAGATTTTTCAGCATTTCGGACACACAGAGCAGTTTAAAGTGTACGATCTTGAGGACAACAAAATTGTTAACACACAGGTTGTGGATACAAACGGACAGGGACATGGTGCACTTGCAGGATTTCTTAATTCAGCAGATATAGACGTTCTGATCTGTGGTGGCATCGGTGGAGGAGCACAGGCTGCACTTGCTGCTGCGGGAATAAAACTGTTGGGTGGAGTATCAGGTGATGCAGACGAAGCTGTAAAAGCATATCTTGAAGGCAAGCTGGCATACAATCCGGATGTTCACTGTACACACCACGATCATGAGGATGGTCATTCATGCGGAGAGCATCATTGTGGCGAGGACAAGCATGGCTGTGCGGGAAATCACTAACAAACATTGGCGGTAAGTCATTATAGCTGAACAGCTTCTGAAACTTCGTACACTTGGACTTACAGAGGAAGAAGCAGAGGAAGTTATTATTCAGAATTTTTTAAATTAACAGGCATACTAAGATTTTCTAATTTTCTCCCAAAGTCACAAAAAAAGTCCAATCCTTGTGCAATTTTTCAAGGTACTACCAATGATAGAACGATAAAAAAATTTATTCGCCCCAGCATCATCTTATCCATAAAAAAAATCTGTTCTACCTGTTAAATATGAATCTGGCAAACTGTTAAGGAAACAATCGGAGTTGGTGTAAACGAAAAAGCAGCCTTGAATTATGACAAAAACTGCCCTTTC
>CAKREH010000019.1 GCA_934317215.1 uncultured Roseburia sp.
CGGAACAAAACAAGTTCGGTTTTGTGCAATTTGACAGACCCAAAATTGAAAACCACCTTTTGACACCCGAATCCTATTGATAAAAACCAGAAAAGCCAGGAAAGCCGAAAAATCCGCAATTTATACGCATTTCCGGCTCTCTGCTTACATATGCTGTCTATCATTCTTTTTGTTTCATAAACTATAGTTTGCAGCTTCAGGCTCTCTCGTCAAATTCCACATTCTTCTTCCACTTCCAGAATCCCCATATCACAGCGCCAGCTGCCGCAAGCATCACTGCCGTAAATCCAATTCCTTTCGCATCCATCGTATAGCCAAAGGACAGCCATCCCGTTTCCTCACGCACGACCGACACAGTGTTTGCTGCGATGTGTCCCAGTACCGGCACATAGAAAAATCCTGTTTTTTCATACAAAAATGCAAGCAGACATCCCAAAACCGCCGCATACAGAAACTGCACCAGGTTCGCATGCACCAGTCCAAAGATCAATGCAGAACAAATAATTGCAGGGGCGACACCCAACATCAATTTTAGTCTCTGATAAACCACACCCCGGAATAATAATTCTTCCGCGATTGGGATCAGAAAACAGGACCCAAGAAACTCATAGACTGCTGCGCCCGCAAAAAATGCCTGATTTGCAGTCTGGAACCCTTCGGATGCCTGAATTAATGATGTCATCGCAATGATATTGTTGACTGCAATTCCAAGTGCCGCTACGGACACAACAGTCACGGCAATATTGATCACCTGCTCACTGCTAAAGCGAAACTTCTTTTTTCCGTAAACAGTATCCCGGATGTTTTGATCTGCCATATAAAATTTTAATATGACCGGAATCGCAACTGCATCACCCACAAGCTGGCGCAGCATGTAAGTCTCATCTGCACTGCCGAGAAGTATCTCCAATGCATAATAACAGAGACTTGATACCACATAGTAAAGCCCGACCGGATAAATGATCTGCCATATCTGGAAGCCCTTTGTCTGTTTCATCGTTTGGTTCCCTTCGTATCACGTCCCGCGGTGCGCAGACGGTTTAATGCCACTTCTTTGCCTTTTACTTCAATACTTAACGAATCTTCTGCATTCAGAAGATAAATTGCCGTAAGCGCGTCCCCGGCACCTAATTTCATGCCGCGCACACCGACTGCTCCCTTTTTCTTTTCCGGGATACTGGAAATGTCGATCCGCAGGAAAAAGTCTTTTTCGGACTGCATCACAAGGGTCTCTTCAAGTGCGAGTGCCTGTACAGAGATCAGCTCATCGCCCTCGTTTAATTTTGTCGCAGCTGTGGTTCGTTTTGCAACGTCAAATTCACTTCCATCCACAACTTTAAGCATTGCGGATTTCGTTCCAAACAGTACCTGGGAACGACTGATTGCCGCAAGGTTTGTGATGTAGACAAAATTTTCCTCGCTGCTGTTATAATTGCTCAGGTTATCGATCGGTGTTCCCTTGTCCCGGAATTTGCCATAAGGAAGATCTAACACCTTTAACAGATGCATCTGTCCCTTATTCGTAAAAATACAGATCTTGTCCGTATTTTTGCATGTCAGAATGTAGCGGTTTTCCGTGTTCGCCGCCTCCTTATTTCTCTCATAAGTTGCAACATCCACGGTTTTTGCGTATCCAAAACGATCCATTAAGAATACGACATCCATCTCCTCGATCTTCTTTTCCTCAACGACCGCTTCCTCTAAGTTATCGATCACCGTTTTTCTCGGTTTTGCGTACTCTTTCTTAAAACGCTCCAATTCTTTGATGATGACTTTCGCCATAGCCGCGCGGCTTCCCAAAATATCCTCATATTTTGCGATATTTTTCAAGGTCTCATCATGATCTTTTAAGAGTGCTTCGAGTTCGAGTCCGATTAATTTCTGCAGACGCATCTCAAGAATCGCCGTGGTCTGTCTCTCCGTAAAACGAAGTTTTGCAGCGTCTCGTTTTGACTGTTCGGATTTAAAATTGATGTTATCTGTGATACCATCGGTTAAGCAGGCTCTCGCATCCTTCACATTTTTACTTCCGCGCAGAATCTCAATGATCAGATCAATGACATCCGTTGCCTTGATCAGACCTTCCTGAATTTCTTTTTTGTCGCGCTCTTTTGCAAGAAGTGTCTGATATTTGCGTGTTGCAAGCTCATACTGGAAATTCACATGATGGCGGATGATCGGCATGATTCCCATAGTTTCCGGTTTTCCGTCCGCTACCGCTAACATGTTAACGCCAAAGGTATCTTCCAGTTTTGTTTTCTTGTAGAGAAGATTTTTTAAATTTTCGACATCTGCACCCTTTTTCAGCTCCAGAACGATGCGTATTCCCTCTTTTGAGGACTGGTTTGTGATATCCACAATATCGGAAGTTTTCTTTGTCTCAACAAGGCTGTAGATATCGTTTAAGAATTTTCCGATATTGGCACCGATCATGGTGTACGGAATCTCTGTGATCACAAGACGGTCTTTTCCGCCTTTTCCCTTTTCAACTTCAACTTTACCGCGGATCTTGATTTTTCCCATACCGGTTGAATAAACGGCTAACAGTTCGTCCTTGTTTGCAACGATACCGCCGGTTGGGAAATCCGGGCCCGGAATATACTGCATCATCTGCTCGGTATTGATATCCGGGTCTTTCATGTATGCGATCACACCGTCAATGACCTCACCGAAATTGTGCGGCGGGATACTGGTCGTCATACCGACGGCGATTCCCTCTGCACCGTTTAAGAGCAGGTTTGGAACTTTGACAGGAAGTACCTCCGGCTCTTTTTCCGTCTCATCAAAGTTCGGAACAAAATTTACGACATCTTTATCTAAGTCCGCTAAATATGCTTCCTGTGTGATCTTCTGTAAACGCGCTTCCGTATAACGCATTGCTGCGGCGCCATCTCCCTCGATGGAACCAAAGTTACCGTGTCCATCCACAAGCGGCAGGCCTTTTTTGAAATCCTGCGCCATCACGACGAGTGCATCATAGATCGAACTGTCACCGTGCGGATGATATTTACCCATCGTATCACCGACAATACGCGCACACTTACGGTACGGCTTGTCATAGCGGATGCCAAGTTCATACATATCATAAAGCGTTCTTCGCTGCACCGGTTTTAAACCGTCCCTCACGTCCGGGAGTGCACGCGCGATGATAACGCTCATGGCATAATCAATATAAGATTTCTGCATCAGTTCCGAATACTCGGTGCGGATAATCTGTTCTTCCTGATTCATATCATACTCCATTTCTGTCCGTTTTTCAGGGCATCACAAGTCAGCTGGCACTGCTCACTTCCCGCCCGCATGTTACTGTCTGCTCCCTGCCAGTCGTTTCAGTAACACCCACATCTCTATCAGATATCAAGTGCTGCATCTTTTGCATGTTCATAAATAAACATCTTGCGCGGCGGCACATCATTTCCCATCAAAAGTTCCGTGATATCGGACGCCATACGTCCATCTTCAATCTCGATGCGTTTTAAGATCCTCGTTTCCGGATTCAATGTCGTCTCCCAAAGCTGCTCTGCATCCATCTCACCGAGACCTTTATATCGCTGCAGAGTAAAATTGCTCTTATGGTTCCTGCGGTAACGTTCCAATGCCGCATCGTCGTAAAGGTATTCTTCTTCCCCTTTAGACGGGATCGCTTTGTACAATGGCGGCATCGCCACATAGACATGTCCCTCATAGATCAATTCCGGCATGAAACGGTAAAACAGTGTCAGAAGCAGCGTGGAAATATGTGCTCCATCGACATCGGCATCTGCCATAATGATGATTTTGTCATAACGAAGTTTGGTAATGTCAAAATCATTACCGTAGCCTTCAGAAAAACCACATCCAAATGCATTGATCATCGTCTTGATCTCTGCATTTGCAAGCACTTTGTCAATACTTGCCTTCTCAACATTTAAGATCTTACCACGGATCGGCAGAATTGCCTGAAAATTACGGTCACGCGCCGTCTTTGCAGAACCTCCCGCGGAATCTCCCTCGACGATAAAGATCTCACAGATCGACGCGTCCCTGCTCTCACAGTTGGCAAGCTTTCCGTTGGAATCAAAAGAGAATTTCTGTTTTGTCAGAAGATTCGTCTTTGCACGCTCCTCCGTCTTTCGGATCTTTGCCGCCTTTTCCGCACAGGAGATCACGGTCTTTAATACCTCTAAATTTTTGTCAAAATAAAGTTGTATCTCATCCCCGGTCACCTTTGCCGTGACACGCGATGCATCCTGGTTGTCGAGTTTTGTCTTGGTCTGTCCCTCAAACCGCGGATCCGGATGTTTGATAGAGACAATCGCCGTCATTCCGTTGCGGACATCCGCTCCCGTAAAGTTGGAATCTTTCTCCTTTAAAATGCCAAGTTCTCTCGCATAAGAATTGATAACTGTGGTAAACACTGTCTTAAATCCCGTGATATGCGTACCGCCCTCCGCATTAAAAATATTGTTGCAGAATCCTAAAATATTCTCATGGAACTCATTGGTATACTGAAATGCAGCCTCAACCGTGATTCCATCCTGCTCGCCCTTAAAGTACACCACATCGTGAAGCACCTCATTTTTTTTGTTCAGATCCTTGACAAAACCAACGATGCCTTCTTCCTCATGGTATACGATATGTTCCACTTCCGGTCCGCGTTTATCCTCATAAATAATCGTCAGTGCCGGGTTTAAGTATGCCGTCTCATGCATACGGCTTTTTACTTCGTCCTCTTTGAATCTGGTCTTTTCAAAAATCTCAGGATCCGGAAGAAAATTAACCTTCGTACCGGTCTTTTTTGTTTTTCCAATCGTCGGAAGCAGCCCGTTTTCCAGTTCGACCACCGGAATCCCACGCTCATATCCGTCATGATGAATATAGCCATCCCGGCTGATCCATACATCCATATGTGTCGACAATGCATTTACAACAGACGAACCTACTCCATGCAGTCCTCCACTGGTCTTATAAGCGGAATCATCAAACTTTCCTCCTGCATGCAGCGTTGTATAAACAATACGCGCAGCTGAAACTCCCTTTGCATGCATGCCGACCGGAACGCCTCGTCCGTTATCCTCAACGGTACAGGAACCATCCGCTTCTAATGTTACACAGATCGTATCGCAGGCTCCCGCAAGATGTTCATCCACTGCATTGTCCACAATCTCGTAGATCAGGTGATTCAATCCTTTGCGCGAAACACTTCCGATATACATTCCCGGTCTTTTTCTTACCGCCTCAAGCCCTTCGAGAACGGAAATACTGCTCTCGTCATAGCCGCCTGTCTTTGCCATTTCTTTTTTCCCTTTCCTGCTAAATCTATTACTTTTTATAATGAATTTCTATTTCTGATCCGTATCCTGACGTCTTGCATACTGCATATGCGAAATAACCATCAGCGCAAGTTTAAATGTCATCGCATCGTCAAATTTACGGATATCAAGCCCGATGATCTTTTCCAAACGCTCCAGACGGTACACCAGGGTATTTCTGTGCACATAAAGCTGTCTGGCAGTCTCTGAAATGTTCAGGTTGTTTTCAAAGAACTTCTGTATCGTTGTCGTTGTTTCCTCATTAAAAATATCCGGGATCTCATCGCCGAACACCTCATGGATGAACATCTCACAGAGACTCATCGGAAGCTGGTAGATCAGACGCCCGATACCAAGATAACGATATGCGATCGTCTCTTTTTCTGCATAGAAAATTTTTCCAACCTCAAGCGCCATCTTTGCCTCCTGATAGGATTTTGCAATATCCGGCAGATTATTCACCTGATTACCGTAACCGACCCTCACGCGCACCATTGCCTCGGTATGCATATTGTCCACGATCATATCGGCCAATTTCTGTAATTCATCTTCACTCTTAATGTCGCGCACGTCCTTGATCAGGACGATGCTCTGCTCGTCTACTTCGGTCACATAATCGCGCATCTTGGTTGCAAAGAGATTTTTCACAAGTTCCACTGCGGTGGAATCCTTTTTATCTTCTAAATCGATCACAAAGACCACGCGCTCTGCCTGCTCGATGTGAAGTTTCTGTGCCTTATTGTACATATCTACGACCAACATATTTCCAAGCAGGATATTCTGCATGAAATTGTTGCGGTCGAACTGCTCCATGTAGGCTGCTGCAAGGTTTCTGATCTGGCAGACCGCTAAGCGCCCCACCATATATGCATCCTCTGCCTGTGATTTAGTCAGCAGAATGTATTCCACCTCGCCATCCACGATCACCTTAAAAAAATGATATCCTGAGAGCATCTGGCTCTCTGCCATGGAATCTGCAAAAGATGTGATCGCGCCCTCTAAATCTCCCTCCGGTTCAAATGTCGCCGCAACCGGCTTTCCTTTTTCCGTGTAAAGCGCAAGATCAATTCTCGATATATCTTTTATCTCATCCAGTGCTGTCTGTATTTTATGGTTTGAAATCATATTCTGTTTCCTTTCCGATATCTCCCCTTCGTCTGGTTCCATCATACGGTCTGCAATTTTATCCTTACTGACGAACAAAAACTGGGTACATCACTGTACCCAGTTTTATTTTAAATGATGTTCTGTTTAATTTTACCGAATTAGTTGGTAATTGTCAATTCTGTTTCTTTGTCGAAAACATGAATCTTCTCAGGATCAATAGCAAGTTTGATGTGATCTCCCATACGTGCTGTTGTTCTGGAATCAACTTTTGCAGTCATGCTTGTGCCTGCTGCTTTGAAGTATAATAATACCTCAGAACCTAATAACTCGTATCCTGTTACATCAGCCTCGAATGAGCAGTCTTTGTGTGCTTCGATCTCGATCTCGGAATCTCCGATATCCTCTGGTCTGATACCCATAACAACAGTCTTTCCGTTGCATCCTGCATCTACAAGTTTCTTAGCTTTTGCTGGTGGTAATACGATTGTTGTATTATCGAATGTAAGAGAAACTTTGTCTCCTTCTACTTTACATTTTGTATCGATGAAGTTCATCTGCGGAGAACCAATGAATCCTGCAACGAATAAGTTGTTCGGCTCATTGTATAATTTCTGCGGAGAATCAACCTGCATGATAACACCATCTTTTAATACAACGATTCTGGTACCAAGTGTCATAGCCTCGGTCTGATCATGTGTTACATAGATGATAGTTGCTTTTAATCTGTTATGTAAAGAAGCGATCTCAGAACGCATCTGTACACGAAGTTTTGCATCCAGGTTGGATAACGGCTCATCCATAAGGAATACCTTAGGATTACGAACGATGGCACGTCCCATAGCAACACGCTGTCTCTGTCCACCGGATAAAGCCTTTGGTTTACGGTCTAATAATTTCTCAAGGTCAAGGATCTTAGCTGCTTCCTCAACTTTTCTCTTGATTTCATCCTTCGGAACTTTTCTTAATTTTAATCCGAATGCCATGTTATCGAAAACAGTCATATGAGGATACAGAGCGTAGTTCTGGAATACCATTGCGATATCTCTGTCTTTTGGCTCAACGTCGTTCATGAGCTTTCCGTCAATATAGAACTCACCAGAGGAAATCTCCTCAAGTCCGGCGATCATACGAAGTGTAGTAGATTTACCACATCCGGATGGTCCTACGAAAATGATGAACTCCTGATCCTCTACTTCAAGGTTGAAATCCTTAACAGCCTCAAAGCCGTTTGGATAAACTTTGCAAATGTTTTTTAATGATAAACTTGCCATTGGTCTAAATACCTCCTGATATTTGTGTTTCGTTATTTGATAACTATACTATACAAAAAAGATGCAAAAAGCACCATATGTCTCCTACACAAAGAATTTTGTTTTTTCTTGTAGGATGTCACAGTGCCTTATTCATCTTTTCCACCTTTTCGTCAAACTGACGGCTTTTCCATCAAAAACTGTACAGATTGACGGATACAAACGTTCTTCCTTTTTATAAAAAGTTTATTTTATGTTCCATTGCAGTCATTTCTTTTTGCGGATCCGGTGAAGCTGCGGTCTTAATACCAGTTCCTGGATCACGATGCCGTCACGCTGTGTCAGCACATATTCCACCGCTTCCGCCACTTCTTCCGGGGTAAGATAAGATTCTTTTTCTTCTCCCACCGTAAAGTCCGCATTCCGGTACAGATTCGTCTCCGTCATATCCGGGTAGACTGCTGTCACTTTGACGCCGTATTTTCTTGCCTCCTCAAATAAACCTGACGAAAATGATGCGAGTCCTGCCTTGGTTGCGGCATAGGCACAGCCGTGCGGACTTGGCTGTTTCGCCGTGACAGATGAGATATTAATAATATAACCGTTGTTTTTCTTCAATGTGCGTAAAAGCTGCTGGGTTAAGATCAGTGGTACTTCTAAGTTCACGCGGACCATTTCCTGTATTTTTTTCGGGTTCAGTTCCTCATGCAGCCCATAGTAAGCTGCACCGGCATTATTAACAAGGACTTTTACCGTGTGCTCCGATGTGATCTGTTTTACGATGGCACATAGTTTATCCGTATCGGTAAGGTCACAGATAATTGGATGAAATATGCCATTTTTCAAATCATTTTCACACGGAAGTACTCCGGCAATGTTTCTATCCTCTTCCGCATCAAATCTGCGCCCGATCCCAAACACTTCATATCCAAGCGCAGCTAATTTTTCACTGATGGCGCGCCCGATACCGGAGGAGGCACCTGTTACGATGGCTGTATTTTTCTGTGTCATAACTCTCCCCCTCATTTATCACATCCAATTTTTCTCAATCGTCTGTGACAACCGGATAAACATATCATAATATACATTTTTTGTCTGATTAATGATATCCATTGCAATCGCTTCATTATATGCGTGCGCGACATTATTTCTTGAAGTAAGTGCATCAAGCCATACTTCCTCATCCTCTATCATTCCCGCTCTATAAGCAGTTTTGAGTATTGTTCTCGGTGAACCGGTTGCACTCTCTGCATACCCAAAATTCTCCAGAATTTCTTTCATCGCTTTCCATGCCTGCTCAAAACATATTTCATACAGACCAACCATTCCAGCTATTTCTACATTTCCATAAGGCTCCTGACAATTATAAATATCTTTCAAATTTTTTAACGCAGACTTAAAATTTTCATACTTTTTCATATAACACAACTCCCTCTCGCTCAATGGACTCCAGCAACTCTTTTCTTACCGGTTTATCCATATTAATAATATCAAATTCAAGCAGTGTAGATGTTTCCTCGTCTACATCTAAAATAAAGTGACTTCCTCGTCCCCCAGAAAAAGCTAAATCAATATCGCTGCGTTCTTTGTAATCTCCCCTTGCCCTAGAACCAAACAAAATAACCTTTTGAACTTGATTTTTCTCTGCTAACTGTATGATTTCCTGTATTACTTTTTGTTTTATCCCTGTTTTTTTATACAAAATTTCTTCTGACATAAAATCCATTCTTTCCCCAATTAACTATAATACTCTGTTTTATATTATATAAGCGGAAACATTGAATAACAACCTTTCATAAAAATCTTACGACTCCCACCGGAAGATCTTCTCTTCCGGCACATACTCTAAAAGCTGTCTGATCAGAAATCTCTCCATCTGTTCTGTCAGCTCTTTTCCATAATGATAAACCCCGCCGTCATTCTGAAACGGGAACTGCACCACTGCAGAATACGGTTCGTTTTTTCTCATTTTCTTTAAATAATCCTGCGAGACTCGGAAAGAGCCGACACTGACATCAAAGATCTGATCCATTGGGACTTCTTTTGTGACAAGTTCTAACATTTCGCGATACTCTTTTTCCCAGTCCGGGCAGTAGATCATCGGATCAAAACACAGCCGCACCGGAAATCCTTTTTTTACTGCATCTGCCACACAGCGGACACGCTGCAAAAGTGATGGTGTATTATGTTCATACTGTTTTGTGATATGCTGTGGCGAAAGTGTAAACGCATAGATTATATTTTTATCGGGTATCAGATCGTCAAAAAGCTTCACATTCGCCGACTTTGTGCGGATCTCGATTTTAAGTGGATAGAGTGATGTTTTATTTTCTTCCAGAACAAAATGCTCCCACGCCCTGACGTAACCGGTCACTGACTCAAACGCCAGCAGATCTGTATCATAGGACACACACAGATAAACCGAGTGTTCGGACAGCATCCGGTGAAGTTCTTCAAATGTATCTTCTATATTTACAAAAATAACGATATTCGCTGAGGGATACATTCCTTTTAAATAACAGTATTCGCAGTCATAGATGCAGTTCATCATACAGGATGTATAATAAAAATATGTATTTCCAAAACTCTGGCACACCGGTGCCCCCTGATAGATCAGACTGCCCGTCTTTTTTGCAAGGATCAGGTTCTGCGCATGGTGCTGTTCTTCATAGTCCTGCCTGCGTCTGCAGAATACATCTTTATAATGTTTGACATACACAATTTCTGCATCCATAAAACGCGCTAAGATTTGCTTTACCCGCGGATGTTCCGCTATTTCTTCTTCCACATAAATATGAGAAAAAAACGAATTATAATAATTTTCGTCCAAGCTCTTCAAAACAGCTTTTCCCCTCTCTTTTATCCTTGCAGGGCAGCTTCCCCGCCTGATACATTTCTTCTATGATTCCCTGATAGTCGATCCCCGCAAGGACTGCATATTTCAGCTGCTGTATCACAGAAGCGCGCATTACCGCCGAGCAGTGCATATCTGCGCTTAACTTCTGTGCAAACTCCAATACCTCTTCCAGTTCTTTCCGATTCTGCCGTTTTTTTGTCTCATCGATTTTCACCAGATCATCCAGGTAACTCCTGATTTCAGGAACCGCGCCCTCAATGCTCTGTTTCAGCATTTCTGCTGACAGATCCTGTACGTTTCCCTCATCTGTCACAACTTTTAAAAATGACATCTGATGCGGGTTGAAAAAATATGCTCCTGCCTGATATATCGAAGATGCTTCCATATCATAAAGGAAACCCTCTGCCGCATTGTTTTTTATGGCAGTTTCGTTTTTTTTCATTAATTCCGTTCTGTTTTCTGTACGATAAGGCATTGCCCCTGTCACAATTTCCGCTTCCATAAATGGATGTCTGTATAAAATATCCGGGTAAAATGTGCGCCCTGTCACATGTTCCGTGATCTTTTTGCACAGATACACTATTCTTACCCTTATATTCCTGCAAATTCCGCCTGCAGTTTCTTTTTCTGAAATATTCTTATGAGTTTCATCTGATCCATTTTTTGCGGAAACCCACGCACATGTCCCGATATTAACCAGAAAATCCTCCGGCTGCGGAGTGTTCTTCGTACAGATTCTCGCCACAGCTGCCGCCGCTGCATTCATCCCGCATCCTGTTACTGTAAGCAAAATTTGTTTTTCTTCATCAAAAAAGACAGGAAAACAAGTTTCATCTGTCTTTTTTTTCAATCCATATTCACGAATCAATGGTTCTGCCTCGTGGTACAAAGCACTAAATATATATATCATAACAACTCATCCTGACAATGTAACTGTCACTGTCTTAAAATTCCTGTTTTCTACGCTTTTCCGGTACTTCCGATACCACCGCGGTTTTCATTGCCAAGTGTATCTGTCTCCTCAAAACGGATGACCGGCTGATGTTTCTGGATCCGGAACTGACAGATGCGGTCATTGACATTGATCTCCGTATCACGCACTGCAAGCGCCGGCATCATCCACACATCATCATCTCCGCAGTAGCTTTCATCTACAACGCCCATATGGTTTGTCTGAATGATTCCAAAATTCTTGTAGGTAGAACTTCTCGGTACAATGACTGCCTCATACCCTGCCGGAAGCTGCATGGACACGCCAAGTTTGATTAATTTAAATTCGCCTTTTTTTAATACAACGTGTTCCGCTGAACGAAGATCGATCCAGTCACTTTTTCCGTCAATATAGGTAAGTTTTTCTATTTCGTTTGAATGATATTTAATTCTGATTGTCTGCTGCTCCATTTTTTCTCCTGTCTATTCTGACCACTCTAAACTGCTGTGCTCTTCTCTGCGGTCACGCATCATCAGCTCGCGTACTGCGTCTTTTGCCGGTTTGTTGTCAAACAGAACGTGATTGATCTCCTCGATGATCGGCATATTCACTTCGTATTTTCCCGCAAGCGCGATCGCTGCTTTTGCGGAATAAACACCCTCAACAACCATCTTTACCTCATCCATCGCCTGTTTCATCGTATATCCCTGTCCCATCAGCATACCGGCTTTGCGGTTTCTGGAATGTTTGCTCTCACAGGTTACGATCAGATCACCGATACCGGTCAGACCATTTAATGTCTCTGCACTTGCTCCCATTTTGATCGCAAGTCTGCTGATCTCGGATATACCGCGTGTGATCAATGCTGCCTTGGTATTATCTCCGTACCCAAGTCCGTCTGCCATACCGGCTGCAAGCGCGATCACATTCTTTAAGGATCCGCCAAGTTCCATTCCAAGTACATCCGGACTTGTGTAGACACGGAATACTTCATTCATAAAAATATCCTGTATACCCTCAGCCACGGATTTCTTTCTCGCGCCAGCAACGACGGTTGTCGGAAGCCCGATCCCGACTTCCTCCGCATGGCTCGGTCCGCACATCACTGCCACATCAGCAGCAGGGATCTCCTGTTCCACGATATCGGAAAGTGTCATAAGGGTCTCTTCCTCGATCCCTTTTGCCACGCACACGATCACCTGTCCTTTTTTTACAAAAGGCGCCATGGATTTTGCCGTGCTTCTCGTAAAAACAGACGGCACCGCAAGGATCAGATAATCTTTTCCCTCGATCGCCTCTTTTAAATCTGTGGTAAATGTAATGCCCTCCGGTAATTTCACTCCCGGAAGTTTATCTACATGCTCGTGTTTTTCACGGAGCATCTGTATCTCCTGCTCCACGATCGACCAAACTGTCACATCGTTTCCATTTGTATGTAATACCAGAGAAAGTGCTGTACCCCAGCTTCCTGCACCGATAACCGCTGTCTTTGCCATGCTGTCATTCCTCCTAATTCTTTTTCATTCCAAATTTGTTTTCCGTTCCGGTAAGCAGACGCTTAATATTTGCTTTGTGTCTCCACAATGCCATCGCGGTGAAACATGCGCTGACAATATAAAACTCCGGCAGATATGCCGCATCCACATGAAGATATCCCATGTGTCCGAAAATCAGCACCTGGATCAGATAGCTTGTTACAACCAGGATAGAACCTAACGATACATATCTCGTGACCGCGATCGATCCGATAAACAGGATCAGGCAGATCGGCGCCGCAAGCGGACACACCGCAAGGATCACGCCCGATGTACACGCGATTCCCTTTCCGCCATTAAATTTGAGATAAAACGGGAAGTTGTGTCCCAAAACGGCTCCGAATCCCGCGTAAAGTTCTAAGATTTTGATTGCATCCGGATATTTTCCGATAAAAATGAAACGGATCAGAAGCACTGCAAAAATAGCCTTGAACAGATCCCCCAAAAAAGTGATAAGACCTGCCTTCCAGCCTAACACGCGCAGCGTATTGGTCGTTCCGGCATTGCCGCTGCCCTGCGTCCTGATATCCACGCCATGCTTTTCTCCATAAATATATCCTGTCTGGAATAATCCAAAACAATACCCCACTGCCACTGCTATGATTCTTGCCCCAAGCATTACTGTTCTTCCTTCCTCTCACGAATGATAAATTTTAACGCCGTTCCACGGAATCCAAATGTATCACGGATGCGATTTTCCAGATAACGGGTATAGGAAAAATGCATCAGTTCTTTGTCATTGACAAAAATAACAAATGTCGGTGGTTTTACTGCAACCTGTGTGGTATAGTAGATCTTTAAACGTTTTCCTTTATCTGAAGGCGGCTGCTGCATTGCCACTGCCTCCGCAACGATCTCATTTAAGACACCCGTTGCAACACGCATACTGTTATTTTCAATGACAAGATCGATCATGTCAAACAGTTTATTTAAGCGCTGTCCTGATTTTGCAGAGATAAACAAAATTTCTGCATATGGCATAAAGCTTAAGATCTGACGGATCTTCTCCGTATGGCGGTAGATCGTCTTATCGTCTTTTTCAATGGCATCCCATTTATTGACCGCAATGATAATACCTTTTCCACGTTCATGGGCGATTCCTGCGATCTTCGCATCCTGCTCAGTCACGCCCTCGGTCGCATCGATCACAATAATACATACATCGGCACGCTCCACTGCTGTAACGGCACGGATGATGCTGTAACGCTCGATTTCTTCCTTGATCTTATTCTTGCGGCGAAGTCCCGCCGTGTCAATAAACACGTATTCTTTTCCATTGTAACGGATATCCGTATCGATCGCATCACGGGTCGTACCTGCAATGTCAGATACGATCACACGGTCTTCCTGTGCCAGCTTATTGATCAGGGATGACTTTCCAACATTCGGCTTTCCGATGATCGCAACCTTTGGTCTCTCATCCTCCACCTCATCTTTGTTGTATTCCGGGAAATTCTTTACCACCTCGTCAAGCATATCCCCAAGACCTAACATGGAAGATGCTGAGATTGGAAACGGATCACCGATACCCAGATTATAAAACTCATACACATCCGGCATAAATTTTTCAAAACTGTCCACTTTATTGACTACTAAAACGACCGGCTTTCCGGAACGTCGCAGCATATCTGCCACCTTGGAATCCGAATCCTGAAGTCCCTGTCTCACGTCTGTCAAAAAGATGATCACATCCGCGGTTGCGATCGCAATCTCCGCCTGCTCACGCATCTGGGATAAAATAATATCTTTACTATCCGGTTCAATACCACCGGTATCGATCATGGTAAAATGATAATCCAGCCAGGTCACATCCGCATAAATCCTGTCTCTGGTCACGCCCGGCGTATCCTTTACGATGGAAATCCGCTCGCCTGCAAGCACATTAAACAATGTCGATTTTCCAACATTTGGACGACCCACGATCGCCACTACGGGTTTACTCATAATTTCCTGTACTCCTTTTATTCTCAAATCTCATTCACTTCATGAGCGGCTGATACCACGCTCTGAACATTATTTTGATTTTACAATATCCTGTGGTTCTTGTAAAGATATTTTCCATTCCGGGCTTTTGCAGAACATTTCACGAATTTTTATTTATTCCGTCACATCTGTCCTTTTCTGAATTTCATCGAGCTCATCATAATTATACAGATGCCAGTTATCATTAATCACACCCATCTTTTCCAATGCTTTTACTGTATTTTCACATTTTGGTCCAAACTGGATATAACTGCTGCCGGATGCATCGCCAGCCACAGCATTATCATTTCGCGCATTCCGGTAATCATAATAATTATAATAGTAATCCCAGGTCTGGTAATCATTTCCTTTTCCATAATAGGAAATCGAAAATGAATTGGTATACATCTCGTCCTGTCCATCCTTATAAACCGCCGGGAGCTGATAATAATCAAAATTCCCCTCTCTTACATCCTGTTCAACAGCGTCCCTCAGAATGGTGCTTTCCTGTCTGGAGAATGTATATGCATCCGATTCCCCATTCTCCTTATAGACGGTTAAATACCCAGAGTAATAATCATTTTCTTTATATCTGTTTCCAAGAATCTGTTTCATCATATTATCCGGATCCGTCTCCAAAGCAGACAGTTTATATGCAACTGAATTTTTGTCTTTTAATGCTGCGTCCGTAACGGAAACCGGATATCTCCGCTCAAACATAGAGCCATCCTTCATATAATACCGGAACGACGTGTAATAATAATTTTTGCCTTTTTTATAGACGGATAAATATTCATCCTTGCTGTCAATGCACTGTTTCTGTAATTCCAGTACTTCCGGTATCTGCTCTTTTAAAACATAAACCGGATAATCCATATTTACAAATGCTGCTTCAATCTCAGATGCATCCGGGATTTTGCGTTCAATACCAAATACATCCAAACGGAAACAAGTCAGTAATATCAGCACAACTGCTGCAAAGCCAGCCCACTCTGCAATTCTTTTTTTACATAGTACCCGGAAATTTTTCTGGAGGATCATTTCCGCTGCAAAAAAACAAATACTGCCAAAAATGACCATAAAAATCATAAGGCAGGCAAACTCATTCATTTTTATATACTCAAGCAGCAGCGTAGATACGGCAAGTGCAGTCAACCCACCGCCGCAGATACCGGAAATCCAGCGGAACACCGGTTTTAAAGCAGTAATACTGACCACATCTCCCGCTGTTTCAATCTTATGGTTTTTATATAGAAGATACGCAAATACCGTGATCACAACTGCCGCCACCGCATAGACTGCAGCCACATTTCCTCCACTGATCGTAACTCCGACCGCCTGCACATAATCCTTATCATATTTTACTCCCATTTTCATATTTCGAAACAGGTAATCAAGCGGCGAGAGTATACTCGATGGATTCGATGTCCATGTATCCGATATGCCATAGCAGATCAGACTCGAAATATTCTGCACCATCTTCATACAGCCGATCCATAGATAATTAACTGCCAGATAATAAAACGGCATGGCAAAAATATTTCCCGTCAGCATAGCCACGAATACAGCGAGTGCATACGCAAAAAAAGATACCCCCGCAATATCCATAAACCAGAAAAATACATACTGGATACAGGTGATCTGATTTGCCAGGCACACCAGCACACCGGCAATAAATGCGATCAACTCCGGGACGATCAAAAAAACAAATCCAGAAACATAATTTGTAATATAAAGTTCATGCCTGTCTAACGGCAGTGAATGTATCATATTCGCATTTCTTGGATTATATAAATAAGAAAATACTGCAAGTGCCGCTGCCGCCGCCGCAATAAAAACCGGTATCACAGAACCTGCTCCTGCCAATACCGAACCTATCACATAAAACTGTTTCTGCACAAGCGGAACGTTGTTCCCGAAATAACTACCCTCATTATTTGAATAAAGCCAGATACTAAGCGGCACTACCACGATCAAATAGCACAGGTATACAATCCAGATCGGCCAGTAATGTGTAAGATTCTTCTTAAATATTGTTGTATTAAAAGAGGATGTCTTTGACTTCATAATCAGCACCTCCCATTTCATAGATAAATATTTCTTCTAATGTCAGTGGAAGGACATCCACGATTGCCGGATTTGCTGCCGCTAAAGCTTTTTTGGCATCTTCCGGATCTCCTTTTACAATAAGTGTGTATACACGTCCTGTATTAGACATATGAAGAACTTCAAATTCTTCCGGCAGTTTCGGCACACCATTCTGACAGGCAACCTGGATTTTTGACACACTGCCCTGCAGGTCACTTAAAGACCTCTCGATCATGATCGTTCCCTGATGCATAATGCCGACATGATCACAGACATCCTCTAATTCTCTTAAATTATGGGACGATACTAAAACCGTCATCTGGCTTTCCGCAACTTCCGACATGATAATACTCCAGATCTGTCTGCGCATGACCGGATCAAGACCATCCACCGGCTCATCTAAAATCATCAGTTCCGGCTTTGCGCAAATTGCAAGCCAGAATGCAACCTGTTTCTGCATTCCCTTTGACAGACGGCGAATACTCCTTTTTACATCGATATTCGGAAAAAATTCCTGCAGACGATAAAAAAGTTTTTCATCGAACGCAGGATAGATTCCCTGATAAAAACGCTTCATTTCCATCGTATCTGCCTGTATAAAATAAAATATTTCGTCCGGAATATAAGAAAATTCAGCCTTTACCTTTTTATTCTCATACACCGGTTCCCCTGCAATGAGAACTTCCCCCGCATCCGGTTTATATACCCCTGTAATGTGACGGATCAGTGTCGATTTTCCCGCTCCATTTGGTCCGACTAACCCATAGATCGCACCTTTTTCCACATGCATATCCACACCTTGCAGGGCACGAAACCCCTCAAAAGATTTTTCCAGATGATTTACCTGTATCATTGGTCCACCTTCCCTTCTGCCAGATTATCCATACGCTCGACCAATTCCTTTTCCTTTACAGACAAAAAAAATAATTCTTCCACGATCTCATCAAATTCTGTCAGTAACTCTTTCGCCCTCGCATCATAAACTTCTTTTCGCTCTGCAACAAAAGTTCCTTTTCCCGTGACCGTATAAATATAACCTTCACTTTCCAAATCCCGGTATGCTTTCTGGATCGTGTTCGGATTGATTGCAAGCTTTGCAGCAAGCTCACGGACCGATGGCAGTTTTTCATCCACAGAAAGAGAATTTGATATTACAAGTTTTCTGAGTCCATCCTTGATCTGTTCGTAGATTGGTTTGGAATCACGATAATTAAGCTGTATCAATCAGATACCCCCTGTCTGTACTAACCGTACTATTTTCTATCATACGGTCACTATAACACGGGGCATCTGCTGATACAATAAAGATAATCCTATGATATTATGAAGATTTTATGAAGCCTGCTCAAAATAAAGTTCCTGTAAAATTATACGGGACACCTTTCTAACCTAAATAAGCCCTCAATAATTCAAACGTATTCTTAACCCCGTCCTTATGGCTTCTCTCATATCCGTGGGACGCATACACTCCTGCACCGATCAGACCGTGGCGTACATCATAACCAGCCGTCAATGCCACATCAGCATCCGAACCGTAGTATGGATAAACATCTACGGCAAAATCAAGATCGTTTTCTTTTGCAGCTTTGATCAATCCTGTGACTACGTCATAATTGTAAGGTCCCCTGCTGTCCTTTGCGCAGATGGATACCTGTGTTTCTTTACAGGTAAGTCCGTCTCCCACGCATCCCATATCCACAGAGATCACCTCCGTCACACCGTCCGGGATGGATGCCGCACCGCCGTGTCCGACTTCCTCATAGACTGTGATATGCTGGTATACCATACGGTCTGTTGTGATATTTTCTTCTTTCAAATATTTTGCGTATCCAAGTAAAATGCCAACGCTCAACTTGTCATCTAAGAAACGGCTCTTGATATAGCCGGTCTTTGTCACTATAGTACGCGGATCAAAACATACAAAATCGCCTGCCATAATGCCAAGTTTTTCTGTTTCTTCTTTGGAATCCGCTTTCTCATCAAGCACGATCTCCATCTCATCCCAGCTTCGTTTTGTGTCGCTGTAATCTCCGTTCACATGGATGGAAGCGTTCGAAAGCTGGCAGGTACCCTCAAATGTACCGGAAAATCTGGTTGCCACACGGCAGTTTTCCGCCTCCGCATTGTTGGCATTCATACCACCGATCGGAGATACTTTTAATCTTCCGTTTGACTTAACCTCCGTTACGATCGCACCTAAGGTGTCAATATGTGCCTCTAACATCACGGCATCATCTTTATTTTTGCCGCCCAATGCGACAAGGACACCGCCCTTTACGGTAAGTTTTGGCTCATATCCTAATGCGCGGTATTCGCCTAAGACATACTCCGCCACCTCTTTGGTGCAGCCGGACGGACTGTCGATTGCAAGAATCTTTTTTGTTTCTTCCACGATATAATCAATATAATTTTTCTTTTCCATTTTTCTTTTCCTCTTCTTTTTATTCTATTCCAACGACTACTCACGTCTTTCCTTATAAAAACCGTCAGTATCCATTATATTTACTCTTCTTTCAGGTAAATAAATGCACCAAGATTTCCCCGTTTTCCATGACTTGCACGATGAGAAAATAAAAGATCCGGATTACAGCAGGTGCAGATATTCGTGACTGCGATCTTTTCTTTTAAAACTCCTGCTTCTGTCAGGACGATCTCGTTCGCCCTCCAGAGATCAAGCTGGTACTTGCCATTTTTCTTATCGAGCAAAATCTCATCTGCATGCCCCGGGAACGCCTCTTTAAAAGCATCTGCGACATCCTCACTGACCTCGTAGCAGTCCTGGCAGATGGAGGGACCGATCGCACAGACTAAGTCTTCCGCTTCCGTGCCAAATTCGCGTTTCATCGCTTTGATCGTGGCTTTCCCCATTTTCCCAACCGTTCCCTTCCAGCCGGAGTGGCTCATGCCAATCGCACGGTGCACCGGATCCACAAAGTATAACGGCACACAGTCTGCATAAAACGTCGAGAGTACAAGTCCCGGTTCGTTTGTGATCAGTCCGTCAATATCCACATAATCTCTCTCTTTTATAAGCCCTTTTCCAGCATCCTCCGCCGTCACTCTGCGCACATTTGTCGTGTGTGTCTGATCGGTAAACACAAACTTTGAAACATCTGTTTTCATTGCGCCGGCGAGCCGCCTGAAATTTTCTCTTACGGCTGCATCCTCGTCCCCGCGCGTAAAACTTAAATTCAGGGATTCATAAATCCCTTTACTCACACCACCAATCCGTGTGGTAAAACAATGTTCTACAATGCCCGTCTGCTCAAGCAGTGGATATTTAAGGAGCGGTAATGTGCTACCCGCTCCATTTTCACACCATACTTCTTCTAACATAATGTCATTATTTTTCTTTTTTAGATTCACACTGTTGCCCTTCCTGTTTTTTTCTAAAGATACCCCTGATACTCAAACGCATTCTTTATGAGTTCCACCCCATCACCGGACACCGCCGCAACATCAAAACGGCACGGCGTATCTGTCCCGCATCCATGGGTCAGCAGATAATAAGATGCTACTTTGCTGATCGTTCGCTGCTTTTTCCGTGTCACTGCTTCCGCCGGATGTCCACAGCTTTTGTCTCTGCGGTATTTTACCTCTACAAACACAAGGTATCCGTGATCTTTTGCAATGATGTCAATCTCCCCCATGCGGCATCGGAAATTATATTGCAGGATTTCATATCCTTTTTCTTTTAAATATTCCCCTGCCGTCTTCTCATATGCAGTCCCCACTGCACGTTTATTTACCCTCTCCGTATTTCTCCCCCATTTTCACATTATCTTATTTTACATTTACCCTTTTGCAAAGATACCGTAACAGGCTGCTTAAAGCGGCTCGGATCAAAGTAATCCGGCCCTGCTTAATTTTGCTTTCATCTTATCCATATCATCCACAAACACCAGGATCTCTGCCACAACATCATAGAGTTCCGGCGGTATCGTATCTCCGATCTGCAATTTTGAAAGTGTTTCCGCCAGCTTATTATCCTGATAAAACGGCACATCATTTTCTTTTGCCTTCTCGATGATACGCTCTGCGACTTCACCTTTTCCCGCTGCTAAAATCTTTGGTGCCGCATCACCCGGCTCATATGCAACCGCTACTGCAGTTTTTTGTTTTTTTTCCTGCTCTTTGTTTTTTCCATCAAACCACATAACTGCCTCCTGCACTTTCTATGCACGCACATCAAAAGAGTATCTGTGGACCGTTCCTGCCTGCGGCATGTCACGCTGCAGAAAATCTTCCACAAACTCAACCTTTTTCTCTTCTTTTGACATCGTAATACTGCATCGGTATCCCTTCTGTGCCAGACGTTTTTCCAGTACCGGAAGGTGCTTTTCAATCAGATCATAGGACGCGTCATCCACAATATAAAAATTGGTCTTTACATTTTTATCCTTCATGCGTATGGAAACGTCTGTGGAACCTAAATTATCAAGATCTAAATGTAAAAATGCAGTCAATTCCGCTTCCGGATCACTTAGATTCTTTTTGTTGGTGTACACATATAAATCTCCCGATGCATTCTGTCCTGATAATTTGAGCGGAAGCTGCACATAAGTGTATACCTGGTTGATCTGGTTCATGAACTCCACATTGCCGCGAATATCTGCCGCCGTCTGTACAAAAGAATTCTGTGTGACGCCAGCAGCTTTCATCACATTTTCCATCTGTTTCATCTGATGATCCAGCCGCTCATAAAGATCACTGATCTTTGATGTCTCCTTCAGCTGTTCCGGTTCGAGCAGCCACTGTTTTTCAGCTCGGTTCTTTAAGATCGCAGCAAATTCCTTACTTCCAAATAATTTGGTCATTCCGGCAAATCCATACTCCCGGTTCTGTTTTAATGCATCTCTTAGCGTGTTCAAAAAATCTTCCGCCGTCATGGACTGCTTTAGCTTCACTTTCTGTTCCGTCTGTACAGGCTCAAATGTCTTCTTTGCCGCCTCATCCCCCGACATTGTATCTACAAATACATCTTCCTCTTCCTGCATTTCAAACAGTGACGTATTTCCAGTCAGTGTCGGTATATTCTGCAGTAAGCGTTTCAAATGATCCAGACCGTTCTGGTCTAAAATCTGCTCTAAAGTGTCTGTTTGTCTCTGCGCTGCATTTGTATCTGACTGCGTGGCATTCAATGTATCCGCTGCATTTGTATCTGACTGCGTGATGTTTAACGTATCCGCTGCATTTGCACCTGACTGTGTGGCATTCAATGTATCCGCTGCATTTGTATCTGACTGTGTGATGTTTAACGTATCCGCTTCGTTTGCGGCAGTCTGAACACTCTGCGCCGCTGCATTTCCTGACAGCTGTTTCTCTGTAATATTCTCCGGATTTTCTGTCCCAGTGTCTGTTATTGCAGTTCCCTGATTTTCTGCTGCCCCCATCGAAAGCAGATCTTTTGTATTCTGCTGCTGTACCTGTTTCTGCATGCCTTCTGCGGCTTCCCCATCTTTACTTTGCAATACAGCATCTTCCATCTGTATATTTTCTCCGGTATTTACCGTTGTTCCTCTATCGCTCTGCTGCAATCCATCTGAGGTCTGTACCGGTGCTTCTCCCTCTCCGTTTAAGATATCCAAAACTTTTCCATATATTTCAAAAGACTGCGCATCCCCCATACTTTCATCGCCTAAAAGACGTCCGAGCTGATTCATCGCAAGTTCCATCTCATCCACGATTGCATGCTGGTCTGCCATATAATTTTCAAACTGCGATGCCATCTCCACACTGACCGGCAGACCGATCTTTGTCATAAGCACCGCCGTATTTACATTGACATCCGGATTACTTCCTATAACCCGTCCCATGTCAAGAATACTCTGTCTGCTGATCGACATCTGTTCTTTCATCATGGAATCCACCATCGTAATATTCCGCTCTGTTGCCGGAACTCCAGCTGCTGTCAATGCATTTAAAAGGATCGGGTTATTGATATTGCCCGCCTGAACATACGGACGAAGCGCGATCGTCGTCCCGTCATTCGAACGAACCTGGAAAAACATGGATTCTCCCGGCTGAATGGATACTTTTCCATCGAGCCTTGCCGTGATTGTCTGCCCGTTTCCAAGCGCTAAGACAACCTTGCCATTTTTGACACTGTTGACCGTTCCCTCAAACGTGCTGCCCGGCTCTAATTCCTGCATGGATGACACCAGTTTCTGTGTTCCCTGCGCGCTCATAAGTTCCTCTGTTCCATTTTTGACATTCTGGCTGTACTGCCCCAACATATCTCTGATCTGCATAACAAACCCTCATTCCAAAAAGTCTGACACTTCATTCTTCGATAAAATTATGGATAAAACTTCTGCGGTGGATCGGGGAAGGACCATATTTTTTTAATGCCGCAATATGCTCTGCCGAACCATAACCTTTGTTTGACGCAAACCCGTATTCCGGCAGGATCTTATCATATTCTACCATCAGCCTGTCTCTTGTCACCTTTGCGATAATGCTCGCTGCACCAATTGAAATGCTTTTTGCATCTCCTTTGATGATCGGCACCTGCGGAATAGTAACTTCCGGTATCGTCACCGCATCATTTAATAATATATCGGGTGCCTGGTCTAATTTACTTATAGCCTCACGCATTGCTTCATAGGTTGCCTGCAAAATATTGATCTCATCGATCCGCTGCGGGGATACCATACCGATCCCTGCTGCAACCGCCTTCTCCATAATCTCATCATAGAGTTCTTCCCGCTTTGCTGCCGTAAGTTTCTTTGAATCATTGATATAAAGGATATCACAGTCTTTTGGCAATATTACTGCCCCTGCAACAACAGGACCGGCAAGCGGTCCTCTTCCCACCTCATCAATTCCACAGATATACATGTACTGACCATACTTTCGCTCGTATTCCTGCAGATTCCAGATTCTTTTTCGTTCTTCTTCTAATTTCTGCAGTCTTTTTTTTGCCTGCTCTACGAGTTTTCTGACACCACTTCTCTCATCCGGCTCATATGCCGCAATAAAAGAAGGCAGCATTGTCTCTGTTGCCGCCTTTAATTCTTCTTTAATCTGTCCTATTTTTCGTTCTTCCATCTCTGACACTTCCATTTCTGCTGTCTGTATTTTCAAATCTATTGTCATGAGCCATGTTTTAAAAAGCCGATCTGATCAAACGGATAGATACGAAGCCATGCGCGTCCTATGATCCTGCCTTTTTCAATCAGTCCCACTTCCGCCGTACGGCTGTCCATGCTGTCGTTCCGGTTATCACCCAGCACAAAATATTCCTCTGCTCCAAGCTGTATCCCGTCTTTAGCCAGCCCGGAGTCCCGTATCACTTCTTTTCCATATGATTCCAGAAGCTTTTCGCCATTGATATAAATGAATCCATCCTCATCGATCCGCACATTCTCCCCTGGCAGTCCGATGATCCGCTTGATAAAATATCTGCCATCTTCCTGTGGAAATACAATGATATCAAATCTGTCCGGATCATGGATGCGATAGGACAGTTTATCCACGATCAGATTATCTCCATCGGAAAGTGTCGGCTGCATGGAAACACCGTTTACAACCGTGCGCTGTCCCACAAAATGGATAAGTAAAAATGTGATACCCGCCACCAGTGCAAAATACAGGATAATTTCAAACACTGCCCTGATATCCGTCTGTCTCATTCTGCACTGCCATCCTGCATCTTCGGACGCTCCAGCGTGATCTGTCCCAGTTTTCCGCTCCGGAATTCATCAATCAAAAGTGCTGCCGCCTTGCTGTAATCTAACTCTCCGCCCTTTGAGATGCACTTTCTGTTTTCTGCGATCTGCCCTAAAATCACTGGCGGCTCTATGTTCTCCTCCACACTATAGCGTTCCTTTAGTACACCCGGATAATCGTTTAACAGTATTTTTATCAGTTCTAATGACAATTCATCAATGTTTAAGATCTCATCTTTGATTGCACCGATCAGGGCTAAATAAAGACCAACTCTCTGATCTTCAAATTTAGGCCAGAGAATCCCAGGTGTATCTAACAGTTCCACATTCTTATTGAGACGTATCCACTGTTTTCCTTTCGTCACACCCGGTTTATTTCCGGTCTTCGCACATGCCTTTCCGGCATAGGAATTGATAAATGTTGATTTGCCGACATTCGGAATACCAACAACCATCGCACGAACCGGACGGTTTTTGATTCCTCTTTTGCGGTCACGCTCAATTTTTTCCCTGCAGGCCTCCATCACAACATTTGTTACATCCTTCATTCCCGCCTTGCTCCTCGCATCCAGACAGACAACAAAATAACCTTTTTTCTGAAAGAAATCCGACCACTCCCGGTTTCTTCTTGCATCTGACAGGTCTGATTTGTTCATCAGAATCAGCCTTGCCTTATTTTTTCCAAGTTCGTCAATGTCCGGATTACGGCTTGCGAGCGGTATTCTCGCATCCACCAGTTCAATGACTAAATCAATCAGTTTTATATCTTCCTGCATCTGACGTTTTGCTTTTGTCATATGCCCAGGGTACCATTGAAATTGCATATTTTCCTCCATTTTCGTCAGTGAAACGCAAATTGTTTCACATCTGTATCTGTTTTTTTATAAAAATCCAAGTTCCGAGAACGGTGCAATCCGAAACCAGGCTTTTCCTATAATATAGTCCTTCTTAATATTTCCAATATTTGCATAGCGGCTGTCCTCACTGTTATTGCGGTTATCTCCCAGAACAAAATATTCATCCTGGCCTAACGTAATCTCCTCCGCCGCCAGTCCCGCATCCTCAATGGACGACACATCCGTCTCCTCATCAAACGCTTTTCCGTTGACATACACCGTTCCATTTCTGATCTGTACGGTATCTCCCGGAACACCTATGACACGCTTTACATAGTAATGTGATTTTTCATTTCCATTTGGCAAAAATACGACAATATCATTCGTTTTCGGATCCGTGACTTTATAAACAAAACGGTTTACTAAAATCTGATCTCCGCCATTTAATGTCTTAGACATTGACTGTCCTACCACACTTGTTCTAAGTCCGATAAAATAAACAAACGTAAATGCAATGAGTAATGTGAGTGCTATTTCTACTGTCCATGACAAAACCTCTTTTACCACTGCAAAATTGATTTTCTTCTTCCGTCTTCCAAAGTTCAGACCACTTTTTCTTCGTCTTACCACGTCCGTTTTCCTTTCCCCAAGATGTACCCGTATACTTTATCACAAAATACTGCACTTCGTAAACCATATCCGTTAAGATAAGAATAAAAAACCGCCCCGCCGTGTTTCCACCTGCAGGGCAGCTTTTCATGTTTTTTACTTAAATTTTTCCACCTGTTCCTCTAAGAACTCCGGTGTATCAAAATAGTCGATCTTCATCGCATGTTTTACTTCAGCAAGCGTTTTTTCTGCTTCATGTTTTGCAGTCTCGCTGCCTTTCTTTAAAATGTCATACACATCACCAATACGGCTTTCGTATTCTTTTCTGCGTGCACGGATCGGAGAAAGTTCTTCCTGCATAACATTGTTTAAGAATTTCTTCACCTTGACATCACCGAGACCACCGCGTGTATAGTGGTCTTTTAACTCCTGTAAGCAGGAATATTCCGGAAGATATTCTGCGAAATGTCCGTCATTACAGAACGCATCCAGATAGGTAAATACCGTGTTGCCCTCAAGGTTACCCGGATCTTCGATACGGATATGATTTGGATCGGTATACATGGACATGATCTTTTTCTTTACATCTGCTTCCGGCTCGGAGAGATAGATGCAGTTACCGAGTGATTTACTCATCTTCGCCTTTCCGTCGGTACCCGGAAGTCTCAAACACGCCTTATTTTCCGGCAGCAAGATCTGCGGATCCGTCAGTGTCTCGCCGTATACGGCATTAAACTTGTGCACGATCTCCTTTGTCTGCTCAAGCATCGGCATCTGGTCTTCACCGACCGGAACTGTCGTTGCATGGAATGCAGTGATATCTGCCGCCTGGCTGATCGGATAACAGAAAAATCCAACCGGGATGCTTGTCTCAAAGTTACGCATCTGAATCTCTGATTTCACGGTAGGATTGCGCTGTAATCTTGATACCGTAACGAGGTTCATATAATAAAATGTCAGCTCCGTCAATTCTGTTACATAAGACTGGATAAAGATATCAGACTTCGCCGGATCGATTCCTACAGAAAGATAATCGAGTGCCACTTCCATGATATTATTGCGCACTTTTGCAGGGTTGTCTGCATTGTCGGTAAGTGCCTGTGCATCTGCGATCATAATAAAGATCTTGTCATATTCACCGGAATTCTGAAGTTCAACTCTCCGCTTTAAAGAGCCTGCATAATGTCCCACATGTAATTTGCCTGTCGGGCGGTCGCCCGTTAAAATAATTTTCTGTGCCATATTTTTTCCCCTGTCAAACATATTTCTGTGTCTATTATACACGTTTTGTTCCCGTGATTCAATTTATTCTTTTACATATGGGTAATCTGCTGCTGGTCAGACGCAAGCTTGACACTTTGCTGTCAAGCTATGCGCCGTAGTGTATATTATTGTGAGATTACAGCCCCTGCCTCGAAGAGGCACTTTTCATGGGCTGTAATCTCTATATCAGTCTTCCCTTAAAACACGGCTGATCTGAAGACGCGCCTGCTTTGCATCGACCGGTTTTAGAAGAAATCCGTCTGCGCCCAACTGTTCTGCAAGTTCCTGATCCTCTTTCCTGTCGCTCATAGTGAGTACGATCACCGGAATCTTTTGAAACACCCCGGACTCCTGCCTTCTCCGCAGCACCTCGAATCCATCCATCCCTGGCATCACAATATCCAAAAGTACTGCATCGATCTTCCCGGCACTGTGTTCTACCAGATCGAGACATTCCTGTCCGCCCGATGTCTCCACCACATCATAGATATCTTTTAAATTTTCTTTTAAAATCACTCTCTGAAGTTTTGAATCATCTGCAATCAATACTGTATATCTCACAATGTCACCTATGCATATTTTCTTCTGTATTTTCTTTTATTCTGCCATAGAATGACCTGTAGTTCAACTGTCCTTTTTTCCCAGTATTTTATATGGAATAATCAAAAGACCCTCCGACTGCTTTTTCTTCTTTTGTCATCACGGAATCTGCCCTGCTTTCATAAATCACATTGTCTATTTTTTTCAGCAGTTCTTCCCATGAGGAAGCCGAGACCGTCACTTTATCCGTATCCAATGTCTTTTCTGTATCTTTCGCCTTACCGGTACCATCTGTCTTTCCCTTCTTATCTGTCTGGTCCGCCTTTTTTCCTTCCGCACGTTTCTCCTGTGCTTCCTTCTGCGCTTTCTTTTTCTCTTTTGCTGCAGCTTCTTTTTTGTCCGCGATACGTTCTCTCTGGGATGCAAGTGATTTGTCCACAACCGCAAAAAATGATGCGTTTCCGTGATCATCAAATGTCATTCCAAAAGAGCTTACCGAATCGGCTTTCGAGCCAAGACTGTCTTTCATCTGATTTAGCCGGGAAGCTGCATTGTTTAAAATCCCCTCATATTTTGCACGGTACTCCTCATCCTCCGCCATCTTTTCGATCTTGTCAGAATCGATTAAAACAAGAAGTTCCTTAGAACTCTGGTACATGCCTTTTTTGCTCTCCGCTTCCTCTTTTTTCTCAGGAGAGACAAGAATAAAATCCATGTTGGAATATTTTGCTTTTAATTTTTCATAATACTTCTTAGCCTTATCGCTTAAAACCGGATCACCGATCGTTCTGCCGCTCACCTTGCTTTTCTTTGCGGTCTTGTCGGTCTCTTTAGTGCCGTCGGTCTTTTTATTGTTGTCTGTCTTTTTGTTGTATTCTGTGCGGTATGAATAGTCCGCTGCATAAGAATTTAATGCACTGTTACTGCTGATCTCGCTCATATGAATCCCCTTTCTTCCATGAAAAATCTGTTTTCGCCTTCTAATTCCATTTATCCGGCAACTTTTGTTTCTATTATGCTTATCGGCTCATTTGGGAATTAATTTATATGGATACAGACTTGACTTTTTTGCGGGAGCAGATACACTGTATAACAGCAAAACATATTATATATTGGAAAGAAGTGTTTACAAATGACACAGAACAAACAGATACAAAAAAATCATATGGATATTCCGTGGCACCAGTTTACGGGAGCGGACAAATCTCTTCCGATCACCCAGGCAGGACTGACCGAAAAAGCCTCCGTGATCGGGCGTACCGGTCTTATGATGCTCTCCTGTGGTACCGGAGCATGGCGCGTGCGCAGTTCCATGAACAGTCTTGCCACTCTGCTTGGTGTTACCTGTACCGCTGATATTGGACTGATGTCGATCGAATATACCTGCTTCGATGGAACTGACTGTTACTCGCAGTCTCTCTGCCTGACAAATACCGGCGTCAATACTTCGAAATTAAACCGGTTAGAGCGTTTCGTCAACGATTTTGACCATGAATGCTGCACAATGTCCGGTGAGCAGATCCATACTTATTTAGACCAGATTGAACAGATTCACGGTCTTTATTCCCCATTTGCACTTGGATGTGCATCAGCATTTGCCTGCAGCGCATTTACATTTCTGCTCGGCGGAGGACCTATTGAGATGCTCTGCGCGTTCTTTGGTGCCGGCATTGGAAATTATCTGCGGTGTAAATTGACAAAACATCATTTTACGCTTTTTCTCTGCATTGCCGCATCCGTTTCAAGTGCCTGTCTGGTTTACGCCGGACTGTTAAAAATTGCAGAATTGCTATGGGGAATCTCCATTCAGCATGAGGCTGGTTATATCTGTGCCATGCTCTTTATCATTCCCGGTTTTCCATTTATCACAAGTGGGATCGACCTTGCAAAACTTGATATGCGTTCCGGACTTGAGCGTCTTGCCTACGCGCTGATCATTATTGCCGTTGCCACAATGTTTGCATGGATGGTAGCTCTTTTACTTCATCTGCAGCCGGTAGATTTTCTTCCGTTAAACCTTACTCTGGCAGAAAAGATCATCTTCCGTCTGCTTGCAAGTTTCTGTGGCGTATTCGGATTTTCAATCATGTTTAACAGTCCCAGACAGCTCGCCGCTGCCGCTGCCATAATCGGTGCCATTGCAAATACATTCCGGTTAGAACTTGTTGACCTTTTGGGAACACCTTCCGCTGCCGCTGCATTTTTAGGCGCGCTGACCGCGGGACTGCTCGCATCCCTTTTAAAGAACCATGTCGGTTATCCAAGGATCGCGATCACCGTTCCATCTATCGTTATCATGGTTCCGGGATTATACCTGTACCGCGCGATCTACAATCTTGGCATCATGTCTTTGGATGTATCGGCCTCCTGGTTTGCCTCTGCAATCCTTATTATCGTGTGCCTGCCTCTCGGACTGATCTTTGCAAGGATACTGACCGATAAAATGTTCCGGTACTGTACCTGATACATTATTCTTTTAATAAATATTCGTCTCTCTTTGCCCCGGTGGAAACAAGGTAAATGGAATGTCCGATCAGTTCTTCGATCCTTTCGATATACTTCTTTGCATTTTCCGGAAGGTCATTCCAGTTTTTGCAGGATGAGATATCGCAATTCCATCCGTCTAACATCTCAAGCTCCGGTTCCGCAGAATCAAGTAATACATTCGTCGGGAAATCTGTGATGAGATTTCCATTTACACGGTATCCAGTGATAACAGGGATCTTTTCAAAACAGCTTAGTACATCCAGTTTTGTCAGGGCAATATCCCCTGCATTCTGACACTGTAATCCATATCTGCTTGCAACTGCATCAAACGGTCCGACTCTTCTCGGACGTCCGGTTGCAGCACCAAATTCATTTCCAGCCTTTCTTAATTTATCGTTCCATTCCCCGTCAGCGGCTTTCTCAGCGACAAATGGTCCCTCACCAACACATGTAGAATATGCCTTCATGACACCTACGACACGCTCCGGTTTTCTTTTTGGAATACCCGCTCCGATCGTTGCATAGGCTGCGATCGTACTGGAACTGGATGTATATGGATAAATTCCGTAATCAATATCACGCAATGCGCCAAGCTGTGCCTCGAAGAGGATATCTTTTCCCTCTGCAGCTGCTTTTTCCAGAAGTGCCCCCGTATCGGTAATGTACGGTTTTAAAAATTCTGCCTGTCCCCGGCACCAGTCCATGACCTCTTCTACTGAGAGTGGTTTTTGGCCATATACCTTTTCAAGAATCAGATTTTTGCTCTCCACGATCATTGCGATCCGTTTTTTGATCACTTCCGAATCCAGATATAAAAGATCACCCATACGAAGTGTTTTCTTCATATATTTGTCACCATAGGCATAGGCAATTCCTCTTTTTGTAGAGCCAAATGCTTCTCCGGTCTTAGATAGCCGTTCTTCCTCTAATACATCCTGTCTGACATGGAATGGCATGCAGACAGTCGCTTTTTCTGATATCTTTAAATTTTCCGGACTAATTTTTACGTTCATATAACGCATCATTTCAATCTCATGTCTCAAATGATCCGGATCAATCACCATTCCGTTACCAAGTACACAGACAACCTCCTGATGCAGGATACCGGATGGCAGCAGATTTAAAACAAATTTACCTTTATCTGTCACTACGGTATGTCCCGCATTGTTTCCTCCCTGATAACGAACCACATAATCGGCGTGTTCACTTAATAAATCCACGACACGTCCTTTTCCTTCATCGCCCCAGTTAATACCAGTTACTGCTGTTAACATAAATATTCACACTCCTTTTATGCCTGTGCATGTACAATCTTATCTGCTGTTTCAATACTCTTTTCCAACCGTTCCGAGAAACGATGGATCGGCAAAAATACGCCCAGTTCATCAAATCTCTGCCCTTCGTCTTCTAACGAATCCTGTCCGTAATAAACAAAAGAACGCGGCAGATCATTCTGCAGTTTCATCATGATATCCCACACTGCTGCATATGCCTGTGCTTCCGTTCTCTGCTGTTTTACCGTATCCGGCAGTTCATAAACAAGCAGCAGTCCGATATGCTCACCCATCTTATATTCCATCACATCCATCGTATCCGAATCATAGCTGTGACGCTTGCGGTATCCGTATGCAAGATACATCTTTACACCTTTATCTTTCCGGAATACCTTTTTAAACCTGTTATAATCTTTTTCACTCACATGGATTTCCTTTGTCTGAATCAGATTTCCATCCTCATCCGTAAGCAGATACGGATTGATCTGACCATCCGCATTAAAGCGGAATGGTGCTAAAAATGAGTTTCGCAGCAGATCAAACATACTGTTTTTGCAGACTGCCATCAAAAATGCAGTCAGATCACGGTTTTTATAGGCATCAAACAATGCCTTTGCAAACTGCTCCGGTGGAAGATATCCACCCACCAATTCCAGATCCGAATCAATTTCTCCATAAAAAGTCTGCATCAGACGCTCACAGGCTTCCGGATCTTTCAATATTTTATCAAACAGCAGATCTGCTTTTTCTTCTCTTGGAAATATTGTCTGCATCGTAATCCTTTCCTCCTTTATCTAATCTTTTCTAAGAACATCAGCAGGAAGCTGATCAGCAAAAGTCCACCGGATATCCAGATCACATGAAATCCATACCTCACAGACAGATTACCTCCGATTCCCGCACCGACTGCAAAGAATAAAATAATTCCAAAATAGTAAAGTGCCTGTCTGATCTGCTCCGGACGTTTTTCCCTGAGATACAGTGAAAATGCTGCTGTGCCACTCCGCAGATTTCCGATACACATCGTACTCGCATAAGAATACCCACCGACCTTCCGGAATGTCTGTACCTGCATGGCACAGGAAAAAGAAACCAGAACCGTTGCTGCCATATTAAGGTTCTCCGGCAGAAATCCCACGAATACCAGAATCGCTATCTCACAGAGTAATACTGACTGTCTCCAGTGCAGCTTTCTCGCATACTTAAAACTTCCCTGTATCCGTTCTGCCACAAACACACCGACTGCAAATGCGAGCAATGGGAACAGATAACGCAATCCATCACTCCACTCTCCCATCATAAAATGCTGACTCATGAGTACCACGTTTCCGGTCTGTGCATTCGAGAACACACCATCTCTCGTAAAATAAGTGTATGCATCCTGGAACCCACCGGACAGTGCCAGAAACACACTCGTGATAAACGCCTCCGACATCTGCACTTTCGTACTCCTTGGCTCATTTTGATTCAAAGCCAATGTTCTCACCTCTTATTCCCGTTTTTTCTCATTGATTTCTTACATCGTCTGTATTATAGTATCCCTGTTATCAGATGTAAAAAGTATTATTGATATACCCGTCATATGATTTTTATATAATAAATAAAAGGAGACAAAACACCGCATGATCACTTACGACTATTACCGTATTTTCTACTATGTTGCACAGTATAAAAGTTTTACCAGAGCTGCAGAGGCACTGCACAATAACCAGCCAAATATCACAAGGTGCATGAATAATCTGGAATCGGAATTAAACTGTACACTGTTTTTGCGCTCTAACAAGGGGATAACGCTGACTCCCGAAGGAAAAAGATTATATGAACATGTTGCGATTGCCTATGAGCAGCTGTCGCTTGGGGAAGATGAGATCCGTCAGAATAGGGATCTCGAAAATGGACTGGTTTCCATCGGAGCCAGCGAAAATGCGCTGCGCCTGCTATTGCTTCCAGTATTAGAACGTTTTCACGAACAATATCCACATGTGCGCATCCGTATTTTCAATCACTCCACACCACAGGCAATTTTAGCATTAGAGAGCAAGGTCGTCGATTTTGCAGCAGTCACCTCACCACTTACCATCCAAAAACCACTGCACAAAACACACCTTGCCTCCTACCGCGAAATTCTGATTGGAGGAACAAAATATAAAGAACTTGCTTCACAGATCCGAAGCTTAAACGACCTTGCCGGGATACCTGTCATAGGGCTTGCCGATGGCACCGGAACCAGAGAACTATATCACCGTTATTTTTTAAGTCATGGCCTGATGTTCGCACCAGATATGGAGGCTACCACCACCGACCAGATTCTTCCTATGATCACTCACAATCTCGGTATCGGTTTTTATCCGGAAGAGCTCGCTGCGGAAGCGATCGCACGCGGCAATGCCTACGCAATCCGTCTCGTTGAGCCTATCCCGGAACGTGAAATATGTTTAGTCACAAACAGCAGCACCCAGATGAGTGCTGCTGTCCGCAAAGTGATTTCTTTTCTTTCTGTCTGATTTCATGCCAAACGTATGTCCCGCGCCTATCCCGGAACTGCTACCGATCCTCTCTGAAGTATGCCTCTCCAAGGCTTGCCGGCGGCTGGTTCTCCTGTTTATTTCGTTTACTTGTGATCACAAGTACAATGATCGTCACCACATAAGGAAGCATCTTGCAGAGTTCCTGTGTTGCACGGGTCAGTCCCGGCAGATAGATATATAAAATATAGAGTCCTCCAAACAGGAACGATCCCCAGATTGCATGATCCGGATTCCAGAGTGCTAAGATAACCAGTGCGATTGCCAGCCATCCACGGTCACCGAACCCGTTATTTGACCAGGTTCCTCCAAGATATTCCATGACAAAGTAGAGTCCGCCAAGACCTGCGATTGCTGCTCCTGTCACGGTTGCGACATATTTATATCTTGATACATTGATACCTGCAGCATCTGCAGTTGCCGGGCTCTCCCCGACCGCACGCAAGTTTAAGCCGTGTCTGGTCTTTTTCAGGAAATAAGTCATGCACACGGCAAGGATCACGGATAAATAGGTCAGAAATCCATAGGAAAACAACAGATCTCCGATCACAGGAATCGCAGAGAGTCCCGGTATTTTTGCGCGGAATGCTGCTGTCGTCTGTACGGAAATCTGTCCGACACCTCCGGCAAGTTTTGAGATAGAACCGCCGAAGAAGTTACCGAAACCTACACCAAATGTCGTTAAGGCAAGACCGACAACATTCTGGTTAGCGCGCAGTGTGATCGTTAAGAAACTGTAAATCAGTCCGCCCAGTGCAGATACGATCAGTGTTGCAAATAAAGCGATCAGAAGCCCCATGAATCCATTCGGGTTTTCCCTGCCATTCTCATAAAAAAATGCACCCATCAGACCGGAAATACCTCCCATGTACATGATACCCGGGATTCCAAGGTTTAAGTTACCAGACTTTTCCGTCACGATCTCTCCGGTCGCACCAAATAAAATCGCAACACCCTGCCCGATTGCTTTTTGTATGAATGTCATAAGCAGATTCATTTATTTTCCCTCCTTATGGTTCTTTTTCCATTCCAGCTTGTAATTGATGAAGAACTCACAGCCGATTAAGAAAAACAGTAAAATACCGGTAATAATATCCGACGCATTCTCATTTAAACCAAACTGGGAAGCGATCTGGATGGATCCCTGCTGCATAAATACCAGAAATGCAGATACTAAGATCATTGCAAACGGATTAAATTTAGACATCCACGCAACAATGATTGCGGTAAATCCACGTCCACCGGCTGTACTTGTGGAGATCGTATGGCTCGCACCGCTGACGATCAGGCAGCCGGCGATTCCACAGATCGCACCGGAGAGCATCATCGTGCGGATGATTACTTTTTTTACATATCGGAGATCTTTTGACTTTTCCCTCCGGTGACTCATAAAGGATCTCACCACTCTCGATCGGCTGCAAACCAGCCACAGACTCTAAGAGTTCTTTCTGCCCACTTCTGGAAATTCCTGCGATACCGAGGATTTCACCGCTGTATGCGGTAAATGAAGCCTCTTTTAATACTTTTAACCCTTCCTTATTCCGGCAGGTTACACCGCGCATCTCAATTCGTTTTTTTGCATCTTCCGGTTCGGTACGGTTGATATCAAGCGTTACTTTTTCACCAACCATCATCTCGGTTAAAGACTCTACCGTTGCACCTTTTGTTTCCACTGTATCTATGTATGTTCCCTTTCGAAGAACAGCCACGCGGTCAGAAAGCTCTAACACCTCGTTTAACTTGTGAGTGATAATGATGATGGATTTTCCTGCGGCACGCATGTTACGCAGCACCGCAAATAACTTTTCTGTCTCCTGCGGCGTTAAAACGGCAGTTGGCTCATCTAAGATCAGAATATCCGCACCACGGTATAAAACCTTTACGATCTCAACGGTCTGTTTCTGGGAAACAGACATATCATAAATTTTCTGGGAAGGATTTAAGTCAAACCCGTAGCGGTCTGTCAGTTCTTTTACTTCTTTTTCCACCTGTTTTAAATTCAGGCGTTCTTTTCCTGGCAGACCCAAAATAATATTCTCGGCTGCTGTCAGAATATTGATCAGCTTGAAATGCTGATGAATCATTCCAATTCCGAGTTCGAAGGAATCTTTCGGGGACCGGATCGTCACGGTTTTCCCATTCACACGGATTTCTCCCTCATCCGGGAAATAAATACCGGAGAGCATGTTCATCAGCGTAGTCTTTCCACTGCCATTCTCTCCTAATATGGAAAGGATCTCTCCCTTTCTCACTGTCAGATTTACATTGTCATTTGCGACAACCTCTCCAAAACGTTTGGTGACTCCCAAAAGTTCAATCGCATTTACCGGTTCCACAAACAGTCCTCCTTTAACGTAAACTGCGGAACTGCGATAAAAGGTCTGTCCTTTCACAGTTCCGCTTATTTATGACACAAAAACATTCCTGTCAGGGCTGCTTTTGTGTATGAATGCTTTCATAATCTACGGTGCAAAATACCCGCCGGTTTAGTTGGTCACAGAAGTAATGCCATCAATAATGATATCGAAGGATGGAGCAGATGCCTTCTCAGACTCATGATAATATCCATCAGATACATAATCTGCATATTTTGCATAGTCACCGCCCTCTGCGATCAGATCCTCTAAGGAAGAACCGTTCACAGTAAATGCAGATGTATCAAATACATGAAGTGATCCGTCTTTGATCGCATTTTCCACTTCTGTTACTTTTGCGTCTGTTCCCTCTGCTGCCACTGCCTCGTTGATCGGTGTAATGTCAACTGCACCTTCTGCAAATCCCTGACACCAGTCAGTCTCGATTGCTGTTCCGTCTAATACACACTGTACTGCATGTGTATAGTAAACACCCCAGTTGTTTGTCGGAGAAGTAAGTGCTGCATCCGGAGCAACAGTTGTCATATCAACGTTGTAGCCGACACATGGAACTTTCTTATCCTCACAGGTGCTTGGTGCGCCGGTGGTATCTGCATGCTGGCTGATCAGAACGCATCCGTCATCGATCAGTTTTGCTGCTACCTCTGCCTCACCGGACATATCTGCCCAGCTGTTTGTATACTGTACTTCCATAGTTGCGGAAGGGCACTGGCTTTTTGCTCCTACAATGCAATTTTCGCTGTATTTCACTGAAAATTCCATTTTTAATAAAAAAATTTTTTACTTATAAGCGGAAGTTATTTTTATCATTCCATAAACTTATGGAATTTCCCATTTCCCTGTCATTTGTATTTTCAAGCGCCTTAACGAAACATTTTTATAATCCCTCTGTCATTTAACTGTTTTAGAAATGAAACCAGAAGCGGTACTACAAACAGTCCAATAATTCCAAAAAATTTCAAGCCGATCAGCATACATGGCAGCATGATCACTGGCGATAATCCCATCTGTTTTCCCACCAGTTTCGGCTCGATCAGATTCCTCACGACCGTGATCACAAGATAAAGTGCAAACACACCAAAACCGATAGAAACCCTGCCTGAAGCAAAGGCAAGCACCGCCCACGGAATCAGCACCGTTCCTGTTCCAAGCACCGGAAGGATATCAAGCACTGCAATGATAAATGCAATGGCAAATGCATTTTTTATTCCAAGCAGAAACAGACCTGCCACAAGTTCCGCAAATGTGATTCCGAAGATCAGACAGTACGAGAGGATACATTTTCCCATCGTCCCTGTCACATATTTTTTTCCATCCCGGAATGCCCGCTGATATTCTGACGGGATCTGCCGCTTTAAAAATGCTTTGATTTCTGGAAATTCCAGTTCCATAAATACCGTCGCGATCACCGCGATCAGAAGTTTCATAAAAAATCCCGGTATTCCTGCCGCCATCCCGGACACTCCGTCGATCACACCATCTGAAATTCCTGACATCAGTTTTCCCGCATTTTTCAGCGTCTGTGCGGACTCTTCCCCAACTCCGTGCAAACCGGATGTTTTTCCCGTCAGTTCTGCCGGATAAAAGACAGAAAGGAAATGATCCAGCCATCGGTAAAACCGCTGTAACACCGGAACGATCGTATCCGAAAAAAAAATGGATAACTCCCTTGTCGTATCATAGATCAGACGCACCAGACAGATGCCCGCAAAATAGAGGAATAACGCTAAAATGATATAAAAAAAGAGAACGACCGTGACTGCCACAATCCCTCTTTTCACACGCGTTCTGTCTGTGATAAAGGTTACCAATCCTGACAGCAGCGCAGCAGCCGCAAATGCCACAAGGAACGGAAACAGCACAGATCCTGCCGCCTTAAGCACTACCCACAAAATCACAAGCCACACTACCCAGAATGCAAATCCAATCAGAAAATCCTTTTGCCGCATCAATCGTTCTTCCCTGTTCATCGCCCACCATTTTCCTTTTACTGCATCTTTTTTATTATCCACTATTATTATCTATATCCGCTTTGGGCGATCTCATTCTTATTTATGAAATATTTTTATTTTTTCAGGTTTTTTGATTGGCAATTTGCCAGCCACTAAGTTGTGAGCCACCTTTAGACACCCGAATCTTTCCCAAAATAAAAATACCCACAGCATACCATCTCTGGCACACTGCAGGTATTTTGCTGTGTCACAAGGTTCATGACACCCTTTTATTCTTCTAATTTTAAAATATAGATACAGTTTGGCTTATCAACTTTGACCGGTGCACCGTTCTGCAGTGAAAATCCTTTTTCATAATTGATCGTATAAGATACGATATCATTGGATGTGTTGTTGACCGTCAGGTAATGTTTTTCATCCGGATAAACAGCGAGCATCTTCGGATAATCACTGTCTACTTTCGTGCGGAATGCCTTTGTCAGCATACCTGTCTCAGGATCAATCTCATATGCAACCACCGTGTTCACTCCGGCGTTTGAAACAAAAAGATATTTTCCGCTCTTTGTGATCTCCATACCGGATGCAGCACAGATATCTTCTTCTTTCCTGCCCTGTGTTGTGATCGTCTGGATCTTGTCAAACTGCGGCTGATCATTCTCAACGCTGTACTTGTACACTTCGATCTCATGTGTCAGTTCATATAAGATATACGCATATTTTCCATCTCTGGAAAAACGGATCATTCTCGGCGCTGATTCGAGTGGTCCACGAATGATGTCCACCATTTTTAATTTGCCGTAAGTATAATCCACGCGGTAGATCTTCACCTGATCTAATCCGTTATCAACTGCACATAAAAACTTCTGATCCGGTGTCAGTTTAACACAGTCAACGTGCGGTGTGTTGGTACGTCTGTCGCTTCCGCGCGCCATTCCTTTATGGAAAATACCATCCGCAATAGATCCGATACTTCCATCTTTTTCAAGATGCATCATCGTCACACGTCCGTCATGATGTCCACCCACGAACAGATAACGATTCTCATCATCCACCTCTACATAACATCCTCTCATGCCGCCGATCCACTGTTTATTTACGGCCTCAAGATCTCCATCCGGAAGAACTTTGAATGCCTCTACACCTTCATCTGCGATTGAATAAAGGAACTTTCTATCCTTTGAAACAACAAGATCCGATGGATTGTTAATCGGTACCACTCTACGCTCTTTCATGCTGCCATTTGCAACGTCCACATCATAGATATGGATTCCAACACTGTTTTCATGTGTATAGGTACCTACATATGCCACATATTTTTCCTGTTTCATATTTATCCTCCCTTGTTTTGCGGAGCAAAATGCGACTGCCACTGCAGGAGCAGAGGATTTTCCTCCCTTGTTTTGCGGAGCAAAATGCCTGCTATGCTGCTTTTGCATAGCATGCGCCTCTTGCAGGAGCAATGCCCGGCAAGCTGTGCAGGATTTTCCTCCCTACTCTTTTCTTCGTAAAATATCATACTTCTCGAGCGGATGTCCCAGATCAATATATAAAACCTGTTTTGGATGCGGTGCTGATTCCATATCCGCTCCATCCTCATCCACAATCCGTTTCACTGTTACCGTCAGATTTTCTCCATCCGGCTTCATGATCTCAATCTCTTCACCAACCGAAAACTTATTGCGCTGTTCGATCCGGTAAAGTCCTTCTTCATTCTGCTCTCCAACAATTCCCAAATACGTGTACTCTTTTAAATAGGTGTTATTGTCGTAAATCTGTGCTTCATCCGAAGGTTTTCCAAAGAAAAATCCGGTTGTAAACTGGCGGTAGGTGCAGTTGGATATCTGATCTAAATACCATGGCAGATTCTTTTTGTAAAGTTCCGGTGACACTTTGTAGTCGTCGATCGCTTTGCGGTAAGTTCTCGCCACAGTCGCAACATATAGTGCTGTTTTCATTCTACCCTCTATTTTAAAACTGTCAATACCCGATTCCATTAATTCCGGGATATGTTCAATCATACAGAGGTCTTTGGAGTTGAAAATATAGGTTCCGCGCTCATTTTCATAAACCGGCATATACTCGTTCGGTCTTGTCTCTTCCACGATCGAATATTTCCAGCGGCACGGATGTGTACATGCTCCCTGATTTGCATCGCGCCCGGTAAAATAATTAGATAACAGACATCTTCCAGAGTAGGAAATGCACATTGCACCGTGAATAAATGTCTCGATTTCAAGATCATCCGGTATATTTGCCCGAAGTTCTTTAATTTCATTTAAAGAAAGCTCGCGCGCCGATACCACGCGCTTTGCACCGAGTCCATACCAGAAACGGTACGTTTCATAGTTGGTATTGTTCGCCTGTGTACTGACATGGCGCTCGATATCCGGGCAGACTTCCTTCGCAATCATAAACACACCGGGATCTGCGATGATCAGTGCATCCGGTTTTTCTTCTTTTTCGAAGGAATCTAACTCTTTGAAATATTCCCTTACCCCCTCCAAATCGTCATTATGTGCAAGGATATTTGCTGTCACATATACTTTTACTTCATGTTCATGTGCAAAACGAATTCCCTCTCGCATTTCTTCCATGGAAAAATTTTTAGCTTTTGCACGAAGTCCAAATGCCTCACCACCGATGTACACGGCATCTGCGCCATAGATCACTGCAATTTTTAATACCTCAAGACTGCTTGCAGGTATCAAAAGCTCCGGTCTTCTCATAACTTATCTGTCCTTTCGCATCTTTTCTAAGATACATCCTTTCTATTTCTTCCATGTGCTGACGGTCACTCCGTCACCGATCGGCAAAACCGCCGTGACAAGGTGCTCATCATGTGTCAGTTCATATAGATACTCGCGCATTCTTTTATGAATCGTACGATTTCTCCTGGTAACCGCAAAGCGAGATTCTATGATATCCCCATCCTGCAGTACATTGTCAGAAACCAGTGTTCCTTCCGGTCCGAGTAACCGCAGAATATCCGGCATAAAATGAATATACTGTCCCTTCGCGGCATCCATAAAAATAAAATCATAAGATTCCGTCAGTGTCGGAAGAATCTGCGCTGCATCTCCTTCTAACAGTGTAATCTGTTTCTCTTTTCCTGCACGGATAAAATTTTCTTTTGCGATCGGGATTCTCTTTTCATAATTCTCGATCGTTGTGATCTCACACGGCACCGGATCATATTCCGCCATCAAAATGGCAGAAAATCCGACTGCGGTCCCCACTTCAAGGATCCGCATCGGACGTTTCATTGCAAGAAGCAGCTTTAAAAACTGCTGCATCTCTTTCCTTATAATCGGCACATAACTCTCCAGTGCTTCCTGTTCAATCTGATCTAAAATACTGGTATTCCCCGTATCAAGCGAATTGATATAGGTGACCAGACGCTCATCTACTATCACTCGACTGCTCCTGCCTGTTCATTTTCATCTGTATTACTGTTTTCTGTCTCATCCGAAGATGAACTGTCAGATGCCTTTGCATCACTCTCTGTGCTTTCCGTACTCTCGGCTGAAACTGCTGCCATAACTGTCATCATATCTTTTGCCGTCATGGACGTATTAAGTGTATAGCTTCCCGGTTTTAATTTTCCATGATATGCCGACATGCGAAGCTGTACATAAAACAGGTTAACATCGCGGATCAGCCCCTCTTTTTTTAACAGCTTACCAATCTGATACTCCGACAGATCTCCCGCTACATCTACAGTCACATCGGTTCCCGGTTCTTCTTCCACCGGTCCTTCCGTAAAGACACGATAGCCGAAGTCATAGCAAAAACTGCCAAGTTTTATCAGACCGATCACAACAAGCAGCATGACCAGAATAGAAAAACTGATGCTGACAAATTTTAATATCAGTTTATTCAGCTTCATACGAAATCCTCCAGACTATTCCTCAAATCCAACCTCAAAATCCAGTTCTTCAATCAGCGTCCAGTTGACCTTCTGCACCACACGGCAAAAAGCATTTTCTGCTGCAAGATATTCTGCAACAAGCGGATTTTTCCGGAATTCACGGTATTCCTGTTCCATCTTATCCGTTGCGTCATAAAGTTCCACATTCCCATCACTGTTCTGCAACAGGTAATTATTGTGACGGAATGCGTGGATCTGCTGCTCTAACTGCGGCTGATTGTGCACTCTGTTTTTGATATCCTGATATCTGATATATTCCTCGCTGAATTTGATCGCATCCACAAGTTCCTGCATGGCTTCATCCATTCTGCTCATGATACATCTGTCCTTCCTACACTTCCATAATGATCGGCATGATCATCGGTCTGCGCTTTGTCTCTTTCCACACGAAATCACCTAAGGAATCCTTGATCTCATTTTTGATCTTGCCCCAGTCGGTAATTCCTTTATCCATACAATACTGCATCTTATCTTCAAGCAGATGTTTTGCATCCTCCATCAGACTCTCTGCACCCCGGACATAGACAAAACCACGGGATACGATATCCGGTCCCGCAAGCACCTGTCCGGAACCACTCTCTAATGTCAGCACAACGATAATGATTCCATCCTCCGCAAGATGCTGTCTGTCACGAAGTACGATATTGCCGACATCACCGACACCAAGTCCGTCGACCATGATATCACCTACATGGACTCTTCCGGTAACCTCTGCCTTTTCATCATCCATCTCAAGCACATCACCGGACATCAGGATAAAGATGTTGTCTTTGTTGATGCCAAGTTCTTCTGCCACCCTTGCCTGTGCTAACAGATGGCGGTACTCTCCATGAACCGGAACTGCATACTTCGGTTTTACCAGGGAATAGATCAGTTTGATCTCCTCCTGGCAGGCATGACCGGATACATGTACGTCCTGGAAAATAACGTTTGCCCCTTTCATGGAAAGCTCATTGATAATACCGGAAACTGCTTTTTCATTTCCCGGGATCGGGTTAGAGCTGAGCACAATCGTATCATTTGGTTTGATCGTAACTTTTTTGTGCATGCCACATGCCATGCGGGATAATGCCGCCATGGACTCTCCCTGGCTTCCGGTTGTGATCAGTACAGTCTTCTCATCCGGATAATTTTTCAGTTCTTCGATATCGATCAGTGTATTGTCCGGAATATTGATGTAGCCAAGCTCAGACGCAATGCCGATGATATTTACCATACTGCGTCCTTCCACAACTACTTTTCTGCCGTATTTATAGGCTGTATTAATGATCTGCTGCACTCGGTCAACATTAGACGCAAATGTTGCAATGATGATCCTTGTATTCTTGTGGTCTGCAAAAATCTCATCAAAGGTCTTGCCAACTGTCTTTTCAGACATGGTAAATCCCTTGCGCTCTGCATTAGTACTATCACAAAGCAGTGCGAGTACACCTTTTTTACCGATCTCACCAAAACGCTGTAAGTCGATGGCATCTCCAAATACCGGTGTATAATCTACTTTAAAGTCACCGGTGTGTACAACGATGCCTGCCGGTGAATAAATAGCAAGTGCTGCCGCATCCTGAATACTGTGGTTCGTGCGGATAAATTCCACACGGAAACAGCCTAAATTGATATGCTGTCCGTATTTTACAACCTTACGCTTCACTTTTGTCAGCATGTTGTGCTCTTTTAACTTGTGCTCAATGATACCGATGGTAAGCTTTGTCGCGTAGATCGGCACATTGATGTCTTTTAAGACATACGGGATTGCACCGATATGATCCTCATGTCCATGCGTAATAAAAAATCCCCTGACTTTGTCAATGTTATCTTTCAGATAAGTCACATCCGGGATTACAAGGTCGATTCCGTACATGTCATCTTCCGGGAAAGACAGACCACAGTCCACTACAATGATGCTGTCCTCATACTCAAAAGCGGTAATGTTCATTCCGATCTGTTCTAAACCGCCAAGCGGAATAATCTTAAGCTTTGATGTTTTTTCCTTTTTGGTTTCTTTTTTTGTTTCTTTTACGCTGGTTCTCTTTTTTCGTTCCGGTCTCTCTGCTTTTTTTGAATCATTCTGGCTGATTCCTGCCTCCTTATTCTCTTTCATATTCAATGTCCGCATCCTCTATCAATTCTGAAAATATTTTACCTACTGCCGCAAGTTCCGTGTCGTCGTCTACCATCTCGCACACAACGTCATCGTCCTCTGTGGCTACTTCTTTTAAAATGTACGCATCACAGTCGCCATCTTCCTCTTCCGTGACAAAAAAATAACGCGTACCGTTTACCTGTGTCTCCTCCACAACAAAAAAATCAATACTCTCTTTTGTCTGTGGATCCACAAATGTTACTTTTTCCATGTGCATCCTCCATGCATAACACAAAAACCGCATTCGAAAACCTGCGGTTTTTGTCAGAACCTGTTTACTTTTCTACGTGCATACTCCGATAATCCAGATATCCCTGCAAAATAAAAATTGCCGCGATCTCATCGACATATTTTTTGCGGTCTTCCCTGCGGATACCGGACTCCATCATGTGTTTATCTGCGGAAACAGTCGTCAGTCTCTCATCCCACAATATGACCTCTAAACCTGTCCGTCTCTCTAACATCTCTTTAAACTCTTTTGTCTTCTCGCAACGCTCTCCCTCTGTGTTATTCATATTTTTCGGATAACCCAGAACAATACACTCCACCTGATATTCCGCGATAATCGCTTCGATCCTCGCCAAAGTCTGGCGCAGTTTATTAGGGGACTGGCGTCTTATGATCTCCAGTCCCTGCGCAGTTAATAAAAGCTCATCGCTGACTGCCACACCGACAGTCCTAGAGCCAAAATCCAAACCTAAAATCCGCATAAACTTCCTATTCCCAATGATTATTTTTGATATAAGCCTTTAAAACTTCTTCGACCAGTTCGTCACGTTCCACTTTCATGATCAGGCTTCTTGCATTATTATGACTGGTAATATATGTGGGATCTCCAGACATAATATATCCAACAATCTGATTCACAGGATTATAGCCTTTCTCGCTCAGTGCACGATATACGATCGTAAGCACGTCACCAACCTTAAGCTCCGGCTCTTTCTCCACTCTGAAATATTGTGTATTATTGATATTCTGCATATTTTTCACGCCCTTATACCTGCTATAAAAAGCATTGCTAATTTTTATTTTAATATAGTTTGTCCTAAAATTCAACCAAAAGATAAATATCGTCTTTTAATTTTCCTTTTATCTTTCCTGTCACAAACTGATTTGCCATGTTTTCTTCTGTCTCAAATGCCACTTTGACATACTCTTTTGTGTATCCGGTAAAATATGTTTTTCCGTCCACCACAAGTTCTTCCTCTAACAGTGCTGTCTTTTCTTTCCCGGCATAATATTCCCGGAATTCTTCCGACATTTTCTTTTCCAGTGCCAGAAGAATATTGCTCCTCTCTGTCTTTTTCTGCTCCGGCACCTGATCCGGCATCACCGCCGCCTTCGTACCTTCACGCACCGAATATTTAAAAATGTGCATCTCATAAAAATGTATTTTTTTCAGATATTCTTCTGTAATTTTAAACTCTTCTTCCGTCTCTCCTGGAAAACCAACGATCACATCGGTCGTGATCGCAGGATGCGTAAAATATTTGCGCAGCAGATCACAGCCCGCCTCATATTCTGCCGTGTCATACCGACGGTTCATCCGCTTTAAGACACTGTCACAGCCGCTCTGTAAGGACAGATGGAAATGTGGGCAGATCTTTGTAAGTTCGGATAAACGTTTTACAAAATCTTCCGTCACAATACGCGGTTCTAAACTTCCAAGACGGATACGCTCGATCCCTGCGATTTCATGTACATGTTCGATCAGGGAAAGTAAAGTTTCTCCGGTATCAACTCCATAAGAACTTAAATGGATTCCGGTTAACACCACTTCTTTATATCCGCTTTTCGCAAGCCCCTTTATCTCGTTTAATACATCTTCCATTTTACGGCTTCTGACACGTCCTCTTGCAAACGGAATGATACAATAGCTGCAGAACTGGTTGCAGCCATCCTGTACCTTAATAAATGCACGCGTATGCTCTGCTGTTTTCTTTAAATGTAATTCCTCATATTCCTGTTTTTCGTGATTGATATCAACAATCTGTGCCTGTTTTGTGTGTTCTTTTTCGTACTCATTCAAAAGCGTTACAAGTTCATGTTTCTGGTTATTTCCGATCACAATATCAATGCTTTCATCCACTAATGCCTGTGCCTCTTTTGTCTGCACATAACAGCCTGCTCCCACCACAATGGCATCCGGATTCATCTTTTTTGCACGGTGGAACATCTGCCTTGATTTGCGGTCTGCCATATTGGTTACGGAACAGGTGTTGATGACATATACATCTGCAATTTCTGTAAAAGGAACGATTTCATATCCTGCATTTTCAAGGATCTGCTGCATAGCTTCCGTCTCATATACATTTACTTTGCACCCCAGATTGTGCAGTGCTGCTTTTTTCATTTTTTACCTCCATAATATCTATTTACTTGTTGACTTTTCCACGAAAAACCATTACTATAAAGATAACTTTAACAGCTAATTTTAAGGAGGTTTTTCATCATGAAAACAGTACAGATTTCTTTAAATTCTATCGACAAAGTGAAATCATTTGTCAATGCGATCACACAGTATGAGTATGATTTCGATTTAATCTCCGGTAGATACGTTATCGACGCAAAATCCATCATGGGTATCTTCAGCTTAGACTTATCCAAACCGATCGATTTAGCAATCCATGCTGAAGCTAATGTTGATGAGATTATGGAAACATTAAAACCATACTTAATCTAATCACAGATCAGATGTCATACCGTTTGCGGTGTCACATAGATGGAACATAAACCACAGGTTATATGCCTGTGGTTTTTTGCTGTCCTTTTATTGTGGTGTCCCGGTCAAAAGATGTATCAAAAATAAACTGCCTGCATTTCTGACACATCTTTCACCCTAAAATCCATTTTCTACGCTTCGATATGGATCACTTCGACCGTATCGATCGCTTTCTGCATCAATTCATCAATCTTCTCAGAAAGTTTCTTCTCATCATTGTGAATCACATTCAGGCTCGGTTTTGTGACCGGATGCTTTGCAACGAAAATGGTACAGCAGTCTTCAAACGGAAGGATCGATGTCTCATAAGCATCGATCTTCTCAGAGATCTCAACAATCTCCTGCTTGTCAAAACCAATTAACGGACGGTATACCGGCATCGTGCAGACCTCATTTGTCGCTGCAAGCGACTGCATGGTCTGGCTTGCCACCTGACCGATACTCTCTCCCGTGATCAGTCCCAAGCATTTATTTTCTTTTGCAAAATGCTCTGCTAACTTCATCATATAGCGGCGCATGATGATCGTCAATTCCTCATGCGGACACTGCTCGTAAATATAGAGCTGAATATCCGTAAAGTTGACAACATGCAAGTTGATCGGTCCGGAATATTTTGCAACGATTTTTGCAAGATCCACGACTTTCTGTTTTGCACGCTCTGAGGTGTAAGGCGGTGCATGGAAATAAGTTGCATCGATCGTAACACCACGTTTTGCAATCATATAACCTGCAACCGGACTGTCGATTCCGCCGGAAAGCAATAACATTGCCTTTCCGTTTGTGCCGACCGGCATACCGCCCGGTCCCGGAATAATCGTTGAATATACATTGATCTGATTGCGGATCTCCACGTTGATCACAACTTCCGGTTTGTGCACATCCACGCGTGTCTCAGGGAATGCATTTAAAATGCGCTCTCCAAGCTGTGCATTGATCTCCATGGACTCAAGCGGATAATTTTTGCGCGCTCTTCTCGCATTTACCTTGAAGGTGAAATGTTTGTCCGGATATGCTTCATCAATATGGTGGATCACTTCTTCTGCTAATTTGTCAAATCCCTCGTCCTCTAAAATGACGACCGGGCAGATTCCGACGATACCAAACACACATTTTAATGCCTCCACTGCCTCATCGTAATCATATTCGCCATCCATTTCAATATAGATTCTTCCCTGCTCCTTGCGGATACGGAAAGTTCCGTCTACTTTCTTTAACGCATGATTCATCTGGCTGACTAATGCATCCTCAAACAGATAACGGTTTTTTCCCTTGATTGCAATTTCTGCATATTTTATCAAAAATGCTTTGTACATATTTTTTCCTTTCTATCTTTACGATCAGTGTCTGGTAAATTTTCTGCGGAACGGAATGATCTCTTTTAACTGTTCGATCGCATAATCAATTTCCTCTTCTGTTGTATTGACACAGAAGCTGAAACGGATCGTACCCTCTAAATCCGCTTTTTTCAGTCCGATTCCCTGTAATGTTTTGCTCGGTGCCGGTTTATTGGATGAGCATGCACTTCCCGCGGAGACGTAGATTTCTTTCTCCTCAAGTGAGTGCAGCATGACTTCGCTTCGCACACTCTGGATTGTGACACTGACGATCTGCGGTGCAGAATCTTCTCCTGTCTTTCCGTTGATGGTTACGCCCTCAATTTTTGTTACTTCCTCAATAAAATGCTTTTTCAATGCATACATATGAGCAATCTTTTCGTCAAAATCTTCGTAGATCTCCATGGCAGCCTCGCCAAGTGCAGCCACTCCCGGAACATTCTCCGTGCCGGAGCGCATGCCTTTCTGCTGTCCGCCACCGTAAATGATCGGTTTGATCTTTGTCTTGTCCCTGATATATAAAAATCCGGTTCCCTTTGGCGCATGGATTTTATGACCGCTGACCGAGAGCAGATCAATTCCAAGTTTTTTCGGGCAGATACGGTATTTTCCATATGCCTGGATCGCATCTACATGAATGATCGTATTCGGATTTTTTTCTTTTATGATCTTCGCAGCCTCTGCAATCGGTTCTACCGCACCGATCTCATTGTTGACCATCATCATAGATACAAGGATTGTGTCCTCACAGACTGCATCGCGCAGTTCATCCAGTGAGATCTGTCCGTTTTCGTCTACCGTAAGATAAGTCACGCGAAATCCCTGTTCTTCTAAATATGCGAGCGGTGAAAGCACCGATGCATGCTCGATTGATGTCGTAATGATATGGTTTCCCGCACGTTTATTTGCAAGCGCCGTTCCGATCAGTGCCATATTATTTGATTCTGTACCCCCTGAGGTAAACAGGATTTCTTTTTCATCCGCTTTTAGTGTTTTTGCGATCCGCTCTTTTGCCTCTTTGATATAACGTTCCGCTACAACTCCCATCGTATGAAGGGAAGACGGATTTCCATAATCCTCCATCAACACTTTTACCATCAGATCTTTCGCACGTTCACTGCAGCGTGTCGTTGCTGAATTATCCAGATATGCCTGCATTTTGTTACTCCTGTTCTGTTAAAAATAATATCATCTGAGCTGTTAATTTCCATCAGACCGAACGGATTTTTCCGGGCACGACGTTTCGATATGATACATCAGGATCGCAAGTGTCGTAAATCCTGCCGTCTCGGTGCGAAGGATACGGCTGCCAAGTGAGATCAGTTTCATCTCTCCTTTTACCGCTTTGATTTCTTCCGGTGCAAAACCACCTTCCGGTCCGATAAAAATACCGATGGACTCTCCCGGTCTGACCGCCTCTACCGCCTCTCTCGTTGCCGCCATGCCGCGCTCATTTTCATAGGGAACCAGCTTTTGGTCAAGTTTCATTGCATATGCCACAGCTTCTTTATAGCTCACAGGTTCTGAAACTTTTGGGATCAGACTGCGCTTTGACTGTTTTGCTGCACTCTCCGCAATGCCCTGCCAGCGTGCTGTCTTTGCCGCCGCCTTTTTTGCATCCAGTTTCACCACACAGTTTTTCATTGCAACCGGGATGATCTCATACACACCAAGTTCGACCGCCTTTTGGATGATCAGTTCCATCTTGTCATTTTTCGGCAGTCCCTGAAACAGATAGATCCGGTTTGGCAGTTCGGTTCCTGTCTCGTCTTTTTCTAAAATCGATGCGCGCACAAAGGAATCCTCAATTTCTGCGATTTCACAGAAATAATTTTCCCCTGCCGGGCCGCTGATACGGATCTTTTCTCCTGACTTCATGCGCAGTACATTTTTAATATGATTGACATCGCTGCCCTCGATCATCACAGAATCTTTCCCAATCTGTCCGCTCTCCACAAAAAACTGATACATTTTTCTAATGCCTTTCTGTTCGTTGCTGCTGATTACGCTGCTTATCTCTTCTGTGCGGTGATATTGACCCACTCACCCTGATGATTGATCTCAACCACGGTAAGACCTGATTTTTCAATTGCTTCTTTCACCTGATCTTCCTTGAAATCAATGATACCTGAAGTGATAAAGTAACCGCCTTTTTTCAGGCGCGCCGGAATGACCGGAGCCATTGGAATAATGACATCTGCAAGGATATTTGCAACAACAATATCATACTCCTCTGTACCGACTTTCTCCTGCAGTTCTACGTCGTCGATAAGGTTGCCGACATAAAATGTTCCAAGTCTGCTGTCTAAATGGTTGACCTCAAAATTTTCATGTGTTGAAGTCATGCAATCCGGGTCAAGATCAGTTCCAACCACCTCGGATGCGCCAAGTTTTAATGCCACGATGGAAAGAATTCCACTTCCGCAGCCGACATCTAATACTTTTAGTGTTTTATTTTCCGGTGTATATTCCGCGTTGCCACGGATATATTTTAAAAGCTGACGGATACATAGCTGCGTTGTTTCATGTTTTCCAGTTCCAAAAGAAACACCAGGATCGATCTCAATTAAGAATTTGTCCTTATCTTCCTCTTTTAATTCTTCCCAGGTTGGTTTGATCAAAATATCCTCAATGTAAAATGAGCTGAAAAACTTTTTCCAGTTGTTGATCCAGTCGAGATCCTCTGTCTGGTCAGAAGTGATGACGCCGCTTCCGACATCCACGATTTTTCTAAGATCCTCGAGTGCGATCTTTACCTGTTTTAATAATTCCGTATAATCCTCTCCGTTATCCTCTAAATAAAAACTGACATGGCTTACACCGTCATCCGGTGGAAGTTCCGGCAGAAAGTCGATGAACATATCCGCCTGATCTTCTTTGGAAAGCGGGATATTGTCCTCAATCTCCACTCCCTCGATCCCTAAATCTGCCAGCATGGCACTCATGTAATCTTCCGCTGCAGTTGTTGTTTCTATTGTATATTTATTCCACTTCATACAAATTCTCCATTTCTGTGCTGCTTCTCCATGGTTACTATTCAGACACAAGCCTGATATCTGCTGTCAGGCTGTGCACCATAGAGTATATTTCCGTTTACACATAGCTATTTGGTATGATAACACAAAATCGGGGATTTGGCAAAATAAACGTATTTTTTCTTTTGGTGGTGGGGATACTGTAGGGTGTTTGGAAAAAGAGGATCGGGGTTCGCGGCAGCTCCTTTTTGCCAAAACGTAGAGCGTCAAAAGGTGTTTGATAACGTAAGGCGTGGTAAATTGCGCAAATCTGAGAGTGGTTTTTGTGACTTTGGGAGAAAATTAGAAAATCTTAGTATGCCTGTTCACGCACAGTGTTGTGCTGCCATGGACGGCAGCACAAGTCCTAATGTGCCCGGACGGCACATTTAGGACGCACACGTCACTCCGCGATCACACCCCAGCAGGCATACTTAGTTTTTCTTATTTTCGTACAACGGAAACAAAACCAGCCTCAGCTTTGCGCACTTTACCAATCACTCCCCCCACACCTTTTGACTCATAACCCCAAAAAAGGAGGAAACGCAATGCACTTTGAAAAAAACGATATCCCACCGGGATTTGGAATGCTGTTAGGACGAAACGAAAATGCGATGAAATGTTTTTTTGAAATGACAGACGCAGAAAAAGAAGATGTGATAAGACAGACACAGGCTGCAAAGTCGACTGACGATATCGCTCAAATCATAGAATGCAGGCTCCTGTAACATCCGTATACATGAAACAACCGGCTGAGCTGCCCCAGCCGGTCTATTGGATTACAATACTTTAGATAAAAATTCCTGCAGTCGCGGACTCTTCGGATTTGAAAAGATCTCCTGTGGAGTGTTCTCCTCCTGGATAACACCATCATTGATGAACATGACACGGTTTGCAACTTCGCGGGCAAATCCCATCTCATGTGTGACGACTACCATTGTCATGCCGTCTGCCGCAAGTTCTTTCATAACGTTAAGTACCTCGCCAACCATCTCAGGGTCGAGTGCGGATGTCGGTTCATCAAACAAAATGATGTCTGGGTTCATGGCAAGAGATCGCACGATAGCGATACGCTGTTTCTGTCCACCGGAAAGCTGTGCCGGGTAGGCATCTGCCTTGTCGGCAAGCCCGATGCGGCTCAGGAGTTCTTCCGCTTTTTTCTCGGCTTCCTCTTTGGTCATTTTCCCAAGTTTGACCGGAGCTAACATAATATTTTCACGGATGGTCATATTCGGGAACAGGTTGAACTGCTGAAATACCATTCCGATCTTTTCACGGACATGATTGATATCCACGGATGCGTCTGTCATGTCTGTGCCCTCGAACAATACATGACCACTTGTCGGGACCTCAAGCAGATTCAGAGAACGCAGAAAAGTTGATTTTCCGCAGCCGGATGGACCGATCAGTGCCAGAACGTCTCCTTTTTTGATGGTTGTGGAGATACCTTTTAATACTTCGTGATCTCCATAGGATTTATGCAGATCATTTACCTCAAGAATGACTGTATTATCGCTCATTGCTTCTTAACTTCCTTTCTAACAGATTTACCACTTTGCTCAGTCCCATTACCATGATAAGGTAAATCAGGGCAACTGCGATCAGCGGCATAAATGCCTCATAAGTTACACTTCGTATGATATCTCCCCCTTTGGTCAGATCCATAAGACCGATGTAGCCACTGATGGACGTCTCTTTTAAAAGACTGATAAACTCATTGCAGAGTGCCGGCAGGATATTTTTTACCGCCTGCGGCAGGATGATCGACATCATGGTCTGCTTGTAATTAAGACCCAGGCTTCGTCCGGCTTCAAACTGTCCGATATCCACTGCCATGATTCCGGAACGTACGATCTCAGCAACGTATGCTGCAGAGTTTAAACCAAATGCAATGACTGCCACAACAATTTTTCCGGTGTCAATACTCTGGAAAATAACATAATAAATGATCAAAAGCTGGATCATGACAGGTGTTCCGCGCACAATGGTCAGATAAAGCTTACAGAGTGCATTTAAGATCGTCAGCCCACCGTTTCTGTCATGATTGGTACGGACGATTGCGATCAGAAATCCAAATACAACCCCGACTAACAATGCAAGCACTGTAATCAAAAGCGTATTTCCAAGACCTTTTAACAAATACACATAGCGGCTGTCTTTTACAAAGTTGTCATAAAATTTCTCACTAAGTCCCGCTTTTTCAGAAGTTACCGTATCATCTTTTACAATAATGACCTGCTTTGAAGTCGTATAAGTATCGGTAAAATTAACATTCTTTTTCCGCTCCTCTGTCACGGTAAAACCTGCTGCTCCGATATCGACCTTGCCAGTTGAGATTGCCGGAATAATTGAGTCAAACGCCATATCCTCGATTTTTAATTCCATACCAAGTTCATCACTGACAGCACGCATAATATCCATATCGATTCCTACGATCTGTCCATCTTCATAGCTCTCATATGGTGGAAACTCTGCATTTGTTCCAACCGTCAGAGTTCCATTTTCATGGCTGACATCTTTAGATTCATACGGAAACTTTCCAATCTCATCCTCAGTGCCGATGTAATTTTTCTGAATATTTGTGATCGTACCATCTGCTTCTAATTTTTCCAGAGCACTGTTGACCTTATCTAAAAGCTCTGTATTATTTTTTGCAACAACGAACGCATAGTCCTCAAGGGTAAATTCTTCATCCAAGATACGGATTCCTGTGTTCTGCTCTACGAATTTAATCGCTGGCTGCTCATCAATGACAACGCAGTCAATCTTTCCCTGTTTTAATGCCTGGATCGCATCCGCACCTTTGTTGTAACGCTCCACCACGGTGCCGGAGCCATCGCTCTCGTAATCACTGACATAAATATCTCCTGTAGTACCAAGCTGGACACCGATTCTTTTTCCCGGCAGATCATCTACCGAATTCACGGTTCCAGATGTACTTTCCGTGCTCTGTGCCTCATCTGCTGCCATCACTTCATAGCCTGCTGCACCGATCAGTATGGTACAGAATAAAAGCATGGCCGCAAGTAAACGTTTACCTGTTTTCTTCATGGTCTTTTTCTCCTCATTTTCGTGTATAAATATTCATTTTTCCGAATAGGTAGTATAGCACACTTTTTTGTCAAAAGAAAGTATTGCCGTATATTTACTGTATTCCTACATATATTCTCTCATCTGGTCTATCAGTGATAACATGAATTTCTGTCCGTCGATTCCGACCGCTTCATCAAACTTTTCTCCATTTACGATAGAATTTGACAGAATCCGCACGCCAAGAAACGGTACCCCATAAGAAAGGCAAAGCTGGGCTGCCGCCGCCGACTCCATATCTTCCACGGCTGTATGATACCGCTCTCTTAAAAGTGCGATCCGGTCAAGCTGGTTATTCCACTCATCCCCGGAACCGATCACCCCACGGCCGGTATGATATTTCGTTTTTACCTGCTCCGCCGCTTTCAAAAGTTTTTCGTCACACGGATACTCTGTCACTTTTTTTGTCTTTCCCGTTTCCCGGCAAAAAATTTCCACCGGAAGCAGTGAAAAACTTTTTCCATCAATTCCCGCTCCCTCCTCAGAAAATGCATATGCGATTGCTCCCATCGGAACAACCTTTTCTCCAAGCACGATGTCCCCTCTGTGAAATTTTTTATCGTGGCCTCCGCCGATTCCCTGATTGATCACCGCCCATGGCTTAAAGTATGCCAGTGCAAGGCTTGTCGCTGCCGCAGCATTGACCATTCCCTGAAATGTCTTTGAAATGATGACAGGCTCTCTTTTTGTACCGAGAAATCCTGTGTGAAACTGCCAGTTTCCAATTGTGACGCACTCATGTTCCTCTAAATGTTCTATGAAATATGCCGTCTCTGTATCCATGGCTCCCTGAATCAGAAGAGATGGCTGTTTTTTAAAATCATAATTGCCCATTGTATTTATTTCTCCCTTTTTCCTCTTTAATTTTTCTTGACGAACTATAATATCTGTTTTATGGTAGTTTCATAATACATTGTCCAGCGAAAAAAAAGCAATAGAAAGAGGATAAAAATTACTTTTACTGCTGCACATTTCGTTACTGTAACAATATTTTAAACGCAAACATGGAGGATTCTTATGGAAAAAATAGCAAGTTTTACGATTGATCATATTAAATTAGAGCCTGGTGTCTATGTATCAAGAAAAGATACCGTCGGCTCCGAAGTCATCACTACATTCGATCTGCGCATGACTTCCCCAAACGATGAACCGGTTATGAATACCGCAGAAGTACACACGATCGAGCATCTTGGTGCCACATTTTTAAGAAATCATCCTCTTTATAAGGATAAAACGATCTATTTCGGACCGATGGGATGCCGTACCGGATTTTATCTGCTGCTCGCAGGAGATTATGAGTCAAAAGATATCGTTGGACTGATCACGGAAATGTTTGAATTTATCCGCGATTTTCATGACGAAGTACCTGGTGCCTCTCCAAAGGACTGCGGTAACTACTTAGATATGAACCTTGGCATGGCAAATTATCTTGCCAGCCGTTATTTAGAGAACACACTGTATGGAATTGATGATGCACATCTTATTTATCCGGCTTAAAAATTTTACCAGACCTTGTGAATAATATCGAGGCGATAATTTATAGACGCAAATGGGCTGAAAATGGGCATATAGCAAACAATTTTCTGCTATATGCCCAGTTCGTAATTTCAGCCTTCTTCCGTTATATTTTCATAAATTCAGAAGTCACTCATACGTCGTAGTCACAAATTTTTCTCCAATCTGTTCCCCCTCCTCTAAAACATCAAAATTCATCTCATCATCCACCGCAATCTGATAGCCGTATATCTGCTCTTCGCCACTCTCCGGTGTCAGATAATCAAATGCAACATAATAGCTTTCCGGCTTTTCTCCTTCCGGTGCCCCGTAGGTCACATATTCTCCCGTAACCGATGCCACATCTTTATTTTCAAGAAGCAGCGTTTTTGCATAAAGTTTCGCCATAACTGCCTGCTCACCTGCCGACTGTGTGTACATCTGGCATACTTTTTCTACGATACCTTTGGTATTCCATGCCAACACCGCCACAAACACTGCCATCAACAGGAAAAAGCTCAGTTTCTTTTTTATCTCTTTTTTCTGGATACATGAAACGAAAAGCCATAATAATATCATTTCCCAGAAAATATCGATCAGCAGGGAGAACTCCCTCAAATGGAAAAAAATATTCCCTACAGATAATGTGAAAAGTGCTGCTCCAAGCAAAAATCCGCGATAAATCCTCTTTGACTCTTCGTCCTCAGCCTCCCGGTAATAGCACCAGCTGATTGCAGCCGTAAGCACCGCAGTGTAAAAGATCAGCACTTCGAACCATGCCTGCTTTCCGATAAAAATGACGGTGATCAGTGCCAATATCATGCATACTGCAGCAATCGTTGTATTTCTCCTGTCATCTCTCCGCTGTTTTTTTGCAAAATGCAGAGTATCCGTCATCGCCTCTGAAACTGTTTCACTTGGAACTTCCATTTCCGTAAATTTTTCAGATTTCATAATTTCAAGCACACTGATCCCGAGTGCCTTCGCCAGCGGTTCAATCGTGTTAATATCCGGAAATCCCAATCCACGCTCCCAACGGCTGACTGCCTTGTCTGTCACATGTATTTTTTCTGCGAGCTGCGCCTGCGTCATATTTTTCTCTTTCCGCATTGCGGCAATAAAAGTACCAAATTTATTTGCGTCCATACTGCCTCCATTTGTACCTGTGAAAATTTTCTTAAATGTTCCTGTGGCAATGGGATCCACGCACAGTAAACATTCTATTGCCATAAATCAACGATAGTCCACTTTCATTCATTTTGCAATCAATCCGGCATTTATACTGCGTTTTGGGCACTCTACGATTCGTTTCCTCATAAAAAAGCAGTAAAATTCTCCATATTTCTATCTTTGAAGAACTTACTGCCGTTTTTCATGTCTATAATTTCGTTTTAAAAATATTATGATCCAACGAGAGATTTCTCTCTAGTCCACCATTGCTTTTTTGATCGCCCCAAGCAGTTCCTCATAGGTCTCATATGCCGGGATATCCGGATAATCTGCCTTGATCTTATCAGTGGAACGGAATAAAAATCCTGCCTTGCTCGCCTTTATCATTCCAAGATCGTTATAGGAATCTCCACTTGCGATCGTGTCAAATCCGATTGACTGCAATGCTTTTACCGTGGTTAATTTAGACTGTTCCACACGCATCTTAAAGCCTGTGATTTCACCATCTTCTGCAACTTCTAAGGAATTGCAGAATAACGTCGGCCAGCCTAATTTCTCCATCAAAGGAGATGCAAACTGGGTAAATGTATCACTGATTAAAATTACCTGTGTGAAAGAACGAAGTTCGTCTAAAAACTCTTTCGCACCCGGCAGCGGATCGATCGTTTTGATAACATCCTGGATCTCTTTTAAGCCAAGTCCGTGCTCTTTTAATACACCAAGTCTCCATTTCATCAGTTTATCATAATCCGGTTCATCGCGGGTTGTTTTCTTTAACTCCGGAATACCGCTTGCCTCTGCAAATGCGATCCAGATCTCCGGTACTAATACTCCCTCTACATCCAAACATGTAATATACATAAAACTCCTTTCCTGCGCCCTCAACTCGCATATCAGGTCTGTAAATACAGCTCCTGTTTTCTTTTTTACTTTCGTTTTGTATCACTTTACTTCGTTATACTAACATATTATTTTCCACGATGCAATTCCTGTTTTCCACTGTCAGAAACAACAAACTGCCCCATGCGAACATTTATGTATCACTCTGTTCCTGCTTCAGCTCATACTGCTTCAACAGCCTGTCATACTCACGGTTGATCTCCTGAAGTGTTTCCGTATCCCCACAGAGATTGTCCGGATGATAGATTTTTAGCAGCTGTTTATACCTTTTCTTTAAGGCACTCTTACTTTCCACACCGATGAAAAACAATTCCCCGCGTACCACATTTTCCATCCCCACCGTCAGCATATCACGTGCTTCCTGTTCTCTGACATATTTATAAAAATCCCGCTGTTTTTTCATCTGGATCTTTTCATCTGCGAGCTGCGAAAGTTCTTCCTCTAAGATCTTCCACTTTGTCTCAAACAGTTGTTTTTCCCTTTTCATGCTGTCCTTTTCAAACTGACAGTGCGTGGAAAACTCCTTCTTTTCCCGCTCAAATCTTAAGCGCTCCTCTTCTAATTTTTTCTTTTCCTCTAAAAAATCCCGCCTCTGCTGCTCTAACTCGGCAGTTTTTTTATATTTCCAATCCTGATGCAGGGTCTTTGTTCTTTTGATCCTGAAAACCGACCGATCCATTTTTTGCAAAAACCCCCTCTTATTCCGTCTTACTTTCTTCGTAGACTTTTCTGATCTTATTTTCGATCTCAATAAAGACATCCACTAAAACCGGATCAAAATCCCTGCCACGTCCCTCTACTATAATATGAAAACATTGATCTAAAGGCATTGCATCTCTGTAACAGCGCTTTGCCGATACTGCATCAAATACATCCGCAACCGCCATGATCCTTGCACATAACGGAATTTCTGTTTCTTTCAATCCATCCGGATATCCACGCCCATTCCATTTCTCATGGTGATGCGCTGCCACTTCATATGCCATCTCTTCGTACGCATCATTTCCCAGATGCCCGAATGTCTCCCGGATGATCTTTCCGCCTTTTTGGGCATGTGTCTTCATAATTTCAAACTCTTCATCTGTCAGTTTCCCCGGCTTCTGTAAAATTGCATCCGGTATCGCGATCTTGCCGACATCATGCATTGGTGCCGCCATCACAAGATTTGCCACATAATCATTTGTCAGCTGCTCCTTATAAAAACCGCGGCTTCGAAGTTCCTCTGCCAGCAATTTCACATACGCAGTTGTACGGCGGATATGCCCTCCCGTATTGTCATCACGGTTCTCCACCAGTGTTGCAAACCCCATCACCATCTCTTCATTGTTTTTCTGGAGTTTCGCATAGAGCGGTGTCTCCTGATTCAGATAAATTCCCACGATCACAACCGCCGGAACCAGACTCGTCAGCAGTGCCTCCGGGAAAAACATCTGATATGCCGTCACCCCGATTGTCACTAACAAATAAGTAGATATCGCAATCTGCTTATGTCTCTCAAGATTCTTCCAGCTGTGCAGAAAAATGCCACTCGCAGCAAGTACATACAACGCCACCATTGCAAAACAGGTATATGCAGACATTCCCATCGAATAGTTGGTAAACGTTCCTTTGCGATACTCAAGCTGTGGCATAAATACGATCACAACCACAATATTGATCAGAAGAGGCATGAAAAGTCCGATGCGTTCCCCTCTTTTCTGTGGCAGTCCTCTTGTAATATCGTACATATATAAAAACATCAAAAACACAAAAATATCCAGAAAAGAAAGAAAACACAGATGTAAAAATGTGTTGACAGAAGCCGGTATCTCCGCTAAATGATTGACAGTATAGGCAGTTGCTCCATCAAAGAAAATACCGACAATCCCTGCAGCCAAAATTGTCTCAAACAACACGTTTTTCCGTTTCATCTGATAAATCTGTTTTTCTCTGATATAAATACACGCCACATAAAGGACAATGATCATGCAGCCAATCTGTAATTTACAGTATTCCATTTCGTCTCCTGTCCACCATTGTGGATCATTCTTTTGTTTTAATATGCTAAAACAGACAGAACCAAAGGTGGTTCTGCCCGTTTTTATTTTACCATTAAATCTTACAGTGTCTGGATCCGCTCCATAGCTGCAAGTGTATTCTCGTAAGTACCAAATGCTGTCAGTCTGAAATATCCTTCACCGCTCGGTCCAAATCCGGATCCCGGTGTACCAACCACATTGGCATTCTCAAGCAGATAGTCGAAGAAATCCCAGGACGTCATCTGATCCGGTGTTTTTAACCAGATATATGGTGCGTTTACACCGCCAAATACAGTATAGCCGGCTTTCGTCAGACCTTCCTTGATGGCTTTTGCATTCTTCATATAATAACCGACCTGCTCTTTTAACTGTGCTTTTCCGGCATCAGAGTAAACTGCCTCACCGGCACGCTGTACAATATAAGGCGCACCGTTAAACTTTGTTCCGTGGCGTCTTGCCCACATCGCATTTAAGGAGACATCCCCGCATTTTAATTCTTTTGGAACAACCGTGAATCCAAGACGTACTCCGGTAAATCCTGCGTTCTTTGAGAAGCTGCGAAGCTCAATGGCACAGGTTTTTGCACCTTCACATTCATAAATAGAGTGTGCCACATCATCCTCACTGATATATGCCTCATAAGCTGCATCATAGATAATGACTGCGCCAACTTTATTTGCGTAATCTACCCACTCCTGTAACTGTGATTTCGTGATCGTTGTTCCGGTCGGATTGTTCGGCAGACACAGGTAAATGACATCCGGTGTCTCCTTTGGAAGTTCCGGTACAAAGTTATTATCACTGGTACATGGCATGTAGATCACGTCACTCCACATCTGCGTATCTGCATCATAGGTGCCGGTTCTTCCAGCCATAACATTAGAATCTACATAAACCGGATATACAGGATCACAGACGGCGATCTTATTATCCTGTGCAAAAATCTCCTGAATATTTCCGGAATCACTCTTTGCTCCGTCAGATACAAAGACTTCGTCCGCGGAAATATCACATCCTCTTGCTTTGTAATCATTTGCCACGATAGCATTTCTCAAAAAATCGTATCCAAGATCCGGTGCATAGCCGTGGAAAGTTTCCGCATGTCCCATCTCATCGACTGCCTTATGCATTGCATCAATAATGGCCGGAGCGATCGGCTGAGTCACATCACCGATACCAAGACGGATGATCTGTTTCTCCGGGTTTGCTGCAGAATATGCGCTTACTTTCTTTGCAATGGTAGAAAATAAATAGCTTCCCGGAAGTTTCTGGTAATTGTCATTAATTTTAAACATGTCCTTACTCCTCACTTTGCATTCAAAATACAAGTTAACGTTATCTAACTGTCATACAGTATAGCATTGTGTGAAATCGCATGCAAGTGTTTTTTGTTTACCTGGAATCAAAAAATATTGTCTCACCTAATCTGATATTTTTTATCCATAATTCCGATCCCAAAATCATTGATTTTACAGGCTCATCTCATATTTTAGTTTCCGCCAGAAGTTCCACCCATGCCACGCGAAATCCTGCATTTGCAGCTACCCGCTGTGACGCAAGATTTGACATACTGGTTCCATAATACGGCACTTTTCCCAATTTCTCTATCTCTTCTTTTAAAATTGTGACCAAAGTGGTCGCGACATGCCTGCCCTCTGCCTCTTTTTCCACATTGATCCCGATCTGCCAGAACAGCGGACTGTCTGCGCTTGCCCCCGCCATGCCGATGATCTTTCCATCCAAAATCGCTGCCACTCCCAGCATATCGGGTGATTTTTCGTCAAAGCAGAATGCCTCGTCAAACCGGTTGTCCCCTGCAAACTGCAGGATCTCCCCACGGTCATATGTTCGGATCTCAAATCCTGTCCCTTTTTCAACGCCCTCTGTTTCCGGCAGGAAAAACGGATGTGCTGTTTTTAACTGGCAGCCGTATGGTTTTAAAATGCGGTCCAGTTCCCGGAAGTTTCCGACATCCATAAACCATGCGCCGGGGCAGGTTTCGTATTTTTCGCGGCAGAGTTCTATGATCTCCTTTTTTCCGGTGAAAATCAGTTTTCTGTTGACTGCGGTTATTTTCAGGGCACAGTTGTCCTGGTCTTCGAATCTGCGCCGTCCTTCGAGACTGCGGTATTCGGTGAAGTGGTTTCCCTGGTCGAGGATGTCTGCGGGGGTGCAGCAGTAATCTAAGGCGAGCTGGCGGCTTAGTTGTTGTCTATATTTCATCGTTGTTTTTTTCTCCTTTTTCCTTGTGGTAATTTACGGCAAAAGGTGTTGCCAGCCGTTAGGCTGTGAACACCTTTTGATTTAGATTGTCACATATTTTTTTAGTAGTTAACTCCTATGAATATACATCCTTGTCAAGTTGGGTTCGCCGTCGCCCTGTACCATGCATAGAAATTCCCAGCCATAGCGCTCATAAAATGAGGTATGGTCTGTGATAAGGTAGAGGGTGTCGATACCTTTTTGTTTCATATCGGTGCAGACATAGTCGAGCAATGCACCGGCGATTCCGTGACAGCGTTTGTCCTTTTCTGTGTATACAGCGCAGACGTTTGGTGTCAGGTCTTTTCTGTCATGAAAATCATTTTCTATGACACCCATTCCCGCGATGATGCGTTCATTTTCCATAGCAACATACCACTGCGGGACTGATGTTTTGTCTGCCAGGCATTCTTCCATGCTGCTTTGATATGCCTCTAACGGAATACCCCATTTTTCATGGAACCACTGTGCTGCCTGTTCTTTGATCTCCGGCCGGTCTGTCAGACGGATGATTCTGTATGGTACTTTCCGCTCACAGACGGAAGTGATCATAGAATCTCCTTCGGGATAATATTCAAAGGTCACATCATCTCCCACGACTGGAAATTCTCTATGCTCCCGCTCAAAGTTCTCCGTTAATTTCCCCTGCAGTTCTTTCTCCCAGAATTTTATAATATAAGTATTTTCCCGAACCGCACAGATTTTTCCCAGACGCTCTCTGTGGAGCCACTGGCAGGTAAGATCAAGTGGTTCGTGATACGGGAACTGTTTTGTCAATGCATCCACTGCTGCCTGATTTTCCACCTGTTCAAATATTTCACTCTCATAAAATTTTCCGTGGATCTTCGAAAATTTTTCATCATCCAGCGGATATGCCATAAATGCATCAAAATTGCTGCCATCTGCCGTGGTGATTTCAAAGTGGCCGCAGGTCTTAAATCCGTGTTTTGGGTAGTAATCCGGCTCTCCGAAAATAATGATCCCCGCATATCCGGCATCTCGCGCCAATGGAATCGTCTCCTGCAGCAGTTTTGTCCCGATTCCCCTATTGTGGCAGGTCGGTTCTACTGCCAGTGGTCCAAACGTCAGTACCTCATGCACTTTTTCTTTATCTATCACTTTCGCTTTCGAATACATGATAACTCCGACGATCCGCCCGTCTTCCACTGCAACCCGGCTAAGTTCCGGCACATAACAATCCGCATTTCTTAAAATATGCACCAGAAAATGCTCATTGCATCCCGGTCCATGCATATTCCAAAATGCCCGAAGCGTCATATACTCTGTTTTTTTATAATCTGATTCTGTTTCTTTTCTAATTATAATCTGACTCAATGTTTTTCTCCCTTATTCTGTTTTTCATTTACGATTTTACGGTGGATTTTGTTTTTGAATATGAAATGTTCCCTGATTCCGGACTATTTGAAAAAGAAAAAGCCGCAGCAGGATATGCCACGGCAAATAAATATCTGATATCGTTCTTTTATCGACAAACAGGTGCAAACCGAGGTAATATAACATATTCAGCTCTGACAATTCTACTTAATGCAATAGCCATCTTTATTACCTCTCTTTCTGCTTTCGATCCGTTTATTTATCACCCACCAGCGGTGACGGACTTTGTCTACTTTTCTATCATATGCATATGGCGGCATTTTGTCAACAACTATTATTGATTCTTATTATAATTTCCCAGCCACACAATCACATCTTTCAGGGATGGCAGTTCCGCCGCGGCCATTTTACGAAATTCTAAGCCAGGCATTTTGATATCCGGGATACAGATGACATCTATGCCAGCAGAATGTGCCGCCTGTATCTCAGAAAAATACGGATACGAATTTCAGGTGAGGAGTGCCCTTTACAGTCCTGTCGAATACATCCAGAGAAATCTGCTTTTTAACGCCGCCAAATTGTTGGCAGATACTGACAAACCGGTTACTGATATTTCATTAAGCTGTGGCTTTTCAAATCCAAGCTATTTTTCGAAACAACTCCGTGAGCTGATGGACCGCACTCCCAGCGAATACCGGACTATGGTCAGGGAACAGCTGGATACATTTTACTTCTATCCTGCTATATGGTACAATAAGAAATAATTTGACGAATTGGAATTTATTAAGGAGGATATGGATGAAACTGTTTTTATGTTCGCACTTTTCAAGTGTAGGAAGTTTGATAAAAGAAG
>CAKREH010000020.1 GCA_934317215.1 uncultured Roseburia sp.
TCTATAAATCTATAGAAAGAATAAGTGCATAACCATCATTTCTATTGGTCATACACTTATTATACGAGGAGTAAAAAGCATAGAAAGAGGTGCCTTTGAAGGGTGTAGTGGTTTAACAAGTATCAGTATTCCGGAAGGAGTGACTGACATAGGATATAGAGCATTTTACGATTGCAGCAATCTGACAAATATAAATCTCCCGGAAGGATTAAAAAGTATAGGGGGATATTATCTGGAAGGTTCCGAGGTTAATGGAAGACCTGTATATGATCCTTCAGATTGTTATGGTGAAGTATTTGAAAATTGCGGTAAATTAAATAAAATATATATTCCATCAAGCGTAATTTATATCGGACCAGACACGTTCAGCGGATGTGATGAAAACTTTGAAATTATCTGTGAAGAGGGTTCTTATGCGGAAGAATATGCAAAGAACAGAGGATTTAGAGTTGGACGGAGAAATGGACAGACGATCACAGCCGTGGATGTTACCAAAATACTGGGTGATGCGCCGTTTTCAATCAACGCAGTCACCAATGGCGGAGGAACATTAACCTATGAATCGGATAATACATCGGTTGCGACCGTTGATGAGAATGGCACGGTAGTGCTGACCGGTGTTGGTACGGCACATATTAAAATTACGGCATCGGCAACAAAAGAATACGGTTCGGCAGAAAAAACAATTACCATCACGGTAAAAGATAATAAACCTGAAAAAAATACAATGCTGAAATCTGGCAAGGCAACGTATCAGGTGACCAAAAAAGGAGAGGAAGTAGCCTACGTCAAAACAACAGAGAAATCTTCCACTGTTACGATCCCGGCGACGGTGAAAGTAAATGGAATTTCCTACAAAGTAACTTCCGTAGCATCAAAGGCATTTAAGAATAACAAAAATCTGAAAAAAGTTACGATTGGTAAGAATGTATCAGCCATTAGTGATCAGGCATTCAGTGGATGTAAAAAGCTGACGACAGTAACACTTGGCGAGAATGTAACAAAGATCGGAAAAGAGGCATGGAAAGGATGCTCTAAGCTTGGAACAATTACGGTCAGGTCCGCAAAGTTAAAGAGCATTGGTAAAAATGCGTTTAGAGGCATCAAGGATACCGCAAAGGTAAAAGTTCCGGCAAAACAGCTGAAAGCATATAAAAAGCTCTTAAAAGCTGCGGGACTGAGTAGTAAGGCAAAGATCACGAAGTAGGAAATTTTTAAGAGAAAAAGATGGATAAGGAAGGAGTTTACGGGAATGAGGAAGAAGATATGGCTGGCAGGAATGTTGGCAGCAGCACTGGTGCTTGGAAGTGTGAGTCCGTCGGGAGTGATTCTTGCAGCAGAAAAAAATGATCAGGTGGAAAGCCGGATAGAAAACGTGCATGTGGCGAGTAAAGATACAGATTTTGTAATCGAAGATGGAGTATTGACAAAATATAATGGATATGAAAAAGATGTCGTAATTCCGGCTGGAGTCACAAGTATAGGAGACAGTGCGTTTTATTTATGCAGTAGTCTGAAAAGTATCAGTATTCCAACAGGAGTCACAAGTATAGGAGACAGTGCGTTTAGGGAATGCCTTAATCTGGAAAGTATCAGTATTCCGGAAGGAGTCACAAGTATAGGAGACAGTGCGTTTTATCGATGCATTAGTCTGGAAAGTATCAGTATTCCAACAGGAGTCACAAGTATAGGAGACAGTGCGTTTTATCTATGCAGTAGTCTGAAAAGTATTAATATTCCGGAAGGAGTCACAAGTATAGGTGACAGTGCGTTTAGGGAATGCAGTAGTCTGGAAAGTATCAATATTCCGAAAGGAGTCACAAGTATAGGTATCACAGCATTTCAAGAATGCAGTAGTCTGAAAAGTATTAATATTCCAGAGGGAGTCACAAATATAGAGATGTTTGCATTTGACGAGTGTAGTAGTTTGACAAGCATCAGTATTCCAGAGGGAGTTATAAGCATAGGAGGATGTGCGTTTCAGGATTGTTTTAATTTAACCAGTGTCAGTCTTTCAAAGGGAATCACACGTATAGAGAATGGCACATTTAGAAGATGTGGAAGTCTGACCAGTATCAGTATTCCGGAAGGAGTCACAAGCATAGGAGATTTCGCATTTGAACAGTGCAGAAGTTTAAAAAGTGTCAATATTCCAAAGGGAGTGACGGAAATAGGCGATAGTGCATTTGGATGGTGTACCAGTTTAAGTGAAATCAGCCTTCCGGCAGAATTAACACATATCGAAGATGATGCATTCTGGTATTGCATTAAATTAAAAAATGTCAGTATCCCGGAAAAAACAACGTATATTGGAACATCCGCATTCCGCTGGTGTAAAAACCTGACAGATATCAGTATTCCATCAAGTGTGTATCAGATCGATGAGAATGCATTTGGCGGATGCAGTAATGTTGTGATCACCTGCAAAGAGGGTTCTTATGCAGAACGGTATGCGAAGGAAAATCATATCAAATATAATAATGGATCAAAAGACCAGAATGACACAGAGCAAAAAGATGATGAAAATAAAACTCCTGACAAGGGCACAACATTAAAAGCAGGAAAAGTTACTTACAAGGTAACGAAAAAAGGAAAAGAAGTAGCATATGTAAAGACAGCTGCAGAATCAGCTACGGTTACGATACCGGCAACCGTAAAGATCAATAACATTTCCTACAAAGTAACTTCCGTTGCAAAGGACGCATTTAAGAACAATAAGAATCTTAAAAAACTCACAGTTGGCAAGAATGTGACGACAATCGGAGATTCTGCATTCACCGGCTGTAAGAAGCTGACAACGGTAACACTTGGAGAAGGTGTGACAAAGATTGGAAAAGAGGCATTCAAGGGATGTTCAAAACTTGGAACCGTAACGATCAAGTCCGCAAAATTAAAGAGTGTTGGCAAGAATGCTTTCAAGGGCATCAAGAGCACGGCAAAGATAAAAGTACCTGAAAAACAGCTGAAGTCATACAAAAAACTTCTGAATGGCAAGGGACTGAGCAGCAAAGCGAAGATCACAAAATAATACATCATAAAAAAGATCATTAAAATAAAAAGACTGTCACGACACAATAAAAACCGGTAAATACCAGGAAATTATTGTGGAGTGACAGTCTTTTTATTCATGACAATAGAATGTTCGCGGAGTGCGCATTTGATTGTTTGGTAGTTGAAATATGTTCAAAAGCCATTTCATACAACAAGGAGAAAGGATTTTTGAAAGGGATACTTGCAGATTATCTCAGGAAAAAAGGGAGTGAGGTCATCAACATGTTACAGGCAGAATATGATTATGAACTGGATATTGAAGTGCAGCGTGAGGAAGCATACGAGGATGGTCTGCGGGCGGGGGGACAGTCTGGAAGAGAAAAAGGGATTCAGGAGCTTCCTGTATACTTTAAAGAGTAAAGGGAATTGACCAAAAAGAATACCTCAAGTAAATTTAGATTATTACTGACCTGATCGTTGGTAAAATCTAAAAACACAAGAGGTATTCAAGATGAATGTTAAAGCAAGAAAGACAAAAAAGCAAGTAAATGTAGAAAATCAGGCAATTAATCTTTGGTCAAAAGAAGAACTGAATAAGAAAATAGAGGTGGTAGAAAAAGAACTGAGATCCTATACCTGGCGTGAACTTGAAACAAACGGTAAATTTGCCAAGAACGATAAACTCTCTTTCATTACGGATGACAGGAAAGATTCAAAACTGATTGCCAATCTTGTGAAAGATGGAAACTACGGAATGCCTTATCTTCCAGAAAAAGTTTACGCAGACATGAAAATGGTCGGAGGTGCGCTCCATGATCGTCAGCGGATTTGCGGATGATGTATCGAAGGAACTGCCGGATTTTTTAGAAACATTTTATTTGCAAAATAATCCCTGACGGTCTACACTTTCTATAGCAACGATACACAATACCGAACAACAAAGGTGCAGAAACGGTAAAGTTCCGCAGGCAGACCAACCCGCCCCTCCGGCACGGCAGGCTCGCCAACAAAACATTACCATTTCTGCATCTTACAAGAGAGGACACCACCCATGCCATCATTCGTAACATTTTCCAACGTCGGCAAAATCTACCACACCGGCGAACTCGATATCACCGCGCTCCACGACGTCAATTTTGAGATCGAAAAAGGAGAATTCTGCGTTATCGTCGGTGCATCCGGTGCCGGCAAAACGACGATTTTAAATATACTTGGAGGAATGGATACCTTAACCAGTGGACAGGTATTCTTAGACGGACAGGAAATCTCAAACTACGACAAAAAACAGCTCACCTCATACCGGCGTTTCGACATCGGATTTGTGTTCCAGTTTTACAACCTCGTGCAGAACCTGACCGCACTTGAAAATGTGGAACTGGCGGCGCAGATCTGTAAAGATCCGCTTCCGGCGGCGACAGTGCTTGAGGAAGTCGGGTTAAAAGACCGTCTGTTAAATTTCCCGGCACAGCTTTCCGGTGGAGAACAGCAGCGTGTCGCGATCGCGCGTGCACTTGCAAAAAACCCGAAACTTCTGCTCTGTGATGAGCCGACCGGAGCACTCGATTATAATACCGGAAAAGCAGTTTTAAAATTATTGCAGGACACCTGCCGTAAAAAGGGAAAAACGGTCGTGGTCATCACGCATAACCAGGCACTTACGGCGATGGCGGATCGCATCATCACGGTAAAGAGCGGCACAGTCGTTTCCATGGAAAAAAATGAACACATTGCAGACATTGCAGATATAGAGTGGTAGACGGTTATGAGATCAATGATTTGGAAATCAACATTCAGGGAAATAAAGGAAAGTCTCGGTCGTTTTCTTGCCATTCTCGCAATCGTTGCGCTGGGCGTCGGATTTTTTGCAGGACTGAAAGTCACACAGTCTGCCATGCTAAAGACAGCACAGCGCTACTTTGACAGGACGGATCTTTATGATTACCGCCTGATCTCCACGGTCGGTTTTTCCGAGGATGAAGTAGAGACCATAAAAAAACAAAAAGATGTAAAAGCGGCAGAGGGAGCCGTCACGTTTGACATTATCTGTGAGAGCGGCGGCAAAGAGCGCGTGTTAAAAATGCACAGCATCACAGAGGATGTCAACCGTCTGGTGCTTGTGGACGGTGAATTGCCAAAGAGTGCAGGGGAGTGTGTGGTGGATTCTAATCTTTACGGCGCATCTATGATCGGAAAAACGATCAGGCTTTCTGATGGCAATGACGAGGAGGATTTAGAACATTTTTCAAAACGCGAGTATAAGATTACCGGGATTGTGCAGTCTCCTCTGTATTCGCAGTTTGAGCGTGGAAGTACATCGCTTGGCAACGGCAGGGTAAGTGGATTTGTCTGTCTTTTGCCGGAAGGCTTTGCGGATGATTATTATACGGAAGTTTATGTGAAATTCGACTGCGATTTTCCTCTGTACAGCGAAGAATATGATGCTTACATAGAACAAAAACAGGATGCGTGGGAAGCACTGACAGAGGATCTTGCAGCAGAGCGTTACAAGACAGTGCGTCAGGAGGCGGAGACGAAACTTGCAGATGGAAAAAAACAGCTTGCAGAGAAAAAAGCGGAGACAAAGAGCCAGCTTGATGATGCGAAGAAACAGTTAGATGACGCAGAGATCCAGATCAAAGACGGTGAAAAGCAGCTTGCAGATGCAAAGAAACAATTAGAATCTGCCCCGGAAGAATTAGAAAAAAAAGAGGCAGAACTGGCGGAAGCAGAAAAGACGATCCAGGAGAAAGAGACACAGTTAGATCAGGCGGAGATTGCACTTGGAATCGGTTATGCGCAGGGAGTCGGACAGGTTTATCAGGCATTAAAAGGCATTTCAGATGGATTATTTTCCGAAAATGGAAATCAGACAGATAACGCAGCAGGCAGTTTTTCATCGGGGGATGCGTTAGCGGATGCAGGATCACAAATAGCAGATGCAAAGGCACAGATTGCAGACGGAAGGGCACAGATCGCAGATGCAAAAAAGCAGATCGAGAGCGGAAAGAGCGCCATTGCGAATGCAAAAAAACAGCTGGAAAAGTCAAAAACACAGATCGCAGAAAAAGAAGCAGAATTATCCGATGCGAAAAAGGAGTATGAAGACGGGAAAAAGGAGTATGAGGACGGACTTTCGACTTATAATGAAGAAATAAAAAAAGCCGAGAAAAAAATCAGTGATGGAGAGAAAACATTAAAAGATTTAAAAGAGCCTGACACCTATGTGCTCGGGCGCGATACCAATGTGGGATATGTCTGCTTTGAGAGTGATTCCGGTATCGTGGATGGAGTTGCCGATGTGTTTCCGATCTTCTTCTTTCTGGTAGCGGCACTTGTGTGTGTGACGACGATGAACCGTATGGTGGAGGAACAGCGGACACAGATCGGTGTGTTAAAGGCACTCGGCTACAGTGAACATACCATTATGGCAAAATATATGTTTTATTCCGGCTCTGCAGCATTGACCGGATGTGTGGCGGGATTTGCGCTTGGGACATTTTTATTCCCGAAAGTGATCTGGTATGCGTACGGCATGCTCTATAAGATGGATTCACTGGTTTATGTTTTTGACTGGAAATTAGCAGTCATTTCCGTGACCGTATCGCTTCTTTGTTCTGTCGGTACAACTTTTGTGTCTGTCCGCCGCGAACTGACGGATGTCGCAGCAGAGCTGATGCGTCCGAAGACACCGAAAGCCGGGAAACGTGTATTCCTGGAATATCTGCCGTTTATCTGGAAGAGGCTGAAATTTTTGCAGAAGGTTTCCATGCGGAATATTTTCCGGTATAAAAAGCGGTTTTTCATGATGGTTGTCGGCATCAGCGGATGCAGCGCACTTTTAGTGACAGGATTTGGCGTGCGTGATTCCGTGACGGGAATCATAACGCAGCAGTATACGCAGATCCAGACCTATGATATCGGTGTGACTTATTCATCATCTGTCGCACAGGAACAAAAAAGTGAACTGGAAAGCAAAGAAAAAGACGGTGTGGAAAAATTTGTATTTGCAGCAGAAAAGAGCATGGATTTAGTCGGCAGTGAAAAGACAAAATCCGTCAGTCTTATTATTGCGGACCCGGATTCGGATATGGCACCGTTTGTCAATTTACATACGGAAAAAGGAGAGCCGCTCCCATTCCCGAAAAAAGGAGAGGCGGTCATTTCCGCAAAAGTGGCGGATGAACTTGGGATAAAGACAGGGGATACCGTAACATTGCAGGATTCCGACATGAAAACCATATCCGTGGCAGTAAGCGGACTCTGTGAAAATTTTGTATATAATTATGTCTATTTATCTGCGGATACCTATGAAGAACAGATGAAAACGGAACCGGAATACAAGACCGCATTTGTGTGTGTTTCTGAGGGCACAGATGCACATCTGCTTGGAACATCCCTGATGGCAATGCCGGATGTGGCTGCGGTCAATATTTTACAGGATGACATGGAGCGTTTTTCTGGCATGATGGGCAGTATGGATCTGATCGTTGTGGTCATAATTCTGTGTGCGGCAGGACTTGCTTTTATCGTTTTATATAACCTGACAAATATTAATATTACAGAGCGTGTGCGAGAGATTGCAACGATCGAGGTACTTGGGTTTTATGAAAATGAGACGGCTGCATATGTGTTCCGGGAAAATACGATCCTGACATTTCTCGGCGCACTTGCAGGGCTTATGCTTGGTGTATTTTTGCACCGGTTTGTCATGAGTCAGATCGTCGTGGATATGGTAGCCTTTGATGTACATGTAAAACCGGTCAGCTTTGTATACAGCGTGGTGCTGACTCTGGTGTTTACCTGGTTTGTGGACCGGCTGATGCGAAAGAAGATCGATGCGATCAGCATGACGGAATCATTAAAAAGTGTTGATTAGAAAATAGAGTTGGACGTTAACGCGGGAAAGTGTTATAGTTTATTTATAGAAAATGATGAATCAGGAGATGATACATATGGGAAAAATTATAACAATCGGACGTGAATTTGGCAGTGGCGGACGAGAGGTTGGAAAGAGACTTTCCGATGAACTTGGAATTGCCTATTATGATAACGAGATCATAACAGAGATTGCAAAGAGAACCAAACTTGCAGAAGGTTATGTGCAGCATGTAATGGAAAATGGTCCGACTGCCCTGATGCCGATCACAATCGGGAGAACTTTTTATATGGGTGCGGATCCTGTGATGGAACAGAATAATGCGATTTACAGAGAACAGAGCCTGTTAGTACAGGAACTCGCGGAGAAATCAGACTGTGTGATCGTCGGAAGAAGTGCAGATTATATCCTGCGCGACAAAAAGCCGCTGCGCCTGTTTATTTATGCAGATATGGAATCGCGCATGGAGCGATGCAGAAAGCGTGCACCGGAGCAGGAACATTTTACAGACAAAGAGCTGAGACGTCATATTCAGGATGTGGATAAGAGACGTTCCAAATATTATCAGTTCTTTACCGGACAGACATGGGGCGATAAGTTAAATTATGACCTGTGTATCAATACTTCCGGTGCCAATATCGAGGAACTGGTGAAAGTAATTGCAAAACTGGTAAAATAAACATTTGCAAAATATCGGTTTGTGCTGCAAAAAGCAGAGTAGAAGAACAGGGAGTACATGCAGGAATATTATTTAAACAGTGCAAAAGGCTGGCTTGGGAAAAAAGAAGAAAAGGATTCCAAAACAGATCCATGTGGGAAGATCCTTCAGATGGAATTGTCTGAATTTAAGGAGTTAGAGGGGGAGTACCCACATAAACGGAATCTGTTCCGCAGTATGAATCCCGTACAGTACTGCAAGGCAGAAAGTTTCGGGGACTGTCTGTTTGGGACGATGAAGATACCGCGCACACTCAAAGGCAAAGTGACTTATATCGAATTTGGATTTTACCTGAGGGGTGAAGAACTGCTTCTGATCGAGGATGGCAGTTTCTTAAAGACGTGCCTTGGAAAGCTGGAAAAAATAATACCTTCAGCATGCAGCATGCACCAGTTTCTGGTCATGATCTTTGAGTTGCTGATCGAGGATGATGTGATCTATCTGCAGCAGCAGGAGGAGAAATTAGCATCCATTGAGGAAGAACTTTTAAAAAAGATCCCGGAGCATTTCTATGAGATCATTCTGCAGTATAGGAAACGTTTTTCGGCATATCATGCCTACTATGAGCAGCTTGTAAATCTTGCAGATGCCATGCAGAGTGATTTCGGACAGATCCTGACGGACAAGGAGCGTTCACTCTGGCAGCTTTATGCAAATCGTGTGGAGCGTCTGCATGATCATGTGGAACTCCTGAGGGAATATTTAGTGCAGATCCGCGAGTTATATCAGTCACTGATCGATGTGCAGCAGAATAAAGTCATGAGTATATTAACGGTAGTAACGACGATATTTCTCCCACTGACCCTGATCGCAGGATGGTATGGCATGAATTTTCCCAATATGCCGGAGTTCGGATGGAAATATGCATACCCGGTCGTTATTATAGTCAGTATCTGCATCATTGCGGGAGAAATCATTTATTTTAAGAAAAGGAAAATGCTGTAAGTAGAAACGATTTTGTGTATCAAATAAAATATGTGTGATAGAAAATCCGGAAATGGAGAGAAATCTTTGTTTCGGGATTTTTTGTTTTCAGAACGATATGTCAAAGTGTACCAGGCTGGAATACAAAAAGCTTTTATAATAGCGGGGAGATGCGTCAGGTTCTCCGTCCGATTGATGTTTTGATACCGCATGGAAAATTTGTGTCGATCATTGACAATATTATTTTGGGACTTGAGATAAAGGGCGTGCCGAAGCGGGAAGCAAGAAAACAGGAAGATATGCTGGAGACGGATTTCCGGGATCTGAAACAGCACTTGATGGGAGGGATGAGTGATGAAAAAAGGAGCGTATGAGGTGGAGTAGTGTGAAACGAAATCCGTTTTGGCGATGCGATATCTACTTTACCTGGGTGTCTACGATCGGCGGTTTTTTAGCGGGAACATTGGGCAGCAGAATCACACCGATACACCTTTTCCACCAAATTTACGAAAATAAATTTCGCAAATTTTCGGGACAAACCCGCCATCTTATAGTATAATAACCGTACTAAAGTAATATAACCACCCCCACACAGGAAAAGGAGACCAGCTATGATAAATCCGGCATCAATAATGAAGATCATGAACGCCAAAAATAAATTCACAGCAAACCACCCGAAATTTGCAGCCTTTTTGAATGCAGTATTTTCTACTGGCATCACGGAGGGAACGATCATTGAGATCACCGTGACAAAGCCGGGAGAGGAACCGATCACGACGAACATGAAAGTACAGCAGTCGGATCTTGACCTGTTACAGGAACTACAGGACATTGCAAAAATGTAATAACAGAAAAGGAGAAGCATATGTTAGGAAAAAAACTTTCTTATCAGACCAATGGAAGTACAGTAGAATTTGAATTTGAACATGGAACGGCATATGTCACGGCAGTCACGGACACGATCATGAACGTATTTGTTCCGTATCAGTCGAAAGACCACCGTTCAAAAGCAATCGAGGGAGATAAAAGACTTCCGGTTACCGTAGAAGTCTCTGAGGAAGACGGAGCAGTACAGATTAAAACAGATAAGCTGACAGCTAAAGTATACGATGATTTTCTGATCGATTTTTATAAAAAAGATGGAACACTTTTATGTGCAGATTTCAGGGGAGAGCGAAAGAAAAAAAAGAAATTAAGCGATGAAGCACTTGCAACGCTATTGTCTGAAGGACATGACGTATCTGCAGATGGTGAAAAGGAAGATCCTGTCATGGTCGTAAAGCAGATGACCGGGGATGAAAAATTCTATGGACTTGGAGATAAAACAGGTGTTTTAAATAAAAGAAATTATGAATATGAAAACTGGAATTCCGATCTGCCGCAGGCGCACACGGACGATTTTAAGGCATTGTATAAATCCATTCCGTTTTTGATCACATTAAAAGATGCGGGTGTATTTGGAATGTTCTTTGACAACACTTACAGATCACATGTCAATCTGGGAAAAGAGAACAGCGCCTGCTATTATTACAGTGCAGAGAACGGAAATCTCGATTATTATTTTATTTCCGGGGAAAAAATGACGGATATTGTGGAAGGCTATACTTATCTGACCGGAAGAACCCCTCTGCCGCAGCTTTGGACATTAGGACATCATCAGTCAAGATGGGGCTATGTGTCAGCTGATGATATCAGATGTGTGGCACACAAATACAGAGAACTGCAGATTCCATGTGATACGATCCATTTTGATATCGATTATATGGATGGATATCGCGTATTTACCTGGAATGAAAAGGACTTTGGAGCTCCGGGGGCGATCATAAAAGAGATCGCAGAGAATGGTTTTAAGGTTGTCTGCATCATCGATCCGGGTGTGAAATCAGATCCGGGATATGCAAAGTATGATGAGGGAATTGCGAATGATTATTTTGCGAAAACACCGGAAGGGGAAGTATACGTCAATGAAGTATGGCCGGGCGAAGCGGTATATCCTGATTTTGGAAAGCCGGATGTAAGAAAATGGTGGGCAGAAAATCAGAAATTCTTAGTGGATCTTGGTGTGCGAGGAACATGGAATGATATGAATGAGCCTGCAAGTTTCCGTGGAGAACTTCCACAGGATGTCGTTTTTACGGACGAGGATCAAAAGTCAGATCATGCGGCAATGCATAATGTTTATGGACATCTGATGTCAAAGGCTACCTATGAGGGATTAAAGGAAGCCGATGGAAGAAGACCGTTCGTGATCACAAGAGCATGCTATGCAGGAACACAGAAATACTCTACCGTATGGACCGGAGATAACCAGAGCCTCTGGGCACACCTTAGAATGACGGTTCCACAGCTTTGCAATCTCGGTATAAGTGGAATTGCATTTGCAGGAACCGATGTCGGCGGATTTGGTGCGGACTGCACACCGGAATTAATGTGCCGCTGGGTTCAGGTTGGTGCATTTTCCCCACTGTTCCGTAACCACTCTTCCATGGGAAGTACATTCCAGGAGCCGTGGCAGTTTGATGAGGAGACGATCCGCATCTACCGTAAATTTGTGGAATTAAGATATCAGTTACTTCCATATTTGTACGACCTGTTCCGCGAATGTGAACAGACCGGACTGCCGATCATGCGTCCTCTGGTTTTACATTATGAGAATGATCCGGAAGTCTGGAACTTAAACGGTGAATTTTTAGTTGGAGAAAATCTTTTAGCTGCACCTGTTTTAGAGCAGGGAGAGACGAAAAAGATCGTATATCTTCCAGAAGGCGTCTGGTATGATTATGAGACAAAGAAACCATATCAGGGCAGACAGTATTATATGGTAGACGCACCGCTTGATACCTGCCCGATGTTCGTAAAAGAGGGAGGAATGATCCCGACTTATGAACTGGCACAGTACATCGGTGAAAAGCCGTATGATACCTTGAAAATGCGTGTGTATCCGGGCAATGGAACTTATCTGCATTATCAGGATAACGGAGCGGATTTTGCTTACCGTGACGGTGCTTATAATGTGTATGAGTTTACGCACGAAGGGGACAAAAAAGAGGCATCCGTACAGATGAAAAAAGAAGGTTATACAAAATACAAAAATATTTTGTTTGAATAATTTTAACGCATAATGGAACCGGCACAAAAGTATTCCTGACGCATATGATATAGAGATGTTAGCGACAGGAGCAATGTGTGGACTATAATCAGGAACAGTTTTTCCGTATGCAGATGGATGTGCCGAAAATGCCTTTTTATATGAGCTATCCGATGCAGAATCTGTATCTGACGGAAATGGAATATGAAAAAGATATGGAACGCATGAAAGAGCTTTATCCGAAAGAGGTGAAGACGATCCTTTCCTATGTGGAAGATGAGTGCGACAAGATGGAGTATGAGGGAAGCCTGATGTTTGACGAGTATCCGGACCGCCTGATGTTAGAACAGGTGGCAGAGCGGATCTACCGCAATGTGGCAGGGGAAGACAAGAATGTTGAGGCAGAACAGTACTGGGGTGGAATGAATCCGCCGCCGGGCCCCGGGATGCCGCCTCCACCGGGACCTGGAATGCTGCCTCCACCGGGGCCTGGGATGCCGCCACCTCCGCCCCCAGGAGGACGTGATGATATGCGGAGCCTGATCGGGGTATTATTAAATAATGAGATGTACAGACGGCGCTGCAGGCACAGAAGATGCAGGCGCTGGTGGTAAAACAAATGTTACAGAAAATGGGCAGGTCAGCAGTACACTGCCCGTTTTTTAATTCTCTTTCTTAAAATTTCAAAAGAATCAGCGATAGGCATTGCGGATTTGAAAAAAAATGCATACAATATATCTGTCGCTTTTTTTCGGGTTTCAGAAGAAATTACAAAGATGGCGGTTTTGACAGGGAAAATGATATTTCATTCACATAGAGTAAGGAGACAATAACGTGCAGAAAGGTGCAATTAAGGCAGTCGTACTGACCGTCGTTTTTTTTGTGGCAGTCGGAGTATTTAGTATGATGACAAATCATGTCAATGAAGATCTGACAACAGAAATGAAAAATGCCACATTACCGGTCATCACATTAGAGAGCAGCGAACAGGAAATCAATGAATTATATGGATATCGTACAAAGATGAATGCTGCGAGTATGCGCGATACGATCACACCGATCGGAAAAGACAGAAAACTTCCGGTTACGATCCAGACATACGAGACAAGCGTGGATGCGATCTCTTATGAAATACGAAGCCTTGATGGGGAGAGACTGATCGCCAATGCAGATGTCAATTCCTATGATGAGAAAAAAGGTACGATCAAAGCAGAACTTGAAATCCAGAATCTGCTTCAGGAGGGGGAAGAGTATTTACTTCTCATTAATTTAGAGAGTGGAAAGGATGTCATTTATTATTATACAAGGATTGTGGAAATGCCAAATGCGCATGTGAGCGAATCCTTAAAATTTGTAAAAGAGTTTCATAATACCACATTTAACAGTGAGACATCAGGAACGTTGTCAACATATATGGAAAAAACAACCGGAGATAACACAACATTACAGTTTGTTTCATTAAATTCTTCATTAAAACAGCTTGCCTGGGCGGATTTTAACGGAGAGCAGTTAACAACACCGGTGCCGTCCATAAAAGAAATCACAGATACCTATAATGTGATCGTGTTGAATTACGTTGTAACAAGCATCGGTGAGGGTGGAGAGAGCGAATATTATAACGTAGAAGAATATTACCGGGTGCGTTATACAAGCAGCAGGATGTATCTGCTCAATTTTGAACGCAGGATGAATCAGATTTTCCGTGGAGAAAATGCAAGCTTTTTTGACAATTATATCGAGCTTGGAATACGTTCCGGAAATGTGGAGTATCAGGCAAATGAGACAGGAAAAATAGTCGCATTTGTACAGGAAGGAGAACTCTGGAGTTATAATGCGACGGAAAATACACTTGCAAAAGTGTTCAGTTTTCGTGGATATGAAGGAATTGATAACCGTGAAAATTACGGGGAACATGATATCAAGATTGTCCGGATTGATGAGGCGGGAAGCCTTGATTATATTGTATATGGCTATATAAACCGCGGAAATCATGAGGGAGAAGTAGGAATAGAAGTCAATCATTATGACAGTCTTTCAAATACAAATGAGGAGCTTGCATTTATATCTTCGGATAAGGCATATGAAGTCATGAAATCAGAACTTGGCCAGCTGATGTATGTGAATGAGGGTGGCGAATTATATCTGATGGTGGATGGCAGTGTATATGGGATTGACCTTAGCACGTTAGAAATGAAAGAACTGATCAAGGGACTGGATAAAGAAGTATATGCAGTATCGGAATCTGACCGCTATTTTGCATGGACGAAAGACAGCCAGAACGGACAGAGCGATACGATTTCTGTCATCAACTTTTCCGGTGAAAAGATATTTACCATAACAGAAGGAAGTGGAAAATACGTAAAACCACTTGGATTTATGGGAGACGATTTTGTATACGGTGTAGCGAATGCGGCAGACGTATCAACAGAGGCCGCCGGAAATGTAATTTCCCCGATGTATCAGATTAAAATTTTAGATGTGTCATCCGATACACCATCCGTTTTAAAGACATATGAAAAAAATGGATATTATGTTTCCGGGGTTGATATTGAAGATTATACCATGTACTTAAATCGTATCCAGTATAATGGGACGGCGTATGTGGACGCGGATCAGGATATGATCATGAACCGGGAGGGAGATGGAAGTAAAATTGTTTCCATTGTAAGCAGCAGTTCCGACAGCAAAGAAACACAGTTTGAAATTTCTCTGCCGGGAAATGTTGGTGAGAAGGCTCCAAGACTGCTGACTCCGCGGGAGACCATATTAGAACAGGACCGTACGCTCACACTTGAAGATAAGGGTGATAATGGAAAATATTATGTTTATGTAAAAGGTGATGTGGTCTATACCACAGATCAGGTGGCGGATGCGATCACGAAAGCAAATGAAAAAATGGGAGTTGTGGTAGGCGCGGATCAGGAATATATCTGGAAACGTTCCAGGAATGCGATCAGACCGGCACTTTCTGATATCGCAGTTGGTGCAGAAGATGTTTCTTCCGGCAGTATTGCACAGTGTATCAATGCAATGCTTGAGAAAGAGGGAATTAACATCAGTGTAAGTGCATTGATTGCGGGTGGGGAAACACCGAAGAATATTTTGAGTAATACGATGAAAGATGCAGGAATTTTAGATCTGACCGGGTGCAGTGTAGAGGAAGTCCTTTACTATGTAAGCTGCGGTAATCCGGTGTTTGCAATGACAGGAAGTAATGAAGCAGTGCTGGTGGTAGGATATGATGCCAATAATGTCATTATTTTTGATCCTTCATCCGGAAGCAATTTTAAACAGAGCATAACGGAAGCAGATGCAGTATTTAAAGAAGCAGGGAATGTTTTCTTCACATATCTGAAATAAAGCAAATGCAGAAAAAGGCAGATTTTACAGATACATTTCCAATATAAATACATGAAAAAAACGAGAAAACTGCATAAAAAAACAGTGCTTCCATAGAATAGTTCGTTGAACTTTAACAGATTTAAGTGAGACGTATTGCAAATTAAAGTCGAATGGGTTATATTTTGAGAAGTACTTGAAAAGAGGAAGAGGATGAATATGAGCAGAAAAGAAGTAGTGGTTTCGAATGTTTCAAAAGAACATGATAATCCAATTGCAGAACTGGTTCAGGTGGCTTGCCGCTATGACAGTGAGATTATCCTTGAGAGCAATAACCGCAGGATCAATGCAAAGAGTATCATGGGAATCATGGCATTTAATCCTTCAAAGGGTATGACAGTGAATATTGTCGCTGAAGGAAGCGATGAAGAAGAAGCATTAGATGCAATGGAGAAATTTTTAGTTTGTGAGTAGTTTTTATTGAGGAGGGAATTCATTATGGCAAAAGGAACCGTAGCAAAAAACAGTGCAGTCAAAGCAGAAAAGACAAATCAGGTAAAGGAAGCAGAGCCGAAGACAAATGAGAAGGCCAGCGAGGTTTTACAGGCAGCAAGAGATACTGCAGCCGCAGCAAAGACAGCAGTGAAAGAATCTGCATCTGAGGTAAAGGCAGCAGTTACTGAGAAAGCAACAGCAGTAAAAGCAGCTGTAGAAAAAACAGCAGCCAAAACAGAGGAATCAAAGGCAGATACGGTAAAAGCAGAGCCGGCGAAAGCGGTTGCAGCTGAGACAAAGGAAACTGTAAAACCTGTAAAAGAGAAGAAACCTTCAAGAGCAGCCAAAAAAGCAGCAGCAAAGGCAGCGGCAAAAGAAGAGTTAGTTCCGGAGGTATTTATCCAGTATCAGGGAAATGAAGCAATCGTTGCAGATGTGATCGAGAAAGCGAAAAATGAGTTTGTTGCAGATGGTCACAGAGCATCATCCATCAAGAGCCTTCAGGTATATTTAAAACCGGAAGAATTTGCCGCATACTATGTGATCAACCAGAAGTTTGCAGGAAGAGTTGATCTGTTTTAGAATTGTTTGTCGGACAAACTTACATAGAAATGAGATAAGAAGAAACCGTTATATGAGAGTATGGCGGTTTCTTTTTTATTCATAGGATTCGGGTGTCAAAAGGTGGTTTTCAATTTTGGGTCTGTCAAATTGCACAAAATCGAACTTGTTTTGTTCCGTTGTCCGAAAATAAGAAAAACTAAGTATGCCTGAATCAGTTTTTCACAGAGTGACGTAAACGGCATTCAACGAGCCTTCCATGGCTCGTGAAGCCTTGTTCTCATAAAAAAAACCGGCTCATGATGAACCGGTTTTTTATGATACAGGATCAATTATTTCTGTTCTGCTTTGTATTTAGATACCAGACGTTCGATTCTGTCATACGGGTTTAACAGATCGCTGATGGAAGAATCATGGTTTAAGGTATCAATGATATAGGCAATATATTTACTCATATCACAGCTGATGTAATATGGTTTGGATAAGAGTTCCGGTGTCTGATAGGTAAGGTTTGTGGTAACGACTTTGTAGATCGTGCCGTCTGCAACTGCCTGATCAAATTTCTCTAAACCGTTTGTGAAGAGTCCGAAAGTTGCAACAACGAAGATACGGTTTGCTTTACGTTTCTTTAACTCTGTTGCAACATCAATCATACTTTCACCGGAAGAGATCATATCGTCAATAATGATAACATCTTTTCCTTCTACGGAGGAACCTAAGAACTCATGTGCAACGATCGGGTTGCGTCCGTCTACAATGCGGCTGTAATCACGTCTCTTATAGAACATACCGACGTCTAATCCAAGAACGCTTGCAAGATATACAGCACGGTTGGTACCGCCTTCATCCGGGCTGATTACCATCATATGATCGGAATCGATCTTTAAGTCGGTTACTTCGCGTAAGATACCTTTTACAAACTGGTAAGCAGGCTGTACAGTCTCGAATCCTTTTAACGGAATCGCATTCTGTACACGCGGGTCATGTGCATCAAAGGTGATGATGTTATCAACACCCATTGCAGTCAGTTCCTGTAATGCTAAAGCACAATCTAAAGATTCGCGGGAAGTACGTTTGTGCTGACGGCTTTCATATAAGAAAGGAATGATGACGGTGATACGTCTTGCTTTACCGCCAACGGCTGCGATAATACGTTTTAAATCTGCATAGTGGTCATCTGGTGACATGTGGTTCTCATGACCGCATACGGAGTAGGTAAGACTGTAATTTGTCACATCGACCATCAGGTACAGATCGTATCCACGGACAGACTCTTTGATCACACCTTTTGCTTCGCCGGTTCCAAAACGCGGAACAGCGGTAGAGATGATGTACGAATCGCGGCGGTAATCTTTAAAGGCAAGATCAGATGCATGCTGATGCTGTCTTTTTTCTCTCCAGCCGACCAGGTACTTGTCTACTTTCAGACCAAGCTCTTTGCAGCTCTCAAGCGGGATCAGACCGAGTGCTCCATCAGGTAAGGTTTCCAGGTTTCTTTCATCGTTTGGCATTGAATGGTTCCTCCATAAAAATTTGTTTACATGTATTTCAATAGATTGCTCTAATTGAAGGCAGAAAATGTATTTTGTGTTTATAGAAACATCAGCGTCTTCGTTTCTGCATCCGGATATCTTCCCCGAATAATTTGATCAGAACATAATTGTCCATAATTCTTGATAAGATCCGCTCCGAATACAGATCGGTAAGCTGGGACAATCCGAGGTTTGTGGAAATGATGGTTGATTTCCGGTGCAGGATTCTTTCGTTTAAGCACAAAAACAACTGGGAAGTTGTAAAAGAATTTGTAAGCTCTGTGCCGAGATCATCGATGATCAGAAGATCGCAGGTAAAAATATTTTCATTTGCGGCAATCGCTTCCTCATCTTTTGCAAATACACCCTTGCTTAATATATCAAATAATTGGAACGCCGTAAAGTAAATTACAGAATGACCGTGATCCATCAGCTCTTTTGCAACGCAGTTTGACAGAAACGTTTTGCCGATGCCGGTATCTCCGTAAAAGTACAGATTGGAAAATGTATCATCAAAGTGGTCGATAAAGTCATGACATTTGGCAACGGCATCTTTTGCTGTCGCAAGTGAAGATAATCCGGTCGCAGGGTTTATGTCTTTATCAGAATAATATTCAAAAGAAAATGTGGAAAAATTCTCACGGAGCAGGATGCTTTTTAAATTTGACTGGGTATAGACTAAATCGATCGCAGCCTGTGTAAAACAGTGGCAGCGTTTTCCATCGATAAAACCTGTATCCTTACAATCCGGGCATTCGTAAGAGGTCTCCAGATAATCAGCAGAGAGCCCTGCTTTCTGCAGCAGATCTTTTTTTTCACTGCGGTAGGAGGCAATCTGTTCTTTCAGGGTATTAAGAGCCATGGTATCACCGTCTAAGAGCTTTTTTGCCTGTGAAACGGAGCAGGACGCGATGGCATCGTCAATCTCCCGGAGACGTGGGATTCTGATGTAGGCATAACGGGTCCGTTCTTCCCTCTCATGTTCATTTTTTAACTGCCGGGCATCATATGCCCGTATAATCTCATCGTATTGCGAATTTGTCAGAGGCATGTTCTTATCCTAATCTCCATTTTGCCTAGTTTTATGAAAACGATGTTTTCATACGATTTATGGTATTAATGTTTTGAATTGGTTGTCAGCAGCATTTTTTCAAGTTCATCATATTCATAGGAACGGTGTCCGATGTTGTTGAATTTGTTTTTAGGACTGCCTGTTTCCTGTGCGGATGTCTTTGCGCGTTCTTTGTGTTCAAGATTTAAACGTTTTACATCTTCCATGGTATGTACGTTTAATTTGCGCCAGTTTGAGAGCATTTTGTCGGTATAAGGAAAACTCGGCTGGTGGATGCTCTGTATGGTCTGCTGGCATGCCGCACAGATGATGTCGATCGAAAAACCATACTCGGAACGCCATTTTTCGATATAGTCTGTCTCGGATGGAACGAGATTCCTTCCGGTAATGCCAAAGGAACGCATCACTGCATAGTAGGCAGGACTGTGGATCTTTGCCTCCTGTTTGGCGGCGCTTACAGTCCGGATGCCGCTTTCTGCCCATCTTAATGCTGTAGCCTCGATATAGCGGATAGCGGTGTGATTTTTGCTTACACAGTATTCTACTAAATATTCGATCAGATCCGGTGAAAAAGAAAGCTCTTCGTATAAATATAAAAGAGTATTTGTATCGGTCTGGCTGAGCGGCCGTCCAAGATAACGTTCTGTAATAAAGAGAAGTTCGGCAATCTGGTCGTTTTCCTGAAACTGCTTTAGTTCATCGCGTGTGTAATCCCTCTTAGGAGGAAAGACATCTGTATTTGCAGAAGGTATATTGTCATCTTCTGTGGAAATGTATGCATCCTCAGAGGAGACACTGTCTGTTTCAAACGTTTCTGCGGCAGTTTCGTTTTCCACAAAATCGTCGCCTGTGCCGGTTTTATCCCTGGATGCAGAATCGATCAGGCAGACACCGGTCAGGTTGTGATCAGTATCATATTCTAAACGCAGAAGATGCATGCGTTCCCAGTAACTTAAGGCGCGTTTGACATCTTTTTCCGTGTGTTCGAATTTATCTGCAATCGAAGAAATCGAAAAAGCGGAATCCGGGGCATTCATCAGACGCAGCAGGTAAAGATAGATCTTTACAAATTCCCCATTTGCGTCAGACATATATTCATCAATAAAAATATTCGATACACTCGTGGCAGAAGATGCACTGTCACTGTGGATTAGTATTTTAGCCATGAAGGAAACCCTCTTTCGATAATATTCTAAAAGTATAAATATAAGTATAAATATTTGCTGCGCCACAAATTATAGCATAGGAAAAGAAAAAAGAGAAGAACATTTTTGAATACAAACGCTGTAAAATCAAGGGTTGCGGGGAATGTGGATAATGTGGATAAAAAAGTGGATTCATAAAAACGGAAGTTATGGCAACTGGGATAAAATACAGAAAACAAGGGGCATAAAAGAAAACGGAGCAGAAAAACAGGAATGTATTATGTTAACAAAAAAAATCCACATTCGATGGTTGAAGTTTTCCCCAATCGAATGTGGATAATGTGGATAACTTATCGACCAAGAAGATGTTCACCCACGTTTACGATATCTCCAGCACCCATAGTTATCAACAGATCACCGTTTATACAATTTTTCAATAAAAATTTCTCAATTTCTTCAAAAGAGGGAAAATAATAGCATTCGGTTCCTTTTTCCTTTAATTTTTCAAGGATATCTTTCGAGCTGATGCCATAAGTATTTTTCTCACGGGCAGCATAGATGTCCGCAAGTACGACAACATCTGCCATGGACAGCACATCTGCAAAATCATCTAAAAATGCTTTTGTTCTGGAATAGGTGTGCGGCTGGAATGCTAAGACCAGACGTTTATGTGGATAATTTTTTGCAGCGGTCAGTGTTGCACGGATCTCTGTCGGATGATGTGCATAATCGTCAATGATGGTAACTCCGTCCACACATCCTTTGTACTGGAAACGGCGGTCTGCACCTCCGAAAGCGGATAGTCCGGCAAGGATCGCATCCTTTGAAATACCAAGGTCAAGGGAAAGTGCGATCGCTGCAAGTGCATTTGAGACATTGTGCATGCCCGGAACATGAAGTTTTACATCCATGACCGGGGTACCGTGATGCATTGCCGTAAAGGAGGCACATGCTGTTTCATCAAAGGTGATGTCAGAAGGGTAATAGTCACAGGAGTCATTCAGTCCGAAGGTGATCACCTGTGGTGCTAAACCTTCTGTGAGCGCTGTGTAGTTTTCAATCTCTCCGTTTATAATGATCGCACCGTCTTTTTTTGTATTTCCTGCAAATTTTCGGAATGAATTGCGGATATCCTGAATATCTTTAAAGAAGTCAAGGTGTTCCGCTTCCACGTTTAAGATAATACTGTATCGTGGATAGAAATGGAGAAAACTGTTGGTATATTCGCACGCTTCGGATACAAAAATATCGGACTTGCCTACTTTTATATTTCCTTCAATGGCTTTTAAGATCCCGCCGACGGAAATGGTAGGATCAGCCTTTGCTGCGAGAAGGATCTGGCTGATCATGGATGTGGTCGTCGTCTTTCCGTGGGTACCGGCAACGGCGATGGAATTGTTATAATTGTCCATAATCTGGCCAAGCAGTTCTGCACGGCTTAACATTGGGATGCTGCATTCTTTTGCAGCCGCGTATTCCGGATTGTCTTCACGGATGGCTGCGGTGTAGACGATAAGATCAATGTCATCGCTAAGGTTTTCGGCTTTCTGACCGTAAAAAATACGGGCACCCATGTGCTCTAAATGTCTGGTCAGTCCGGATTCCTTTGCGTCAGATCCTGAGATAGTAAAATGTTCCTCTAAAAGTATCTCAGCAAGACCACTCATGCTGATACCGCCGATCCCGATGAAATGGATGTGCAGCGGCTGGTTGAAATTGATTTTATACATTTATTGATACCTGCCTGTTTTATGAATTTTTCTGTTTGTTTCATTATACCCGTATGGAATCAATTTGCAAATTCTTTTGGGGAAAAATCTTTTCGACAGAAAAAATGAATTGTAGATAAAACTTTATCGATTTGTGCAATGTGTCAAAAATATGTAAAAACGATAAAAAATATTGTGGAAAATGATGTACATGAGATTTGAAGTGTGGTATAATTAAAAATACCAAAAGGAATAGATTGACTAGAAAGTGACGAGAGGTGATTGACGTGATTCGAAAAGAAATGATAGCCATGCTATTGGCTGGAGGACAGGGCAGCCGTCTTGGAGTGCTTACAGCAAAGGTTGCCAAACCGGCAGTTGCGTTTGGAGGAAAGTACCGCATTATCGATTTTCCACTCAGCAACTGTATTAATTCAGGAATTGATACCGTTGGTGTTCTGACACAGTATCAGCCGTTACGTTTAAATACCCATATTGGAATCGGTATTCCGTGGGATCTTGACCGTAATAATGGCGGTGTAACGGTTCTTCCACCTTATGAGAAGAGCAATAACAGTGAGTGGTACAGTGGAACAGCAAATGCAATCTACCAGAATATGAATTATATGGAGAGCTATAATCCGGAATATGTCCTGATCTTATCAGGAGACCATATTTATAAGATGGATTATGAAGTGATGCTCGATTTCCATAAAGAAAATCATGCAGATGTGACGATTGCGACAATGCCGGTACCAATCGAAGAAGCAAGCAGGTTTGGAATCGTAATCGCAGATGAAAATAAAAAAATACAGGATTTTGAGGAAAAACCAAAAGAGCCGAGAAGCAATCTGGCATCTATGGGAATCTACATTTTCAGCTGGAATGTTTTAAAAGAAGCATTACATGCAATGAAAGACCAGAGCGGCTGTGATTTCGGCAAGCACATTATCCCGTATTGTCATGAGAGGGGAAAACGTCTTTTCGCCTATGAATTTAACGGTTACTGGAAAGATGTTGGAACATTAGGTTCCTACTGGGAAGCAAATATGGAGCTCATCGATCTGATCCCGGAGTTCAATCTTTATGAAGAATACTGGAAGATCTACACAAAGAGCGATATTATTGAGCCGCAGTATCTGTCAGAAGATTCTGTGGTTGAGAAGAGTATCATCGGTGAGGGATCCGAGATCTACGGAGAAGTACATAGTTCTGTCATCGGTGCAGGTGTTACGGTCGGTAAGGGCAGTGTAGTAAGAAACTCAATAATTATGAAAGGGACACAGATAGGTGAAGGTGTCACGATAGATAAGTCAATCGTTGCAGAAAACTGCCGCATTGGCAACAATGTGGTGCTTGGAGTCGGTGAGGAAGCACCGAACAAGCTCAATGCAAGCATATATTCTTTTGGTCTTGTAACAATAGGTGAAGATTCCGTGGTGCCGGATGGCGTTCAGATAGGAAAGAACACGGCAATTTCCGGAGTTACGGAAAAAGAAGATTATCCGGATGGAATTCTTGAAAGCGGTGAAGTAATTATTAAGGCAGGTGACTCAGAATGAAGGCAATAGGTATTATTTTAGCTGGCGGTAATAACAGCCGTATGCAGGAACTATCCAATAAGAGAGCGATTGCAGCAATGCCTGTTGGGGGCAGCTATCGAAGCATCGATTTTGCACTCAGCAATATGAGCAATTCGCATATACAGACAGTTGCAGTACTGACACAGTACAGTGCCAGATCCTTAAATGAGCATCTGAGTTCCTCAAAATGGTGGGATTTCGGAAGAAAACAGGGAGGTCTGTTCGTATTTAACCCGACAGTTACGGTGGACAACAGCTGGTGGTATCGTGGAACAGCAGATGCCATGTATCAGAATATCAGTTTCTTAAAGAAACGCCATGAACCGTATGTCATCATTACGAGCGGTGACTGTGTTTATAAGATCGATTATAATAAAGTACTTGAATATCACATCGAAAAGAAAGCAGATATCACGGTGGTGTGCAAGGATATGGCACCGGATGTGGATGTAAGCCGTTTTGGTGTGGTACGGATGAACGAGGACTCCAGAATCGTGGAATTCGAGGAGAAGCCGATGGTATCCCAGTCGAATACGATCTCTGCCGGTATTTATATCGTGCGCAGAAGACAGCTGATCGAGATGTTAGAGCGCAGTGCAGAGGAAGGACGATGGGATTTCGTTACAGATATTCTGATCCGTTATAAGAATATGAAACGTATCTACGGTTACAAGATGAAAGAATACTGGAGCAATATTGCAACCGTTGAGTCTTATTACCAGACAAATATGGATTTCCTGAAACCGGAAGTGCGCAGATACTTTTTCCATGATGAGCCAAGGATCTACTCTAAAGTGGATGATCTTCCACCTGCAAAATACAATGCAGGATCCGATGTGCGCAACAGTCTGATCGCGAGCGGATGTATCGTAAACAGTAAGGTTGAAAATTCTATCCTGTTCAAAAAAGTATTTGTTGGCAAGAACTGTGTGATCAAAAACTCCATCATTTTAAATGATGTATATATTGGAGATAACACACACATTGAGAACTGTATCGTGGAGAGCAGGGACACATTGAAAGCCAATACATATTATTGTGGAGACAATGGCATCAAGATTGTTTCTGAGAATAATGAGCGCTACGTGTTATAGAAATGCATTTTAGGACAAGGGTAAAACAACTTAAAGGGGGACATAAGACATGCAGATAACGGACGTGAGGATCAGAAAAGTAGAAAAAGAAGGCAAGATGAAAGCGGTAGTTTCAATCACGATCGATGAAGAGTTCGTGGTACATGATATCAAGATCATTGAAGGGGAAAAAGGTCTTTTTATTGCAATGCCAAGCCGTAAGGCAGCGGATGGAGAATACCGTGATATTGCACATCCGATCAACTCCGGAACGAGAGAGCGGATTCAGAAACTGATCTTAGAAAAGTACGAGGAGACATTAGCTGCTGAAGAGTAAGGGGAATTTCGGACAGCAGTTTTGGAGCAATCTGTACATGACAGTATAAAAATAAGGGGCGGCTGTAGCAGTATACATTGTGCTGTTACAGCCGCTTTTTTCATTCATAGGATTCGGGTGTCAAAAGGTGGTTTTCAATTTTGGGTCTGTCAAATTGCACAAAACCGAACTTGTTTTGTTCCGTTGTCCGAAAATAAGAAAAACTAAGTATGCCTGAATCAGTTTTTCACAGAGTGACGTAAACGGCATTCAACGAGCCTTCCATGGCTCGTGAAGCCTTGTTCTGCCGTCCGTGGCAGAACATTACTGTAAATAGACAGGCATACTAAGATTTTCTAATTTTCTCCCAAAGTCACAAAAACAGTCTCGGCTTTGTGCAATTTGACAATCGCTAAGTTATGAACCACCTTTTGACACCCGAATCTTTTGCTTGTAAAATCGGGAAAGTTCTGTAAAATAAAACATAGACTGTAATAAGGCAAAGAATGCCAAAATAATACAAAAATAAAGCACAAAAGCCAAAAAAACAGCACGAAGATGCAGGAGGATACATATGGAACAGTTAAAAGCAGTAATACTTGCAGCCGGCAAAGGAACGCGAATGAAATCAGATCTGCCGAAAGTGGTACATACAATTGAAGGAAAATGTCTGGTGGACTATGCGATCGAAGCAGCGATCGGAGCAGGGGCAGAGGACATCTGTCTGGTTGTCGGATATAAATATGAAGTGGTACGGGAGACGATCCTGCATCAGGAGGTCAGCTTTGTATTACAGGAGGAGCAGCTTGGAACCGGTCATGCGGTGCGCTGTGCAAAAGATTTCTTAGGGGATGAGGGACAGACGATGATCCTGTTTGGGGATACGCCTTTGATCACCGCGGAAACATTGAAGCACTTGAAAGAATACCATACAAAGAATAAAAATACGGTTACCGTATTATCCGCCATGGTGGAAGATCCGACCGGATATGGAAGGATCATCCGTGATGCAGACGGTAATTTCGTAAAAAGTGTAGAGCATAAAGATGCGAGTGAGGAAGAGAGAGCATCGCATGAGATCAATTCCGGTATGTATATTTTTGATACAAAGGAATTAAAAGAGGCACTTGAAAAAATCCAGCCGAATAATGCACAGGGCGAATATTATCTGCCGGATACGCTGACAATTATAAAGGATAAAGGACTGAAGGTAGATGCGTTTGCATTAAGTGATCCGGAGGATATCATGGGTGTGAATGATCAGGAACAGTTAAAATCAGCTGCAGAGGTCATCCGCAGACGAAATCAGGCAAAATAAATGGAATGGAAAAATATATTCCGGTCACTGTGGATAAAAGATAAAGGAATGGAGAATTACATGTTTTTGATCGTAGGACTCGGAAATCCGGGAAAACAGTATGAACATACCAGACACAATATCGGATTTGATGTCATGGATGCACTTGCAGAGAAGTATAATATCAGTATCAGTGAAAAAAAACATAAGGCACTCTGTGGGAAAGGTGTCATAAACGGTGTGAAAGTTGTGCTGGCAAAACCGCAGACCTATATGAATTTGAGCGGGGAGAGCGTGGCGGAACTGGTCAATTATTACAAGATGGATCCGGAAGAGGAGATGATCGTGATCTATGATGACATCAGCCTTGCGCCGGGAAATCTGCGCATCCGCAAGAAAGGAAGTGCGGGTGGACACAACGGAATCAAAAATATCATTGCGATGACCGGGACACAGAATTTTTTGCGCATAAAAGTCGGTGTCGGAGAAAAACCGGCGGGCTGGGATCTTGCAGATCATGTGTTAGGACATTTTGATGCAGCAGACCGCGCAGAAGCAGAGAAGGCAATCGGGCATGCCGTGGAGGCGGCAGAAATGATGATCACCGGTGAAACGGATGCAGCGATGAACCGTTATAATGTGAAAAAGAAGGAAGAGTGAAAAGGAGTATCATGAAAACTTTTACTGAACCTTTGAAGGAGCTCAAAGAATTTGAAACCTTAAGTGCGAGAGTACATGATTTGCGTGGCATTGCACAGATCTCAGGATGTATTGATGCGGCAAAACCACATATCATGTATAGTGTAAACAATGGTTCTGGAAACAGAATCATTGTTACGTTTCAGGAGCAGAGAGCGAAAGAAATCTATGAGGAATACCGTTTCTTCGACTCGAAGGCGGCATATTATCCGGCAAAAGATATCCTGTTTTATCAATCGGATATCCGGGGAAACGTCCTTACCGCGGAGCGTATCAATGCGTTAAAAATGCTTGCGGAGGAGTCATCCTGCACCATAGTAACTACGTTTGACGGTTTAATGAATCCAATGCCAATGCCGGAAAAATTTATCCAGGCAGTCAAAAAGGTTTCCGTCGGTGATACATTAAATCTGGAAGAACTCACAAAACATCTGGTGGAACTAGGTTATGAAAAGAACTATCAGGCGGAAACGATGGGAGAATTTTCTGTGCGCGGTGGAATTTTAGATATCTTTCCACTGACGGAAGACAATCCGTTCCGAATCGAATTCTGGGGGGATGAGGTTGATTCCATCCGTTCTTTTGATGCGGAAAGCCAGCGCTCGATTGAAAATTTAGAGGAGATTTCAATCTATCCAGCCTGTGAGCTTGTTTTGACGGCAGAGGAGCGGCAGGAGGGAATCAAAAGAATTTTAAAAGAAGCAGACAAAGTATCAGCAAAACTCCGGAAAGAAATGAAAACGGAGGAGGCGCACCGTACCAAAAGTACTGCAGCACAGATCGCAGAGGAAGCGGGAGAATTGGGCATCAGCGCGGGACTTGACGCATACATGTCCTATTTCTGTGAGGAGCGTGTGTCACTGCTTGATTATTTTAACAGGGAGAACACTGTCATTTTTGTGGATGAGCTGGCACGCTCCATCGAACGCGGCATGGTGACGGAAACAGAATTTTCCGAGAGCATGAAGCAGCGTCTTGAAAAGGGATATATTCTGCCGGGACAGATGCGGGAACTTTTTTCCTGCAAAGAAATACTGGCAAAAATGGAAAAGATGGCATGTATTTCTCTGGTGGCACTGGATTTAAAAAACAGCCATGTGGATATAAAAGAAAAATTTGCCATCGATTCGAAGACCGTCAACCCATACAATAACAGTTTTGATCTTCTGGTCAAAGACCTCACCCGCTATAAGAAAAACGGATACCGTGTGATCTTACTTTCCGGATCAAGGACGCGTGCAAAGCGGCTGGCAGAAGACCTGATGGCGGAGGAACTGAATGCATTCTATTCAGAAGATTTTGATCACGAGGTAAAACCGGGTGAGATCATGACCGGTTATGGAAAAATAAAAAAAGGTTATGAATATCCGCTGCTTAAATTTGTTATGATCTCAGAGAGCGATATTTTCGGCAGTGAAAAGAAGAAAAAGAAGCACCGCCGTACCTATGAGGGAGAAAAGATCGCAAGTTTTACTGACCTTAACGTCGGCGATTATGTCGTGCATGAAAATCATGGACTTGGAATCTACCGTGGAATCGAAAAAATAGAGGTCGATAAGACGGTCAAAGATTACATCAAAATAGAATATGCAGGTGGTGGAAACCTGTATATCCTTGCAACGCAGTTAGAGCTGATCCAGAAATATGCCGGCGCGGATGCAAAGAAGCCGAAACTGAACAAATTAGGCGGACAGGAATGGAATAAGACAAAGACCAAGGTGCGCGGTGCGGTAAAAGAGATTGCACAGGATCTTGTAAAACTTTATGCACAGAGACAGGATCAGGACGGCTTTGTCTACGGCCCGGATACCGTCTGGCAGAGAGAGTTTGAGGAAATGTTTCCGTTTGAGGAAACGGAGGATCAGGAGCTTGCGATCGAGGCGACCAAAAAAGATATGGAGAGCACAAAGATCATGGACCGCCTGATCTGCGGGGATGTCGGTTACGGCAAGACGGAGATCGCAATCCGTGCGGCCTTTAAGGCAGTGCAGGATGGAAAACAGGTCGCTTTTTTAGTGCCTACTACGATCTTAGCGCAGCAGCATTACAACAACTTTGTGCAGCGCATGAAAGATTTTCCTGTCAATATAGACCTTTTATGCCGTTTTAGAAGCAGTGCAGAACAGAAAAAGACGGTGGAGGCGCTCAAAAAAGGAAGCGTTGATATCATTATCGGAACACACAGACTGCTGTCCAAAGATGTGGTATACAAGGATCTCGGACTTTTAATCATTGACGAGGAACAGCGTTTCGGAGTGACACACAAAGAGAAGATCAAGCAGTTAAAGACCAATATCGATGTCCTGACGCTCACAGCGACACCGATTCCAAGGACACTCCATATGAGTCTGATCGGGATCCGTGACATGAGTGTGTTAGAGGAACCACCGATGGACCGTGTGCCGATCCAGACGTATGTGATGGAATATAATGAAGAACTGGTGCGTGAGGCAATCTCCAGGGAGCTTTCCCGGGGCGGACAGGCGTATTATGTGTATAACCGTGTGCGGGAGATTGCGGATGTGGCGGCAAAGATCGCAGAGCTTGTGCCGGAGGCAAACGTTGCCTATGCGCACGGGCAGATGAAAGAGACGGAATTGGAGAATATCATGTACCGTTTTATCAACGGAGAGATCGATGTGCTCGTTTCCACGACGATCATTGAAACGGGACTTGATATCTCAAACGTCAATACGATGATCATCCACGATGCAGATAATATGGGACTGTCACAGCTCTACCAGCTTCGTGGGCGTGTTGGCAGATCCAATCGGACGGCGTATGCGTTTTTGATGTACCGCAGGGATAAAATGTTAAAAGAGATCGCAGAAAAAAGACTTGCTGCAATCAAGGAGTATACGGAACTTGGAAGCGGCTTTAAGATTGCCATGCGTGATCTTGAGATCCGCGGTGCGGGAAATCTTCTGGGTGCAGAGCAGCACGGACATATGGAGGCAGTCGGATATGATCTTTACTGCAAAATGTTAAATGAGGCTGTCAAAGAAGCGAAAGGCATAGAGGTTGCCGAGAATTTTGATACTTCGATCGATATTGATATTGATGCGTATATTCCGATGGGATACATTCCAAATGAGATGCAGAAGCTTGATATTTATAAGCGCATCGCAGGAATTGAGACGGCGGATGAGTCGGAAGAAATGTTAGAAGAACTGATCGACCGGTTCGGAGATCCGCCAAAATCTGTCGAGAATCTGCTTTATATCGCAAGGGTAAAATCCATGGCGCATCATCTTTATTTTACAGATATTGCACAGAAGGGGGATACACTGCGGTTTACGCTGTATGAGAAAGCAAAGATCAATGTAGCGGCAATTCCGGAGTTTATCGCTTCCTTTGACAACCATGTGAAGTTTACCATGGATGCAAAGACACCGTATTTTACCTACTTCCTGAAACTGAATACCAGGGAAAAATATGTGGAAGCAAAAGATGTGATGGAGACTTTTTTGCAGCGTGCAGGGGAGATGCTGATGGAAAAATAACTTGCGGCTTTTTACAAAACGAATTATAATAAACTGAATGGCTGCCCATATCGGAAAAAGAGGGCACTGGGAGGAACATATGAACAGCAGAAAAATTACCGCATTATTGTTAAGCAGCGCTATGGCTTTATCTGTACTGACAGGCTGTGGCGGAGTCAATAAAGATAAAACAGTGGCAACTTTAAACGGAGAGCCGGTCAAACTTGGAGTCGCAAACTTTGCAGCGAGATTCGGGCAGGCGGGAGCAGATGATTTTTATACCGCATATTTCGGAAAAAATGTCTGGACATCCGATTTATATGGAAATGGAACGACCGGACAGGATAATTTTAAAGACAGTGTGATGGATTCCTTAGAAGATATGTATGTGTTACAGCTTCATATGGATGAGTATAATGTCAGCATTACAGACGATGAAAAAGCAGCGATCACCGCAGCGGCAGAACAGTTCATGGAAGATAACAGCAAAGATGCAATCAATGCACTTGGTGCGACGCAGGAGATCGTGGAGGAATACCTTACATTAGAGACGATCCAGAGCAAAATGAAAGCGGCAATCGTTGCAGGTGCGGATACCAATGTGACAGATGAGGAAGCAAAAACGGGGGCATACAGTTATGTAGGCATTTCTAAGACGACACATCAGGATGAGAGTGGCAATACGGTAGATTACACGGATGAGGAGAAAGAGGAGCTTGCGTCAAAGGTTGCTGATTTTGCAAAGGCAGCGAAGGAAGATGGACTTGATGCGGCTGCTGAGGATGCAGGATATACGGTAAGTGCCGGTACTTTTACACAGGATGATGATTCTGTGGATGACAGTCTTTTAGCAGCATTGAAAACTTTAAAAGAGGGCGAAGTAACAGATCTGATCGATGGCGACAGCTCTTATTTTGTGGCACGTCTTGATAAAGAAGTGGACGAGGATGCAACAGAGAAGACACGTCAGAGCATTATTGAGCAGCGCAAAGATGATCTGTATGATGAGACGCTCGATGGATGGAAAGAGGGCATTGAGTGGGCAGTGAAAGAAAAAGTCTGGGATGACGTGAATTTCGATAACCTGTTTACAACTATAAAAGATACAGAGACAGAAAGCACGACGGAGCAGGCAGCAGAGTAAAAAGAAAACGTCGAAAGCACAGTCTTTCGACGTTTTTTTATGAAAATGGGAAGTTTATAGCGGGAGAAAACAGATGAAAAAAGACAATATCGTACTGATCGGGATGCCCGGAGTTGGAAAAAGTACTGTCGGAGTCATATTGGCAAAGGTACTTGGGTTCCAGTTTGTGGATGCGGATCTTGTGATTCAGGAGAAAGAAGGAAAGTTACTGCGTGAGATCATTGCAGAAGAGGGACCGGACGGATTTATTGCAGTGGAAAACCGTATCAACAGTGAAATAGAAGCACATCGTTCGGTCATTGCTACGGGTGGGAGTGTCGTATATGGAAAAGAGGCAATGGAGCACTTAAAGCAGATCGGAACTGTGATCTATTTAAAATTAGATTATGCGGATATCGACCGCAGACTGTCGGATATTAAAGGCAGGGGCGTTGTTTTAAAAGATGGACAGACGTTAAAAGACCTGTATGATGAGAGAGTTGTTCTGTATGAAAAATATGCGGACATCACGATCGCGGAGGATGGCCTGAACGTGGAACAGACGATCGAAAAGATCGTGGCGCATATTCAAAAAGAATCTTTGTAAAATCACATCAATGGAATGAAAGAGTCAGAGGATGAACAAAAGATTAAAAGATAAAAAAATGATGTCCGGTATCATGACTGCTGGCGGATTCCTTATCATACTGGCAGGAAGTGCGCTTTCGCAGCAGACTGCATTAGGACAGAACTATCAGGGCGTGTATGTAGACGGAACATTTGTCGGGTATGTGGCGGAAAATGTCGATGTGAAGGATGTAATCCTTCAGGCAAGAAGAAAACTGGCAGAAGAATCTGTAAACCGTTTATGCATGGATTATGAATGGTCTGTAAAAACAGAAAAGAAACCGTTTGTGCATTTAGAAAAGAAAGAGACGCTGGAAGAACAGTTAAAAAAGATATTAGCAGAGAAGACGATTGAGAGCAGGGAGCGGGCCTATACAGTTGCGATCGGTTCCTATCGTGGAAATTTTAAGACCCTGGACGAAGTGTCAGATTTTTTGAACCAGGTCAGAAAAAAAACGGATGAAGAGAATGCCTATACCGTTGCATATCAGACGTTAGAAGGGCAGATTGGTGGAATATTAACGGCGGATCTGGAAAAGGCAGAAAACGAAGATGATCCGGCGGAAACCGGGGAGAAAGAAACGCAGGATATGCAGGCATCGTCGCTTGCGGGCATTTCCTTAGAGTCTGCAGCGCAGCTTTTAGATGCCGTGGCATCGGATGCAGCAGATTTTTATGAAACGGGTGTCCTTGATATGGCATTTGTGGAAAATATTGAGGTCTATGAAAATTATGTACAGTCAGATGCGTTTACTACCGCGGATGCTGCCGCTGCTGAAGTAACAAAAGAAAAAGAATCGAATAAAATATATGTAGTAGAGAGTGGTGACTGTCTTTCTGTGATCGCACTTGACCATGATACAAAAGTGGCAGATATTATGGCATTGAACGGACTTGAGAATGCAGACTCACTGCGGGAAGGGCAGGAGCTTATCATTGCGGTTCCGGAACCGGATTTAAAGATCAGGCTGACTGTGGGAGAAGTTTACGAGGAAGATTATGAGGAGAAACCTGTCATTAAGGAAAATGATTCCTGGTATACCAATCAGGAGGAAGTTTTAGAAGAGGGTGTGGCAGGCCATCGTGAGAGAAACGATATCGTTGTATATGAAAACGGCTCTGAAGTGAGCAGAGAGTTAGCGCACCAGAAGATCATGACGGTAGCGAAGGCAGCAGTTGTGGAGCGTGGAACGATCGTGCCGCCGACATACATTAAGCCGCTTGCCGGTGGAAGGTTTACATCAGGATTTGGAAGACGCTGGGGAAGAATGCATAAAGGTGTGGACTGGGCATGCCCGGTTGGAACAACCGTATACGCATCCTGTGCGGGAACTGTGATTCAGGCATCTTATAATGGTGGATACGGCAATAATGTGGTGATCAGCCACGTGGACGGAAGACTGACGAGGTATGCACATAACAGCAAGCTGCTGGTGAAAGTCGGTCAGAAGGTGGAGCAGGGGGAACCGATCGCACTGAGCGGAAGTACCGGACGTTCCACAGGACCACATGTGCATTTTGAAATCTATATCGGAGGGGCTGCAGTCAATCCATTGAAATACATCAGTAACTGATAAAAGTTGAACGGAAGTGTGCGGAAATGAAGGGCATTTTTGGGAATATCTGCATATTTACAATAAAATTGAAACTGTGATATAATTCTTGACAAAAGCACATAATAGCAACTATAATTATGTGTTTGTATGAAAAGGTTCATAGAGGTGTGGTATGGAACAATATGTCATTAAAGGAGGCAATCCGTTAGTCGGAGAAGTGGAGATCGGCGGAGCAAAAAATGCTGCGCTTGCCATTATTTCTGCGGCGGTTATGACGGATGAGACCGTTACAATAGAAAATTTACCAAATGTCAGAGATATCAATGTGCTGTTAAATGCAATCAGTGATATTGGTGCGAAGGTAGACAGACTGGATGCACATACAGTAAAGATGAACGGATCATTTATTCACAATCTGGTTGTAGACAATGAATATATCCGTAAGATCAGAGCATCCTATTATCTGCTGGGAGCACTCCTTGGAAAATATAAACATGCGGAGGTAGCTCTTCCGGGTGGATGTGATATCGGAAGCCGTCCGTTTGATCTTCACCTGAAGGGATTCCGGGCACTTGGTGCGACGGTAGATATCCGCCATGGTCTTGTGGTTGCAGATGCAAAGCAGCTGAAAGGTACACATATTTATCTGGATAAGGTATCTGTCGGTGCAACGATCAACATTATGATGGCAGCAGCCATGGCAGAGGGTAAGACAACACTGGAGAATGCGGCAAAAGAGCCTCACGTTGTTGATGCAGCCAACTTTTTAAACAGCATGGGTGCAAATATCAGGGGCGCCGGTACGGATGTGATCCGGATTGTTGGTGTTGAAAAACTGCACAAGACAGAATATTCTATCATTCCGGATCAGATCGAAGCCGGAACATTTATGCTTGCAGCAGCAGCGACAAAGGGAGATGTCACCGTAAAGAATGTCATCCCGAAGCATTTAGAGGCAATCAGTGCGAAGCTGCTTGAGATCGGATGTGAGGTGGAAGAGTTTGATGATGCGGTGCGTGTGGTATCCTCAAAACCACTGCATCACACACAGGTTACGACGCTTCCGTATCCGGGATTTCCGACAGATATGCAGCCACAGATCGCGGTTGTGTTAGGTATTTCGGAGGGTACGAGCACCGTTACGGAGAGTATTTTTGAAAACCGTTTTAAATATGTCGGTGAGCTGGCGCGCATGGGTGCAAACTTTAAAGTAGAGAGCAATATAGCGATCATCGGTGGTATTGAGAATTATACCGGAGCCCGTGTCAATGCACCGGATCTGCGTGCCGGAGCGGCACTTGTGATCGCGGGACTTGCGGCGGAAGGCATCACGGTGGTAGACGATATCTACTATATCGAACGTGGATATGAAGAATTTGAAAAGAAACTCGCATCACTGGGGGCTGTGATCGAGAAAGTAAGCACAGAGAAAGAGATACAGAAGTTTACACTGAAAGTGTCGTAGCAGTTGAAAATATGGCAGGTAAAACTGTCATGCAGGAGCTGCTATGCAGGGGCTGTTATGTAGAAGCTGCCATGGAGAGGGCGTTTCCGGGTATGGAAGACGTCTTTTACCATGGCAGTTTTTGCGCGCAGACATTCATGATGATAGCGTTTTAAAGGAAGAGGGAGAACGATGAGAAGAATATTTCAAAAAGAACTTGATATGATCCTTCACTGGAATCTTACACTGGTTGGAGGATTTCTTGGAACCTATGCGATATTGCTTCATGCAGGAAATTTTGGTTCTGCACAGACCGGAAATGTCATGGAGATGGCGGCGGCACTCACCGGAAAAAATTTTGCGGAAGTGGGGATACGATTTTTAGCATTTCTTATTTTTGGAAGTGCGATCGTGATTTCTTATCTGTTGACGAATTCTACAAAACTGGATATGCGAAAGCTGGTGCTCTGGGTAGACGCAGCAGGACTTACCGTTACAGCGATGATGCCGGAGGGGGTGTCTGCGGTTGTGAGCCTTTATCCGATATTTTTCTGTTCAGCATTTCAGTGGGGCAGTTATTCCGGCGCATCGGGGTATAACAGTGCAAGCATTTTTACTACGAATAATTTTAAACAGTCGCTGCTCGCATGGACACAGTTTGTATTGACAAAAGATCCGGAATTCAGGAGAAAAGGAATCATGTATACGATGACGGTACTCTCATTTTTTGCCGGTGCATGCATTGGCTGTGTGTCAGTCTATACATATGGGGTATATGGTGCTTTTATAGGATTTGTACCACTGGTTGCGGCACGATTGTTTATGTACATCGGAAAGATACCGGTAGAGAATGGTACACCGGAAGAAATCGAAGAAGAAGCAGAAGAAGCGCTCGAAGAGGTAACTCTGTTAGAAAACGATCAGAAACTGTGATCGTTTTCATGAGGAGCCTCTTACGGCGCTTCTTTTTTTGCTTACAGAATACTCTGAATATGCAGATCAAGACGGGTAGAGAGGTCAATACAGGAATTATCATTTAACTGTACGATCGGTCTTGCAAGATGCTGCTGGTTTAACATCACAATATTGGCACTCTGTCCGTTGCTTAAAAGAACACGGTTGTTCTGATAAGTGGATGCGATATGCTGTAAAAAGGTAAGGATAAACTTTGGTTTGTATTTCTGAAGACCTTCCTGCTCGAAACGCTCGATAACCTGGAAAGGACAGAGCGGAGCACGGTAAGAACGTGCGGCAGTCATGGCATCGTAAACATCGGCGATCGCAACAACCATCGAGAAGTCATCTAAGTCCTTCTGGGTTGCTTTCAGCGGATAACCGGATCCGTCGCAGCGCTCATGGTGGAGCAGGGCAGCTTTTTTGATATGTGGATCGATATCTAAAGGTTTCAATAATTCGTAGCCGAATTTTGTGTGTCTTTTGACAAGATCAAATTCCTCATCGGTATATTTGCCCGGTTTATTTAAAATTTCATCCGGGATCTTTAATTTTCCGATATCATGCAAAAGACCACAGAGCGTTAAGGTGTCTAACGTTGCGGCATCCACTTTCAGCCATTTGCCGATACGGCGGCAGATCAGAGCTACATTTAAAGAATGTGCATAAGTGCTGTCATCGTAGGCACGCATATTATGCAGCATATCAAAAAGCTCTAATGATGTCTTACAGGAATTGAACAGTTTGACTGTCTGTTCAAGAAGATCATTTGTGTCAAGCGGCTGATTGTGAAAAACAAAACCTTCTATGGAAGACTTTAAAGAGTTCAGTACGAATGAATGATCAAACTGGAATGTCTGAAACTCTTTCGATGCTTTTACTTTTTGGGAGTAAGCCGGGATAAAATGTGGTGTTTCAGGTTCTTTTGGTTCATCCGGATCTTCAATACCCACTTCTAAAACACAATAAAAGGAAAGACGCATGATAAGCGGTCTTGTAAGTGTGACACCCTTATCAACGATCATCTGTCCATTTTTTGTCAGGACCTGTTCGGCAGTGACCATGCCTGGTTCAAGTTTATTGACTGTTACCTTCTTCATAAAAAACCCCATTTCATTTGTACGTCTGTCACGTTCATAATTAAGTATAGTATAGAATTTTCATATTTGAAAGTCAATCGGGTTTGTGTAAAAGGATAAGAAAATACACCTTGACATTTTGTGAAAACGGGTGTATGTTAGTCACTGTGAGTTTTGCAACTTAATATTTTTAGAATTTTCTTATTCAGAGTGATGGAGATACAAAGGATCTGTGAAGTCACGGCAACCCCTCTACGGAAGGTGCCAACCTGAGCGAATGGTACGAAGCAGTACATATATGTTCGAACAATAAGAGGATTTGATGATTGATTTACAGCTATCACTTCCACTTGTTTTTCGCAAGTGGATTTTTTTGCGAAAAGACGCAGAAAAACACCATCAGAAAAAGGAGCAGAATAATGGAAAAAAGATTATTTACATCAGAATCCGTAACAGAAGGACATCCTGACAAAGTCTGCGATGCAATCTCTGACGCAATCTTAGATGCATGTATGGCAGAAGATCCAATGAGCCGTGTTGCATGTGAAACAGCAAGCTGTACAGGCTTCGTTTTAGTAACCGGAGAGATCACCACAAAAGCACAGTTAGATATCCCTGCAATCGTTCGAAAAACAGTCAACGAGATCGGCTACAACGATGCAAAAACCGGATTTGATGGAAATACCTGTGCAGTTATGGTAGCACTTGACCAGCAGTCACCGGATATTGCAATGGGTGTTGATAAAGCATTAGAGGCAAAAGAGGGTGCCTTAACAGATGATCTTGATACCGGAGCAGGCGATCAGGGTATGATGTTTGGTTATGCAACCAACGAGACACCGGAGTTAATGCCATATCCGATCTCTTTGGCACACAAACTGGCATTACAGTTAACAAAAGTAAGAAAAGACGGTACACTGACCTACTTAAGACCGGACGGAAAAACACAGGTTTCCGTAGAGTATGATGAGGCTGGAAAGCCGGTACGTCTTGAGGCAGTTGTATTATCAACCCAGCATGACGATGATGTGACACAGGAGCAGATCCATGCAGACATCAAAAAATACGTTTTCGATCCGATCCTTCCAAAAGAGATGATCGATGCAGATACCAAATTCTTCATCAATCCGACCGGACGTTTTGTCATCGGCGGACCGCATGGTGATGCAGGTTTAACCGGACGTAAGATCATCGTAGACACCTACGGCGGATATGCACGTCACGGCGGCGGAGCTTTCTCCGGAAAAGACTGCACAAAGGTTGACCGTTCTGCAGCATATGCAGCACGTTACGTTGCAAAGAATATCGTAGCAGCAGGACTTGCAGAGAAATGTGAGATCCAGTTATCCTATGCGATCGGTGTAGCACAGCCGACATCCGTTATGGTAGATACTTTCGGAACAGGTAAATTATCCGATGAGAAGTTAGTTGAGATCATTCGTGAGAACTTTGACCTTCGTCCGGCAGGAATCATCAAGATGCTTGACTTAAGAAGACCGATCTACCGTGGAACAGCAGCTTACGGACATTTCGGACGTACAGACATAGAACTTCCGTGGGAGGCAGTTGATAAGGCTGAGACATTAAAAAAATATCTGTAAGAGAAATCTGAAATACAAAACTCATTTGGCTTCACAAAAAGTTTAGACAATTTTATATAAATTAAATGGGATTTGAAATTTTTCATGCTATAATAGGTCATAAAGGTATGTTTATGAAGGTCATAAAATACCCTTATGACCTTTTTTTTGTGGGAACAGAAACCGGAAAGGCGAACATGTAATATGAAACTGAAATCAAAAATCATCATTTCTTTTTGTATTATCATATTTGTTCCAATCGTGCTGATGACGGCGGCACTTTTCAGTTTTCAGCGTATACAGGTGAAGGCGATTGAGCAGACTTATGGGATCAAGGAAAATAATTACAGCTATTTTTCCAATTCCATGCAGCTTTTAAGCCGTTTTACGAAAGACTGTTTCAAAGAGCTGAAAGATGCGGCGAAGAATGATCCGGCACGGCTGGAGGATCAGGAATATTTAAATGAACTCAACCAGACATTAGAGGAGAAGAGTTCTTATCTGATCGTAAGAAAGGATAAAGAGTTAATTTATATCGGTGAGGATGCAAGCATTTCGCTGCTGACACAGCTGCCGTCGTATGGTGATACGGTGAAAGATGAGGATGCCGGAACTTACATTGACGGAGATGAACAGGTGCTGATCAAGCAGATCGACTTCCAGTTTCAGGATGGAAGTGCCGGAAGTGCCTTTATTGTTACAATCTTAGAGGAGACAGTGCCGGAGGTAAAAAAACTGCTTATAGATGTATTAGTCTCCATTATTCTGATCCTTGTACTGACGGCGACGATGCTGACCATCTGGATGTATACCAGCATGATCAATCCGATCAAAAAGCTGCAGACGGCGGCACAGAATATCAAGGATGGCAATCTTGATTTTTCAGTGGAATCGGACAGCAGGGATGAGATTGGGGAGCTCTGCAGATCGTTTGAGGAGATGCGCCTGCGCTTAAAGGATAATGCGGAGGAAAAGATTGAGGGCGAAAAAGAAAACAAGACGCTCATCAGCAATATTGCACATGATTTAAAGACGCCGATCACGGCGGTAAAAGGTTATGCGGAAGGACTGATGGATGGCGTGGCGGATACACCGGAGAAGCGGGATAAATATATCCGCACGATCTACAATAAGGCAAATGAGATGGATACGCTTTTAAATGAGTTGACATTATATGCTAAAATTGACACGAACCGTATCCCTTACAATTTCGCAAAGATCAATGTATCGGAATATTTTAATGATTGTGTAGAAGAGATCGGACTTGATCTTGAAACAAAAAATATCAGGCTTGCCTACTTTAACTATGTGGACGAAAATGTTTTGATCATAGCAGATCCCGAGCAGCTTCGTCGTGTGATCCACAATATTATCGGCAATTCCATCAAGTATCTGGATAAACAGCAGGGATTTATCAATATCCGCATCAAGGATGTCGGTGACTTTATCCAGGTAGAGATTGAGGACAACGGAAGGGGGATTTCGGCGAGAGATCTGCCATATATTTTCGACCGTTTTTACCGCGCGGATGCATCGCGCAACTCGGCAACCGGCGGCAGCGGCATCGGTCTGTCCATTGTAAAGAAGATCATAGAAGACCATGGTGGAAAGATCTGGGCAACCAGCAAAGAGTCCATCGGAACGGTCATGTATTTTGTAATTCGTAAATATCAGGAGGTACCAAATGAGTAAGGTTTTGATTATTGAAGATGAGGTTGCAATCGCAGACCTGGAGAAAGATTACTTAGAACTCAGCGGATTTGAGGTGGAGACTGAGAATGACGGCGTGGTCGGATTAAAACGTGCGCTCTCCGAAGATTTTGATATGTACATTTTAGATCTGATGCTGCCGGGCATTGACGGCTTTGAGATCTGCAAACAGATCAGAGAGGAAAAAAATACACCGATTCTCATGGTATCTGCCAAAAAAGACGATATCGATAAGATCAGGGGACTGGGACTTGGTGCGGATGATTACATCACAAAACCGTTCTCACCGAGTGAACTTGTTGCCAGAGTGAAGGCGCACCTTGCCCGCTATGAGCGCCTGATCGGAAGTAACATCGTGGAGAACGACGTGATCGAGATCCGTGGCATCCGTATCGACAAGACAGCAAGACGTGTCTGGGTCAATGGTGAGGAAAAACAGTTTACGACCAAGGAATTTGATCTTTTAACATTCTTAGCAGAGCACCCGAACCATGTGTTCACGAAGGAAGAACTCTTCCGTGAGATCTGGGATATGGAATCGATCGGTGATATCGCAACTGTGACCGTGCATATCAAAAAGATCCGTGAGAAGATCGAGATGAATACCAATAAACCTCAGTATATAGAGACTATTTGGGGTGTAGGATACCGTTTTAAACTTTAGTTTTTGTCCCAAATATTCTCCGACTATTTGGGGTGTAGGATATACATTTAAACTGTAAAGGTTTTTTGTTTTGCATGTATCAGAGAAAAGAAAAATGGCGCGGAAGTCAGAAAATGGCTTCCGCGCCTTATTGCCAGTACATTGATTTTTAAAGAAGTAATATGAATTTGATGAAAGTACAGATCAGAAACGGAAGATTTTGATCATTTGATTGATAAGAAAGAAGCGATCAACCGTCTTCGCTATGAAAAGCCGGATATGTAGATTTGCTTTTGGACAGAAGATACTTTGAAAAAGCTGCATTTCCGACATGCATTGCATGAGTGATGGATATCTTGCAGAAGAACTTGAGATAGAGTATAAAAAGGGTATATAATAAAAAAGCTCGGGTTCAGATAACAGGACAGAAAGAAAAAACAGGGCACATTTTTCATATCCCGATCAATATAGGATAAGCGAGGAAACACAAATGAGTAATTACGAAAAACCAGTTGTTGTAATGGCAGAAGAAAGCACAGAGGGCGTGTATCTTGCAAGCGGAGATCACCTGGAACAGTGCAGATTTGGGAGAACAGAGGCATCCGCAGGGGCAGATGCGTGCCAGGAATGTTCTAAGAGCGGTGGAAAGAGATCTACTCCTTTACCGGGAGAAGAATCTGCAAGGAGAGATGATTTTAAAAGCTGCGTGGACAATATGCCGGTCAAGCAGTAGAAATGAGGAACAGTATGCAGCCAGCGATCATTTATGAAGATGAAGACATTCTCGTCTGTAAAAAACCGGCAGGCGTGGCGACACAGACAAAACGTATCGGACAGGCGGATATGGAGAGCCTGCTCAAAAACTACCGTGCATCCAAAGGGGAGCCGCCTTATATCGGGGTGGTGCACCGGTTAGACCAGCCGGTCGAGGGAGTCATGGTGTTTGCAAAAAATAAAGAAGCAGCGGCAGATCTAAGCCGTCAGATCAAAACAAAACTGGCGGACAAATATTATTATGCGATGACGGACGGCGTGCCGGAAAAGAAAAAAGGAACCTTAGAGGATGAACTTTTACAGAATGGAAAGACAAATACCTCCGAGGTGGTGGAAAGAGGAACACCGCAGGCTAAACATGCCAGCCTTTCCTATGAGGTGGTCGAGCAGGATGGAAAACATGCCGTTTTGCGTATCAGACTTGATACCGGACGCCACCATCAGATCAGGGTGCAGCTTGCACATGCAGGGATGCCGATCGTTGGGGATAAAAAGTACAACTTTAAAGAAAACATTGCACCGTCGGGCGGACAGCTTGCACTGTGCTCTTTTAAGATCGCGTTCCGGCATCCGAAAACGCATAGAAAACTGGAGTTTGAAATTGACAAGCCTTTTGGTTTAGAATAAAATAAATCCAAAGGTTTAGATAGAAGAGTAAGGAGATTTATCATGGCAAAGGACAAGAAGTTAGTAGAGGCAATCACTTCCATGGAGGAAGATTTTGCCCAGTGGTATACAGATGTGGTCAAAAAAGCGGAACTGATCGATTATTCATCCGTAAAGGGATGTATGATCCTTCGTCCGGCAGGCTACGCGATCTGGGAAAATATTCAGCATGAGTTAGACCGGCGTTTTAAGGAGACCGGTGTTGAGAACGTATATTTACCGCTGTTTATCCCGGAGAGTCTGTTAGAGAAAGAAAAAGATCACGTTGAGGGATTTGCACCGGAGGTTGCATGGGTAACTTATGGTGGTTTGAATCAGCTTCCGGAACGTCTGTGTGTCAGACCGACTTCTGAGACATTGTTCTGTGATTTCTATAAAAATATCATCCAGTCTTACCGTGATCTGCCAAAGGTATATAACCAGTGGTGTTCTGTTGTAAGATGGGAGAAGGAGACACGTCCTTTCTTACGTTCCAGAGAGTTCTTGTGGCAGGAGGGACACACCGCACATGCGACCGCAGAGGAAGCAGAGCAGAGAACCGTACAGATGTTAAATGTCTATGCGGATTTCTGTGAGGAAGTGCTTGCAATGCCGGTTGTACGCGGACAGAAGACGGAAAAAGAAAAATTTGCAGGTGCGGAGGCAACTTACACGATTGAAGCACTGATGCATGATGGAAAAGCGTTACAGTCAGGAACCAGCCACAACTTTGGTAATGGATTTGCAAAAGCATTTGGCATCCAGTATACCGATAAAGATAACAAACTTCAGTATGTATATCAGACATCCTGGGGTATGACGACACGTCTGATCGGCGCGATCATCATGGTACATGGAGATGATTCCGGTCTGGTGCTGCCGCCGCGTATCGCACCGGTACAGGCTATGGTCATCCCGATCCAGCAGCAGAAAGACGGTGTGCTTGACACTGCAAAAGAAGTCTGCGAGCGCATCGGAAAAGTCTGCCGTGCAAAACTTGACGATTCTGACAAGAGCCCGGGCTGGAAGTTCTCTGAACAGGAGATGAGAGGTATTCCGGTTCGTATCGAACTTGGACCGAAGGATATCGCAGCAGGTAAATGTGTGGTTGTACGTCGTGATACCAGAGAGAAGATCGAGGTTGCATTAGACGAGCTTGAAGCAAAACTGCCAGAGCTGTTAGAGCAGATCCAGAAAGATATGTTCGAGCGTGCAAAAGCACACAGAGATGCACATATCTGGGATGCACATAATTACGAAGAATTTACCGCGACTGCAAATGAGAAACCTGGCTTTATCCGTGCAATGTGGTGTGGAGATCAGGCTTGTGAGGACAAGATCAAAGAAGACCTTGCAGTGACCTCACGCTGTATGCCGTTTAACGATCAGGAGCACATTTCAGATGTCTGTGTATGCTGTGGAAAGCCGGCACACAAATTAGTATACTGGGGTAAAGCATACTAAGATAATTGATAGTCTGTTTGAAAACAGATGGATTACTTTGAAGGAAAACAGAACTGGAAAATGATCCGGGGAACACAGTCAGGTTTCACAGATCACAAGGTTCTGTTTCCTTTTTATAATATGAAAACGATTCCGGTAGCGTTTCTGCAATGGATTACAGGACAGAAAAAGTACATGTAACACAAAATATTATTTTTCCAGGGGGCAGGAGAAGATGATAGAAAAATATTATGATGGTGCGATAAAACAGGTAGCAGCCGGTTTGGGAACTGTGGAAAAGAACCATCTTTTAGTCAGATACAGTGGACAATTTTCCGTAGAAAACTTAAATGATACAAAGCAGCTTGAGAAAAATGAAGACATTTTTGTACAGGTACATGAATTTGAAATGGGGGAGATTACCTGTGCGTATGAGCCATATCTTACCATGATCTGTGATGGGTTCAGGCGGTATATGACGGGAACGTTTGAAGAATTTATGGAAACGTGCGATGTGTATTATCTGCACCGGCCGGTTTTGCTTGGTTATTTTAATCAGGATGATACAGGGCGGGAGGAGATCATTTTGCTTGATGAGGTGGCATATGAGCAGGAACGTATGTTGGCGGCACTTGAGCGCATGCTGTGTGCCATTGCTGACAGGCATCCGGTTCTGCTCGTTTTGAACCGTTTTCAGCTGGCTTCGAAAAGTACTATGCAGCTTACGGCGCGCCTTTTGAAATGTGAAAACTGCAATATCGGTTTTGTGCTTGGCGTGAGTGATATCCAGGCAATGCCGGAATTTCTGGTGCCGGACTGGGAAATGCTGTATGAGACATTAGATGATGGAAGTAAGATTTATCATATCGGAAATTCCGGCAGAAAAAAAGAAGAAACCATAGATGACGAAAAATATGTTGACTATGGAAGTGAAAAAGTATACCGGAAACTGCATAATATGGTGGAATTTCTTGATTTTGACCAGGCGGCATATTATTTAGAAACCATTGAGCGAAAGATAAAATTTGATAATCTTTTAGTGGATGATGCCGCGCGTTTTCGCATGTGCCTCTTATTTGTCAAAGTATCGATTTTAAGACAGGATATTCCAAAAGCACTTGAAATCTGCGAGGATCTGGAAAAAATCCATCTTGCCGGAAAGGAAGAGGAGTGTGCATATGAGCAGGATTATCTGATCGCGACCGCATATATGTACCAGGGAAAATTAAAAGAGGCTTTGGAGGTGGCAGGAGAAACATACCGCATTGCCGGGAAAATGTCCGATGATTACCGGATGTTTTTATCCGAACTGTTGGAGGCAAAGATCCAGATGTCCGGCTGGTATAATATTTTTTTCTGTGCACAGGATGTAAAGATAAAGGAAAGCCTGATCCAGAATCTGATTCGTTACAACTATCGCAATCACCTGGCACATGTATATATTTATGCGTACGATAACAAGCCGGAGATCGTGAAAAAAGCAAACCAGTCCGAGGAGCTTCTGATTTATTTCAGCAGGGGAATCCGCATAGCAAAAAAACTTGGAAATGAGTATCTGATCAATACGGCATACCAGAAAAATATTATGCTGTCATCGACAAACGGTATGTATGAGATATCTCTGCTTTATTCGGTGCGGACTTATGAGGCACTGAAAGATAAAAGATCGATCCAGGCAGGGCGTATTTATTCGGGGATTGCATATAACTTATGTGCGATCGGTGAAAATGAGCGCGCGATGGCTTATTACAGGCATGCGATCCGTCTGTTTTATCATCTGAGGGAATCGGAAGATATTGCGGAAGTGCAGTATAACATGTCTTTAAACTGCATTATGTGTGGACAATATGAAAAGGCGGAGTTTTATCTGACACAGTGCATGAAAGCGGTGGAGCGTCTGCATTTAAACAGCTTAAGAGTCTGCAATCTATCCAAATTATATGGACTGCTCGCTCTTGTGTCGATCTTAGAGGGTAACCGGTTTAACTGTGAACGTTATTTAAACAACTGCAGGCAGTTTTTAAATTACGTTATAGAAAAAGAAAAGATGGGGGATGGGTTTGGAACAGTCCACGATTATGCAAAGATCGATGATGACATGTTTTTGTATACATTCTCATGCGGACTTCTTGCTGAACACGATGGAGATTATGAAAAAGCAGACGCAGATTATGAGAAAGCGGAGGATTATCTGAGCCGATCCGAGGGAAATCAGTTTTTCAGCTATGCACTTTTCCGGCAAAAGCGGATGGAATGTTTCAAATGTCTCGAAAATCAGAAAGGTTATGAGAAACAGAAAAAAACGCTGGAAGAATACGAAAGGAAGCATTTCAGTACCTATGGAAAACTGGCGAAAAAAATGATGGATACACTGCCGCCGGTGGATGAGGCGGACGGGCAGCAGGATGTTTCCGAACAGGAATTAGACGCACTGCTCTGGCAGGAGAGCATGGTATTAGCCTATAAGAGCAAGAAACACCAGCTGGATTTTATTTCGACCTGGCAGAAACTGATTGATGTGACCGGGGTCTGTGCAGAGGAAATGATCGATGCGGTCATGAAAACATTTTTAAATCATTTTAATGTGGACTGTGCGGTGTATGCGCGCTGTATGGAGAGACAGACGCAGGTATTATACAATAATACCGGGATCGATTTAAACGAGGAGCGGACGGGCAGGATCATCGCATCTTTAAAGCGGAATCCGGGAGGTTACGCGATCTCAAAGATCAGCAGCAACTATAACGAACACCAGGATATCACGGCATTGTTTGGTGAGGATGACGTGTGTTCTTTGGTGGCGGTGCCGTATTTTAACAATGCAAAACTTGAAAGTTTTCTGATCACCTATGTAAGGATGAAGGATAACTGGCATTCTTCCGTAAACCGGTATATGCTCGACGAAGATGATTTAAATATGTATCAGCTTTTATTCCGCGAGGTAAAATATTCTTTGAACCGTCTGGACGCATATGATAAAATATACGAGATGAACAATAAACTTTACCTCTCAGCGGTCACTGACCAGCTCACCGGAATTTACAACAGGGAAGGTTTTTACCGCAGGATCAAAGATCTGATAGATGAATTTTCGGGTGGAAAACGGAAACCGGAACTGGGATTGATGTTTATTGATCTCGATAATTTTAAGCATTATAATGATACTTACGGTCATGATGTCGGCGACCTGGTTTTAAAGGAAATGGCAGATATTTTTTCCGGTCTGTGTGAAAAACAGGGATTTGTCTGCCGCTATGGTGGAGATGAATACATTATTGTATTTTTCACCGCGGATAAAGAAAGGCTGAATGAAACGGCAAAGCAGATTTATCAGAAGATCGATCAGGCGGACGGTTTTGAAAAAGCGATTTCTGAGAAACTGAAAAAACAGATTTCCATCCGGAAAGAGCAGCGCATTTCCTGCTCCATTGGAATCGTGTCGGCAGAAGATATTCATGGCGAGGAAGAAATCAACCAGATGATCAAGAGGGCGGATGATCTGCTCTATTCGATCAAAACAACGAAAAAGGGAACTTACCGTATATGAAAATCGTTTTGCCGGAAAAAGTAAAATTTATCATAGAAACATTGGAAACACACGGGTATGAGTCGTATGCAGTCGGCGGATGTGTGCGCGATACCATGTTACACCGCACACCGGGCGACTGGGACATCACGACGCAGGCGAAACCGGAGCAGGTCAAAGAAATATTTGCCGAAAAGAACATTCATACCATTGACACCGGAATACAGCACGGAACCGTGACTGTGATGGTGGAACATGAGGGATTTGAGGTGACGACCTACCGGATCGACGGGGAATATGAGGATGCGAGACATCCGAAAAATGTACAGTTTACTGCAAGTCTGTTAGAGGATTTAAAAAGGCGTGATTTCACGATCAATGCCATGGCGTACAATGACAAAAACGGTCTGATCGACGCGTTTGACGGTGTGGGTGATTTAGAGCGCGGCGTGATCCGCTGTGTGGGATGTGCCATGGAACGTTTTTCCGAGGATGCACTGCGGATGCTTCGCGCCGTGCGTTTTGCGGCGCAGCTTGGGTTTGCCATCGAGGCAGAGACAAAAGAAGCGATGGTAAAACTTGCGCCTGATATTGTAAAAATCAGTGCGGAGCGGATACAGACTGAACTGGTAAAATTAATTACATCCGCACATCCGGGAGAAATCAGGACTGCATGGGAAACAGGACTTACGGCAGTGTTTCTGCCGGAGTTTGACCGTATGATGGAGACACCGCAGAACACCAGGCATCACTGTTATTCAGTTGGGGAACACACGGTGGCATCACTGGAACATATTGTGGGAGATAAGGTACTGCGCCTTACCATGCTGCTGCATGATGTGGCAAAACCTGTGTGCAGAACCACGGATGCTTCCGGCAATGACCATTTTTACGGACATCCCAAAGAAGGCAGTGAGATGGCAAAGAAGATCCTCCGCCGGTTAAAGTTTGACAATGACACGACCGATAAGGTGTGCCGGCTGGTGTGCTGGCATGATGACAATCCGCCGCTTTCCGAGAAAAACGTAAGAAGGGCGGTAAGCAGGATCGGAGTGGAACAGTATCCTGCATTATTTGCAGTGAAACGTGCGGATATTCTGGCACAGAGTGAATACCAGAGAGAAGAAAAACTCTCTTATGTAGATGGCTATGAGGCGTTATACCGGGAAATTTTAGAGAAGAATCAGTGTCTTACAATACGGGATTTAGCTGTAAATGGAAGTGATCTGATCGCTGCCGGGATGAAACCCGGAAAAGAGATCGGGGAGACATTAAAAAGTCTTTTAGAACTGGTGCTTGATGATCCAAAACTGAATAACAGGGAACTGCTGTTAGAGCGAATCTGTAGTCATGAATAAACAAACCCTCTCATATGATGAAGAGACACGGGGTAAGACCGTAATCAATCATATGGGGGGCGTTTTTTTTGTATAATCGACCGGAACAGATATTAGAACAATACGAACTGGAAGTAAAGTCCATCTCAAGAGGACGGGACAGCTATCAGTGTGATACAGAGCAGGGACCGAAAATTTTGCGGGAATACAGAGGATCAAAGGAGCGGGCTGAGTTTTTGGCGGATATGCTGGATCATCTGAGTGGACAGGGAAGAACTGTGGAGACAGTAATGCGTACAAAAGAGGGTGAGCCGTTTTCTGTGAACGAGGAGGAAACAAAATACATATTATATCAGGCATTTCCGGGGGCGGAATGTGACACAAAAAACAGGGTGGATATGCTTTCCGCAGTAAAAGAACTTGCATTGCTTCACCAGTCTGCACAGAATTATGAGGGCAGTGTGCCGGAGTTTTTAAAGTCAGGGCAGAATAATCTGCTTCTTCTCTATGAAAAAAGAAACCGGGAATTGAACAAAGTCAGAAATTATATCCGTGCAAAAAAGAAAAAGAATGATTTTGAGATGATGTTTATGGTCTGGTATCCGGAGTATGTGAAAAAAGCACAGGAGACGACGGATATTTTAAAAGATCTGGGAATTCAGGAACAGCTGATCGGATTCTGCCATGGGGACTATAACCAGCATAATGTCATTTTTTCACGGGAAGGGATCGCGGTCGTTCATTTTGAAAATTTTCTGTATCAGGAGAGCGTCGGGGATCTTGCCAACTTTATCCGGAAAATGATGGAAAAAAATAACTGGAATGCAGGGCTTGGCATGGATCTGATCCGCGGATATGACCGGGTCAGAAAACTGTCGCCGGAGGAACTGAAATATCTGTATGTGTATCTTGCATACCCGGAAAAATTCTGGAAGATCGCCAACCGTTATTATAATTCACACAAGGCGTGGCTGTCGGGAAGAAATATAGAAAAACTGGAAAAAGTCGTTGCACAGGAGGACGCAAGAGAGCAGTTTTTACAGATGCTCTTTCACTTTACCGTATAGACAGTTTGCGGTATAATCAGATGAGTAAAAAATTGTTCAAAGCTACAGCAGGAGACAGGAGAACACATGAAGATAAAATATCAGATCATATTACTGCTTACAGCAATGGTCATGCTGTTTGCCGGGTGTGGGAAGAAAAATACGGTCGTGACCGGACGCTATTATTATCCGGATCAGGAGAAAGATGCAAAAACGGGAGAAACTTCGGATGATGCAGGTGAGTCGGTGGAGACGACCGAGGAAAATGAAGCAGTGATCGGAAGTGACCAGTTTCTGATCAAAACAAATGATATGCAGGAGGAATGCCTGACGTTAGAGCAGATTGCATCCGGGAAAGAGTATGTGTATTATTACACACTTGCGACCAGATTTCTCGATAAATATGGAAACCGCACTGCAGTGTCTTATTTTGAGCCGGGCAGAGTGATCACGGTGGGAGAAAAGGATGACCAGGGAAAAATCACACAGGTACAGATCTCAGATGCCGTCTGGGAATATCCGGATGTGTCGCGTTATTCGGTGGATACGGACCGCGGCATTTTTAAGATTGGAGATGAGCGGTATTCCTATGATACAGATCTTTATATCTGTGAGGATGACCTGAGAAAGCAGTTGTCTGACCTGACCGATTTAGATACACTGCGGGTGACCGGTATTGGCAAAAAACTGATTTCCATTGTGGTTACGACCGGACATGGAGAGCTTGCGCTGACGAATACGGATCTTTTTGAGGAAAGTTTTATCCAGATCGGAAGTAAAATTTTTGCGGAAGTGACCAAAGATATGACCATGGAACTGCCGGCAGGCACCTATACGGTGACGGTGGCTAATAACGGGTACGGCGGCAGTACGGAGCTTACGATCGAGAGTGGAAGAACTGAGACACTTGACCTTAACACCTTAAAGGGTGAAGGACCGAAGTTTGGAAATATTTTATTTGCCGTGGATGTGGAAGATGCGATCATTCAGATCGATGGAAAGGTCGTTGATACGGAAGATGCGGTTCCGATCCAGTACGGAGTGCACAGCCTTACGGTCACGGCGCCAGGGTATGATACCTTTAATAAGAAGTTATTTGTTAATTCCGAGGAGGCAACAATTGTAGTCGGAATGTCGGGTGACGGAACCGGAACAGACAGTGCCACAGAGGAAACAGAAACAGAAAATACTGCGGATACTACGGCAAATGAAGCGGACAATTCGGCGGAGGGAGCAGCAGGAAGCCTTGCGGGAAGTCTTGCAGGAAGCCATACAGCCGGCGAAAACAGCGGCACAGCGGCAGAAAGCGGTGCCGGTACATCAACCGGAATAACAGCGGAAAGCGGTGCCGGCACATCAACCGGAACAACGGCGGATACCGGCACCGGTACATCAACCGGAACAGCATCGGGTACCGGCACAGGAGATGGAACATCGACAGGCAGCAGTGCGGACTATTTATCTACATTGTCAGAGCTTCTGTCAACATTATCCGGCAGCAGCAATTAAAAAGGAAAGAATTGTACAAAATTAACATGGAATAGTACTTGAAAAACAGGTTCGTTATCGCTAATATAAGAACAGAATCATATATATGGGAGGAAAGAAAGATGGGATACAAAGAAAATTATGAGAGCTGGCTGAACAATCCTTATTTTGACGAGGATACCAGAAATGAGCTGAAAAGTATTGAGGGAAATGAGAAAGAGATCGAAGACCGTTTTTATATGGATCTGGAATTTGGTACAGCCGGACTTCGTGGCGTGATCGGAGCCGGAACCAACCGCATGAACATTTATACCGTGCGCAAGGCTACACAGGGACTTGCCAATTATATCAGCAGGGTAAACGGACAGAAACGAGGTGTTGCCATTGCCTATGATTCCCGTCATATGTCACCGGAGTTTGCAGATGAAGCAGCACTCTGCCTGGCAGCAAATGGAATCAAAGCGTATGTATTTGAATCTTTAAGACCGACACCAGAACTTTCTTACGCAGTGCGTAAATTAGGATGTATTGCCGGAATCAATGTGACAGCAAGCCACAATCCGCCGGAATATAATGGATATAAAGTATACTGGGAGGATGGTGCACAGATCACACCTCCACACGATACCGGAATTATGGATGAAGTAAAAAAAGTAACCGATTATGCATCGGTAAAGACCATGCCGCTTGATGAGGCAAAGGCAGCAGGTCTCTATCAGGTGATCGGTGCAGATATCGACGATCCGTATATTGCAGAGTTAAAGAAACTGGTGTTACATCAGGACTGTATTGATAAAGTGGGCGGAGAGTTAAAGATCGTCTACACACCGTTACATGGAACAGGCAATATTCCGGTACGCCGTGTATTAAAAGAACTTGGGTTTAAAAATGTATACGTTGTTCCGGAGCAGGAGCTGCCGGATGGAGACTTCCCGACCGTAAGCTACCCGAACCCGGAAGCAGCAGAGGCATTTGAACTTGGACTTGCCCTCGGCAAAAAAGTAGATGCAGACCTGATCCTTGCAACAGACCCGGATGCAGACCGTCTCGGCGTGTATGTAAAGGACAGCAAAACAGGGGAATATCACAGCTTAACCGGTAATATGTCCGGCTGCCTGATCGGTGATTATGTGATTGGACAGCGCAAAGAGCGTGATGGAAGCCTGCCGGCTGACGGTGCATTTATCCGTTCCATTGTTTCTACGAATATGGCAGATGCGATCGCTGACTATTACGGAATCGAGCTGGTAGAGGTACTGACCGGATTCAAGTTTATCGGACAGAAGATCTTAGAGTTTGAGACGACCGGAAAAGGAACTTATCTGTTTGGTATGGAAGAGAGCTACGGCTGTCTGACAGGAACCTATGCGAGAGATAAAGATGCGATCGTTGCATCCATGACACTCTGCGAAGCAGCTGCCTACTATAAGACAAAGAATATGACACTGTGGGATGCAATGCTTGCAATGTATGAGAGATACGGCTATTACAAAGATGATGTGACATCCATCACCTTAAAGGGTATCGAGGGACTTGCAAAGATTCAGGAGATCATGAATACGCTGCGTGATCAGGCACCACAGGAGATCGGCGATTATAAAGTAACTGCGATCCGTGACTACAAGAAAGATACGGTTACAGATCTTGCAACAGGCAAGGTAACACCGACCGGACTGCCGGCTTCGAATGTTCTTTACTATGAGATGACAGACGGCGCATGGGTATGTGTAAGACCATCCGGTACAGAGCCAAAAGTGAAGTTTTATCTGGGTGTAAAAGGAAACTCTCTTGCGGATGCAGATCAGAAATCAGCGGATCTTTCAAAAGCAGTACATGCGATGATCGATAAAATGCTTTAATACGAATTCTGGATAGAAAATGCCCATATTTCGGGGATTTTTCTTGACAACAGAAGTAAAAACAAGTATAAATAATGAAGTAGGTATTACAGTGTACGGATATCCGTCAGGGATTGGTGCATCAGAAAACCGCAAAATTAAATTTACTGCGAAAATCCAGAGGAGGAATTTTTAACATGAACAAAGCAGAATTAGTTGCAGCAATGGCTGAGAAAACTGAATTAAGCAAAAAAGACGCAGAAGCAGCATTAAAAGCTTTCACAGACGTTGTAGCTGAAGAATTAAAAAAAGGTGAGAAAATCCAGTTAGTTGGATTTGGAACATTCGAAGTATCTGAGAGAGCAGAGAGAACAGGAAGAAATCCACAGAGCGGTAAAGAGATGGTTATTCCGGCTTCTAAAGCTCCAAAATTCAAAGCTGGTAAAGCTTTAAAAGATATGGTTAACGCATAATCATAACAGAAAAGATTCTAAGCGGGTTCCGGTTGTGGGATCCGCTTTTTTGTTGGAGGATTACTATGAGACTTGATAAATTTTTAAAAGTATCCCGTCTGATCAAACGCCGCACAGTGGCAAACGAGGCATGTGATGCGGGAAGGGTATCTGTAAATGGAAAACCGGCGAAAGCATCGGTCAATGTCAAAGTCGGGGATATCATTGAGATCGCATTTGGAACGAAAACCGTAAAAGTGCGTGTACTCGATCTGTTGGATACTACGAAAAAAGAACAGGCAAAAGATTTATTTGAATATATAGCATAAAAGCAGGCACCTTCTAATATATTTAGAAACGGTAATAGATATTTCCGCCAATAAATATCAGGAGGTCTTAGGATGGATGATAAAAATACTAATGTGACAAAGTCACATAAGGTACTGCTTGCAAACCGTAAAAGCGGAGCTTTTTCCGGCGTGGTGGATGTGTTGTCATTTGATGTGGCAGAGATTCTGTTAGAGACAGAACTTGGCATGCTTTTAATAAAAGGACATGATCTTCATGTGAACCGTCTTACCCTGGAAAAAGGTGAAATTGATATTGAGGGAAGAATTGATTCCCTGACGTATTCCGATATCAAAAATACAGGAAAACAGGCGGAATCTATTTTAGGAAGGCTGTTCAAATGATGGCTGTCAGCGCAGCGATCAGTGAGCAGGCAGCCTCGCTTGGAGTATCCATATTGATTGGCGGTGCATTGTTTCTTTTATATGATATTTTCCGGATATTTCGCAGAGTCGTGCCACACGGGAATTTCTGGATCGGTGTGGAGGATTTTTTTTACTGGCTCTGCTGTACTGCTGTGGTTTTTGTGATGCTGTATCGGGAAAATGACGGCATGGTGAGGGGGTTTTCCATAGGCGGCATCGTGATTGGCATGCTGCTCTATTATTTTCTGCTCAGTCGGTTTGTCATACGGATCAATGTGATGGTCTTTGGGTCGGTTTTTGGTCTGATCGGCAAAATATTTGGTACTATTTTACTACCATTCAGAAAATATGGAAAAAAAATTATACAATTTTTCAGAAAACGATTGAAAAAAGTATGCAGAGCAGTTAGAATTGGATTATGTAAACTATAGCCTGATGGAACACTTGTGAAAAAAAGTCAGGACAGCGGTATATCAGATGGAAGGAAACAGATATGGCAGGTAGGGGACGTCGGAAAAAAAATAATAACAGAGCAGGAAAGCTTTGTATTGGAATGATCGTCATTGCGTTTGTTGCGGTAATGTCTGCCCAGATCATCAGAGTTTACCAGAAAGATCAGGCGTACATGCAGCAGGAGGCGTCGCTTCAGAAACAGTTAGAGGAAGAAACTGCAAGGGGAGAACAGCTGAGCAGCTATGAGACGTATACAAAGTCCCAGCAGTATGTGGAAGATACAGCAAAGAGTAAATTAGGACTTGCCTATGATAATGAGATCATCTTCAAGGAAGCGAAATGATAAAATAACAAAATGAAAAACCAGTTCCATGATGTGCGTATGACACAGATGGAACTGGTTTTTTGTTACCTGTTATTTTACGATAGCATCGATTTTATCCAGCTCTTCTTTGGAGAAAGAAGTATGTCCAATGATACCGATATTGTCTAAGATCTGCTCCGGTTTTGAGGCACCGATCAGTACGCTTGTCACATGGTCGTCCTTTAAGATCCAGCTTAATGCCATTTCAGCGAGTGTCTGACCACGCTGTCCTGCCAGTTCATTTAATGCTTTGATCTGACTGAGACGTTCCGGTGTCAAGGAAGATTCATGTAAGAAACGTCCGTCTTTTGCGATACGGCTGTCTGCTGGAATCCCGTTTAAGTAGCGGTTGGTCAGCATGCCCTGTGCTAAAGGAGAGAATGCAATGATACCTTTTTTCAGGTCACGGGCAGTTTCCTTTAAGCCGTTCTCCTCGATGGTACGGTCAAAGATCGAATAACGGTTCTGGTTGATGATGAACGGACATTTTAAGTCGTTCAAAATAGCTGCTGCCTTCTTTAAGGTTGGTCCGTCATAGTTAGAAAGTCCGACATAAAGTGCCTTGCCGCTTTTTACGATAGAATCAAGTGCACCCATTGTCTCTTCAAGCGGTGTTTCCGGATCCATGCGGTGATGGTAGAAGATATCGACATATTCAAGACCAAGTCTCTTTAAACTCTGATCTAAACTTGCGATCAGGTACTTGCGGCTTCCCCAATTGCCGTAAGGCCCTTCCCACATATCATAACCTGCCTTCGTGCTGATCAGAAGCTCGTCACGGTACGGCAGAAAATCATCTTTTAAAATCTGACCGAAATTGCGCTCAGCGCTTCCGTAAGCAGGCCCGTAATTGTTAGCGAGATCGAAGTGGGTAATGCCGTGGTCGAATGCGGTGCGGCACATTGCCTTCATGTTATCGTAACATCCTGTATCACCGAAATTATGCCATAATCCCAAAGATACGATCGGAAGTTTTAATCCGCTTGCTCCGCAGCGGTTATACTGCATGGTTTCATAACGTCTGCTGTCTGCTGTATACATTTTAGCCCTCCATTTCTGTACCGGTTTTGCGTATGTTAAGATCGGGGGTAAGTGCAAAACCGGGGTTGAAAAATACTATGCAATGATTATAACACATAACCTGAATGAGGTGTGAGGGCAATGTGAAATTCCTAAAAATAATCAACTGTTTTGAACTCCCTCGAAAGGACATCGAAAAAGAGATTTTGGCGAAAACTTTTTTAAAATCGGGCATTTCTTTGACAAAGATTTTTGTTTCTGACTCCTATAATGGGATGCACCCGAAAAAATCCGGCAGACAAAATGCCGTGGCTGGAGGGAGAAATAAGAAAGTGTAAGGAGAAAAGGAATGAAAAAGATGGGAGTCAGACAAATGATATTTGGGATACTCGGGAGCCTGGCATGCGGAGTCAGTGTGATGGGATGTTATCCGTTTGTGCCGGCATATTTTACTGCGCTCTATTTAGAACAGGTGAACGGAGTGATGCTGCTTGCATTTATGTACATAGGAATGACCATATTTATGCCGCTTACCGCAGCGGTAAAATACGGGGTGACACTGATCGTTATGATCGGCGCAGTGAAGCTGATCGAATGGGCGAATGAAGGATGCCCGGCATTCTTAGCGGGTGTAATGGCGGGGCTTACCACACTGATCTTATCGTTTTGCGGAAGTCTCCTTGAGTGGAAAAACCAGCCGGACGGAGCGGCGGTATTTTTAGAGGCAGTCTTTATTTTTGGCGCGGTGATCCTTTTAAACCGCTGCATTCATTTTCTGATGGAGTGGACACCTTTGCACCGGAAAATGGAGGAACTGCCGGAGAGTGGGAATGGTGAACGGCTTAAAAATTATGCAGAGTCTTTTCAGGGGCTGTCCCGGATATTTTTAAATATGAGTGCGGGAAAAGAAAAATATGCGGCGGACGAGCTTGGCAGGGTACAAAACGAACTGACCGGAAAGGTCTGTGCCTCCTGTGAATCCTGCGCACTCTGCTGGGAGAGAGACTGCACACCGCTCTATGGAATTTTGTCCTCAATGATCACGTCCATCTGGCAGGTTGGGGAACCGGGAGCGGAAAATGAGGCGGAGTTAAAGAAGTACTGTGCGAAAAGCCGGGATATGGTGGAGGAGGCGGTGCGGGTGTTTGAGCGTGTCAGCTTAAATCATGCATGGTATAACCGTCTTTTGGAAAACAGGCAGGTGATCGCGGAACAGCTTGATGCCATGGCTTATATCATGCAGGACTGTGCAAGAGAAGAACGTGTGCTTGATACGCAGGAGAGAAGGGCAATTTCTGAGATCTGTTACCGGGCAAAAGAAAGAGGAATTTCCATTGAGGAAATACATCTGATCGAGACACTTGACGGCAGATTAAAACTGAGCGCTGTTTTAAAAAGCAGAATGGGAGGCTGTATTGCTTTGAAATCATTTGTGACTGCAGCGGAACATGCGTTAGGCAGACAGATGCGGGCGGCAGCCGACACAAAAACTTTCATCTCAAAGGAACCGGTCAGCTATGTTTTTTATGAGGACACGGTGTACCGCAATGTACAGGGGATTGCGAGAGTCAAAAAAGACGGGGCAAAAATATCGGGGGATAATTTTTCTTTTCTTGAGTTAGAGCGCGGAGAATTTCTGCTCGGACTTTCGGATGGAATGGGATCAGGCAGCATGGCATGTAAAGAGAGCGAGATGGTCTTAGATCTGGTTGAGCGTTTTTTGGAGGCGGGGTTTTCCGTTGAGACGGCGATACGCATGATGAATTCCGCGATGGTCATGAAAGGGGCAGATGATCTGTACTCTACGGTCGATCTCTGCAAGATCAATCTTTATACCGGAATGGCAAAGTTATATAAGATTGGTGCAGCAGCTACTTTTATAAAGAGAGGAACGGAGGTGGAATGTATCACTTCGCAGAGCCTGCCGGTCGGAGCGCAGGTACAGATGGATATCTCTGTGCAGGAAACAAAATTAACGGGGGGTGATTTTATTGTCATGGTAACGGATGGTGTGTTAGAATATCTGCATGTGAAGAAGCCGGAGGATACCATGCAGGAAATCATAGAGAGCATACAGACAAATAATCCGGGCATACTGGCAAAAAAAATCATGGAGCGCGTCATGCTTTTTACAGGAGGAAAGGCGAAGGATGATATGACCGTGTTAGCGGCATGTATCTGGGAAAAATAAATGACAGAAGATGTATTAAACTGGATCAAAAAAGAAAAACTGATGACAGAAGGGGATACCGTGATCGTGGGACTCTCCGGTGGAGCGGATTCGGTTGCGCTTTTGCTTGTGCTTTTGGAATTGCGCGATAGAATCGGCTATACACTGCTGGCTATTCATGTAGAACACGGGATCCGTGGCGAGGAGAGCAGACAGGATGCGGCGTTTGTGGAAAAACTCTGCAGACAGAAACAGATCCCGTGTAAAATATGTCCGGTCAATGTGCCGGAATATGCTGCCACAGAGGGAACCGGTGTTGAGGAAGCTGCGAGGATACTCCGCTATGACTGTTATCAGAAGGCCGCGGAGGAACTTAAGAAAAAAGGTGCAGGACATGTCTGCATTGCCCTTGCACACCATGCAAACGATAATGCTGAGACCGTCTTATTTCAGATGGCGCGGGGGAGCGGCGTGCATGGAATGTGCGGAATGCACCCGAAACGTGTGTTGTCAGAGGACATTTTGATTGTGCGTCCGCTTCTTTGTGTGTCGAGAGGGCAGATTGAGGAGTATCTGAAAAAGTGTGGACAGGATTACCGGACGGATGGCACAAATCTGGATATCAATTACAGCAGAAACCGTATCCGCCACTGTATCCTGCCGGAACTTTCAATGATCAATGAGCAGGCAGTTTCACATATGAATCAGAGCGCACTGCTTTTGCAGCAGGTGGCCGGTTATATGGAGCAGGAGATAAAAAAAGCCGTGCAGACATGCTGCATTGGTGGGGACGGTGCATACGTTATTTTAGAAAATGAGTGGAAAAAGTATCCTGAGATCATAAGACGGGAGATCGTTCATGAGGTGCTTGGAAAGACTGCCGGCAGCCGGAAAGATCTTGGCATGGTACATGTGCAGGATGTCTGTGCGCTGATGGAGAAACAGACCGGACGGGAGATCACACTTCCATATCAGATGACGGCGAGAAGGATCTATGAGGGGGTAAGGTTGTGCCGGAGCGGGACGCACAAAGCTGGCACGGGAACATGGCAGGAGAAAGGTGGATGTGAAACAGAAGATGCAGCAGGTGCTTCACAGTCATTTTATGAGGTTACGGCAGATGATTTTGCAAAACTTGAGGCAGGAGAAACGATAAATATTACACTGCCGGATGCCAATGTGCGTCTCAGAATGCTTTTATTTTCGGGAAAAATTGACGAAATTCCAAAAAATCAGTATACGAAATGGCTGAATTATGATAGGATAGAACGTGGCTTGCAGTTTCGGAGAAGGGCATCGGGAGATTATCTGACGGTGGATGATGCAGGACATAAGAAGAAACTGAAAAGCTATTTTATTGACGAAAAAATACCGCAGATAAAAAGAGAGCACGTATGGCTTTTAGCGCAGCAGTCGCATGTGTTATGGGTCATTGGCGGGCGGATCAGTGCCGTCTGCAAAATAAAAGAAGATACAAAAAAGATTCTGGAAGTAAGGATCGACGGAGGAAATTATCGTGAAGATTAAAAACATTAACGTTCATTTTACGGAAGCAGAGATTGAAAAAAAGATCAGAGAATTAGGTGCAAGGATCAGTGAGGATTATGCCGGGGAATCCGTATGCCTGATCTGTATTTTAAAGGGGGCGTCTTTCTTTACCTGTGAGCTGGCAAAGAGGATCACCGTTCCGGTAGAAGTGGAATTTATGTCTGTTTCAAGTTATGGCTCCGGTACGGAATCCAGCGGAATTGTAAAGATCGTGCAGGATTTATCAACAAGCATTGAAGGAAAGAATGTCATTGTTGTCGAGGACATTATCGATACAGGAAGAACTTTAAGCTACCTTCTGGAGAATTTGAAAACAAGAAGTCCAAAGAGTGTCCGTCTGTGTACACTTCTTGACAAACCGGAACGCAGAGTTGTGGATGTGAAGGTTGACTATGTCGGATTTGAGATACCGGACGAATTTGTAGTAGGTTATGGTCTTGATTATAATCAGCAGTACCGTAATCTGCCTTACATTGGATTTGTGGAGATAGAGGAATAAAGGAGAAAAGGGATTGAATAATAAGAGAAGTGGTTTTAGAGGATTTGGAGTATATCTGATATTAGTTCTCGCTGTCATTGCAATCTGGTACTGGCTCGATGGCAATAACGTGACCAACACATATACAAGACAGCAGTTTGAGACGGCATTGGCAGAGGGCAAAGTAACACAGGTTAATGTTGTACCGAACCGTGAAGTGCCGACAGGAAGTGTGAACATTACATTTAGTGATTCGAGTACGCAGATGATGCTTGTTTCCGACGTGGCAGAGATCGAGCAGTACATGCGGGATGCGGGATTTAAGACTTATACAGTCCAGAATCCGCCGGAGGAGAGCTGGCTTTTGACACTGCTGCCATATCTGATCATTTTTGCTGCAATGTTCATTTTCTTTATGATCATGACCAATCAGGCAGCGGCAAATTCGGGCGGCGGAAGCAAGATGATGAATTTTGGCAAGAGCCGTGCGAGAAGAATGAGTGACGATCCGGCAAAACGTGTGAAGTTTTCTGATGTCGCAGGATTACAGGAAGAAAAAGAAGAGTTAGAGGAGATCGTTGATTTCTTACGCGCTCCGAAGAAATATACGCAGCTCGGTGCAAGAATCCCGAAAGGCGTGCTTTTGGTGGGACCTCCTGGTACCGGTAAGACATTGCTTGCAAAAGCGATTGCAGGGGAAGCAGGAGTACCGTTTTTCTCTATTTCCGGTTCTGACTTTGTAGAGATGTTTGTCGGTGTCGGTGCATCGAGAGTCCGCGACCTTTTCGAGGAAGCAAAGAAAAATGCGCCGTGTATCATTTTCATCGATGAGATTGATGCAGTGGCCAGACGAAGAGGAACCGGTATGGGCGGCGGCCACGATGAGCGTGAGCAGACCTTAAACCAGATGCTCGTTGAGATGGACGGATTTGGGGTCAATGAGGGCATCATTGTCATGGCAGCGACCAACCGTGTGGATATCCTGGATCCGGCGATCATGCGTCCGGGACGTTTTGACCGTAAAGTTGTCGTCGGCCGTCCGGATGTGCGTGGAAGAGAGGAGATCCTTGGCGTACATGCGAAGAACAAGCCGTTGGGCGATGATGTTAACTTAAAGCAGATCGCACAGACCACAGCGGGATTTACCGGTGCGGATCTTGAGAATCTTTTGAATGAAGCAGCGATTATTGCTGCAAAAGATAACCGTGCCTATATTAAGCAGGACGATATCAAAAAATCTTTTGTAAAAGTGGGTATCGGTGCGGAGAAGAAGAGCCGTGTGATCTCTGACAAAGAGAAACGGATCACGGCATTCCATGAATCCGGTCATGCGATTTTATTTCACTTATTACCGGATGTCGGACCTGTCTATTCGGTATCGATCATTCCGACCGGAAGCGGTGCAGCAGGATATACAATGCCTCTGCCGGAAAAGGATGAGATGTTCAACACAAAAGGCAAGATGTTACAGGATATCGTCGTATCACTTGGCGGACGTGTTGCGGAAGAACTGGTATTTGATGATATTACGACCGGGGCATCACAGGATATCAAACAGGCGACACAGATGGCGAAAGCCATGGTTACCAAATACGGTATGTCGGATAACATCGGTCTGATCTGTTACGACAACGACGATGATGAAGTATTTATCGGACGTGACCTTGCACATGCAAGAGGATACAGTGAGGGCGTGGCAAGTGCGATCGATCAGGAGATCAAACGTATCATTGATGAAAGTTATGCAAAAGCAAAACAGATGATCATGGAAAATCGTGATGTATTAGATGCCTGCGCAAACCTTCTTTTGGAGAAAGAAAAAATCAGCCAGAAGGAGTTTGAGGCGTTATTTGATAAGTAATTGTGCATATTTTTCTGCTTTCACAAAAATACGGTACCAAGGTACTGTACAATATGTATAAAAACAATGATGAAAAATTGTGAACTTTGTGCACACTTATTTGCGGGGGCATGCTATTATAATAACCGTAAAAACCCCCCAATACATTATATATAGTTTTTGCTATACCCCATAGTAAAAATACCTTCTCCTAAAA
>CAKREH010000021.1 GCA_934317215.1 uncultured Roseburia sp.
TCATAATGAGAATTATCCCTTCTGAAAATGACGGACTCTATAAAATCTTCATTCAGATATTTGTGGTCATTGCGGAATTTGAAAGGGATACTCTGACAGAAAGAATTGTAGACAATATGATGGAACTTGCAAAGGACGGTCGATGGCTCGGCGGCAATACACCTATGGACAATGCTGAGCGGATTCAGAAAAAAGCAAATAAAATATATGAAATGGTTATAACAAATCGAAAACAGAAATTAACTGACAACAGTTGTTCTTTTAGTATTTTGGAGCAGGGATACCAAGAATATGTTGAAAATGTTTTGAGATAAAGGTATTAATAAACATAGCTGTATCATAAAGATTAGCACATGAAAGGACATTATGTAGATGGAAAAAATATTATTGGGACAAGTGGAATGTCATTTGTGGAGAAGCCGCCTTATTTTGGATGTCCAAATGGAAAGATAGGATTGTTATCCAGTATGTTTACAGAACCACAATATAGAAGAAAAGGTATTGCAAAGGAATTATTATCTCGTGTTGTAAAAAAAGACAGATTGCACATCTGCCACATTAAGAAGTATAATAAGGATGAGAAACATGGTCGCTGTTTCGTCACCGCCGTTTTTCAGATATGCCCTGCATCAGAAGCATAAACTGTATATATTTTTTGAAAATAAGTTTACGCTTCCTGAAAAAAAACAGTTTCCAGGTTTTTGGAGAACAGAAAATGGATTTGTTCAAGTTCATCAATGCAGTTATCAAGGGTTGCTTTTAATTGTGCTAAAAAAATATGAGCCATGAGGCACCTCCTTGAAATATGTTTATAAACAAGGCTTGCGCAACATATACTGGCTGATCGGTCAAGCTTTTTTGAAAAAAATTTATAGAAAGATGGGAAGGAAAAACAATCATGCAGTTATACCAGTTTGAAAAAATTTATTCACAGATGGAACGGGAATTTGGGAAGATCCGAAAAGGCGAAGAAGAAACATACGCTATGCTGCTGCTGCCAATGGAGGGAAATGTATTAAAAATACACCGCGAATTTCCGGAATCAAACAGCCGTAGACTAAGGGAGGCCATTGCATTGGTATTATTTGATGTAAAAGGAAACTGCAGTGGTGAAAAATATGACACGGGCAACTTTAGAAATGAAGAAAATGAAAGACTTGAAAAAGCATTGCTTATGGCATTTGACCCTTACACGAATGAAGAGATAATGGAACTGTTAAAAGAACAATTCCAGGTGGATATGTTGTCACAGGGACAAGTGAAAGAATACTATAGATTTCCGGTAATGTGCCTGTTAAGGATCAAGGAATCCATTGACACATGGGAAAAACACTCAGGCTCAGATGGATACTTTGATTTTATTGAGGGATGTATGGGAAGAGAAATAACAGGAAAAGACATGAACTTTAGTATTATGGGCTCAGGTGTGCTTGATATGTAATAATTTTTGGATTTGGCCACAAAAGTTACAAAAAAGCTTGACCACAACAGACACAGTAATCTGAACACAACTTTGGGATATATTTACAATCCACTCACAACAGAGGAGACACAGAATTTATTAGAAAAAGCGTTGTAGAATCAACTTTCTACAGTTATCTACAACTTCATGTAGACATAAAAAGAACGGAAACCTTGTAAAATCAAGGCTTCCGCTACAATTAAAAGAAGCGCGAGACGGGACTCGAACCCGCGGCCCCGACCTTGGCAAGGTCGTGCTCCACCAACTGAGCCACTCGCGCATATGAAGTTGTTGACTATTTACCAACATATACGATATAATACTATGAAAAATAAAATTTGTCAACAATTTTTTGGCAGAAACTTTTATGGGGAGTAGACATGCTGTTTAATTCATACATATTTATCTTTGTTTTTTTACCGGTAATGCTTTTGCTGTGGTTCGGGTGTAATCATTTTGGAAAGTATCGGATGGCGCAGGCTATATTGATTGCTATGTCGCTGTGGTTTTATGGATATGGAAATTATTGGTACGTACTTTTGATAGTGGCCAGCGTACTTTTAAACTGGATGTTTAGCAGGTATATGGATCGTGCACCCAGGGTGCTTGGAACAGCGGGGGTTGTATGTAATCTTGCCATCTTATTTTATTTTAAGTATTGTAATTTTTTTGTGTACAACATGAATTATATTTTTCATACAGGGTTGGAAATTCAAAAGATTGTTCTGCCGTTGGGAATCAGCTTTTATACATTTCAGCAGATTTCCTATATCGTCGATCGGATGAAGGGCGAGGCAGAACATTATAAATTAATGGATTATGCGGCGTATGTTGTTTATTTTCCACAGTTGATCGCAGGACCGATTGTGTCACATGATATCCTGATTCCTCAGTTTATGGATGAGAAAAAGAAAAAATTAAACTGGGATAATGTGTTAAAAGGAATCAGACTTTTTACGATCGGACTGGGGAAAAAGGCATTGCTCGCTGACATGATCGCAAAAGTTGCCAATGCGGGGTTCGGGATGGTTGAAATGCTGGATATGCCGGCGGCATGGATTACAATTCTTGCATATACCTTTCAGATATATTTTGATTTTAGCGGTTATTGTGATATGGCACTTGGAATTGGGTGGATGATGAATATTGAACTGCCACACAATTTTAAATCGCCATATAAATCAGTAAGCATCAGTGAATTCTGGCGCCGATGGCATATTACGCTGGGTGCGTTCCTGAGAAAATATGTATACATTCCGCTTGGTGGAAACAGAAAAGGGAAATGGAAACAGATTCGTAATATTCTTGTTGTGTTTTTGTGCTCCGGAATATGGCATGGCGCGAACTGGACATTTGTTGTGTGGGGACTGGGGCATGGAATTATGAATCTGCTGGAAAGGAATCCGATTATTGCAGACAGAAAAAAGGGCGTAAAATGGGGGATTACATTTGTTTATGTAATGCTGATGTGGGTTCTTTTCCGGAGTGATTCACTGGCGATGGCAGGAACTTTTTATAAAAAAATGTTTTCTTTCCAGATAACTGGAAGTGTGTTACAGCTTGCCGGAGCGATGGGAGGCTGGCAGACACATATTTTATATATTATCACAAATCATTTTCTGGGAAGCGCGGCAGTTGGTCTGATGTATCTGTTTTGTATGATATGCACGCTCGCGTTTGCTGCATGGCTGTGTACGCGTAAGGATTCGGTGGCATATGTGACGGAGCGGACGGCAACAAAAATAGAAATGTGTGTGCTGGCGTTTGTTATGGCGGCGTCTGTCTTGACATTTTCGGGAATTACGGTTTTTTTGTATTTTAATTTTTAAAATGGAGTAAAACGATGAAAAAATATACATCAAAGCAGTTGATCAAAGTTTATATGGGAATTGTTGCGATTTTGCTGGTGTTATGCGCAGTTATCATATTTTTGGCAGATCCTTTTTTTCATTATCATAAACCGTGGTTTGGCCTGAATGCAATTCAGAATAGCAAACAGTATCAGGTGCCTGGCGCAATAGAACACTTAGAATATGACAGTGTATTGTTAGGATCTTCTGTCTCATTAAATATGAATACGGATATTTTGGATGAGAAATATGACTGCAAAACAATAAAGGCTGTTGGTGATTCTGCATCTGCAGCGTTGTTAAAACACTATCTGGATGAGGCAATAAAAAGACAGCAGTTAAAATATGTTTTTTATGGACTGGATGTGTTTTCTTTTTATACAGATCCCGAATTGAATTATATACCACAGGAAGTCCGGTATCTGACAAATGCAAATCCGGCAGATGATGTGAAATATTTATGGAATGGGGAAATATTGCTGCAGCGTATACCTGAGCTTGTGAAAATTTCAAAGGCAGGTATTTATGATCCGGGAACAGCGTATCAGTTCAACGGTCTAAAAGAATGCGGAATAGAAGCGGTTTTGCGGTCATATTCACCGGATGTCACTACATTATATTATGAACAAAAGCCTGTGAATGAACAGCAGGAATGGGTGACGGAAAATCTGCGTGGAATTGAGAATAATGTGAAAGAAAATCCCCAGACACAATTTATCTTTTTTATTCCGCCATATGGCATTTTATGGTGGGATTGCGCTTACCGGAATGGTATGTTTGACACTTACATGAACACATTGAATGTCAGCATGGAACATCTGCTGCAGTATGATAATGTAAAGATATATAGCACAGATTTTAACAAGGCGGCGGTAATTACTGATTTTAACAAATATTTTGATTATCTGCATGCAGGGACGGTTGTCACTGACGAGATGCCCTATGAGATAGGTGATAAAAATGAGGAAATTACATCGGATAATTATAAAGAGGAAATCGATAAATTTATTTCATTGTTTGAGGAATTTGAAAATGGTGTGAGGAGGGATGGATATGCATACATATATGGCTGCCCGCATTTATAAACCGACCGGAGCGGGCACATCCTGTAAGACAGATGATGGCTTGATAAAGGAAAAATGATAAGAAAAGAAAAATGGAAACCCCTGTAAATCAAGGCTTCCCATAAAATAAAAAAAGCGCGAGACGGGACTCGAACCCGCGGCCCCGACCTTGGCAAGGTCGTGCTCCACCAACTGAGCCACTCGCGCATATATAAAATTGTATTGTATCTTGCAAAGAGCGCGAGACGGGACTCGAACCCGCGGCCCCGACCTTGGCAAGGTCGTGCTCCACCAACTGAGCCACTCGCGCATACATAAATTGTTTTGTATCTGTCTGTCAGACACATGTTCTATCTTACTATGGGAAAAGCAATTTGTCAATAATTTTTTGAAAAAATCGACAGCTGAAAACGTTTTTTTAGGGTGGCACTCATAAATGAAGAGTGTTATAATAAAAAACATGGGAAAATGGTCATGGAAAATATTTGTATTAGGACTTTGAAATAGTTATGGGGTGCCAGGATGTATAAAAAAAATACAGGAATACACAATGTTGCGGTTTTATGTGTAATATTGCTGATTTTTGGAATAGCATTATTCGGATGTTTCGGACAGATCAGAAACAGTTTGCAGCAACAGCTGATGAGCAGTATCGAGGGTGTGGCTGAACAGAATGAAATACTTGTGGAGAAAGAAGCAGGTACGCGTTTTCGTCTGCTTGACAGTCTGGCAAGGGAACTTTCGGATGGAGATGAGAGTATTTTTGTTGATAAAATGCAGGGGTTCGTAGAGACTTACCAGTTCAAACGGATGGGATATATTGCGGCAGATGGTACAGCAAAAACGACGGATGGATATCGGCTGAATATGTCTGACAGAGATTTTTTCCAACAGTCGATGCAGGGAAAAAACTTTTTGACGGATGCATTTGAAGACAGGATTGATACTTCATATGAAACCATAAATGTATTCAGTGTACCGGTATATGAAAAAGATCAGAAAACGATAAAAGGTGTTCTGTTTGGAACCTGTGGATATGAGATGTTTGAGGAATGTCTGAAGAATGAGATATTTGAAGGACAGGCTTTTAATTACATCATAAAAATAGACGGTACGATCGTGGCAGGTTCTGGAAACAGTAAGAAATGGGGAATTGGAAAGAATATTTTTGTCACGGATGCCTCTGAGGATGCCAGAGATGAGGATGCCAGAGATGACGATGCCAGAGATGACGATGCCAGGGATAAGATGATCAGTGACATGAAAGAGGGAAAAAGCGGCTATGGAATGGATCCAAAACGCAAAGAGGCCTCACTGTATTACTATATGCCGCTTAAAATAGAAGAAAGCGGTGAAACATGGTATGTAGTCACTGCGGTGTCGGAAAGTGTTTTAACAAGCCGTATGCAGGTGGTCATGGATGCGATCAACAGTCTGATGGTTATCATTCTGGCTGTGATATCTGTCAGTGTCGGGGTCTATATTTATTCGTGGCGCAAAAGTAAAAAAGAACTGATGACACTTGCGTATCAGGATCCCGTTACATTGGGAGATAATTTTGTGGCATTTAAGGAACGCGCGAAAAGTAAAAAAGACGGTGTGGGATGGCTGATTGCTATGGATGTGACAGATTTTAAGCTGATCAACAGCACCTGTGGCGTCCCAAAAGGTGATGAGGTGCTGCGTGCCATATGGGAGATTTTTGAAAACGAAACGGGAGAAAATGAACTGGCAGCGCATGTCAATGCCGACCGGTTTATATTGTTCTGGATGGATGAAAATCAGGAAAACATCAAACAAAGACTGGAACATGTAATAAAAAAGATAGAAGAGATACCGGAACGTCTGGAAATACCAAATCTTTTCCCGGTGTTTGGAATTTTTCATACGATCGTATTAGATGAGATCGAGTCTTTATACGGAAATGCAGTGCTGGCGAAGCATCAGATCAAAGGAAGACGTGACAGGCATTATATGTTTTATGATGAGCTGAACCATGAGAGTATTCAGGAAAACCGTGAATTAGAAGAACATTTTGAAAAAGCGATTGAAAATGAAGAGTTTGAGATCTGGTATCAGCCAAAGTACAGTGCACATTCGAGAAAGCTTGTGGGAGCGGAAGCTCTTGTGCGCTGGCGCAGGGCGGACGGAACACTGATTCCGCCGCTTAAGTTTATTCCATTGTTTGAACGGAATGGAAATATCATCCGGCTCGATGAGTATGTATTCCGAGCTGTGTGCAGGCAGCAGAAAGAGTGGCAGAAACAGGGACAGAAGCTGCTTCCTGTTTCGGTAAACATTTCGCGTGTCAGTCTCTATTATTCAAGCGTCGTTGAAAAATATGAAAGTATTATCCGGTCGTTTGACCTTGATTCGAAATACATTCAGCTGGAAATTACAGAAAGTGCAACGATTGATAATAATGAAATATTTAATCTGTTAGAACAGTTTCATACGGCAGGATTTAAGATACTTCTGGACGATTTCGGAAGTGGATATTCATCCTTTGCTGCTCTAAACCGTATGCATTTCGATACGATCAAGCTGGATAAAAGTCTTGTCGAGTACATAGGAGATGACAACGGAGAGAAACTGTTAAATTCAATCACAAAGCTGGCACAGAGTTTTGGCATGGAAATTACGGCAGAGGGTGTTGAGACGGTAGAGCAGCTGATATTTTTGTGTAATCTGGACTGTGATGATATTCAGGGATACTATTTTTCACGTCCACTGCCGGTAAAAGAATATGAAGAATGTTTAAAAGAAGCGTGCATGTAATATGCTTTGCGCTCATACAATATAACAATCGATACCATGGAGGTACAGGGTGAGCGCAAAGACGAGGATCGTGGTCCTTCATATGAAGGAGGTTATCTATACAGCGATATTTGTCGGACTTGGGATCATACTGGTCATATTGCTGCTTTTCATGTTTTTACCGAAAAAGCAGAAGAGTGAGACAGAGCCAGCGATGCAGTATACGGCAGGCGTATACACTTCGTCGGTAATGATGGGCAGCCAGTCAGCAGATGTACAGGTCATTGTAGATGAAAACCGTATACAGTCCATTTCCCTGGTCAGTTTGGATGAAACAGTGGCGACAATGTATCCGCTTATGGAGCCGGCATTGGAAAATGTCAGTGAACAGGTGATAAAACAGCAGTCGACGGAAGGGATTACATATAATACGGATAATCAGTATACATCGATCGTACTTTTAAATGCGATTGAAAATGCGCTTGCGAAAGCGGAGATCGCAGAGGGGGAGGCAGATTAACACAGTCTGAAATAACAGAATGAGAGATATGAAAACTGTCTGTTGTCAAGAATCAAAAAGGTTCCGGATGTACCGGAACCTTTTTGTGTAAAAAAGTTATTCTTCTGTGTTGAGTGTATCCATGTAATTATTGATAGCATCAAGATCGGCATAGATCGTTTTGATCGGTCTGCTCTTTTCGTAAGCGTTATAACCAGAGTATCCTGCCCATCCGACGATAAGTAATGCAATTACCCATCCGCAGATGAAACCTGCGATACGTTTTCTTTTTTCTTTTGCAAGAATCTTTTTGCGGTTTGCTTTCTCTTCTTTATAGCGGTCAACTTTTGCCTGACTCATAATCATCCTCCGTTTTATTATTCACATGCCGGGGCATGGATAAAAATCAAATAAACATATTGATAATATACCCCATTCTGTTAGAAAAAGCAATAGAAATACACCTTGTCATTTTCGTGAAAATTAGGTAAAATGAGAGTTTGAGAGAGAAGAAACTGTGTGCGGGATAAGAGTATGGTGTTTGAAAAAAGTGCAGTGATCAGAATGAAGAAGCGTGTGAAAAATAAGAACTTTCATATGCAGAATGGAGAAGCGTGTGAAAAATAAGAACTTTCATATGCAGAATGGAGAAATTTATGAATTTAATTGTAGCGGCAGATGAAAACTGGGCGATCGGCAATAAAAATGAATTGTTGGTGCGGATTCCGGCAGATCAGAAGTTTTTCCGTGAGACGACGATGGGCAAAGTGGTTGTGATGGGACGAAAGACATTGGAGACATTTCCAAATGGACTGCCTTTAATGGGACGGACGAATATTGTGCTGACACATGATAAAAAGTTCCGGGTTCCGGGAGCACTGATCGTACATGATATGGAAGAATTACATGAAGAGTTGGAAAAGTATAACAGCGAAGATATTTATGTGATCGGCGGGGAATCTGTTTATAAGCAGCTCATTGATGAATGTGATGTGGCGCATGTCACAAAAATCGATTTTGCATATGATGCGGATGCACATTTCCCGGATCTGGATGCGGATCCGGAATGGCAGATAACGGCGGACAGTGAGGAACAGACATATTTTGATCTCGAATACTATTTTTACCGGTACGAGAGAGTTGAAAAATAAGTAAACAACAGAAAGCAGTGCAGCAAAGATGGAAAATTTTATTTACAGTATCAATGTAACATTTCCGATTTTTTTGGTGATGGTCATCGGCTATTTTTTAAAACAGATCGGCATGTTAAATGACAATTTTGTCACGGTGGCAAACCGTTTTAATTTTAAGGTAACACTGCCGTTTATGCTGTTCCGCGATATCGCGGGCGTGGATATCAGGGCAGTATTTGATTTGAAATATGTATTGTTCTGTGCACTTGTCAGTACCGCGTGTTTCTGGCTGATCTGGGGAGGTGTGAAGCTGTTTTTAAAAGATCAGACCATGCGGGGCGCATTTGTGCAGGCATCGTTCCGCAGCAGTGCGGCGGTGATGGGACTTGCCTTTATCCAGAATATCTATGGAACGTCAGCGATGGGGCCTCTTATGATCGTCAGCGCTGTGCCGCTTTATAATATTTTTTCCGTGATCGTGCTGACCTTTGAGGGAGAAAATGCGAGCGGAGTGGATGGAAAAGAGAAGATCAAAGAGGCATGTATCGGAATCGCTAAAAACCCGATCATTCTTGGTATTTTAGCGGGACTGATCGTGGGACTTTCAGGAATTGAATTTCCAACGATCATCAACAAGACGGTCAACAGTGTGGCACAGATGGCGACACCGCTTGCACTGATCACGATCGGAGCCGGATTTGAGGGCAGAAAGGCACTTGCGAAGATCAGGCCGACGATCGCGGCATCTCTGATCAAGTTGGTGATCCAGCCGCTCATTTTCCTTCCGGTTGCGGCATGGATGGGGTTCAGTGGGGAGAAAATGATCGCAATTCTGATCATGCTTGCATCTCCGACGACACCGAGCTGTTATATCATGGCAAAGAGCATGAACAACGATGGTGTGCTGACGGCGAGTGTGATCGTGACGACAACGTTATTGGCTGCATTTACGCTGACCGGATGGATCTTTATCTTAAAATCAGTCGGTCTGATTGGATAAATAAAATCATTGCATTTCCCGGTAAGATGGGATATAGTTTTTTGAAAGAAAAAATACCTTGGTTTTTGGGAGGACGATATGGATATAACAGGCAGAAAATTATTTGTAAAAGCGCTGCAGGAAGAGGGCGTGGATACCATTTTTGGTTATCCGGGCGGTACTGTGACGGATCTTTTCGATGAATTATATAAACAGGATAGTATTGACGTCGTCCTGCCGAGACATGAACAGGGGCTGATCCACGCGGCGGAAGGGTATGCGAAATCTACCGGAAAAGTCGGTGTGTGTTTGGTGACGAGCGGGCCGGGTGCGACCAATATCATTACCGGTCTTGCGGATGCACATTATGACAGTATTCCGCTGGTTTGTTTTACGGGACAGGTTCCACTGTCTTTAATAGGAAATGATGCGTTCCAGGAAGTAGATATTGTCGGAATGACAAGAAGTGTCACAAAATACGGTGTGACCGTGCGCAGACGGGAAGATTTGGGACGTATCATCAAGATGGCATTTTATATCGCATCCACCGGCAAGCCGGGACCGGTACTGATCGATATTCCGAAGGATATCCAGACAGCAGCAGGACCGGCGGAGTATCCGTCCAATATTCAGATCCGCGGTTATAAGCCGAATGAGTCGGTACATATCGGACAGCTGAAAAAGGCATATAAGCTGCTCCGCACCGCAAAGAAACCGCTGATCCTTGCCGGAGGCGGAATCAATATTGCACATGCGAATGACAAACTGCTCGCATTGGCGGAGAAAATGCAGATCCCGGTTGTCACAACGATCATGGGGAAAGGTGCAATCCCGACAAGCCACCCGCTTTATGTCGGAAACAGCGGCATGCATGGAAAATATGCGGCAAATATGGCAGTCAGCAAATGTGATGTGCTCTTTTCTATCGGAACGAGATTTAATGACCGTATCACCGGAGATCTGAATGAATTTGCACCGAAAGCGAAGATCGTACATATCGATGTGGATACGGCATCAATCTCCAGAAATGTTGTAGTGGATGTGCCGGTCGTATCGGATGCGAATCTGGCGTTAGAAAAGCTGCTTGAATGGGCGGAATCAAAAGATACCGAGCAGTGGCAGAAAGAAATTGCGGAGTGGGATAAGAAAAATCCGCTTGAGATGCGCAGGGACTGTGGCATGACGCCGCAGATGGTATTTGAGCATGTAAACCGAACCTTTGGAGAGGCTGTCTATGTGACGGATGTCGGACAGCATCAGATGTGGGCGACACAGTACCTGGAGTTGGATGCCTGGCATCAGCTGATCACGTCCGGTGGACTTGGCACGATGGGATTTGGATTCCCGGCAGCGATCGGGGCAAAGATCGGCAATCGCGATAAGGAAGTCGTATGTTTTACGGGAGACGGCGGTTTTCAGATGAATATTCAGGAGATGGCAACGGCGGTCGTACAGGAAGCACCGGTGATCATCTGCCTGTTTAATAACTATTACCTTGGCATGGTGCGTCAGATGCAGCAGCTGTTTTATGGAAAACGTTATGAGGCGACCTGCCTGCGCAGAAGGAGAACCTGTCCTGCAAACTGTAAGGGACCGAATGCATCCTGTCCGCCGTACACACCGGATTTTATCGCATTGGCAAAAAGCTACGGAGCACATGGGATACGAGTGGAAAAAGAAGAGGACATTCAGGCAGCACTCGATGAAGCACGCACCTGCACGGATGCTCCGACGATCATTGAATTTATGATTTCTACGGATGAGATCGTACTTCCTATGGTAAAGAGCGGAAATCCAATGAGCGAGATGATTTTGAAATAGGAGAGGATACGGGTATGAAAAATAGATGGATTGCATTATATGTGGAAAACCAGGTAGGTGTTTTAGCAAAAGTATCCGGTCTTTTCTCCGGAAAATCTTACAATCTCCAGAGTCTTACGGTTGGTACAACAGAGGATGAGACGGTTTCAAGAATGACGATCTGTGTGACCAGTGATGATATCACATTTGAGCAGATCAAAAAACAGTTGAACCGCATGGTCGAGGTTATCAAGGTTATCGATCTTACCGATGTGCCGATCCACATGAAAGAGATTTTGTTTGCAAAAGTATTAGATGTCAATGAGGCAGGAAAACTTGAGATATTTCAGATCGCACAGGTGTTTAACGTGCAGGTGGCAGATATTGGCAATGACAGTGTACTTTTAGAGTGTAAGCTGACGGAACGCCGTAACAACGAGCTGATTGCTCTGTTAAAATCCAAATTCCACCGGATCGAGGTTGTGCGCGGTGGTGCGGTGGCGATTGAGTCGATCAGTACGTCCTGCCGGTAGTTATGCAGGTAAGCAGTGATACAGATTAACATATCTGCCAGCAGAAAAGCAGGATTGTAAAATAGTTTTCATAGAGAAGGAGGCATGCGGTAATTTCACATGCCTCTTTTTCTATGATGGAAAAAATTTATAAAATTTTTTATATTCGCTTATTTAAAAAAGCAATAAACTTTTCAAAATGCATCGGTGTCCCCTGGATCTCCTGCACTTTTAAGCGGTTTTTTTCATTAAATCCAACAAGAATGTTATGGTTTGCCTCTGAGAGGTAATCGATGATACCGTCGATGTCGGATTTGATATTCTTCGGGCACTGGATATACAGATGCTTGTTGGCGCTGATATGCAGTGTGTAGGAGATACTGAAATGATACCAGAAGAACTTGTGCAGCGTGGAATATTTGTAGATCCAGATGATCTGATCAATCGGTACGATCGCGTTGCCGTAGACGGAAGTTTCAATGAAAAAATGTTCCGTGATAAACATATCTTCCGTTGCAAGCTGCGGCAGTGTGGCAAGCTCTTCCTCTGCCTGTTCTAACATTTTTTTTGGGTTTCCAAACAGTGCGAGATCCTGACAGGCAGGGGAGAGCACCGGAAAATACATGTACACGACGGAAAGCACAATGCAGAGCAGTGCATAGATTCCGGTAATGAAAATCGCTGCAAATAAAATCCGGTTTCCGATACGATTAAACCCCGGCTCGCTGATATAGCAGGAAGAAACCTTGTTGCGGATCCCATTTTCTGTCCAGTTTAAATCGGTGGAAAGATTGGAAAGCAGGGTGTCAAAATTTTCATTTCCTTTTGAAATTTTTCCTTTGATGGTGACTTCCTCAATGGAAGGCAAGCCCTCTTCGCTTGTATTTGGCGATAATAATACAATAATACATTCCTCGTCACGCATGGTGTAATAATAATAACCGTTGGTATGACCAAAGATAGACTGGGTATATCCGGTAAATTTCAAATCGCAAAGCGTGGTGCTCACATATTGTTCGCCATTACGGAAAGCTGTTTCTAAGGAAGTATCTTCGGGAAGAACATCCGGGGAAAACACAGCGGATAACGAAAAAAAGTTCCATGTAAGAATGAGCACGATGAGGTAAATGATCGGGGCTGCAAGTCTTCTTTTGTAAAATGCCTTGATGTTTTTGCTGATGTAGTGATCGTAATTTTCGGGCATATCAAAATCCTTTTCTCAAATAAAAAATGACATACTGCTAATAGTATAGATTCTTTTTTGCTTTATTTCAACTAAAACCTGTGATAAGATGGTACTTGCCAGTAATCAGCGATAAAAGGAGATTATAATTTGGAAGCATATACAAGTTTTGCACAGGTGTATGATCTGTTTATGGATAATGTTCCATATGAAGAGTGGAGCCGGTACATTATAGGACTTCTGAAAGAATATGGGATCTGTGACGGAACAGTACTTGACTTGGGCTGTGGAACAGGAAAAATCACAAGATTGTTGAAAAAAGCGGGCTACGATATGATCGGTGTGGATAATTCACCGGAAATGCTGGAGATCGCGGCAGAGACCGGATATCAGGAGATGCCGGAGGATGAGATCTTATATCTGTTACAGGATATGAGAGAACTTGAACTGTACGGAAGCGTGCGCGCGGTCGTGAGTATCTGTGACTCGATGAACTATCTGCTCGAAGAGACAGATCTTTTGTCCCTGTTTTACCGTGTCAATGAATATTTAGATCCGGATGGTATTTTTATTTTCGATCTGAACACAGTATATAAATACAGAGAACTTTTAGGTGAGACAACGATCGCAGAAAACCGCGACGAGGGCAGTTTCATCTGGGATAACTATTTCGACGAAGACGAGCAGATCAATGAATATGATCTGACGCTTTTTATCCGGGAAGAAGAAGGACTTTACCGCAAATTTGAGGAGACGCACTACCAGCGTGCCTACGAATTCGAAACCGTAAAACACCTTTTAGAACAGGCGGGGCTTGAACTTATCGCAGCATATGACGCATTCACAAGAGAGCCGGTAAAAGAGGACAGCGAGCGCATTTATGTGATCGCGGGGAGGGGCACCGGCAATCGGGAAATCTGAATGCACTGTTTGCCCTCAGCATCATTGAGTCAATCAGAAATTTATGAGTACAGTACGAAAATGGAGGATAAAATATGAGTGATTATATTGTAAGAGCAACAGCGGCGGATAGCCAGATCCGTGCATTTGCCATCACATCAAAGGAAATGGTTGAGGAGGCAAGATGTGATCACGACACAAGACCGGTCATCACGGCAGCGTTGGGACGTCTTTTGAGCGGTGCAGCAATGATGGGAACAATGATGAAAGGGGATAAGGATCTTTTGACGATCCAGATCCAGTGCGGCGGTTCGGCAAAAGGACTTACCGTGACAGCGGATTCCCATGGCCATGTCAAGGGATTTCCTATGGAATCCCAGGTGGAACTGCCGTTAAATGCACAGGGCAAATTAGATGTGGGCGGAGCGCTTGGACTTGGCGTGATGAGTGTCATCAAAGACATGGGGTTAAAAGAACCGTATGTGGGACAGATCGCACTGCAGACCGGAGAGATCGCTGAGGATCTGACCTATTATTTTGCAACATCCGAACAGATCCCGTCCGCAGTAGGGCTTGGAGTTTTAGTGGACAAAGACTTATCGGTGCGCCAGGCGGGCGGTTTTATCATCCAGCTGATGCCGTTTACCAGCGATGAGGTCATTGAAAAACTGGAAAACAAGATCAGGGAGATCGCATCTGTAACGGAAATGTTAGAGCAGGGTATGACACCGGAACAGATTTTAGAGGAGATCTTAGGAGATTTCGGTCTTGAGATCTCAGATAAGATTCCGGCTGCATTTGAGTGCGACTGTTCGAAAGAGAGAGTTTCACGCGCAATCTCCACACTCAGCAAAAAAGATCTGGATTCGATCATCAATGACGGAGAGGCGATCGAGGTAAAATGCCAGTTCTGTAACAAGGCATACCATTTTGATGTGGACGAATTAAAGGAAATGCGTTCCGCAAAATAAAAAGTGCTGCTGTTCCGCAAAAACAGTACAAGCGGACAGTAACGAAAAGGCAAGGCAATGTGGTTGCGGTAAGCAGGGGGCAAAACGTAACCGGAAAAGAGGAAAGAATGAGACAGGGATTTGTGAAAGTTGCAGCGGTAACGCCAAAGATCAGGGTTGCCGACACAGGATATAATGCAAAAGTGATCTGCCAGTCTGTTAAAGAGGCGGCAGAGGCGGGAGCAAAAGTGATCGTTCTGCCGGAACTGTGTATCACAGGGTATACCTGTGGGGATCTGTTTTTACAGGAAAAGCTGCTTCGGGAGGCGAAAGAAGAATTATTGCATATCGCAGCATTTACGACAGGCGTGGATGCGATCGTATTTGTCGGACTTCCACTTGCATACAAAGGAAAATTATATAACGTGGCAGCGGCAGTAAACCGTGGAAAAATCCTTGGCATCGTGCCGAAAACCTACCTTCCGAATTACAACGAATTTTATGAAGCGCGCCATTTTACAAGAGGTATGGAAGAGGTGGTCGATGTAAGGCTGACCGAAGATGTGATCGTTCCGATGGGAACCAGGCAGTTATTTACCTGTCTGGAACTGCCGGAACTTGTGATTGCAGCGGAACTCTGCGAGGATCTCTGGACGATGAATCCGCCGAGCATCGGACATGCCATGCACGGTGCAGCGCTGATCGTAAATCTTTCCGCGTCGGATGAGACGACCGGAAAACCGGCTTACCGCAGGGAACTGGTAAACGGACAGTCGGCAAGACTGCTCTGCGGTTATATCTATGCCAGTGCAGGGGACGGCGAGTCCACACAGGATGTGGTCTATTCCGGGCATAACCTGATCGCTGAAAATGGCCGCCTGTTAGCGGAGTCAGAACTTTTTGATGCGCAGGCAATATTCACGGAGATCGATGTATCACGACTTGCATCCGAGCGCCGCAGAATGACGACATTTGAAACGGTCACAGAGCCGGTGTACCGCGAAAATGTATTTTCCTTACAGATGGAGGAGACAGAGCTGACGCGCTATATTGATCCGATGCCGTTTGTGCCGTCCGGCGAGCGCGACCGTACACTGCGCTGCGAAGAGATCTTATCGATCCAGTCGATGGGACTGAAAAAACGTTTAGAGCATACACACTGCAAGTCAGCAGTGATTGGAATTTCCGGCGGACTCGATTCCACGCTGGCACTTCTCGTCACTGTGCGCGCTTTTGATGCGCTCGGAATGGATCACAGTAATATCAAGGCGGTGACCATGCCGGGATTTGGCACGACAGACCGCACTTACGATAATGCAGTATCATTGATCCGCTGCCTGGGAGCTGATTTTATCGAGGTGGATATCAAAGATGCGGTCAACATTCATTTCCGTGATATCGGGCAGGATCCGTCAGTGCATGACGTGACCTACGAAAACGGACAGGCGAGAGAGCGCACGCAGATTCTGATGGATATTGCAAACAAGTCCGGTGGAATGGTGATCGGAACCGGAGATTTGTCGGAGCTTGCACTTGGCTGGGCGACTTACAACGGAGATCACATGTCCATGTATGCAGTCAATGCCTCAGTGCCAAAGACACTGGTGCGCCATCTGGTGCGTTATTATGCGGATACCTGTGGGGATGAGACTTTAAAACAAGTGCTGCTCGATGTGCTTGACACACCTGTATCCCCGGAACTTTTACCGCCGGAAGACGGAAAAATTTCACAGAAGACGGAGGACTTAGTCGGCCCTTACGAGCTGCACGATTTTTATCTGTATCATATGCTGCGTCTTTCCTACGCACCGGCAAAGGTTTACCGTCTGGCAAAACAGGCATTTGCCGGAACCTATGACGATGCGACGATTTTCAAGTGGCTGGAGACATTTTACCGCCGTTTCTTTGCGCAGCAGTTTAAACGTTCCTGTCTGCCGGACGGACCAAAAGTCGGAAGTGTTGCGGTATCTCCGCGTGGGGATCTGCGTATGCCGTCCGATGCGTGTGCCTCAATATGGTTAGCGGAACTGGAGGAGTTAAAGGATGCAGTATCGCAGGGATAAAAAAGGAAATGAATTGTCCGTTTTAGGATATGGATGTATGCGTTTTACTAAAAACGGCAGCAGTGTCGATATTGATAAGGCGGAAAAAGAGGTGATGGCGGCGATCAAAGCAGGTGTGAATTACTTTGACACCGCCTATGTCTATGCAGGCAATGAGGCAGCAGTCGGAGAGATCTTAGACCGCAGCCACTGCAGGGAGCAGATCTACCTGGCGACAAAGCTGCCACATTATCTGATCAAATCTGTCGCAGGTGCGGAAAAGATGTTTCAGGAGGAATTGCGCAGATTAAAGACCGATTATATCGATTATTATCTGATGCATATGCTCACCGATATCCCGACCTGGGAAAAATTAAAAAAGATCGGCATGCAGGAATGGATCGAGGAAAAATTAGCGTCCGGCCAGATCCGCAATATCGGATTTTCCTATCATGGAAATACCGAGATGTTCAAACAGCTCGTGGATGTCTATGACTGGGATTTCTGCCAGATCCAGTACAATTATATGGATGAATATTCGCAGGCCGGCGTGGAGGGACTGCGCTATGCAAATGCAAAAGGGCTTCCGGTCATCATCATGGAGCCTCTTCGTGGAGGCAGACTGGTAAATCTTTTGCCGGAGCCGGCAAAAGATTTATTCCGCGCTGACAAAGAAGGACGTACACCGGCGGAGCTTGCCTTAAAATGGCTTTATAACCAGCCGGAGGTGACCTGTGTGCTCTCCGGGATGAATTCCATGGAAATGGTGGAGCAGAACATAAAGACGGCATCTGAGTCCCATGTGGGCTGTCTTACGGCATCAGACGAGGCACTGATCGAACAGGTGAAGGAAGAGATCAAAAAGCATGTCAAAGTCGGATGTACCGGATGTGGGTACTGTATGCCTTGTCCGAGGGGAGTGGATATTCCGGGAACATTCCGCTGTTATAATGCGATGTATTCGGAAGGGAAAAAATCAGGACGGAAAGATTATTTACAGTGTACGGCATTCCGGAAAGACACCGCAAGCGCATCCCAGTGTGTCGGCTGCGGAAAATGCGAAAAACACTGCCCGCAGCATATTGAGATACGCAAAGAGTTAAAATGTGCAGCGTCAGAATTGGAAGACGTGAAGTATAAGGTAATGAAGTCTGCAATCCAGATTTTAAAATTATGGTAAGACAATAAGAAAAGGATTAGAGAACATATTGGAAAAGAAAAGTTTTGTTTTAAAGGGAAATATCGTATATTCAGGAGAAAATAAGGAATTGTGCAGTATAGAGGGTGGTTATGTCGTATGTGAAAACGGTATCTGCCGCGGCACATTTGAAAAGCTGCCGAAACAGTATGAGACACTGCCGCTGACCGATTATGGTGATAAGATCATCCTTCCGGGAATGACGGATCTGCATGTGCATGCACCACAATATACGTTCCGGGCACTTGGCATGGATCTTGAACTTTTAGACTGGCTGAATGTGCATACTTTTCCGGAGGAGGCAAAATATGTGGATATCTCCTATGCCAAAAGAGCATATGGAAGTTTTGTGTCTGATTTAAAGCACAGTCTGACAACGCGTGCCTGCATTTTTGCGACACTTCACAGAGAGGCAACCGTTGCATTGATGGATCTTTTGGAGGAGAGCGGAATCGTAAGCTATGTCGGCAAGGTAAATATGGACCGCAACGGTGGGGAGAATCTCTGTGAGGCGGATGCGTATGCAGCGGCAGAAGATACGAAAAAGTGGATTGAGGAGACAGCCGGAAAATATGAGCGTACAACCCCAATCTTAACACCGCGTTTTATTCCAAGCTGTACGGATGAACTGATGAGAGAACTTGCAAAACTGCAGAAAACGACAGGACTCCGCGTGCAGTCGCATCTGTCGGAAAACCCATCGGAAGTCGCATGGGTAAAAGAGCTTGTTCCGGCAGCGAAAAATTATGCAGATGCCTATGCCGTTTTTGATATGCTGGGAGATAAAGAGCACCCGGCAATTATGGCACACTGTATTTACAGTGAGGATGAGATGGAACTTTTGAAAGAGCACGGTGTCTATGTGGCACACTGCCCGGAATCAAACTTAAATCTTTCTTCCGGTATCGCGCCGGTCCGGAAGTTCTTAGAGGAAGGTATTGCGGTAGGACTTGGTTCCGACGTGGCGGGCGGTTCCTCCCTTTCCATGGCAAAAGCACTGACATTAGCGGTACAGGTATCAAAAATGTACTGGCGTCTGGTCGATGAAAACAGCAAGCCGCTGACATTTGCGGAAGCGTTTTATTTAGCGACAGCCGGAGGCGGCAGTTATTTTGGAAAAGTCGGTACATTTCTGGACGGATATGAATTTGACGCGGTGGTCGCAGAAGATCATATTGCAAAGGATGTAAGGGAGTATACGCCGGTCGAGCGGACGGAGCGCATGATGTATGATGAAAGTACAATGACGGTCTGTGCAAAATATGCAGCCGGATGTGCGTGTGAACTGTAAAGGTTCAGATAGAGTGAAAATCAGAAAATTTAGGGATGCCCGAAATTTGAATGAAAAAGCCCTCCGGGCGGGATGCGCATCTCGCGGAGTAGAAGTTAGCTGTAAACAGCACCGCTCGAGCGCGAAAGAGTCGCAAGCGACTCTTTGTTCACAACAGCGATATTTAGATCTGATGAAGTTTGCGCTCGTACTTGCGTTCACCGACCGTCATGCGTGCCGGATTCTGTACATAGACAAGCATGTACATGAAGACTGCCATAATGATTCCGGTAACCACGTCAAATACGGAGTGCTGTTTTAAAAACATGGTAGATAAAATAATGCTTATCATAAGAACCGCAGAACCAATACGGATGGCCTTTTTATCACGGAAATTTTCACTGTGCCATACGGCTAAATTGACTGCAATGGAATTGTAAACGTGGATGCTCGGGAAAAGGTTCGTCGCAGTGTCCGCTGCGTAGAGCCATTTTACCATATGTACAAACACGTTATCCCGCGCAAAAGCAGCCGGTCTTAAATAATGTCCGTTTGGATAAATGGTGGAGATGACTAAAAAAATCGTCATACCGGTAAATAACATGGTGCATAAACGGAAATATTCATCTTTATTTTTAAAGTAGAAGTAACCGATCCCCCATGCAACATATCCAAACCATAAAAAGTATGGAATAATAAAATATTCGCAGAATGGAATATAATCATCGAGTGCAACATGGATCACATGAAAATGCGTGGTAACGGTTTTCTCTAAATGACCAAACCATGGCAGATAAATCATGAAATAAAGCAGAAGAAGAGCATGTTTGTTTCTCTCAATAAATGCGTTGACCGCATCGCGTGTCTTCGTTTTCACGGTTTCACCCTCTTTTCATTAATCTCAACGATAGGGATTATAGCACAGCATTTTTTTAGAAACAATTCCCTTTTCCTTATTTTAAGAAAGATTATTTAAAATTTAAGAAAACTTTAAGCACTGTGCGGTGTTTTTGGGGAGTTTGACGGTAATTTTTATTACAGATCAATGCGAAAAAAGAACGAATTCTTAATTAAATATTACGATTTGGACAATTTGTTGACAAGACTTTGCGGGATATTATAATAGAGTAGGTGTCCGTTTGCATATTTTATGCGATACAACATATCTTTACACATAGGATGAAAGGATATTTAGAAAAATGAAAGAGAAAAACAAGCGGAAAGTGCATGGAGGTGCGTCAGCAAAAAGTTATACAGGACTGGTGCTCACATGTGTTATGACGGCGATTGCTGTGATTTATGTCGGGTTTGCGATTTATTTTGAAAGTCATTTTTGTTTTGGAACTTCTATTGATGGGATCGCAGTCGGCGGCAGCAGTGTGGAAAAAGTCGAGGATGCGATCCGGACTGAGATGAAAAATTACAATCTGACAGTTACTGCACGCGAGGATAAAACCGGAACCATTGCAGGTTCGGATATTGATATGGAGCCGGTATTTCAGGGGGAAATAGAGAAACTTTTAGAGGAGCAGAATGGTTTTGCGTGGCTGATCTTTATGTTCCAGAAGCAGGAGTTTGAACTGGCAAAGGTTGTATCTTATGATGAACAGAAACTGGATGAAGCGGTCATGGAGCTTCCGTGTATGGAAGATCAGCGCACACCGGTGGATGCGACTTATTCTGACTATTCAAAAGAAAACGGTTATGTACTTGTACCGGCTGATTATGGAACAAAGGTTGATACTGCAAAGGTGAAAAAGACGGTCAGCGATGCGATTTCCGTGCTGGACGAGACAGCAGATCTTGAACAGAATGGCTGTTATGTGCAGCCTGCAGTCGGAGATGATGATAAAAACTTATTAGCACTGATCGACACGTTAAATCAGTACACAGGTGTTACGATTACATATGACTTTGGAGATGACAGGGAAGTACTGGACGGGACAACGATCAGTACATGGCTTTCCGAAGGAACGGATGAAAAAGTTTCCATTGATGAGGATGAAGTGCTTGCCTTTGTAAAGACACTGGCAAAGAAATATAATACTGCCTATTTACCGAAAGAGTTAAAGACTTCCTATGGTACGACAGTTACGATCACCGGCGGTTTTTATGGATGGAGAATTGATAACGGCGGGGAAACAGAACAGATTGTGGCAGACTTAAAAGCCGGAAAAGACGTAGAAAGAGAACCTGTATATCTCACAACGGCAAACAGTCATGGCGAGCATGATTACGGTGATTCTTATGTTGAGATCAATCTGACAAACCAGCATTTATTCCTTTACAAAGACGGAAAACTGGTGGTGGAGAGTGATTTTGTTTCAGGAAATCTTTCAAAAGGACATGATACACCGACAGGTGCATTCGGACTGACTTATAAAACCATGAATGCAGTCTTAAGAGGACCGGATTATGAGACACCGGTTACCTACTGGATGCCGTTTAACGGTGATGTGGGTATGCATGATGCAACCTGGCGTAACAAGTTTGGTGGAAGTATCTATAAGACCAGCGGTTCCCATGGATGTATCAATCTGCCTGCATCTGCGGCAAAGACGATTTATGAGACGATCGACAAGGGATATGCAGTTTTAGTATACCGTATGCCGGGAGACAATCCGACAGTCGTTCAGCAGCCGGAGACTCCGGCACAGGTTCAGGCAGATGTCCCATCTGTGATCAATGCGATCGGCATTATCGGACCGGTAACGTTAGAGAGCGAAACGGCGATTGCAACCGCAAGAAGTCTGTATAATTCACTTTCTGATGCAGACAAGTCCCAGGTAACGAATTATGATACACTGACAGCAGCGGAGGCGGCACTTTCAGCACTGAAAGCACAGCAGCAGACCGATCAGAGCCAGCAGACCGACGGAAGCCAGCAGCAGGATCAGGGACAGCAGACAGACCAGAGCCAGCCACAGGATCAGGGTCAGCAGACAGATCAGAGCCAGCAGACAGACCAGAGCCAGCAGGATCAAAGCCAGCAGACTGACGGAAGTCAGCCACAGGGATGATGAAAACAATTTAACAGATACGGGTCAAAGCAAAAAAAGCTCCTGCGCATTAACCAAGCGCAGGAGCTTTTTGCTGTCAATGGATTGATAAACGATTAATAACGTTTTAGGGAAGGTTTAGGAGCTGTTGTAGTATTCGTTCCGGAAGAATGCTGCTTTGGATGTGAAACTTCTTTTACTGCAGAATTGTTGGCAGATACAGGACCTTTGCGTGGTACGCTGCAGCCTAACAGAACGCTGACTGCTTCATGCATTTCCGGATGCGCACGATAGGCTTCAATGATCGTCCGCTCAGAAGGTGTCACATGAAAATTCTCATTGCTGTCATAGCCGAATGCTTCAAGGATATCTGTGATATTATATAGATCGCAGAGTGTTAAAAGGATATCTGCGCTTGGATTTGCCTGTCCGCTTTCCCATCCGTAAATCGTTTTGGGAGCGGCGGTAAAAGAACGATTCTCTAACAGGATAGAAACATCATTTACAGACAGGTGATTCCGTTTACGATATTCTTTTAAAACTTTTGCTATATTCTGATTCCGCATATTGATCTCCGTTCTCTTGCATTTAAAGCAGCCAAAATGCTTTTTAACCGTATCATATCCCACCTCATTTTATCAGTCAATGAGTTCTTAATTGCAGAGAAAAATATAATTGCAATTCCTAAAGTTAAAGAATAGAATAAGAAAAAACAGATTTTTGTAGAAGAGGTGCGATAACATGGGAAAATCAAAAGTGACGGATTATATGATCCGGTATATTGAAGAAAACCGGATGGATGCAAAATCGCTGGCGGCACATGCGGGCATCGATGCAGGAAAATTGCGGAAGGATTATGAGGAACCGCTGGATGCGGAGGAATTTCTTTCACTCTGCGCATATCTTGGTATCAGACCGGAACAGGTACAGCGGATGTTGTGAACCACTATTTGTTTCCGACATAATTACGTGCAATGTGTAAACAGCATCAGGGTATAAATATCGGTAAGATGTACATACTGAACACATAGAGAACATGATATAAAAATGTTTGGAAATGGAGATTCGTATGAGCATGCAGACGGGAAAACAGAGTATTTGTTTCGAAACGCCGCCTTATATTGTAAGCAGCGCAAGTATTGTCGGGAAAAAAGAGGGGGAGGGACCTCTTGGAGCCTGTTTTGATCTGATTGGGGAGGATGATAAATTCGGGCAGGACACATGGGAGGAGGCGGAGAGTACCCTGCAGAAAGAAGCTTTTGGAATGGCGGTCGGAAAAGCAGGACTGAAAAAAGAAGAGATCCGTTATCTTTTTTCCGGAGATCTTCTAGGACAGAATATTGCCACTTCGTTTGGACTCATGGATTATCAGGTGCCGCTCTTTGGTCTGTATGGCGCGTGCAGTACCTGCGGCGAGGCGCTTTCCCTTGGAGCAATGTGTGTTGCGGCGGGATATGCAGATTACGTTGTGGCGATGACGTCCAGCCATTTTGCCAGTGCTGAAAAGCAGTTCCGGTTTCCACTTGAATATGCGAACCAGAGGCCGATGTCTGCAACGTGGACAGTGACAGGAAGCGGTGCGTATGTGCTTGGAAAAAGAAAAAGCAGTGCGTGTATTACCGGTATTACGACAGGTAAGATCATTGATTATGGAATTAAGGATTCCATGAACATGGGGGCGGCAATGGCACCTGCCGCGGCGGATACGATCTGTCAGAACTTAAAAGACTTTGGGCGGAAACCGGAGGATTACAATCACATTATCACAGGGGATCTCGGCAGTGTTGGACGGGAAATACTGATCGATCTTTTGAAAAAAGAAGGATACGATATCAGTGAGATGCATTTAGACTGCGGTATGCTGATCTATGAGAGTAAAGCGCAGGGAACCGGGGCAGGAGGCTCCGGATGCGGCTGTTCCGCCGTAACCCTTGCCGGACATTTCTTAAAACAGGTAGAACAGGGAAAATTACAGCGTATCCTGTTTGTGCCGACCGGGGCACTTCTTTCTACGGTGTCTTTTAATGAAGGGAAAACGGTGCCGGGGATTGCGCATGGAGTGGTGATCGAGCATGCAGAATAAAAGAGCGAAAGGGGTGTAAAATTATGGATTATATCAATGCATTCTGGGTGGGAGGTGTGATCTGCGCACTGGTGCAGATTTTAATGGAAAAAACAAAGATGCTTCCCGGAAGGATCATGGTCATGCTGGTGTGCCTTGGTGCAATGCTCGGAGCAGTTGGTATTTACCAACCATTTATTGAATTTGCGGGAGCGGGAGCGAGTGTACCTCTGCTTGGATTTGGAAATACCCTGTTTAAGGGAGTCAAAGAAGCGGTGGATGAGTATGGGTTCTTAGGAGTTTTTTTGGGCGGATTAAAAGCAAGTGCCGCTGGAATTTCAGCGGCACTGATCTTTGCATATCTTGCAAGTATTATTTTTCAGCCTAAGATGAAAAAATAGATATTATAAATATTTTTTGATCTCTTCGATCAATGCGGCATATTCCTCATCGGAAAGGAATTTTTCGCCCGGATTCATCGCGAAAGTGCCGCCCCACTCGTAACCGTCTGTATATTTTGGAACGAGATGGAAATGGAGATGATGACCGGTATCGCCGTATGCGCCATAGTTGACTTTCTGCGGGTGAAATGCCTTGTGAAGTGCTTCTGCCACATGATTGATATCTTCAATGTAAGCGGCGCGTTCTTCGGCAGTTAATTCTGTGATCTCACTGACATGTTTTTTGTGAGCGACGATCACACGTCCTTTGTGGCTCTGCTCCTTGAAAAGATATACCTTTGAACTTGGCAGTTCACAGATTTTAATACCAAACTGGGCGACTAATTCGCCCTCCATACAATAAGCACAATTCTGATTCATAAGAAACCTCCCATGTCTGTTTTTTATAATTTAATATTGAAAAAAAGGTCTGCACAAATCATCGACCGGTGCAGACCTGATTTTTTAAAATTATTTCTGGTTGAAGTGAACAGCGAAACCTGCGATCTCATCTTTTAAGTAAGCAACTGTAAGTTCGCCCTTGTCATTGTATTTGAAAGAAGACTCGTCAAATACAAAACCACGTTTCTCAAGGTGATAAATAGCGCGGTCTAAGTAGTTGGTCTGGATGCAGATATGACCATTGGTTCCGCGTCCCGGATTCTTCATCATTTCGATTAAAGAACCTACGAACATGGAACTGTTTCCAACTTTTACATTCTCGCCAAGTAAGGTAGCGAATTTTGCAGACTCTGCAGCAGCTACTTCCTCGGATGCGTTGTTAACACCTACATGTAACAGTTTGAATCCTAACATAGTGGAAACAGCCTCTTTTGTTAAAGCTGTAATGCCATCCCAGTCCTTTGCAGCGATCATGTCTTTGTTTACCATCCAGGAACCACCGCATGCGATGATCTTTTTGAAATCAAGGTAGCTTGTTAAGTTTTTTGCGTTGATACCGCCGGTCGGCATGAATTTCATCTTTGTGTAAGGAGCTGCCATGGATTTGATCATGGAAAGTCCGCCTGCAGCTTCTGCCGGGAAGAATTTTACAACGTCAAGACCAAGTTCGATCGCAACTTCAACGTCGCTTGGATTAGAGCATCCAGGAGTTACCGGGATTCCTTTTTCTACACAGTATTTTACAACTTTTGGATTTAAACCAGGGCTTACGATGAATTTGGCACCTGCGTTTACAGCGCGGTCAACCTGCTCTGTGGTAAGAACAGTACCTGCACCTACTAACATCTCCGGGAACTGCTCGGACATGATGCGGATAGATTCCTCGGCAGCTGCTGTACGGAAAGTTACTTCTGCACATGGGAGACCACCGTCGCATAATGCTTTTGCTAAAGGCGCAGCATCCTCGACATTGTCAAGTGCGATAACAGGAATGATACCGATTTTGGAAAACTCTTCTAATACTTTGTTCATAATTCTTCTCCTTTATTTTAAATTATTTTAAGGTTCTTATCAAAGTTCCATTATATGAAACAATGTTTCATACAACGGTACAATATCATTATAACATCACAAAATGCCTTGTCAATAATTTAGGGAAAGAAAATGTTGTATTTTGCAAAAAACAAAAATTTGACTTTTATTGGAAGAACATGTTATGATGTCATATGGTTTCATATAATGAAACAATAATGTGAATTATGAAACCTAAAAGACAGGTATCGGAAAAATAACGGATACCTTACATAGAATATGAGGTAATTATGGCAGAACAGAAAGAAACAAAAAATCCGGTGCAGTCGGCAGAGCGTATTTTTCAGGTAATGGAAATGCTGGCCGATCACGGTGAGATGGGACTGATGGAGATCAGCACAGCGTTAGGACTTCACAAAAGCACGGTACATCGTCTTCTGATGTCTTTAGTCTATATGGGATATGCAAAACAGGACGAGGTATCCCAGAAGTATATGCTTTCTTATAAAATAGTCAGCATGGCAGGAAAAATGCTTGACCGTATGGATATTTTACAGGCTGCAAAACCTTATATGGAGCGTTTGTCTGATATCAGCGGGGAAACAGTGCATTTAGTTCAGCGGGAAGGAAACAATATTTTATATATTTATAAAATAGAAGCAAAAATCGGTACGATCCGCATGGTGTCCCATGTGGGGATGGTCCATCCGATGTATTGTTCTGGTGTGGGCAAGGCGATCATGGCAGAACTCCCGGAGTCGGAAGTGAAACAGATCTGGAATGAGAGCATTATTGAAAAAAAGACGGAGCATACGATCACGGATTATGATGATATGCTTAGCGTATTAAAAGAAGCAAAAAAGAACGGTTATGCACTGGATGATGAGGAAAATGAAGAAGGTGTACGGTGTATTGCTGCAAGCCTCAGGGATTATCATAATGAAGTAAAATATGCATTCAGTATTTCCGGACCGACCAGCCGGATGACGCGGGAACGCGTGGAGGAGTTGGCTGTGGATGTCAGAAAAGTACAGGAAGAATTATCCATGGAATTAGGCTGGTATAGAAAATAGCAGAGCTGGTCATACTATCCTTGAAAAGGTGATGGTTCAGAGAGCTTTTGAACCGTTACAAATAATTTCTTGTAAAGTAAAGGAGAAGAATGACCATGAAAAAGTTTAAAATGCTTGCGGCATGCCTGGTGCTTACATTGTCTCTTAGCGCACTGACCGCATGCGGCACAAACAGAAACAACACAAATACCAATAACAGTGGTAACAATCCGGCAGCCGGTACAGAAAACCGTGTCAATGAAAACACAAATAACGGTATCAATAATACCGAAAATGGTATGAATGATACCAATGTGAATGGAACAAATGGTACCGTGAATGACACAGATACGAACGGCACAAATACAAATACAAATAACACAAACGCGAATGGTGCAGACACAGACGGTGGTGCTGTTGTGGATGATGTGGTGGATGGCGTTGGCGATGCTGGCAAAGACATTATTGACGGTGTGGAAAACGGCGTGGATGACGCGACCGGAAACAATAATAACGGTAATACAACGGATAACAGTGCAAGATAACGGATGAGAAATTTCCGGGTATGGCCTTTTTGTGAAAGGGCTGCCCGGATTTTTTGTGTCAAAAATCCTTAAATAAAAATGAAATCTTTCTGATTTTCTTGTGATTGCAGATGTTTTGCGGTACAATGTCTTAAATAAGTCTGCTTTGGGCAGAGATATGGAAAAATTCAGGAGCGTATTCAGATGAATAATAATGATTATAGAGAAATAACTGAGGATGATGTAACAACCGTATCCACAGATCAGAAAGAGGAAATGAACGGACAGGAAAGCGTCAATGATACCCCTGACGTGTCAGAAAATGAAAAGGAGACCGTGCAGGCGGAAGTGACAAATTCAGACGTATCGGATGAGAAAGAGCCGGAGTATGAAGATATCTGCTACATCTGCCGCAGACCGGAGCATATTGCAGGAAAGATGATAAAGATCCCGAACAACATCTGTATCTGTCAGGACTGTATGCAGAAAACGTTTGACAGTATGAACCAGACCGGATTTTCAATGGATGATATGCTGAACATGAATATGGGAAAAATGCCGAATATCAGCATGATCAATCTCTCAGATCTGCAGGGCATGCAGGGATTTATTCCGAATAACCAGAAAATCAAAAAGAAAAAGCCGAAAGAAAAGAAAGAGCCGGTACTTGATATCAAAAAGATCCCGGCACCACATAAAATCAAGGCATCGTTGGATGAGTACGTAGTTGGACAGGAGCATGCAAAGAAAGTCATGTCCGTCGCTGTTTATAATCACTATAAGAGGATCGCATCCGATGAGAAGGACGGCATCGAGATTGAAAAGTCCAATATGTTAATGATCGGACCGACCGGTTCCGGTAAGACTTATCTGGTAAAGACACTTGCAAAGCTTTTAGATGTGCCGCTTGCCATCACAGATGCGACATCCCTGACAGAGGCAGGTTATATCGGTGATGACATTGAGAGCGTTGTCAGCAAACTGCTTGCAGCAGCGGACAATGATGTTGAGCGTGCGGAACACGGTATTATCTTTATTGATGAGATCGACAAAATCGCAAAGAAACGCAACACCAACCAGCGAGATGTCAGCGGAGAGTCTGTGCAGCAGGGAATGTTAAAACTGTTAGAGGGTGCGGAGGTAGAAGTCCCTGTCGGAGCCAGCAGCAAGAATGCCATGGTGCCGATGACGATGGTCAACACCAAAAATATTCTGTTTATCTGTGGAGGTGCGTTCCCGGAGTTAGAGGATATCATTAAGGAACGCCTCAATAAATCCGCATCGATTGGTTTTAAATCCGAACTTAAGGATAAATACGACCAGGATGAGAATATTCTGCAGAAGGTGACCACAGAGGATGTGCGCAAATTTGGCATGATACCGGAGTTCTTAGGACGTCTGCCGATCATGTTTACCTTAGAAGCACTCACAGAAGATATGTTAGTGCGCATCTTAAAGGAGCCGAAAAATGCGATCTTAAAACAGTACCAGAAACTGCTTGCCATGGATGAAGTCAGACTCGAATTTGAGGATGACGCACTGATGGCGATCGCAAAGCAGGCAAAGGAGAAGAAAGTCGGTGCGCGTGCACTCCGTGCGATCATCGAGGATTTTATGCTCGATATCATGTATGAGATTCCGAAAGATGACAATATCGGCATGGTGACCATCACAAAAGAGTATGTGGAGAAAAAGGGCGGACCGCTCATTACCATGCGAGGCTATGCACAGATTGCTGCTGTTCAGACGCAAGCTTGACACTTTGCTGTCAAGCTATGCGCCGTAGTGTATATTGTTGTGAGATTACAGCCCCTGCCTCGAAGAGGCACTTTTCAGGGGCTGTAATAATCGTTGCTGGTCACACTGGAAGTGTGAACAGGAACCACAGATTGGGGAACAGAAGGTGCCGGGAATCGCGGCTGTTGAATAAGAAGATGAAGTGTATAATGGAAAGAGATACTTAAACAGTACAAATGTTTAGGTATCTCTTTTTGTTGTGCGCCTAGCGGCGCACGTTTCTAACGGGTTAAAGTCCCGAATCCACCCGGTAGTGGGAAGGATATAGCCGAAGGCAAGGGTGTCTATCGTGAGATGGAATCTGAAGGAAGCTGGATGTGAGGAACATACTAACTCACGGGCAAATCTCTGGTCTGACGAACAGAAATCTCATATGAGGTCATGCATGAGGGCAAGACTGCATCACAAGTTGAAACCCAATAACTACACGGAATCATGTATGATAAATGAGACAGATGGAGAGGAAGAAACGTGTGGTACCTAGGGAGGTCTGTGCGGTATGCCTTGAAAGAGTTACAGATAAGACTGTTACATGGAGTACATCCGATGAAAAGGTTGCAACTGTTTCAAACGGAACTGTAAAAGCGGTAGCAAACGGAACTGCAACAGTTACAGCTAAGACAGCAAATGGTAAAGTGGCAGCTTGTACAGTAACAGTTACAACAGATGCTGCAAGCATCAAATTAAACAAGAAATCTCTTAAGCTTGAGTATAAGGGCACAGCTACATTAAAAGCGACAGTAACACCAGATACGACAACTGATGCAGCAGTGACATGGTCATCAAGCAATGCAAAAGTTGCATCTGTTAATGCAAAGGGTAAAGTAACTGCAAAGAAGAACGGAACAGCAACCATTACAGCGAAAACAGCAAATGGTAAAACAGCAACCTGTAAGGTAACTGTAAAATCTACTGTAAAGTTAAACAGTAAATCAACAGTACTGCAGATAAAGAAGAGCAGCACAGCACTTAAGGTTGCTTCTAAGTCATCAGCAAAAGATGCCATTGCTTCTGTAAAATCATCAAATACAAAAGTATTAAAGGTATCGGTAAAGGGTAACAAGATTACCATGAAAGCCCAGAAAAAGACAGGTACTGCAAAAATTACTGTAACCATGAAGAGTGGTGCAAAAGCAACCTGTTCTGTAAAAGTACAAAAGGGTAAAGTTGTTACTAAAAAACTTACATTAAGCAGCAAGAAACTTACACTTCAGAAGGGCAAGAAAGCAACTCTTACAGTTACCAGAAATCCAATTACAGCAACTGAGAAACTGACATGGACTTCTTCTGATAAGAAAGTGGCAACTGTGGACAAAAACGGTAAGGTAACTGCAAAGAAAGCAGGAAAAGCAACTATTACAGTTAAATCTGCAAATGGTAAAAAGGCAACCTGCAAGGTTACAGTTCCGTCAATTACTTTAAAGTCAGCAAAGGCTGCAATTAAGGTTGGAAAATCAACTACTATTAAAGTAAAAGAGACATATCCGAAGAAGGAAAAAGTAACTTACAAGAGTTCCAATAAGAAAGTTGCAACAGTAAACAACAAAGGTAAAGTTGTAGGTAAGAAAGCAGGAAAAGCAACCATTACTGTAACTACAAAGAGTGGCGCAACAGCAACATTCAAAGTAACAGTAAAGAAATAATAAAAAGATATGCATAAATAAAAAAATCCGGCATCTATTTAGTAATTGAATAGATGACCGGAGTTTTTTTATTTATGGCAGATTGCAGGGAACAGGTGTATTCTGACGAATTTTTTGATTTTATTGTATCTTATGAGGAAACGAATGAACAGACGATCGCAGGGGCGTGTATCCAGAGAATTGATGAAGGATATGATATTTTTTACTATCCAAGGGAGGGACTGCCGCCGCTTAATGTAGGCAGTTATTCTTATTCAGAGATTCCAAAGTGTTATGGGCTGCTGGATCAGACTGCACTTGAGGTGTCCGGTATTTTAAAAATGCAGAACCAGCCCGTTCTCGCCTTAAAGGGAAGAGGTGTATTGATAGGTTTTGTTGATACCGGGATTGATTATACAAATCCGGCATTTCGATACAGTGACGGGAGCAGCCGGATCGTTCGTATCTGGGATCAGACCATACAGGATGGAACGCCGCCTGTTGGTATTTTGTATGGAGCAGAGTATACAAGAGAACAGATCAATGCGGCATTGCTTTCGGAAAATCCGTATGATTTGGTGCCGTCGCGTGACAGGAATGGACATGGCACATTTCTTGCAGGGGTGGCATGTGGAAGCGAGAGTGAAAACGGTGACTTTATCGGGGCGGCACCGCAGTCCGAGATCATTATGGTAAAGTTAAAAGAGGCAAAACAGTATCTTCGGGATTTCTTTTTTGTGAAAGACGGTGTTCCGGCATATCAGGAAAGCGACATTATGATGGCAGTTTCCTATTTAAATGGAGTTGCAAATATTTTAAACCGTCCGCTTGTCATCTGCGTGGCACTTGGAAACAGTGCAGGAAGTCATGCAAGCGAGGGATTTCTGCCATCTTATCTGAATTATATCTGTGGAAGAAGGAAGCGCGCGATCGTGACTGCAGCTGGAAATGAGGCAAATGCAAGACATCATTTTCAGGGGCGTATCATCGGGGAGATGGAACATGAGGATGCGGAGATCACGGTGGAGGAAAATACGAAAGGATTTTTTGTAGAATTGTGGGCATCTGCACCGGAACTGTACACAGTAGCAGTAATTTCGCCGTCGGGGGAGCAGATACCGCAGATTCCAGTCCGCCGTGGAGCGTCAGAGCAATTTAATTTTATTTTTGAGGGAACAACAATTACGGTGGATTACCGGATCGATACAAAAGAAACAGCAAGCCAGCTTATATTTTTCCGGTTTATCCGTCCAACGCCGGGACTTTGGACGATACGTATATTCCCGCAGCTGATAGTTACGGGAAACTATCATCTCTGGCTGCCTCTGCGGGAGCTGACAGATGGAAATAATTTTTTCCTGCGTTCTAATCCGGAAATTACACTGACTTCCCCTGGTGCGGCAAGGCAGGTTATCACGGTGGGGGGCTATCAGGCATCGAACACCAGTATTTATGCAGATTCCGGCAGGGGGTATACGATAACCGGGGAGATCAAACCGGATTTTGTGGCACCGGCAGTGGATGTTTATGGTCCCGGACTTCGTGGCAACTTTATCACTTTTACAGGAACAAGTGCAGCCGCTGCAATCACGGCAGGAGCCTGCGCGCAGATCATGCAGTGGGCGATCGTGGATCAGAATAATACAGTCATGTCGAATACTTCCATCAAAAATATGCTGATCCGCGGCACGGCTAAACCGGAAAACCGGATCTATCCAAACAGAGAGTGGGGATATGGGACACTCGATGTGTATGGGGCATTTCAGAATCTGAGGCTGTGATAAAAGCAACGGAATATTTATTTAGAAATTGTTTGGAAAAAATAACAGGGGTGTTTATTTGTGTTTCATATAGTAAAAAACAGAAAATGGATGAATATCTGAGCTGTTGTGGAGAACAGTGTAACGAGCGTACAGAGAACTGCAATCAGTGGAGTTGGTGAAGAGTAGTGACCATCAAAAAATCCGGAGGGCTTAACGTGGACCTTCGGATTTTTTTGCTGCAATCAGGAAATACCATTGTATGAAATTTTTTGCATGATATCAGCAAATGTTAAAATAAAATTGCTTGCAATTTACCACATGATATGATAAGATGTCTATTGTTCGAGCAGTTCGAAAACAGAATAAGCCGGCGTGGCGGAATGGCAGACGCACCAGACTCAAAATCTGGCGGTGGCAACATCGTATGGGTTCAAGTCCCATTGCCGGCATTGAAAAAAAGATTCAGTTTTTACTGGATCTTTTTTCTTGTTCATGATAATAGGATGTTCACGGAGCGCGCATTCTATTATTTGCTCTTGGACGAGATAAAAATTAAATATGGGCGAAATATATAGAAGATAGAGGTGATTTCATCCATTTTATCATAGAAATTCATTTAATATAGAAGAAAATGGGGAAAAAGGGATGAAATTTCATTATAATAGCCCACGAAAATCAAAAAGTCAGGGTGAAAACTGCAGAAATGAAAGAGTTTCGCCCAAAATGATAGAGGAAGAAGCTGAAAACAGGGAATAATGGGTGAAAGTGGCTTGAAAGATGGAAATTTAGCCCGTTCATCCGGTGGATGTTTGATATGGGGATACCAAAGTGAATGCCACTCAGAAATTTGCCGGAAGGATTTGAAAAAGCACTGTGTGATCAGTAAAAAAGTGTAATTAATTTTTGCATTGCAATAAAAAATGGAAAACCTTGTAAATCAAAGTTTCCCATTACTAAGAGAAGAGCGCGAGACGGGACTCGAACCCGCGGCCCCGACCTTGGCAAGGTCGTGCTCCACCAACTGAGCCACTCGCGCACATAAAATTGTTTTGTATCTGTCTGCCAGACACATTTGATATCATACTATGGGAAAAAGAATTTGTCAACAAATTTTTTAAAAAAGAATTAATAATATTCATCTATATATTAAATAGGAAAAATGCTATAATACGGAATGTCTGAAATTTAGGATGCAGACATTGGACATTTAAGGAGGAACTATGAAAAAGAAAAAAATAATTATCCCGGTCATAACCATTGCAGTGATTGGAGCAGTTGGAGGAACCGGTTATTATTATCGCGACAATGTTATGGATATGGCAGCGGAAGCAATCGATGTAGTTTCAGAGAAGATTCCGTTTTTGAAGTCAGGAAAATCAGATGATAAAGTGTATGTTGAAAAAGTCTCAAAGATTATGAATACATATACAGGAAACACCAACCGTTATAATGGTATTGTGGAATCCCAGGACAGTTATGAGGTGAATGTGGATTCTTCACGTACGATCAAAGAAATCCTTGTAAAGGTTGGGGATGAGGTAGAAGAGGGCCAGACACTTGTAACCTATGATACCAGCGATCTTGAAATGCAGGTGAAGCAGGCAAAACTAGAACTCGAGGGAATCCAGAATGAGATTGACAGTTCTAATAAGAAAATTGCAACATTGACGGATGAGTTAAACAAGACTACAGATGAGGATGACCAGTTTTCACTTAAGACGGATATCCAGACGGAGGAAAACTCTATAGAGGAGAATAAACTTGACCTGGAAAGTAAGAATCTTGAGATATCCAAATATCAGGATCAGATCAATGCATCCATGGTTGTCAGCAAAAGATCCGGTGTGGTAAAGGAAATCAATGAAAATGGTACGGACAGTAATGGCAACAATGCAGCGTTTATGACGATTCTCCAGACAGGAGAATACCGCGTAAAGGGCAGTATTGACGAGCAGAATGTATGGATGATCTCCGATGGACAGACAGTCATCATACGTTCGAGGGTGGATGAGAATCAGACATGGAATGGAACAATCTCAAAGATTGACACAGATAATGTGCAGAAAAGTGATGATGATTCCTCTTCAGACAGCAGTGTTTCTGCAACAAAATATCCGTTTTATGTGGAACTTCCGTCTGCAGAGGGATTGCTGTTAGGACAGCATGTATATGTTGAACTTGATGAGGGACAGGATGAGCAGAAAGAGGGAATCTGGCTGTATTCTAACTATGTTGTCCAGGATGATGGCGGTGCTTATGTATGGGCTGCAAATGATAAAAATCGTCTGGAAAAACGTTATGTCGAACTTGGCAAGTACGATGAAAACCTTGCGGAGTATGAGATTTTATCAGGTCTTGCACAAAATGACTATATCGCATGGCCGATGGAAGGTCTCTATGAGGGTGTGACAACCGTGACGGATGTGAGTGAAGTTGATTACTCTTCTCCTCTTTATAATCAGGATGGTACAGAGATGCTTGATTATGGTACGGAGATGCTCTATGAAAACGGAATGTACGATACAGAAATGATGATCAATGATGGCATGCAGAATTATACGGGTGGAAATATGATAGATGATTCTGATTACGATGATTCTGATTACGATGATTCTGATTACGATGATTCCGATTATGATGATTCCAGTGATGATGATTCCGATTATGACGAATCAGACTATGATGACTCCGATGATAATGATTCCGGCTCTGATGATATGGAGGTAGGGGAATGATACTGAATCTGCAGAATATTTACAAGGACTACCAGCAGGATAAGCTGGTGGTTCCGGTATTAAAAGATGTCTGCCTTACCGTGGAAGAAGGAGAGTATGTTGCGATCATGGGACCATCCGGTTCCGGAAAAACAACACTTATGAATATTATCGGATGTTTAGACAGGCCGACACGTGGAACCTATGAGCTGGCGGGAGAAGATGTCTTAAAGTTAAAGGATAGGGAGCTGTCAGATTTAAGACTGCGCAGTATTGGGTTTGTATTTCAGAGTTTTCATCTGATGCCGCGGGAAACGGCAGCGGAAAATGTATCACTGCCGCTCAGTTACGCCGGTGTGAAAAAAAAGGAGCGCAGGGAACGTGCAATAAAGGCATTGGAACGCGTTGGACTTGGTGACAGAGTGGACTTTCGGCCGACGCAGCTTTCAGGCGGACAAAAGCAGAGAGTTGCGATTGCGCGGGCAATGGTCAATAATCCGAAGATTTTACTCGCGGATGAGCCAACCGGAGCACTCGATTCCAAGTCTGGAGAGCAGATCATGGAATTATTTGAAAAACTCAATGAAGAGGGTGTTACGATCGTTATGATCACGCATGATCCGCATATTGCGTCAAATGCAAAACGTATGGTAAGAATCATTGACGGGGAGATTTATGAGGGCGATGAAAAGGAGGACGAATCATGAAATTAAAGAAAGTAATCGCAGTCATTGTCACGTTTGCCGTCATTATTGGTGCAGCCGCTGGAGGAATTTATGGTTATAAGTCCTATCAGAAAAAAAATCTCGTGGCAGCAGTGCAGTCCGTTTCAAGTTTAAACTACGGATACTATGGAGATTCAGAGACGAGCTACGGGGTCGTGACAAATGATTCTTCCCAGGAAGTATATTTAGATGATTCCAACAAAGTAGAAGAAGTTTTTGTTTCAAAGGGAGATACGGTAAAGGAGGGAGATCCGCTGCTGCAATATGATACATCGGAAGCAGAAATCGATATCCAGCGGAAAAATCTTGATATTAGTACAACGGAGAACAGTCTTGCAAAGGCACAGCGTGCACTTGAGACATTAAAAAATACAAAACCGGTTGATAAGACAAGACCGTCTACTGCAAACAGTGCATCCACGTACATAAATAAAAAGCTTCAGGAGTTAGAACGGCAGGAGAAATATATAGAGTCATTGCCGGAAAAGGATTCGAAGGACAGCCGTATCTATAATTATGTGACAGAAGATTCAGAGCCTTATAATAAAGATACTGCAGATGGAACAAGGGAGAATCCTTATATCTATTATTGTAATAAAGATGTTTATGTATATGGCAGCTTTTATAATTCCCTGCGTCCAAAGAAAAAGTCGGATGGAACCTATACAGATGGAAAATATGTGAAGTTTATCATCTGTAAAAAGGACAGCGATGGGAAAATGATGTTCGAGAGCATAGAAACCGGAGATGAAGTGGTGGATGACAGTACCGAGTCAGATGGGGATATCAAAGAAGTTACGGTACAGCGTTATGAACCAGTCGCAGATGACAGTATCTCTCCGAATGTGAAAGATGTCGATGGCAGTACAATGCCGATGAATTATGATGACAGCCGTATGTGGTATGTTTTTTCGGGAGAGGAAGTTGGAAAAAGCCTTCAGGATCTTTTAGATGAGCTTGAGAATGAGGATACATGGGAAGAAGATGACTGGGAAGAGCCGGAAGGATACACGGAAAAGGAACTTGCCGAGGCAATCAATGACAAAGAAACAGAAGTAAAGAAGCTCGATATACAGCTTCGCAAATTAAAACTGGAACTGGAAACTTTACAGGACAGTATCAAAGACGGCGTTGTTTATGCAAAGCTGGATGGTGTTGTAAAATCCGTGGGAAGTCCGGATCAGAACCAGAGTGACGGGGATGCATTCATAATCGTGACCGGGGATGACGGACTGTATGTAAGCGGTACGATCAGTGAGCTTTTGCTGGACGAGGTAAAACCGGGAACGGTTGTGACTGCCAATTCGTGGGAGTCTGGAATGACGTTTGAGGCAACGGTAACAAGTATATCGGATTATCCGGTTTCCGGCAATTCCTGGGGAGAAGGAAATCCGAATGTTTCTTATTATCAGTATACGGCATATATGGAGGACAGTTCTGCACTGAAAAATGGAGAATATGTAGATCTTTCCATTAAGACAAACCAGTCTGAGACAGGCGGGATTTATCTTGATAAGGCATATGTGAGACAGGAAGATGGAAAATCATATGTTATGAAGGCAGATGAGAATAACCAGCTGAAAAAACAGTATGTGGTAACCGGAAAAACAGTATACGGATCTGCAATTGAGATCAAGTCCGGACTGACAGAGGATGACAAGATCGCGTTCCCTTATGGAAAAACAGCAGTCGAGGGAGCAGCAGTGACAGAGGATGAAGACATTGAATATTAATCGGGAGGAACAGGATGTTTGAGAATATAAGATTATCTTTTCAGGGAATCTGGTCCCACAAGATGCGTTCCTTTCTGACCATGCTTGGAATTATCATCGGTATCGCAGCGATCATCGCAATCGTATCGACGATCAAAGGAACGAATGAACAGATCAAAGAAAACCTGATCGGTTCTGGTGAGAATACGGTGGAAGTATCTCTTTATCAGGGCGAATGGGAATACGAGATGGACTACAACGGAGTGCCGCAGGGAGTACCGCTTGTGTCGGATGAAGTCATGAGTGATATCAAAGACCTTGATCATGTAGTGAATGCATCTGCATATTTGAGCAGACAGGACTACAGCGGTGTGTATCATTTAAATACCGCATTCTCCGGCGGGTATGTGCGGGGGATTGATAACAGCTATTTTGATACCTGCAACTACATTATGAAAGAGGGACGTGCTTTTACGGATGAAGATTTCAAAAAGTATAAGAAAGTTGCTATTTTGGACACGGATTCTGCAAATGCATTGTTTCAGGGAGAAGATCCGGTAGGAAATACGATCGAGATCCAGAAGGAACCGTATACGGTGATCGGAATTGTAACCAAGGCGAAGATGTTTGAGCCGGTGATCAAATCCATTGATGATTATTATACCTATGCGCAGGATACGGCAGGCTCTATTTATATTCCGAATACGACCTGGCCGATCATCTATCAGTATGATGAGCCACAGAATGTTGTGATCCGTGTGGACAGTACTGATAATATGACCTCTGCGGGAAAGGCATGTGCGGATGTGCTTAACGCTTACCTGTCACCGAAAGATGATACGATCAAGTACAAGGCAAAAGACCTGTTAGAGCAGGCACAGCAGATCCAGGAACTCAGTAGTTCCACCAATACGATGCTGATCTGGATCGCGGGAATTTCCCTGATCGTCGGCGGTATCGGTGTTATGAATATTATGCTGGTATCGGTTACGGAACGTACACAGGAGATCGGATTAAAGAAGGCGATCGGCGCAAGAAAGTCAAAGATCCTGAATCAGTTTTTGACGGAGGCAGCCGTGCTCACAAGTTTAGGAGGTATACTTGGCGTTATAGTCGGTATCATATTAGCGGAGATCATTTCCTATGTGACAACGATGCCGGTTGCAATCAGTGTTCCGGCGGCGATCGGTTCCGTACTGTTTTCCATGGTGATCGGTATCGTATTCGGAGTTTTCCCGTCTTATAAGGCGGCAAATTTAAACCCGATCGATGCGCTGCGTCATGAGTAAGTATTGAGGCGGCGTGCACCTGAAATTTGTGCAGACATGAAATGGAGTTGAATGTGAAAAAAATCGTGATGTTTGAAGGCGGCGTGGAGACGCTCGCATATTTTTCAAAACAGATGGCAGACCAGTTTGTAAAAATGGGATATGCAGTGTTTTTCTACGATCTGAAAGATGAAAAGGGAAGTGCAAAAAGACTGCGGAAATTCATCAAACCCGGCGAAACCGTGATGATCACTTTCAATTTTCAGGGACTTGAAAAGGAAAACGGCATTTACAGCGAAAAAAACGGTTATGTCTGGGATGAGTATAAGATTCCGTGTTATAACATTGCGGCGGATCATCCTTATTATTATGATAACCGTCTGCGTGATCTGCCGTCAGGATATCATCACATTAGTATCGATAGAAAACAGGAAGCATATTTCTTAAAATATTATCCCGGATATCAAAGTTCGGGATTTCTTCCATTAGCGGGGACAGGGCTTGACGGGGCACTTAAAGTGCCTTATGAAAAACGGAATATCGATGTGGTCATGACCGGAAATTATACCCATCCATCTTTTTTTGAACAGCATATCAACTGGATCAATGATGAGTATGCGGCGTTTTACCGTGGCATCATTGAGGAATTATTGGAAAAGACGGATCAGACGGTTGAGGAGGTGGCACTGCGCCACTGCGAACGTGAGATGGGAAAAGTTGCACCGGATGACTTCAGGCTTGTGATGCATAAGATGATCTTTATTGACCTGTATGTGCGCAATTACTGGCGCGGACTGGTCATAAAGACACTGGCAGAGGCGGGGATTACCGTGGATGTCATTGGAAAAGGCTGGGAGGAACTTGACTGTCTGGCAATGCAGAATGTGAGGATCCATCCGCAGACTGATTCCAGGACCTGCTTAGAGCAGCTTTCCCATGCAAAGATCTCGGTCAACGTGATGCCGTGGTTTAAGGACGGCGCGCACGACAGAGTGTTTAATTCCATTTTAAACGGAGCAGTCTGTGTCTCAGATACCAGCCGGTATCTTGGGGAAGAGTTAAAAGAGGGCGAGGGTGTCTCCTATTATGATCTGAAGCAGTTAGAGCAGCTCCCGGTAAAAGTCAAAGACCTGCTGGCAGATGAGAAGCTGATGAAAGATATTGTCATGCGTGGAGTCAAAAAGACCGCAGAGAAGCATACCTGGGCACAGCGGGCAAAGGTACTTGAAGAAAAAATCAGGGTATATTAGGCTTGCAATACGGAAATAATGAGTGTATAATAACGTCAGAATTTGGCAGTGATGGAAGCTGCGGCAGCAGGACTGTTTCAGAGAGCCGGTGGATGGTGAGAACCGGTACGGGAAAATGCCTTTCCACTTCCGGAGTCAGTGATGAAAGTCACGGGGTCGTATCCCATAGCATACGAATTGAGAGGTCATTGCAAAAGAGATTTTAGATAAGAATGATGCAGTGACAAGATGGGTGGCAACGCGGAAGAGTGATTTTTAGCCTTTCGTCCCATGTGCAGGATGGCACACAGGGCGGAAGGCTTTTTGTGTTATCAGAAAAATGCCAGGCAGAGATCTTTTGTCCGGCAAAATCAGAAATTTACAAAAAGAAGCGGAAGATTCCGCAGAAAGAGGAGAAAGATGATCGATTTAAAATTTTTAAGAGAGAATCCGGAAGTTGTAAAACAGAATATTAAAAATAAGTTTCAGGATCACAAACTTCCATTAGTAGATGAGGTAATTGAACTTGATGCAAAGGCAAGAGCCGTACAGCAGGAAGCAGATGATCTGCGTGCGAGCAGAAATAAACTGTCCAAACAGATCGGGCAGCTGATGGGACAGGGCAAAAAAGATGAGGCAGAGGCAGTAAAAGCACAGGTAAGCGCCAATGCAGCGCGCCTTGCAGAGTTAGAGGAACAGGAAAAAGAACTGCAGGAAAAAGTAACCAAAATCATGATGACGATCCCGAATATCATCGATCCGTCCGTACCGATCGGAAAAGATGACAGCTGCAACGTAGAGATCGAAAAATTTGGCGATCCGGTTGTACCGGATTTCGAGATTCCATATCACACAGAGATCATGGAACGTTTCAATGGTATCGATCTTGATGCAGCAGGAAAAGTTGCAGGAAATGGTTTCTATTACCTGATGGGCGATATCGCACGTCTTCATTCTGCAGTGATCTCCTATGCGCGTGATTTCATGATCGACCGTGGATTTACTTATGTCATCCCGCCGTTTATGATCCGAAGCAACGTTGTGACTGGCGTTATGAGCTTTGACGAGATGGATGCCATGATGTACAAGATCGAGGGCGAGGATCTTTACCTGATCGGTACTTCCGAGCATTCCATGATCGGTAAATTCATCGACACGATCAATGACGAAGAGAAACTTCCATATACACTGACTTCCTACTCTCCGTGTTTCCGTAAAGAGAAAGGTGCACATGGTATCGAGGAGCGTGGCGTATACCGTATTCACCAGTTCGAAAAACAGGAGATGATCGTTGTCTGCAGACCGGAAGAATCTAAGATGTGGTATGATAAATTATGGCAGAACACCGTAGACTTATTCCGCAGCCTTGATATCCCGGTTCGTACTTTAGAGTGCTGCTCCGGTGACCTTGCTGACTTAAAGGTAAAATCCTGTGACGTTGAGGCATGGTCTCCAAGACAGAAAAAATACTTTGAGGTTGGAAGCTGCTCGAACTTAGGAGATGCACAGGCAAGACGTTTAAAGATCCGTGTGAAAGGTTCCGATGGAAACAAATATTTTGCACACACCTTAAACAACACCGTTGTTGCACCACCTAGAATGTTGATCGCATTTTTAGAGAATAACTTAAATGAAGACGGAAGCGTCAATGTACCGAAGGCATTACAGCCATACATGGGCGGAAAAGAGAAACTTGTTCCTTTGAAATAAGAAGAAACAGCTATGTGAATGAGATTCTGAAACAGTGAAAAATATAAGTTATAACAAAAGAAGTGTATGTCCGATGATTCAGGGCATACACTTCTTTGCTTATGACGACAAATTTGCAGTAAAGCGAGTCGCCTGTTTCATAATCAGATCAGCACTTCTCCGGTTCCGGATAATCTGCGCCGAAAGTCTCAACAGTAACAGTTTTCATGCGCTGTGGCTCTAAGGGTCTGTCACTGTAGTCAGTTGCTGTCTCTGCAATCTTATTTACGATATCCATTCCCTCAGTGATCTTGCCGAAAGCTGCATAAGCTCCGTCTAAGTGAGGAGAAGTTTTGTGCATGATGAAGAACTGGCTGCCGGCGGAATCCGGATGCATAGCTCTTGCCATGGATAAAACGCCCTCTGTATGTTTCAGATCGTTTTTGAACCCGTTCTGGGAAAATTCACCTTTGATGTCATAGCCAGGGCCACCCATGCCGGTTCCGTCCGGACATCCACCCTGGATCATGAATCCTTTGATGACACGGTGGAAGATCAGTCCGTCATAATAACCGCTTTTAATTAAGCTGATGAAGTTGTTGACAGTATTCGGGGCGATTTCCGGATACAGTTCCGCTTTCATGATATCGCCATTTTCCATTTCAATCGTAACGATTGGATTTGCCATAATTGCGTACCTCTTTTCAAAATAATAGTACCTGCAGATATTTGCAGAGGCCTGCAGCATCATTACAGGATACCGCTTTATTGTAGCCGAAAAAAAACGAGTAGTAAAGTAAATAATTTAAGAAAATCTTTGCTTGAATTAAGCCTCTTTACAGGGTAACATAATATAGAGAAAAGTTTCACACAAAAATGGGATAAGAGATTTTACGATATAAAACAGTTAAGAATTGGGAGGATTGGATATTTGAGTTGTCAGAAAAGAAAGGAGTACACATTTTATGCGGTGCTGGCTGGAACATTTCTGCTGATCGCAGGAGCGTATGGTTCCGGTGAAAATCCTGCGCTGCAAAATGTGAAAGAGGTGGAAACGGTGGCAGAGAAGGCAGTCACCTGGCAGGAGTATGTGCCGGCAGTAAAATTGTATGCCGGGATTTTTACAAAGTTAGATGGGGAAGAATATGCCGTGATCGAAAAAAATAAAGATGTTCTGGTGGCTGCTGCGAACAGAGGTTATTTTGATGAGACGGATGTTTACTCTTTTCTGCAGGGACCGAAATCCTGGGGAGAGGGACGGGCATGGTCCGGTGAATGGAGCAGCCAGTATGTGCGCGGTAATTATTTTGGCAATTTCGGGTGCGGACTGTGCTGCATGGCAAACATATACAGTACATTTTCGGGTCATAGCTGCTCGCCGTGGGACATGTTTATGTACGCAAGGGAGACTTCCGGTTACACGCCGACGAAAAAGATCGGTGCGATTGGCTGGGGCGATATGAAAACCGTCATGCGCAAATGCGGATTTGACGCGGAACTATACACAAAGCCGCAGGATTATGAGACTTTTCAGAATCAGGTCAGATCAGCAAAGAGCGTGATCGTTTTAGTCAGCAGCCATAATGACAATACTTACTGGAAAAAGACAGGTGGTCATTATGTAAATATCTGCCTGTATAAAGAGGATACAGATACCGTATTTCTGTCCGATCCGGCAGACCCGGATGGCAACCGGAATTATATACCGCTGCGCTACGCTTATGATGCATTAAAAACTGCCAGTCAGTATCAGTATTTACTGGTAAACGGTTATTCGGAGGAACAGAATCAGTGGAAACAGGATGGAATCGATGAGGCGTGGGTTGCGCCGTGACAATGACATTTGTTATAATGGCGGTATATTTTGGTGAAAAAATAAATTTTGACAGCAGTGAAGAAATTGGAAACGTTAGAAATTTTGTTAGAATGGAGAAAATATGAATCAGGAAGAAAGAAGGCAGAAAAGACGGAATGAGTTCAAACATGCGGCAGTGGTGGTTACTGTATTTATACTGGTTTTAGCAGCCGTGCTTGCAGGAGGAGCAGCAGCCTTACATAAGTTTTTGCCAAAGGGTACCAATGCAGCAAAGACACAGGACACACAGAGTACAGAAATTCTGGATGACGGACAGACATCACAGAATGGAAGTGACGTGGCAGAACCTGCAGTGGATCCGTTAGCCGAGCAGGCATCACAGTTTGTATCGGGTATGTCCTTAGAGGATAAGGTGGCACAGATGTTTGTTCTGACCCCGGAAGCATTGACGGGATATACCAGTGTGACGGCAGCCGGAGATACGACAAAAGCAGCATACGGAAACAGACCGGTCGGAGGTCTGATCTACATGGCGGATAATCTTCTCAGTACAGAACAGACGACGGAGATGCTTACCAATATGCAGAATATTGCCATGGAGCGGACTGGTCTGCCGGTATTCTTAAGTGTGGACGAGGAAGGCGGAACGGTTGCAAGAGTAGCGGCAAATGAAGCATTTGGCGTGACAAATGTTGGAAACATGAGTGATATCGGTGCGGCTGGTGATGCGCAGAAAGCATACGATGCCGGTGTTACGATCGGAAACTATTTAAAACAGCTTGGCTTTAATGTGGACTATGCGCCGGTAGCGGATGTTCTTACCAATCCGGATAATACAGCGATCGGAACCAGATCGTTTGGTTCGGATGCGTCTGTGGTGGCAGATATGGTCACAAAAGAACTTGAGGGACTAAGCAGCCAGGGCGTTTTCGGCACAGTAAAACATTTTCCGGGTCAGGGAGGTGTCTCCGGGGATTCCCATGACGGAGCGGTGACGTTGGACAAGTTCTTAGAAGAATTGATGCAGACGGAACTTGTTCCATTCCAGAAAGCGGTGGAAAACGGTGTATCGTTTGTGATGGTCGGACACATTTCTGTTCCGCAGGTAGTCGGAGATAACACACCGGCATCCCTGTCACAGATGATGGTGAGTAATGTGCTGCGGGAGCAGCTCGGCTATCAGGGGATCGTGATCACGGATGCCATGAACATGGGTGCGGTCACCGGAACCTACACGGCAGACCAGGCAGCAGTCATGGCAGTCAATGCCGGCGTGGATATGATCTTAATGCCGCAGGATTATGAGACAGCATATAACGGACTGCTTAAGGCGGTGCAGGATGGAACGATTACAGAGGAACGCATCAACGAATCTGTGGAACGCATTGTAAAAGTGAAGCTGCAGATGCAGTAAACCAGACTTTACAAACAACGAAAAAAATAGGATAATAGTATTAAATTTTACAGTTGAGATACGAATGGGGATACGACATGGAAATAAAGCGCGTAGGAGAAAATAAAATCAGATGTGCCCTGACCGAGAATGAGATCCGGGATATGGGCTTTGATATTGATGAGATCATTGGAAATGGAGAAGCAACACAGAGGTTTATGCGTGTTGTATTAAAAATCGTGGAGGAACAGGAAAACATCAGCCTGGAAAATATTTCCCCGATGGTAAAAGCGGAACTGCTCTCCGATCACAGTATGGCAATCACGTTTGGCGGAGATTCTGATATGAGTTTTCAGCAGCTGATGGATGCGATTTCAGATCTGGTCAGCCAGATGACACCGGAGAAGATGCAGGAGTTTAAAAGCCTGAGCAGGGAAGATCGGCAGAATGTGCTGGATGCTTTTTTAGACCAGAAAAAAGATGTGCAGGAAGAGGATGCACCAGAAGAAAAGCTGGAAGAAGAGAAAAAGAAACAGGCGAAGAAAGAGCAGAAAAAGATAAAAAACAGGCAGATGGTCTGTGCACTCCGGTTCTTTGATTTGGATGAGGCATCGCGTATGGGAAGAGCTTGTTTTGAGGAGATTTTTCCGAAGAGCAGCCTTTACCGGTTAGAGGGTGCGTACTATCTGATCATGGATTTTTCAAAGGTTCCGAGGGATGAAATGAGGGCATTTGCGTTCGGTGCAGTAGAGTATGATGAGGGCAGAATTTCAGAGATAGGACAAATCTCCTATATCCGTGAACACGGAGATTGTATTGTTAAAAAAGAGGCACTGCAAACGCTGATGGCGTTGTAACAAATGAATAAAAGATAGTTTGTAAATAGGCAAAACAGGAAAATCCATCTTTAAAATTTGGTGAAATTGCCGAACAAGTTGATGCCCTGAATTTTACCAGATATGCTATTATGTCATAGGTGCGTGCACGGCATCTGGTTATACTTATGACAAAAGATCTATCATATTCAGGTAGGTCAGAGATGACAGTATAGAATAAGAGCAGGAGATGGAGAGGCGTTATGAGCAGAGAGCAGCTTTTGGAACTCGAAGACATGAAAAGGGGACTTTTAGTACAGGCATATCGCATGAAACAGGAGTGCCCGCATATGTCGCCAGTGGGATTAGAGCATGAAATGTATGCGGCTATTATGGCAGAGGTAAGAGATATTACAGCCAGAATACAAAGATCTGCAGAAGCATAGCGGAACATAAAAGTGAATATTGTATGGATGATACAAAAGAAGGATCGGTCAATGGAATGAGGTACGTTGGCTGATCCTTCTTTTGTGTCGAAAAAAAGAGTCTGTTTTTTATATTGACTGAAAAAATAGCGGAAATAATGCCTTGCTATCAGATTAAGAAACGAATATAATTAATATATCAGTAATTTTTGGGGAACGTAATAGACAGCAGAAAGGTTACAGGGGTTTTTCATGAATGAGATCATTACGAAACTTGGTGAGATCGAAAAGAAGGCAGAGTCAATTCTGACGGATGCAGCTGCAGAAAAAGAAAAGATGTTAAAACAGTTAGAATTTGATAAATGTGAGATGGATGGACGATATGCTTCCATGAGACAAAAACAGGAAGAAGAGATCAGACAGCAGCTTTTATCGGAAGCTGAGACTAAAATTACACGGCAGAGAGAATATTATGAAGCGGCAAAAAGACAGTTAGAAGAGGATTTTGCGCAGAAGAAAGACACTCTTGCGGAGGAGATTTTTGAGAGCATTATAAGTCCCTGATGTGTGCGTGACAGGTGGCATAGAAAAAAGCAGCGTGGCGGAATGGGGGAAGACGATGGCAGGAGGACTGTTAGAGTACAGTGGTCTGGTAACAAAAACAAAGGCTATGCGCGCAAGACTGCTTAATGCAGATGATTATGCGGCAATCTCCGAATATGAGTCGGTGACAGACTTTATTGCTTTTTTGCGGGAACAGCCTGCTTATAAGCCGGTCTTTGAACAGCATGGCGAAGTGGCGCACCGCGGACAGGTGGAGGCGGTGATCCGGGATTCACTTTATATGGATTATTGTAAGCTGTACCGTTTTTCGGGTGTGCAGCCAAGAAGTGCATTGCAGTTTGTGTTTTCTCGCTATGAGATCAATGTGATAAAAAACTGCCTGCAGTCGGCGATGGAAGGAAATGGGCGTGAGATTACGGTAAGCGGGGGATTTTTTGAACGGCATGCAGATTTTGACTTAAAAGCGGTGATGGCGGCAAACAGTGTGCAGGAGCTGATCCAGGCGGTGACAGGAACGGAATATGAAAGTCTGTTAAAGGAATTAGAATGTGCAGCAGAAAAAAGTTATGCAGATTACGCATTTGCACTTGATATTTATTACTATAAAAAAGTATGGAAAGAGATCACGAAGATTTCCGATAAGGAGACAAGGCAGATCTTAGAACAGATTTTCGGGACAGAGATCGACTGGCAGAATCTGATGTGGATGTACCGTGCGAAGCGGTTTTATTCGATGGGAGAAGCAGATGTGAAAAAACATCAGATCCCGGTAAGCTGCCGATTGAGAGCTGCTGAGACGAAACGGCTTTTAGAGACGGAGACTGCAGAGCAATTTGTGGAATTCGTCCGGCAGACTGCGTATTTTCGCGGAAAACAGGCGGTGTTAGAGCCGGAAGATGAACTGACGTGGGAGAGAGTCATGATAAGGACATATGAGAAAATATGCAAAAAGCATCCAATGTCCGTGGCACCGGTTCTGCGTTATCTGTATGAAAAAGAGCATGAGATCGACCTTTTAACGACGGCATTGGAAGGAATCCGTTACCGTATACCGCCGCATGAGATACGCGGTCTGATCTTTGCGATGTGAGTATAAAAGCCATCGCGGTAAACACTGTGATGATGGGATGGAGGGGTGCAAGTGGTAGAGAAAATGAAGCTGCTTCATATTACCGGGCCGAAAAATGATATCGACCGTGTGATGGAGCAGTATCTGAGCAGATATGAGATACATTTTGAAAATGCCGCATCAGGATTTGGCATATCCGGTCATGTGAGACCGTTTGCAGAGACAAATATCTACAAGGATGCTTGTACAAAGGCACAGGCACTGTGGGAACACTTAAAGGACGAGCCAGGCGGGACAGCCGACTATGCCGTGCCGGTAAAAATGGAGCCTGCGGAAGCGGAAAAAGTGGTGGAAGCGGCATACCGGCTGACAGATGAGATCGTGAAACGCCAGGAAGAAGTGCGGAAGAAACGCATGAAGAATCAGAGCCTGATGGATCAGATCGCACCGTTTCGACGGCTTGATTACGAATTTAAAAAAATTCTGGAATTTCAGTTTATCGCATTCCGTTTTGGAAGGATCGCAAGAGAGCATTATCAGAAACTCGAACGCTATATCCATGATACCGATCATGTATTATTTTATGAATGTGACAGTGACGAGGCATATGTGTGGGGCGGCTATTTTGTGCCGAGAGTCTACGCAAAAGAAGTAGATGCGGTGTGCCTGTCGTTTCATTTTGAGCGTGTCTATATACCGGATTCCTTTGACGGAACACCGGAGAGTGCTTATCAGGAGGCATTGCAGAAAAAACAGGCATATGACGAGGAAGAGCAGAAGTTAAAAAAGCAGCTTCATGATACCTTGGAAAAACATGCCGGAAAGATCGCGGGTGCATGTGCCGCATTAGAGCATTACTGCAGCAATTTTGATGTGCGTAAGTTTGCAGTCTGCACGACACCCGGAAGAAAGCCGGGAGAGCAGACCGAATACTACATTTTATATGGATGGATGAGCGCAGATGATGCCAGAAAATTAGAAAAAGAGACGGCGGAAGATTCGAAGATCCATGTGATGGAGGAAGATGTGGAAGATCATATGTCCGTCAGCCCGCCAACGAAGTTAAAGAACCCGGCATTGTTTAAGCCATTTGAGATGTTTGTGGAAATGTACGGACTTCCGGCATATCAGGAGATGGATCCGACCATATTTATTGCGCTTACTTACACGCTGATGTTCGGGATCATGTTCGGCGATGTCGGGCAGGGGCTGTGTCTTTTGATCGGAGGATTTGTTTTTTACCGCGTTAAACATATGAATCTTGGAGCAATTTTATCGTTAGCCGGCATCTGGTCTACGGTATTCGGTTTTATGTACGGCAGCGTGTTTGGATTCGAGGATATCTTAAAACCCGTATGGATGCGCCCGATGGATAACATTATGACGACACTGATGTTAGCGATCGGATTTGGAATGTTTCTGATCCTTGCTGCAATGGTCTTAAATATCATCAATGCCGTGCGTGCGAAAGATGTGGGACGGATTCTTTTTAGTCCGAGCGGAGTCGCTGGTATTTTGTGTTACGGATGTGCGGTTTTATGCATTGTACTTTATGCGCTGGGAAAACCGGTTCCGGCTACCGGCATTCTTGCTGTTTTTGTCGGAGTGCCGCTCATTGCAATCCTTTTGAAAGAACCGCTTACGAATCTGCTTGAACGAAAGAAAAAGCTGTTTCCGGAAGGCGAGGGCAAGGCGATGTTTTTTGTGGAATCTCTCGTGGAATTGTTTGATGTGGTATTAAGTTATGCGACGAACAGTATATCCTTTGTCCGTGTCGGAGCGTTTGCACTCAGCCATGCGGGCATGATGGGAGTGGTGCTGACGCTCGCCGGATATGAGAGTGGTTCGCCGAACTGGATCGTTGTGGTACTTGGAAATATCGTCGTGACAGGTCTTGAGGGACTCGTCGTAGGGATTCAGGTATTAAGACTTGAATATTATGAGATGTTCAGCCGTTTTTATCAGGGAACCGGAAAGCCGTTTGTGGCATTTTCCGGAAACAGGAAATAGGAGGAGAAAAAGATATGGCAGCAAAAATAACACTGGTGGCAATTTTAATTTTCAGTATGGTGATCCCTTTTTTGGGATATGTGCTCGGAAACAGGAAAGAGAAAAGTTTTAAGGCATCTCTTGCGGTAAATTTGGTTCTGTTTTTCGGAACAGTTGTGGTGGCAGATATGCTGCTTTTTAGCGGACATATCTATGCTGCATCCGATACAGCGGCATCCGCAGCAGAGGGATGGAGATACATGGCGGCAGCACTGTCAACCGGACTTTCCTGTATCGGTGCCGGTGTGGCAGTTGCGAGTGCGGCATCCGCAGCGATCGGAGCACTGAGCGAGGATTCAGGTATTATGGGTAAGGCGCTGATCTTCGTTGCGCTGGCAGAATCTATCGCACTGTATGGGCTTTTGATCTCATTTTCCATTCTGGGATAAAAGAGACGGGAAGGATGGCGGATTTCCATGAGGATGTATTTGATCAGCGACAATATAGACACATACACGGGGATGCGGCTTTCCGGTGTTGAGGGTGTGGTCGTGCATGAGAGAGAAGAACTTGAAGAAGCACTTTCCTTTGTGACGGGACAGCCGGATATCGGGATCGTACTGCTGACAGAAAAACTTGGCAGGAATTTTCCGGAACTGGTAAATGATCTAAAACTGAGCCGGAGAACACCGCTGTTTGTGGAGATCCCGGACAGGCACGGAAGCGGCAGAAGCAAGAATTTTATTACGGATTATGTCAGTCAGGCAATCGGGCTGAAACTGTAAACGGGGGATGGATGCATGGAGATCAATGAAAAACTGGAAGTTTTTTTTAGAGCTGCGATCGGTGCTGCAAACAGCCAGAGCGAGTCGATGCTCGATGAGCAGAAAAATATTTATCAGTCAGCAATGGAAGAACATGAGCAGTCCTGCCGTGATGCACTTGAAAATTCAAGACGCATTTTCTTAGAAAAACAGAAAAAAGAAGCAAACCGCAGGGCGGCAGAGCAGACAATGGCGTGGAAGAAAGAGTATCAGGCGCAGAAAGAGCAGAAAACAGAAGAATTATTTGAAATGGTAATGGAAAAACTCACGTCATACCGGAAGACGGATGGGTATGAAGCGTTTTTGCTCACACAGATAGACAAGGCGAAAGAGTTTGCACAGGGAGCGGATCTGACGGTGTATATCAGTCCTTCCGATCAGACAAAACAGGTGATGTTAGAGGAAAAATGCGGATGCAGGATAGAGATTGCAAAGGATGAATTTCTTGGCGGCATGCGGGCGGTCATCCCGGCAAAAAATGTTTTGATCGATGAGTCATTTGCAGAGAGAATGAAACGCGCGCGGGAAACATGCTGGCTGTGATATGCAGCGGGAAAAGCAGGATGTGCTTATGTTTTGACTTGTTATTCAGACGCAATAGTTGTTTTCAAAAAATAATGCAGAAACGAAGAATTAGTGTAGAGGATCAGGCATGGGTATAACAGGAAAGATATACGGGATCAACGGACCGGTTATCACGATACAGGGAAATCTCGGTTATAAAATGAATGAGATGGTATATGTCGGAGAGCACCGTTTAGTCGGGGAAGTGATCCGGCTGTCGAAGGAAAAGACGACCATCCAGGTATATGAGGAGACATCCGGGTTAAAGCCGGGGGAGGAAGTTGTCGGTGCAGGCAGTGCCATCAGCGTAAAATTAGCTCCCGGAATTTTAAATAATATCTTTGATGGTATTGAGCGTCCGTTAGAAAAGATCGCAGAAAAAAGCGGAGCATTTATCCCGACCGGTGCACAGGCAGATGCGTTAGACCGGGAAAAACTCTGGGAGACACATATCACCGTGCAGACAGGTGACGAGGTGAGGGAGGGCTCTATCATAGCGGAGGTGCCGGAGACAAAGTCGATCGTACACCGCGTGATGCTTCCGCCCGGAGTATCCGGGACAGTGACGGCGGTAAAACCGGATGGAGATTATACGATCTGTGATGAGATCGTAACGATACGCACTGCAGACGGCGGGACGAGGGCGCTTACCATGACACAGGAGTGGCCGATCCGTAAACCGCGTCCGGTGTCAGAACGGTATCCGGCAGACCGGCCGCTTGTGACCGGACAGCGTATCTTAGATACACTTTTCCCGATCGCAAAGGGCGGCACGGCGGCATTGCCGGGAGGATTTGGTACTGGAAAAACGATGACGCAGCACCAGCTTGCAAAATGGTGTGATGCGGACATTATCATTTATATCGGCTGTGGGGAACGTGGAAACGAGATGACCAATGTTTTGGAGGAATTTGGAGAATTAAATGATCCAAAGACCGGAAATCTTCTGATGGACCGCACCACGCTGATCGCAAATACTTCGAACATGCCGGTGGCGGCGCGTGAGGCGAGCATTTATACCGGCATCACGTTAGCGGAATACTACCGCGACATGGGGTATCATGTGGCAATCATGGCAGATTCCACCTCGCGCTGGGCGGAGGCACTTAGGGAACTTTCGGGAAGGCTTGAGGAGATGCCGGCGGAGGAAGGTTTCCCTGCATATCTGGCATCGAGGCTTTCGGCGTTTTATGAGCGCGCCGGTTATGTGCAGAATCTAAACGGTTCAGATGGCAGTGTGACGATCATCGGGGCGGTGTCCCCGCAGGGAGGCGATTTTTCGGAGCCTGTCACACAGAATACCAAGCGTTTTGTGCGCTGTTTCCTCGCGCTGGACAAATCACTTGCCTATGCAAGACATTATCCTGCAATCAACTGGCTGACCAGTTATTCTGAATATATTCCTGATCTGACGGCATGGTACGAGACAAACGTTGGACCCACGTTTGTGCAGTGTCGGAATGAAATCTTAAATCTTCTGACGATGGAAAACCGTCTGAATGAGATCGTAAAACTGATCGGAAGCGATGTGCTTCCGGACGACCAGAAACTTGTGCTTGAGATCGCGCGTGTGATCCGGCTTGGATTTTTGCAGCAAAATGCATTCCACAAGGAGGACACCTATGTGCCGTTGGAAAAACAGCTTCGTATGATGGAGATCATCCTTCATCTTTATGACCGCTGCAAGGCACTGATCGATCGGAACATGCCGATGGCGCTTCTTCGGGAAAGTGATATATTTGAGAAGATCATTTCCATTAAATATGATGTGGCAAATGACAAATTAGAGCAGCTGAACCTGTATGATGATAAGATCGAAGAATTTTATCAGCATCTGATGGCGGAAAATGCGTAGAAAATTGTTGTGTGCAGAAAAATAGCTTTGATGGCAAGGTATAAAAATATGCCTGCGGGAATCTGAGATTCTCGTCGCCTCTTTGCAACAAGCTGCTCAGAAATGGAGATTGATATGGCGATTGAGTATCTTGGACTGAGTGAGATCAATGGGCCACTGGTCGCAGTGGAAGGCGTAAGCGGCGCTTTTTATGATGAGATCGTGGAATTGCTCGTGGAAGGAAAACAGAAAAAATTAGGGCGCATTGTGGAGATTAATGATGACTATGCGGTTGTTCAGGTGTTTGAGAGCACGGAGGAGATGTCCCTTTTAAATACGCATGCAAGGTTAACAGGCAGACCGCTGTGTGTGGGGCTGTCAGAGGAAATCTTAGGAAGAACATTCAACGGCCTTGGGCAGCCGATCGACGGGCTCGGCGCGGTGCATGCCGAAGTCGTGCGTGACGTCAACGGACAGCCGATGAATCCGTGCAGCAGGGAATATCCGAGAAACTATATCAGAACCGGTATCTCTGCGATTGATGGACTGACGACTCTGATCCGTGGACAGAAACTGCCGATCTTTTCGGGAAACGGACTGCCGCATGATGAGCTTGCCGCCCAGATCGTGGAACAGGCAAGCCTTGGGGATGATGAAAATGAGGATGAAGCGTTTGCAGTTGTGTTTGCTGCGATGGGAGTCAAATATGATGTGGCGGAGTATTTTAAGCGCCGTTTTGCAGAATGTGGCGTAAGTGATCATGTTGCGATGTTTTTAAATCTCTCCAATGACCCGGTCGCAGAGCGTCTGATCACGCCGAAGGTGGCGCTGACAGCCGCCGAGTATCTCGCGTTTGAGAAAAATATGCATATCCTTGTAATATTGACCGATATGACTTCATTTGCGGAGGCAATGCGTGAAGTATCGGCGCAGAAGGGAGAGATACCAAGCAGGAAAGGCTATCCGGGATATCTGTACAGTGAGTTTGCTGCACTTTATGAGAGAGCCGGGATCGTAAACGGTGCATCCGGTTCTGTTACACAGATACCTATCCTGACAATGCCGAATGACGATATCACACATCCGATCCCGGATCTTACCGGATATATTACCGAGGGGCAGATTGTACTGGAGCGTTCCCTTCACCAGAAAAATATTTATCCTCCGATCAATGTACTGCCGTCACTGTCGCGTCTGATGAAGGATGGGATCGGTGAAAAATATACCAGGGAAGACCATCAGGATCTTGCAAACCAGCTCTTTTCCTCCTATGCCCGTGTCGGCGAGGCGAGAGATCTTGCGAGTGTCATTGGCGAGGACGAACTTTCGGATACCGATAAACAGTATCTGAAATTTGGTACAGCTTTTGAAAAAGAATTTATCGGGCAGGGAAAAGACGAAAACCGTTCAATGGCGGAAACGCTGGATATCGGCTGGCGGCTGCTGCATATCCTGCCGCGCAGTGAATTAGACCGTATTGATACAAAAATTCTTGAAAAATACTGGAATCAGGAGGGATGATGCATGGATCCGAATACGTTTCCGACGAAGGGAAACCTCATATTGGCAAAAAATGCGCTCGCATTGTCAAAACAGGGATTTGACCTGATGGATAAAAAAAGAAATATCCTGATCCGGGAACTGATGGAACTGATATCAGAGGCTTCGGATATCCAGAGTCAGATCAATGAGACATTTTCCAATGCCTATCAGGCACTGCAGAAAGCCAATATCCAGATGGGAATCCATCAGGTAGAACAGATCGCGAAGGCGGTTCCGGTGGAGAACTCCATCCGGATCAAGCGGCGCAGTGTCATGGGAACAGAAATCCCAAAGGTAGAGTATGAGAAAAAGAAGCAGGCACCGGCATATTCTTTTTATCACACAAGAATGTCATTAGATGAGGCGTGCCAGCAGTTTGAAAAAGTAAAAGAATTAACAATCCGTCTTGCGGAGATCGAAAACTCTGCATACCGCCTTGCCTATAATATCAAAAAGACGCAGAAACGCGCGAATGCACTCTCGAACATTACAATTCCGAAGTATGAAAAATTGTCGCGTGAGATACAGGATTATCTGGAGGAAAAAGAGAGGGAAGAGTTCACAAGACAGAAAGTTGTAAAGAAAAACCGGATGAAAAATGCAGGTTCCGGGATGATGTCATAAGAATAATGAATGAAAAATAAGAAAGCCGAAAGCGGAATGAAGTACCGCTTTCGGCTTTTATTCATGACAATAGAATGTTCGCGGAGCGTGCATTCTGACATAACATTTTCTGACAAAATGTTATGCAGCAGATTATTTTTTGTAGGTGTCAGAAAACAGATCACGGTACCATTTCAGGGCAGCGATATAGGCATCATACACAGTCTGTGTGTCAAGATTTTCCAGGATCATAAGTCTTGAAACCTCCGACCAGCTGCCGGCTTCATACTGTTTGATAAAATACAGAGGCTCGGCAAAGATACCACTCTGGCGGATGAGGGCATCTTCAATGTCGTGTGAAACTTTGATAAGTGAGAGTGCCTCCCCCATTGGTTTGTCGAGGATGATATCAAGCACGGAAAACAGTCCGGTTAAGAACAATTCGGAAGCTTTGCCGCCAAGTTCAAAGGCAGGTGCAAGATTCTCTGCGAACTTTGCACGCAAAAGGGATAAACGCGTGATCTCGTTTGGCTTGTCGGAACACAGCTGATTGACAACAGCTGTATTGATCCAGCGTTTCAGTTCTTTCTGCCCGAGCATGGCAGCTGCGTGCCGGATGGAAGTGATCTCCGAGTTGACTGCCATATGATTGACCATGCGCAGCAGGGAGATAACAAGCGCTGTATCATGACCAATGATATCTGCCGCCTTTGTCAGATCAAAGTCCTCCGTATTGACCAGATTCATAAGTTCGATGTAATTAATCTTTAGCGGAGCTACGTTGTGATTTCCTTTTGTGACAGGGAGTCTGTAAAAACTTCCCTCATATAAAGTGCAGCTCTTATCCTGACAGATCGCATCAAATGTTTCTGTTTTGGTTATATTTGATGCACAGAGTTTCATGTCCGGATAAACTTTGTTGAAATAAATACGTGCTTTGCTGATGTCGATCTCTTCGCAGTCTAACATGACATAATCCATCAGCACGAGCAGATCATGATAAGCTTCATAACTTGATACCGGAAGCTTGCGGATGGCAAAACGGTATCCCATTTCTTTTAATGATTTTACACGGTCAATGTACATCGGTGTGCATGGGATATTACCCTTTAACAGCAGTACAAAAAATTCGTGAGGCAGACCACATTGGGCCGGAATATCCGAAAAAATTGATATTTCGTTTACCGGAACAAAAATTTCTTTTGCCGGGGCAAGTGTTTCAAGTCCCATATTTAAGATCAGTTCAAAACCTTCGATCTGGGCGGCGCCATCATTGCTTCCGCTTCCCAACAGATTCGGGTGAAGCAGGAAGTTTGCTTTCTGTGTATACAGAGAATATGCGCTGACTTTTATGTTTTCATCAAATAGGGGTATTAATGTAACCAGCATAGGCGTTCTCCTTATAGCATGGAATCTTTGGTAAAGAAACCATGTGAAACTTTAACATTTATCTACCTTTACTATACTATAAATCTGTGAAAAAAGACACATTTTTTTGAATTAATAAACAGAAAACTCATTTTATGAAAAATATTTGAAAATACTTGATATTTCAGGATGAATGTGGAAAACTAAAGACAGAAGAATGGGAGGGATTTGCATGTTAAAACAATGGGAAAAAACAGAACGTCCGTCAGATGCAAAGTTGGAGGAACGGCTGCAGGAGGCACGGATGAAACTGCAGGAACAGCAGCTTAAGGTGAAAGAGCATGGACTTCCGGTACTTGTGCTTGTGGAAGGATGGGGAACCGCAGGCAAAGGCTCACTGATCGGTCAGATCATTAAAAACATTGATCCGAGATTTTTTAAGGTTGCATCCATGGCAGCACCGACGGAGGAGGAAAAGAGAAAACCGTTTTTGTACCGTCACTTTGTAAAGATACCGGAAAACGGCAAGTTCAGCTTTTTAGATTCCGGCTGGATGGATGAGATCATGGGTGAAAGACTGCACGAAAAGCTTGGAGACGAGGCGTATGCGCACCGCATTGAGAGCGTCAAACGGTTTGAACGCCAGCTGACAGACAACGGATATCTCGTCGTGAAATTATTCTTGCATGTGTCCAAAAAGGAACAGGAAAAGCGGATCGAACATCTTTCTAAGGAAAAGGATACCAGATGGCGCGTCAGCAGGAATGACCGCTGGCAGAATGAGCACTATGAGAAATGTTTAAATGCGTTTGATTCCTATTTAAAGGAAACGAATCTTCCATCAGCACCGTGGTATATCATTGATGCAGAATCAAAAAAATGGACGGAGTTACAGGCACTTGAGATCCTGACAGAAGGGATTGATGTGGCACTTGCGAACAATGCGATGGCAGTGCCGATCTTACAGAATGTATTTTCCATGGAAAAAATGCCGTTATTGTCGGAGATTCCACTGGATAAGACAATCGGAGAAGATGAGTATAAAAAAGAACTGAAACGTCTCCAGCACCGATTAGGAGAGCTTCATAACCGCCTGTACCGCAAAAAGGTTCCTGTCATCATTGCATATGAAGGCTGGGATGCAGCCGGAAAGGGCGGCAATATCAAGCGGATCACCGGAGCACTCGATCCGAGAGGCTATGAAGTACATCCGATCGCAAGCCCGGAGCCGCACGAGAAGGCGAGACATTATCTCTGGCGTTTCTGGACGAGACTGCCCAAAACAGGACATATCGCGATCTTTGACCGCACCTGGTATGGAAGGGTTATGGTGGAGCGTCTTGAGGGATTCTGCAGCGAAAATGACTGGAAACGTGCCTACAACGAGATCAATGAATTTGAAAAAGAATTGCACGACTGGGGTGCTGTCATTATCAAATTCTGGGTGCAGATCGATAAGGACACACAGCTGGAGCGTTTTAATGAGAGGCAGAACACGCCGCAGAAGCAGTGGAAGATCACAGATGAGGACTGGCGTAACCGTGAAAAATGGGATCAGTACGAAGATGCCGTCAATGAGATGATCCAGAAGACCAGCACGACATATGCGCCGTGGCATATTTTAGAGTCAGTGGACAAGCGTTATGCGAGAATTAAGGCATTGAAGATTGTGATCGCGGAGTTGGAAAAAGTATTGGAGTGATGTATGTGGAAAGGTGCAGATGTTTTTGAAGTCTGTCAGGCAAAATGAAATACGTTGGGCGAAACAAGTGCAGGATATGCTTGTTTCGCCCGTTTTTTTGTAAAATGGTTGACATAATATTATCAAATGGGTGAATTAAAAGAACTTTTTTGAAAAACAGCCACATATATCGAAATTCGTGGGTGTTTTGTATGATACAGGATCGTTTTCACCCAATATCATACAAATTCATAAAATGAGACAGTATTTTTGGATGAAAAGATTGAAGTAACATATCATTTCGCCCAGTTCACATTTATGGTGTAACGGAAATATTTAATTTATATCCATAAAGCAACTGGAAGTCATGCGATCCACCAGGTGCCGTCTGCCGCCTGATACAAATCGCCAACTTCTTCGGAAAGCGTTTTTCCACTGAAATCTTTTACAATAACTTTATAGGATTCGGGTGTCAAAAGGTGGTTTTCAATTTTGGGTCTGTCAAATTGCACAAAACCGAACTTGTTTTGTTCCG
>CAKREH010000022.1 GCA_934317215.1 uncultured Roseburia sp.
TATTTAAAGGAACTGGGACACAAAAAAGCATTATGCATAGCAGATAATTTCATCTGCATGGATAAAGAGCGCATCGAGGGATTTCGCAAAGCCTTTGAGCAAGGAGAAACATATAGATGGGAGATACCAAAGACAGAAAAGGAAAGAATGCGCTTTTATGAGGATAACTATATGCAGCTGTTAAAAAGCAATGTTACCGCTGTTTTTGCAGTGTCCGATTTTTATGCACTTGAGTTTATGAGATTTTTACAGGGAAAGAACATCCGGATTCCAGAGGATATCCAGATCATCGGCTTTGATGATAACATGGCAAGCAGGGAAAGCAATCCTTCCCTCACAACGATTCATCAGGAAGCTGGCTTAAGGGCGAAAGCGGCAATTGAATGTCTGGAGGCAATGCGCGATGGAACAGAATATAAGACAGAAATCGTGTTACCGGTTGATTTAATAAAAAGGGAAAGTACGAGGAAATTATAATGTCAAAGTTTATGAAATCATTATGTAAAATAGCAATTCCTGTCACATTGCAAAGTATGCTGCAGGCATCATTTTCAATTGTTGACCAGATCATGATCGGACAGTTAGGCGAAACAAATATATCAGCAGTTGGATTATGCGGTAATTTTTCACTGATTTTTTCAGTGGTGATCGGTGCGGTAAGCACGGTTGCGGGGATATTAATCGCTCAGTTTATTGGTGCACAAGAAACAAAAGAAGCATGGTGCAGTTTTGATGTGAGCCTCATCTGCGGAATTGTGATATCAGCATTGTTCCTGCTTGCAGCCGGAGGTTTTCCGTCGCAGATTCTTGGACTGTATACGAAAGATATGAGTATTATAAATACTGGTGCGGTTTATTTTAAAATCGTTGCATTTTCTTATATTCCAATGGCGGTCAGCAATATTTTATCCTCCTGGCTGCGCTGTAAGGAACATGCCACGATACCATTTCTGGCAAGCTTTGGAGCAGTTGGCGTAAACACAGGACTGAACTATCTGCTGATATTTGGAAAATTGGGATTTTCATGTATGGGAATAAAGGGAGCTGCGATTGCCACACTTATTTCGCAGTTGTTTAACCTGGTATTTATTGTTATCGGATTTGTCTTATGTACCAGAAAAGATGGAGATAAACCGGTGTTATCTCTGCATTTTAAAAAAATCACAATCCGTGATTATCTGGTAATGATCATGCCGATTCTGATCAGCGAATTTTTATGGAGTCTCGGGCAAAATGTTGAATCGGCTGTTTATGGACATCTTGGCACATCAAACCTTGCAGCCTATACCCTTACCGGTCCGATACAGGGACTTATCGTAGGAGCACTTAGTGGATTGTCTGCGGCTGCCGGTGTGATGGTCGGCAAGAGGCTTGGCAGGAAAGAATATGATGAGGCTTACACAGAGTCGAAGAAGATTATGTATGCTGGCTTATTTGGTGCAGTAACGGTATCGGCTTTGCTCATTCTTTTGGCTGGAGTATATACCGGATTATATCGTGTTGATGACAGCGTAAAAGAGCTTGGAAGAACACTGCTTATCGTATTTGCCTTGTATGCTCCGGTCAAGGTAGAAAATATGATACTTGGCGGAGGCATTATAAGAAGTGGCGGTAACACCAAAATCATTATGATTATTGATATTGTTGGCACATGGTGTATTGGAATTCCACTGTGTCTGCTTGCAGCATATGTATGCAAGTGGGGAATTGTTGGTGTGTATACATTGCTTACCACAGAGGAATTATTCCGGCTTGCTGTATCGTTAATTATCTTTAGAAAGCGTAAATGGATAATTAGTTTATGCTGATTTACCTTCTTGCAGGATTTATCTGCGCCGTTTCAGTCCGTGTTCCTTATAATACCGGTCTTTATCCTCATACATCAGGCGCTCCGATTCGTTTAAAAGCAGATCGATATCCTTAGGACCGCGTTCTTTCCATATCATGCCAACCGCCATCGTAACCTGATGTTCTTTCATATCCATGCGCAGTTTCTCAACGTGTTCCCTCAGGTCTTTTTCCTCTATTCCAAGACAGAGCACTAAAAATTCATCGCCGCCGATCCGATACAGACCATACCCCTTAAATACACCCGCTAAGCACTCACATGCCCTGATGATCAACCGATCTCCGGCTTCATGCCCCTGCTCATCATTGACCTTTTTCAGCCCTGTGATATCGCAGTACACTACACCGATCTGTTCCCCATTCCACTCATGCTCCACAAACCAGTCGACCGCATAACGATTGCCAAACTGAGTGAGCTGGTCACGATAACTCATGCGTTCTAACTGACGGAGCAGATTTCTTCTCCGAATGGAGGAAACAATAAAATATCCCATGATATGAAGCATATTGGAAACATAATCTAATGATTCTGCCGGTGGATTATCCACTCCGTAAAATCCAATGATCTTTTTCTCCCAATAAAGTGGAACAACCACCAGTGAATGGATATCCTGACGTTTCAGATTCTTATACTGTTCCGGATCTTCCTCTCTGATGTTCTCCAGATTTTCAATTACAATGTTTTTATCTTCTTGAAAATTCCGATACCAGTTGGCACATACTTCTGGTGGAAGGTTCTGTAAATTATCTTTCTCCGGCTTGATTCCATTTGCAACCCACTCGTAAGTGTTGTCATCGCACCCATTCTCATTATGCTCAAAAATATATGTCCTCTCTCCATCTAATGCCTTTCCTATATATTCCAGAATGATGTCCAGCGATTTATCCGCAGAAGATGTTCCAAGGGCAAGACGCAGTCCCTCATTAACGATTTTTTCCAGTTTTTCGTAGCGGCGTACCACATTTTTCTGATGTTCCTGAGAACTTATATTCAGAGCAATCTCTATTCTATATCGTCTGCCATTGTCCTTCACAACAGTATCCTTAATTTTAAAGTATTTATTTAAAAGCGGGTTAAAATACCGCCACTCCTTAAACTGTCCCTCCTGCAGTTCATCATTATTGCAGATCGTACAGGGCAGGCTTGAATTCTGAAGCAATTCATAACATTTTTTACCGGCAAGTTCCTCTTTTGAATGTATCCCATAAGTATCTCTCATCTTTTTATTCATATAAACCAGTTCATGAGTATCCGCATCTGCAACATATACATATTCATTCATATTTTCAAAAAAATTCCAGATTCTTTCCATACCATTCCCCATTTCGTGCTTTTTTATAAAAACATTATTCTCATTCCTGACAAGCCTGAATACAAACTTATTATCTATTATAACTCAAAACTCGACAATATACAGTATATTCTTTCGATTTGCTGCATCAAAACACTGTATTTTTCTCATTTAACCAGAAAAAGGAAGTATGAAAAATAAAAAATCATTTTTCACACCCCCTTTTTTCATTCAGGGCGGCCGAAAGGAACCCAAAACATTCATTTTATTAATTTATCCAAGGATCTCTGCTAAATCTGCTTCCGGTGTCGTAATCGGTGCGATTCCATAATTATCTACCAGATAATTCAAGATATTTGGTGAAATAAATGCCGGCAGTGTCGGTCCTAGTTTTATATTTTTGATACCAAGGTGGAGCAGTGTCAATAAAATGCAGACTGCTTTCTGTTCGTACCAGGAAAGCACCATGGAAAGCGGCAGCTCATTCACGCCACAGTCAAATGCCTCCGCAAGTGCCACTGCGACACGGATCGCACTGTAGGCATCATTGCACTGTCCCATATCAAGGATTCGCGGCAGTCCACCGATCGTTCCAAGGTCAAGATCATTGAAACGGTATTTTCCACATGCAAGTGTTAAGATCATGGTATCCTTTGGCGTCTGTTTTACAAACTCTGTATAATAATTTCTTCCGACCCGCGCGCCATCACAGCCTCCTACCAGGAAGAAATGGCGGATATCACCGGATTTTACGGCTGCGATCACCTGATCTGCCACGCCGAGTACCGTTCCGTGTCCAAATCCTGTCATGACCTTTGTTCCACCGTTGATTCCGGTAAATGCAGTATCCTCTTTGTAACCGCCAAGCTCTAACGCTTTTTCGATGACCGGCGTAAAATCCTTATCATCCCCGATGTGAACCATTTCAGGATAAGATACTACCTCCGTTGTAAACACGCGGTCCGCATAACTTTCTTTGACCGGCATCAGACAGTTTGTCGTATAAAGAACCGGTGCAGGGATATTTGCAAACTCCTTCTGCTGATTCTGCCATGCGGTACCAAAGTTGCCTTTTAAATGCGAGTATTTCTTTAATTCCGGGTAGGCATGTGCCGGCAGCATCTCGCCGTGGGTATAAATGTTGATTCCCTTATCTTTTGTCTGCTCTAACAACAGTTTTAAGTCATACAGATCATGTCCGGTAATCACGATAAACGGTCCCTTTTCCACCATCAGAGGCACTTCCGTCGGTACCGGGGTTCCAAAGTTTTCTGTGTTGGCACGGTCTAACATTTCCATGCAGGTAAGGTTTACTTTTCCTGTCTCAAGCACGAGTGGAAGCAGATCTTCCATCTCGAAATCCTCTCCTACTGCAAATAAGCCGCGGTAGAAAAAGTCGTTTACTTCCTCATTTGTATAGCCGAGCACCATGGCATGATAAGCGTATGCTGCCATACCTCGGATTCCGAATAAGATCAGGGATTTTAAAGAACGGATATCCTCATCTGCATCCCACATCCGCTTCATATCATAATCGCTGGTATTGCCGCACGGTGACATGCAGGATGCACATCCCGGCACCACTCTTCCTTTTTCTTCCCGGACACGGGCGATCATCTCACGCAGTGTCTCATCATTAAAATTCACATTCGTGATCGTTGTGAATAAACCTTCTATTATGATGCGGTCTGTCTGCCCTGTCTTTGGATTGTTCATGCAGGCATGTGCAAGTCCCACAAGTGCTCCTGTCAGTTCATCCTGTAAATCTGCTGTCACGCTTTTCTTTCCACATACGCCGGCTGCCCCTGTACATCCACTGCATCCCGCTGTCTGTTCACACTGAAAACAAAACATATATTTCTCCCTTCCTGCGTGTGAAAATTCTTATTTTTCACACGATCCTCCATTTATGTCTGTGGAAAATTTGTTTTTCCACACTACTGTCATTCTTTTTTATTCTAAAATTTTTCCGTCGATTGAGATCGTCACAACATTCCACGGAATGAATTTTCCACTGTTCTTTAATGCGGTCACTGCTGCATATTCCAGTCCGCCACAGCAAGGCACTTCCATTCGAACAACCGTCACGCTCTTGATATCATTATTTCTGATGATCTCCGTCAGCTTCTCACTGTAATCCACGTCATCTAATTTCGGGCAGCCGATCAGTGTCACTTTTCCACGGATAAAATCCTGATGGAAACTGCCGTATGCGTATGCGGTACAATCTGCTGCGATCAGAAGTTTTGCTCCGTCAAAATAAGGCGCATTGACCGGTGCAAGTTTGATCTGTACCGGCCACTGGCGCAATTGGGAGCTGACCGGTGAACCTTCATTCTGATTTCCTTCTGCAGGTTTTCTTTCAAGCTGGCGCATTCTTGAACCCGGGCATCCGCCAACCGGTGCCTGTCCCATCGCCTGCATTCTTTTCTTTTTATTTTCCTGTACGGCTGCCTCATCATAAGCTGCTGCCTCACGCTCGATAAAAGAGATCGCTCCGACCGGACAGTTTGGCAGACAGTCGCCAAGTCCGTCACAATAATCATCACGAAGCAGTTTTGCCTTTCCGTCCACGATGCCGATCGCGCCCTCGTGGCATGCCTCCGCACAAATTCCACAACCGTTACATTTTTCTTCGTCTATATGGATCACTCTGCGTACCATATGAATTCCTCCTGTTTTCCGCTTCCATTTTCTTTTTCTTTCGTTCTGTTTACAGATTCAGGCTACTCCTCCTGTCATCTGCACTCTTGACATTACTCGTACACTATACTAGAATTTTTTTCAAAAGTATGTTGTCATAACAACATTTTTAAAAATTTTCGAAAAAAGAAGGTTTTCTTTTATGGATTATCAGTTTTTAAGTCAGACAATGCTGTTTTCGGGCGAATCGCCGGAAGAAATCAAAGAAATGCTCTCCTGCCTCGGTGCAGTCACAAGAAGCTACGGAAAAGGTGAGATCATCTATCATGCCGGAGAATGCGTGCGTTCGATGGGACTGGTGCTCTCTGGAAATGTTCAGATTGAAAGTGATGATGTCTGGGGAAATCACAGTGTACTAGATGACATAACTCCCGGCTTTTTCTTCGCCGAAACTTATGCGAGTCTGTCAAAAGAACCTCTGATGGTCAATGTGGTCTCTGCGGCTGCAAAGACCGAAGTGTTATTTTTAAATATAGGACGGCTGCTTACTACCTGCACGAACAGCTGCACACATCACAACCGCCTGATCCACAATTTATTTTTTATTTCGGCACGGAAAAATCTGCTGCTTTCGCGCAGAATCTTCCACACCACACCAAAGTCGATCCGCGGGCGGCTGCTCTCTTATCTGTCTGCGCAGTCTGCCGCCGCAAAAAGTCTTGATTTTACAATTTCGTTTAACAGACAGCAACTCGCAGACTACCTGAATGTAGACCGCAGTGCACTTTCTGCAGAACTCTCAAAAATGCAGCGGGAAGGACTCCTTACAACGGAGCGCAATCATTTTACCCTCTGCGAAGATCCTTTAGAATCTTAAACCATATGTACGCAGTACCAGTCTTCATCCACCTGTCTCGCTTCTTCTCCGACAGAAACGATCGGATGATCCATATCGTTTAATGGGATATATTCCACACATCCTTCCCTGCCGTCCGACATGATGACCTGCTGGTGTCTGTATACTTTTGCCATATTTTTGATAAATATATTGAGAAGATTCTGATCAATTCCTTTGCTGCCCTCGGTTACAAACCATTGCATCACATCAAACGGGATCTTCTCTTTTTTGTAACTGCGTGCAGAAAGCATCGCATCATAAATATCAGAAATCGTTGTGATCCTTGCAAAATAAGAAATAGATTCTGCCTTTAAGCCGTCCGGATAACCTTTTCCATCCAGCTTTTCATGATGCCAGCGTACCGCATAGCGTACATCCTCACTGATATCCTCCCCAAGCAGTTCAAAAGAATATAGCGGATGTCTTTTCATAACCTCAAATTCTTCCGGTGTCAGTTTCCGCGGCGCATTTAAAATCTCTTCCGGGATCTTTGTTTTTCCGATATCATGCAGCACACCTGTTAAAATCAGACTCCGGATATCTTTTTCATCGAGTCCTAACCACTGTCCCATGATTCCGTTTAAAAGTGCAACGTTTAGGGAATGTCTCTGTAATGCCTCGTCAACCGGTCTTGGCACGGTAATACACTGGAAAATCTCCCCGGCATCCACGGATACCATTCTGCCATATACTTTCTCCATCATGCCTTCCACTTCAGCATGATTGACAAACATCACGTTCTTACTCATCTGCAGCACATGGTCAACACCTTTGCGCAGTTCTGTGTATCCGGTCCTGTTTTCCAACATTTTCTGCTGTACTTCAGGTGGACGGTCCTTTCCCTTCATGATATACTCATAAGATCCGCGGAATGTTGTAATATAATTGTTGCCATCGCTGAAATTGATCAGTTTATCAAGTTTGCTTTTCGTGATAACTTCTCCGCCTGGCACTAAAAGTACGCTTCCATTATAATTGTAAAGATTGTCCGATAAAACAAGCCCTTCCCACAAATACTCCATCGGTACTTTTTCGAGACGTTCTGTTTTTTCGTATTTTGCCATAACCGTTCCTCCATTCATATATGAATGTATCGGCATTTTTTCTGCCAAATTAATCAGAAATCAGGATCTGCCGCACTTTTGCCAGATCCATCTGCATCAGCACATGATCTGCATCCGGTTTCTTCTCTGTGTCCGGTGAAATATTGGAATGAATGTAAAATGTATGCAGTCCGACCTCTTTTGCTCCTTTGATATCACTGACTGCATCATTTCCGATCATAATACTCTCTTCCGGCAAAATGTGATGTTTCTCCAGCAAAAGATGAAAGAAACGTGAATCCGGCTTTTTCACTTTGCACGAGGATGACAGAAAAATATCATCAAAATAAGGCTCCAGTCCCAGAAGTTTCAATTCATACGCCGTAAAAATACGCTGTGCATTCGAAAGCAGATATACTTTTTTTCCTGTTTCACGCAATGCCGCAAGAAGTTCCTTTGCCCCGTCATAAAGTCTGATATATTCTGTGGAAAGGATCCGGAAAAACTGTCCAGCATGAATGGCAAGTTCTATGTCTGCCTGTACCCCTTTTTTATGAAACAATGCAAGAAAAACCTCCTCGATCTCGATCTCTGGATGTGCTTCATGTGCATCGTCTTTTTTCATGGCTGCATCAGATCCCATCTCCTGCCGCAATGCATCCTCTTTCTGCCCCGTGAGGCACGCATACGCGTTTTTCAGTTCCTCTGCAGTATAAACCGCACCATAATAACCGTAAAACTGCGCCAGTTTCTCCCAGAGTTCCGTTTTTTCTTCATCTGTGTGGATATCCACCAGAGTTCCATATAAATCAAATATGTAATTTTCGTATTTCATGTCAATCCTCTCTTTTGTACAAAATCTTATTTTTTCATACTGCTTTCCACTTTTGCACAAACTTCTTATTTTTTCATGCTGTTTTCCACTTTACACAGCTTTGCTGTACACAATCCTGTGTGTTTTATAAAATTTAACATGTTTATATGGGAAAATCAACTATATGTGTTGCAAATCATACTATCCTAAATTTTTTCTGAGGCACAACAGGATCTTTTTTTCCAGCCGGCTGACCTGCACCTGTGTCATTCCCAGTTCTTTTGCCGTTTCACTCTGTGTCCTGTTTTCAAAATAACGGCACCGGATGAGATTCTGTTCCCGCTCATCCAGCAGTTCCATGAGCTGCTCGATCACCATCCGGTTTAATACTGCCTCTTTTTCCGGTTCATCCCTTCCGTTTTCTTCCTTTTCACACAACTGATCGACCATCAGTAACTCGTCCCCGTCTTTCTCATAGACCGGCTGATAGATGGATTCCACATCTCTTGCCGACTCCATTGCCATAATGATCTCACCGCTGCTCAACCCTGTCCGCTCTGCGATCTCAAGCAATCCCGGTTCTCTTCCAAGTTCCCCCCACAGTTCTTCCTTTGCCCGCCCTGCCTTATAAGCATTTTCTTTTAATGTCCGGCTCACTTTTACCATACCGTCATCTCTTAAAAATCTGCGGATTTCCCCCATAATTACCGGAACGGCATAAGTGGAAAATGCAAGATTTAACGAGAGATCAAATTTATCAACCGCCTTCATCAATCCAATACATCCAATCTGAAACAATTCTTCCCTGTCATGTCCCCGGTGTTCAAACCGGTTTGCAATCGTATGTACCAGTCCCAGATTCCCTGCGATCAATGTATCTCTCGCATTCTTATCTCCTTTGTGCGCCTGCTGCATCAGTTCCTTAAAACACTCCATATCAGACGCCCATCCCTGCGCCGATCTTTTTTTTCATCGTAACAGTTGTCCCTTTTCCGGGTGCTGAATGTACCTCGACTTCATCCATAAATGCTTCCATAAAAGCAAATCCCATGCCGGAACGCTCCAGTTCCGGTCTCGTCGTAAAAAAAGGTTCCATTGCTTTTTGTACGTCCGCAATCCCGTGACCATGATCTTTCACTGTGATCTCTGCATGGTTTCCGCACAGTTTACAGGACACCTCCACCTTCTCCTCCGGACTGTCATACCCGTGGATGATCGCATTTGTTACTGCCTCTGAAACTGCTGTCTTAATGTCAGAAATCTCATCCAGTGTCGGGTTTAATTCTGCCACAAACGCAGCCACCGCCATTCTGGCAAATCCTTCATTCACGGACCGCGCATCAAATTCCAGTTTCATTTCGTTTTCATTGATCTGATCTGCCTGCATATCGATTCTCCATTTCCTTTTCTTATTCTTAATTTTCTTCAAAAATCCCGCATATCCCATCTTTTCTTACCGGCATCTTCTGCCTGATTTATTTCCACTGTTCGTGTAAATCCGCTGATTCCATCTTTTCCTACCGGGCATTTTCTGCCTGGTCTGTTTTCCAATAAATTACATGTCTCTATTTTCATACCGTATCAATCCGGATCAGCTTTTGCAGACCTGACACCATAAAAATCTTTTTTACGCGCTCATTCATGTTTGTCGCTGCCACTTCGCCGCCGGAAAACCCCATGCTCTTGCATCTTCCAATGATCACACCGATCCCGGAACTGTCCATAAACTCTGTTTCCCGAAAATCAAACACAAGCCGTCTGACATGATATGCCCCGATCAGAAAATCTGCCTCCATCTTAAGCCTGCCCGCCTCATGATGATCTAACTCTTTTGGCATCTGTATCGTCAGACATCCTTCTTTTAACTGATACTTTTCTTCCATAAATGCTCCTTTCCTGTTACTTTTTTAATTGGTTTAAAAGTCACCTTTTGATTTCAATACCCTATGAAGATTCGGATGTCAAAAGGTGATTTTCAATTTTGGGTCTGTCAAATTGCACAAAACCGAACTTGTTTTGTTCCGTTGTCCGAAAATAAGAAAAACTAAGTATGCCTGAATCAGTTTTTCACAGAGTGACGTAAACGGCATTCAACGAGCCTTCCATGGCTCGTGAAGCCTTGTTCTGCCGTCCGTGGCAGAACATTACTGTAAATAGACAGGCATACTAAGATTTTCTAATTTTCTCCCAAAGTCACAAAAACAGTCTCGGCTTTGTGCAATTTGACAATCGCTAAGTTATGAACCACCTTTTGACACCCGAATCCTATGAATAAAAAAAGACGCCTAATATCACTTAGACGTCTTTTGTATCATCTTTATTTAATTTTTATAATGATTTTTACTCTTCAATATTGATGTAATTCTGTGCATTCGCCGCACGTTCTGTACCCGGATACAGTTCTACGATCTTCTGATAGTAAATCTTTGCCGTTTCAAGATCATTATTCTTACGGTAAGCCTGTGCTAAATAGTACAGTGCATATCCATCTTTGTAGGTTTCCTCCATGTCCACAACTTTTTGTAAGCTGGTGATGGACTCCTCAAATTTCTGACTGTTATAATCGCTGTATCCCTGATTATATAAGGACTCCAGATAATCAGCATTGACCTGCGCATTAATCGTCTCATAAACACTCTTTGCGCTGTCACTTAAGTATTCCTCATTGACATTGCCAAGCGCATTGCCTGCCGTCTCAATATCTCCGGCCGAATATGACGCATATGCAGACAATAACTGGTCATATGTGCTGATCTTATTCTCAGAACCTTCCGCGCTGTCCTTGACCTCAGTGATCTGGCTTGTCAGATCATCAATCTGCTTCTGCAGTGTACTGATCTCCTGATTCTTGGATGAAACGGTGTTATTCGCATCGACCACCTGTGCCTTAACATCGTTCTGCACCTGACGGCGCACACCCGGAACGACCAGAAATCCGGTAATTGCCGCACCGATTGCGATACCGATGACCATATTAAGGATCGTACTCATTGCGGAATTGTCTTTTAAATACTTCGGCTGGATGATCGTCTCATTGCCGCTCTGGTAGGAAATCTGTTCCTCCTTCTGTTTCTTGCCCGGCGTATTCTCCTTTAATCCTGCATTCACTTCTTTTAAATAACGAAGTGTGATCGTGTTATTTGCATCAATCTTTCCGGCGTTGCGCAAAGACTTCTTTGCAAGATCATATTTACCCTCCTGAATATAGAGCAATGCTAAAAGCTGATGTCCACTGACTAATTTCGGGTTCAGTGACAATACCTTTTTCAACTGGATTATCGCAAGATCGCGGCTGTCCTGTCTGCAGTACAATAACGCCTGATTGTATTTTTTAATGGTCTGATTGATTGTCTCAAGTCTTGATCTGTTATTCTGTATTTCATCCAGATAACGGCTTGCAGCATTCTCAGCAGGCTGATAGTTCTTACTGATGACCCATTCTGTCAATGCCTCCACCACTTCGCCCATCTCAAAATAGATGAGTCCCAGAAGATTTCTTGCATCTATATTTAATTTATTGAATTTCAGGCTTGTTTTCAGGCTTTCTATTGCTCCTGAAAGATCACGGACACCCGCCTTTGCCAGTGCATCATTGTAATATTCATTGGATGCCATGACAATTTTTTTATATATCCTTACATTTACTCCGCATTCAGGGCAGATATTTTCCCTTCCAAGCTTTGCTCCACAATTATAGCACTTCATTCTTTCCCTCACTTCATGAATTTACATTCGACTTTTTCAAAAGATGTCTTACATATTATGTTTTAACTCCTGCATCATCTCTTTTAAAACATCTGTCATATCTGTTAATTCATGATTATATATTGCCTGTTCTGCCTCTTCTACCTCTAAGCTCGGTTTAAAATTCTTTAATTCTTCTTCAAAATTAATCATAATCGATCTGTCCTTTTCTGCCATTTGTTTATGGCAAACATCTATTTTAAGATTCTTCTCTCCACCAATAATTAAGGGCAAAAAGAATCACCACTATATTATAATATAGTGGTGACAATAATCAAGTAAATTTATATTAAGTTTTTCGTAAAACTTCTGCCATATTCGACAGCAGTTTTATGAGCATTCTCTCGTCTTGATCTTATCCTGCAGCTTGTAAAACTCAGCCGATTTTGCATAGTTCTGTACAAGCATCCTGGTGTCCTCGATCTGGATCACAACTCCCGGATAAGTCTCCCGCAAAACGGTAACACATGCACCGCTCGCACTCTCGATCAGATTACGAATCTGTTTTGCCTCTTCTTTGCTGTTTGCTAACGTTGCAGTATCACGGATCTTGACACGGAGCAGTGTTACTCTCCTCGGATCATCTTTATAGCTGACTCCACGAGCTTTTTCGAGTTCTTCAAACTTTCGCAGTCCCTCATCGATCTGCACTAATCCCTGACTCAGCTCCTGGATCGTCTTTTCTAACTGTTTGAGCTTTGCATATTCCTCCGGACTTGCACCAGTCATAATAACGGTCTTCTTCTCGGCATCGTTCCCTAATGTCGTAACCTCGATTCCACGCACTCCATGTGTAAGTCCACCGATGATGCTTCCGCGTTTTCCATTCATGATGATCTTTCCAAAGCACTGTACCTGACAATCCATCAACACATCTGCACGGATATCGCCTGCACATTCAATACGGGTAAATTCAAAAAACTTTGCGGTAATACTGCCTTTCGTCTTTACTGATGCCTTATTTCCGCCGAGCATTCCACTTCTTAAAATAATATCTTTTCCTGCCTCTAAAGTGCATGCCTCGACGATTCCATCCACTGTGATCGTACCGCTTGCTTTTACTATAACACCGCTTTCCACGCTTCCGTGGATCACAACATCACCATGAAAATCAATGTTGCCACTGGAAAGATCTGCATTGCCGGACAATTCATGTACCGGAAGGATCACAACCCTGTCATTCTGCGTCTCGATCTTACCACTCATCAACGCAACATAGGTATTATCATCCCTGCGTTCAAATCCTTTTCCTTTCAGTGGAAGCTGTTCTCTTCCCCGCTTTGCAGGTATCGGCTTTCCAGTGACTGTCTTGCCGTCTGTTCCCTCCACACAAGGATGGTACTCCGCGATCACCTGATCCTGCACCACAGACTCTATCGACTTTACAGACCAGTAATCCACGGTTCCATCCGGTTTTATCAACGGTTTTTTATCAAAGTTGCAGTTAAAATTATAATCATAATAACCGTCTTTTCCGTCTACCGCCTCTGTGCCCCGTGCTATTAATGTCTCCAGTCCATATTTTTTTTCATCAGCCAGTTCTTTCAAAGCAGATTCATCTATTCCGTACTTGACACCTCTCTCATCCAGTGCTTTCTGCAATGATTCAACTGTATATTCTCCCCCATCGTCCGGCGTTACAAGCATAATATAAGCTTCCATGCCATCCGCCGTTATCTGTACGATTGGTCTTTCTTCTGTTACCATAGGCGTGCTCCCCAATTCTTTCTGATGTATATATATATATAGTAACGTAGAATATTCCTTATCTTATATAATACTAGTACTTTTATGCTTTTTCAAGTAAATTCTTTAACAAAATGCTTGTTTTTTGGTGCTATTTTACTAAAAAGAGCTATGCCAGGCAGGCTCCTTACCGGCTCGCCGGTAAGGATGAAACCTGTCGTGCATAGCTCTTTCTTATTCTATCATATGCAAAATCGGCACATGATCCAATTCGCCGTTCGGCAATCATGCAGGCATGTTGACTCTCTTGCGCTCATTACCTTGCAATTATTTTGTCATCTGTGCCAAACGTTCTTTGACCTGCGCCATCATCTGTTCGTATCCGGCAAGTTTGTCCTTCTCTTCCTGCACTTTTGCTTCCGGTGCTTTGCTTAAGAATTTTTCATTCGAAAGCATTCCCTTAGAACGTGCAAGCTCTTTCTCTAAACGTGCCTGCTCTTTTAACAGACGCTCTTTTTCTTTCTCGAAATCAACCAGATCTTCTAACGGCAGATACAGTGTAGCGCCAGGGATCACAACCGATACGGCATCCTCCCCGATGCCTGTCTTATCCTGCTGCACCATGATCTCACTTGCTCCGGCAAGGTTTGCATAAGCCTCTTTGGTCAGTTCAAAGGAATCACACAAAGCGGCATCTTCAGCAACAATAAAGATTTTCGCTTTTCTTGATGGCGGAACATCCATCTCTGTGCGCACATTGCGGACACCTTTTACGAGGTCTTTGCAGTGCTCTAAAATTTCTTCCTCTGCAGGGAAGTTCCAGTCAGCACGGTACTCCGGCCATTTTGCAAGCATGATCGTGTTTTCTTCCGGATGCAGGGTGCAGAAAATTTCTTCTGTGATAAACGGCATGAACGGATGAAGCAGTTTTAATGCCTCTGTCAGTACGGTCTTTAATGTCCAGAATGCTGCATTTGCAGATGCCGGATCATTTTCTTTATTATAAGTACGTGTCTTTGTGATCTCAATGTACCAGTCACAGAATTCATCCCAGATGAAATCGTAAACTTTCTGTACGGCAATTCCCATCTCATACTTATCCATATTTTCTGTCACGTCTTTTGCAAGTGTGTTTACCTTGGATAAGATCCACTTATCTGCCGGTTTTAACTCATCCAGTGACGGCTCTTTGATCTCGCTGCCCTCAAGATTCATCATAATGAAACGGGATGCATTCCATACTTTGTTGGCAAAGTTTCTGGATGCCTCAACACGCTCCCAGTAGAAACGCATATCATTTCCCGGTGCATTTCCAGTGATCAGTGTCAGGCGGAGTGCATCTGCGCCGTATTTATCAATTACTTCGAGTGGATCGATACCGTTCCCTAAAGATTTACTCATCTTGCGTCCCTGGGAATCACGAACCAGTCCGTGGAACAATACGGTGTGGAACGGTGCTTTGCCCATCTGCTCATAGCCGGAGAAGATCATACGGATGACCCAGAAGAAAATGATATCGTATCCGGTCACAAGTACATCGGTCGGATAGAAGTAATCCAGATCTTCTGTCTTATCCGGCCAGCCTAATGTGGAGAACGGCCAGAGTGCGGATGAAAACCATGTATCTAAGGTATCCGGATCCTGCTCCATGTGGTCACATCCACATTTCGGACATTTCTCCGGTGCAGCCTTTGCTACAACCATCTCGCCACAGTCCGGGCAGTAATAAGCCGGGATGCGGTGTCCCCACCAGAGCTGTCTGGAAATACACCAGTCACGGATATTGTCGGTCCAGTTAAAGTATGTTTTCTCCATACGTTTTGGAAGTAACTGGATGTCTCCGTTTTTCACTGCTTCCACAGCCGGTTTGATCAGTTCGTCCATCTTTACAAACCACTGCTGTTTTACCATCGGTTCAACGGTTGTGCCGCAGCGGTCATGGGTTCCTACGTTGTGGGAATGCGGCTCTACTTTTACAAGCAGTCCCTGTTTTTCCAGATCCTCCACCAGCGCTTTTCTGCACTCGTAACGGTCCATGCCCTCATATTTTCCGGCATAATGGTTCATTGTTGCATCGTCGTTGATGACAGTGATCTCCTCTAAGTTGTGACGTTTTCCAACCTCAAAGTCGTTCGGGTCATGTGCCGGTGTGATCTTTACACATCCGGTTCCGAACTCTTTGTCAACATAAGCATCTGCGATCACCGGGATCTCGCGGTCTGTCATCGGAAGTTTTAACATCTTTCCGACGATATCTTTGTAACGGTCGTCGTCCGGGTTCACTGCAACTGCAGTATCGCCAAACAAGGTCTCCGGTCTTGTCGTTGCGATCTCAACAAATCTTCCCTCTTCGCCGACAACCGGATAGTTGATGTGCCAGAAAAATCCATCCTGCTCTTCGTGCTCTACCTCTGCATCAGAAATAGATGTCTTACATACCGGACACCAGTTGACGATACGGGAACCTTTATAGATCAGTCCTTTTTCATATAATTTTACAAATACCTCAAGCACTGCCTCGGAGCAGCCCTTATCCATGGTAAAACGCTCTCTCTCCCAGTCTGCGGAAGATCCCATTTTCTTTAACTGGTTGATGATGCGGCTGCCATACTCGTCACGCCACTCCCAGCATTTTTCCAGGAATCCTTCTCTTCCGAGATCACGCTTGTCAATGCCCTGTTTTTTCAGGTTCTCGATCACCTTTACCTCTGTTGCGATGGAAGCGTGGTCTGTACCCGGCTGCCATAATGCATTGTAACCCTGCATTCTCTTATAACGTGTTAAGATATCCTGCATGGTGTTGTCGAGCGCATGTCCCATGTGAAGCTGTCCTGTGATGTTTGGCGGCGGCATCACGATGGTAAACGGCTTTTTGCTGCGGTCAACTTCGGCGTGGAAATAGCCGTTGTCTTCCCATTTTTTGTATAAACGGTCTTCAATGCTTTTTGGATCGTAGGTCTTTGCTAATTCTTTGCTGCAATTCTGACACATAATCTGTTCTCCTTTTTTAGTTCTGATAGATAGGCGGTTTTGATTCATAGGACGTAATTTCCTATGAATCAAAAAAAGCCCTTTGTATTCCATTCGGAATACAAAGGGCGAATATGATCGCGGTACCACCTTTGTTGGTGCTCATGTCCAGCCAGTCCATGTCTGACCGGTCATCCTGTAACGTGGATGAGTCGTGAATACCTGTGCATATCTGCAATGCCTGTTCTTATATCCTGTCATACAGCTATGCTTTCTCAGCATTCCGGTTCAAAAGCTACCTTCCACATATCTTTCTCTGGGATGTCTTTCAGCCGGTGAACTTCCCTCTCTGCAAAGAGTTTATGTGTACTTCTCTTTCTCACAACCTTTGTTTTTTGCTGTTTTTATCATACGAGGGGACGCGGGGTTTGTCAACTGTTTTTTTAGATCTCTTCCTCCACCATACTCTTGTTCCTCGTAAATAGATCATAGATACAAGGCACCACGATCAGTGTCAGCAGTGTTCCATATAACATACCGCCCTCGGTCACGATCGCCATCGGCTGCATCATCTCCGAACCGCTTCCAAGTCCCATCGCCATCGTGGACATTGCAAGGATCGTGGTCAGTGCCGTCATTAAGATTGGGCGCAGTCTCGTTCTTCCGGCTGTGACGATTGCCTCTTTTTTATCCATGCCCTCTCTTCTCAGCTGATTGATATAATCGACTAACACGATTCCGTTATTGACGATGACACCCGCTAACATGACAAATCCGATCATGGATACTACGCCGACTTCATTGTCTGTCACAAACAAAGCAAAAAATCCTCCCGTAAATGCAAGCGGGATTGTGAACATAATGATAAACGGTGACAAAAACGACTGGAACTGTGCAACCATGATAAGATAAATAAATACCACCGCTAAGATCAGCATCAGATACAACTGGTTCATCGCATCCCGGATTGTCTCATCCTCCCCGGTCATGGAGATCTCATATCCATCCGGCAGCTCGATCTTGTCTAATTCTTTCTGGATCTGGTTACTTACCAGCGTCACATTGTGATCTTCATCCACACCGGCTGTCACGCTGATATAGCGCGTCTGCGAGCTTCGGTTTATCACATTTAAGGACTCCCCCTTCTCAAACTCTGCGATATCTTTCAGTGGAATGTCTGTTGTCTCTCCGCTGATACGGTCTGTATAAGGGAATGTCAGCTTACGGATATCGGAGAGCGTGACATCCGCCTGTTCCCCGCTCTGCACATATACTTTATAGTCTTTTAGATCCGTCGAGATCGTTGTGGATGACGTATTCGATGCAAGCTGTTTATAGACAAGCTGATACACCTGCGCTGTTGTCATGCCATATTTTGCAGCTTTTTCTTTGTCCACTTTTACCGTGAAAGACGGTGTCGTATCTCCCATTCCATCGTCCACATCTACAGTGCCCTCCGTCTTTTCCACGACTTCTGCGATCTGCCCTGCGAGTTCCTGCAGCTTATCTAAATCTTTTCCGCTGACCCGCACGGAAATACCGCTTCCGAAAAAGGAACTCATATCCGACGCGGAACTGTCCGTATTCACGTCACAGTCAAGATCTGCTGTAAATGCCTGTATCGAGGCAGTGATCTCACTGCCAGTCACCCCGGAATCATCGATGAGCACATACATAGTCACGCTGTCCGTACTGCCGCCCATCGACATGATCCCACCGCCGCCTGCCATGGCTCCGATTGAATCCACGCCGGAGATGCCGGATATCTTATCCACCACTTCATCCGCGCGCTCCGTCAATTCCTCAAACGTCAGCTTTTCATCCTCTTTCGCCGAAACTGTGACTGTGAGCTGGTCTGTCTCCATATTCATGTCCATAAAGGTAAATCCTTTTGATATGGAAAGTTTCACACTTGCCACCAGAAAAACTACCACACAGATCAGCACGACCAGTTTAAACCGCAGCGCCACACGCAGAACTTTTTCATACCCATCTAAGATTCGTTCAAACCACGGATGTCTGATTTCCTTTGTATTCTTCAATACACCGGATGCCATCATCGGCACAAACGTCAGCGCCACGATCAGACTTGCCGCTAACGTATAGGCGATCGTTAGTGCAATATCTACAAACAGCTGTCTTGTGATACCCTCCGTAAAAATGATCGGTGCAAACACGCAGACCGTGGTGAGTGTGGATGCAAAGATCGCGCCTGCCACCTGTCCTGCACCCTCAACTGCTGCTTTTCTTATTGAAAATCCCTGATTTCTGAGACGATAAATATTTTCGATCACGACGATCGAGTTATCCACAAGCATGCCGACACCAAGCGCCAGACCGGACAGTGAAATGATATTTAACGATATTCCGGTAAAATACATCAAAACAATCGCAAACACCACACTGAGCGGGATGGAACATGCGATCACCAGAGTCGGTTTGATATCCTTTAAAAATAAGATCAAAATGAGTACGGCAAGGATTGCACCCACGATCATATTTTCCATGACTGACTCCACAATGGTATCAATATAGACACCCTGATTCATCAATATCGTCATGTGAAGTTTGTCATTTTCTTTTTCCAACGACTCAAATCGTGTCTTGATCCGCTTTGTCACATCTCCGGTGGAGTATCCGGTCTGCTTTTCAATGGAAAGCATGATTGCCGGGTTTCCATTTACTTTGGAATAGGAATCTCCCGTGTCATCCACCACCTCTGTTTTGGCAACATCCGATAAGCGGATCGGTTCGATTCCATCCATTCCGACATCCACAAGCACAAGATTTTTCAGTTCTTCCACTGATGAGACCTCATCGCCGACGCGCACTAAATATTGTTTCTTATTTTCATTGACATACCCCGCCGGCATGGAAAAATTCTGTGCTGTCAAAATTGGTCCTAATGTTTCCACCGACAGAATCTGGCTTAAGTCTGCTGCATCAAGTGCGCTCCGCTTCGACTCATCTAACTGTTCCTGCCCCTGTTCTAACTGGACTTTTCCAACTGCAAGCTGTATCGCCGCTTCACTCATCTCAAGGATTCCATTGATCTCCATCCGGTTTAAAGTCACATACGCATCGTCTAAGGTAGTCTTTCCATCTGCAACCTGCGTCTCCGCAGTCTTGATCGTTGTCATTGCCGTACCGATCTCCACTTGTTTTTGTGACAACTGTGAAATGACCTGCGGGATATCATCTACAGAACCAAGACTCACATTCAGTGCCGCCAGCTGGTCTGCCCACTGCTGGTTCAAGGATGTATTCAGTTCTAAAAGTTCGTCTTCTAACAGTTCCGCACGTTTTGCTGCCTCTGCAACACTTTCCTGATTTTCTGCTGTCATTGCAAGGATCTGATTTAACTGATCCTGATCTCCGGAAATCTTTGCCTCCTCTAAAAGATCCTCAATCCGGTTGCTGCCATCCTCGCTGTTCATCTCGGCTTCCTGCTGCGCCTGTGCAATCTCTGACTTCAGTTCTACCCCATGCTCATAGATACTCTGAAGCTCCGGAATCGCTTTGTTTATCAGTTCATCCGTCGCCTGTAATACAGTATAATTCTGGTTCAGGTCAGACTCCGTCACAAACGCCTCAACTTTTCCGTTGATGACCTCATTTTCCGCCTGTCCAAGCTGATCCGCAAGCTGCTCTTTTCCATTCTCCATCTGTTTTCGCCCACTCTCAACCTGCGCTGCAGCCTGATCGAGCTGTTCCTGTGGTTCGGTAAACTGTTCTTCGATCTTACTCTGGATCTTCTGATTCAGTGCATCGATCTTGTCCTGATCTAATGTGACATGAATGTTTTCTTCCACGGTTCCTGTTGCAGAGACAGACGCAACACCGTCAATACTCTCAAGTACCGGTGACAGTTCATTTTCCACATAATCCGAAATTTCCGACTGCGTCATTCCCTCCACATCGGCAGATGCCACCATCACCGGCATCATATCCGGATCGATCTGCATGATCATCGGCTTTCCGACTCCATCCGGGAAGCTGCCCTCTAACTGATCTAATTTCTGTTGGATCTCGATAATGACCGAATCCATGTTTGCATTCTGCTCATACTCTAAGATTACCATCGAATAATTGTCATAAGATGCGGAACTTACCGTCTTGATGCTCGATGTCGTCGCCATGGATGCCTCAACGGGTGCTGTCACATCGGATTCCACTTCCTCCGGGCTCGCCCCCATATCCGTCGTAATGACCAAGGCATATGGCAGACTCATATCCGGCAGTAAATCCGTTGTCATTTTTGTCAGGGATACACCACCCAGCACAATGACTAAGATCACACCTACGATCACGGTATATGGTTTTTTCACACTTAATTTTGACAGCACTTTCTTTTGTCCTCCCACCTGAACATGCAAAACCTTTGTAATAAACCTGGCAGCAAATATTTTGCCACAATATATTCAGTTTACCTGTTTCAAAATGGAATGCAAGACTTTCATACCAGTTTATATTTTTTTAGATTGCTGATTACGATAAAGTCCTGTATCAGAGGATTTTTTCATGAAGATTCGAGTGTCAAAAGGTGGCTTTCAGTTTACTGATTGGAAAATTGCACAAAGCCGGGGCTTTTTTGTTCCGTTGTCCGAAAATAAGAAACTCTAAGTCTGCCTGTTTTGGAATTTCTCGGAGTGACGTGAACGGCAACAACGAGTCATCCATGACTCGATGCTGCCTTGTTCTGCCATCCGTGGCAGAACATCACTGTGAATAGACAGGCAGTCTAAGATTTTCTAATTTTCTACCAAAGTCACAAAACGAGTCCCGGCTTTGTGCAATTTACCAGCCACTAAGTTATGAACCACCTTTTGATACCCTAAACCTATGAATAAAAAAAGCCCCTGTCAGCTATACACCTATACAAAACTGACAAGAGGCTTTTCTCTTATACCTGCTGTATTCCTATTCTTCCTCTGATTCCTCATCATCCACGATCGCTGCCGCAGCACCTGATACTGATGACACTACTGCAACCACAGTTGCTATGAGCACTACTAAAAGTAAACAAATCAGAAAAATCCATAATCCTGTCTCTGTCATATTCCTCTCCATTTCTATGTGTATTTTACAAAAAGTCAGCCTGTCCGATTTCAGCTGCACCTGTTGTACCCCAACACATCCGATCTTTTTTCTGCCAATTATAGATAATAGTATAGCACAAAACCGCCATATTTACCAGTGACATTGTCAAAGATTTTCGTCAAAAAATGAGACCACCTGTACGGCAGTCTCATTTTTATGTAGTACAGCAATCTGTTTATCAACTGAGGTTTGTTAACCCTTTACACTGCCAAGTGCAACACCCTGTACAATGTGTTTGGATAGAATCAGATATACGATGATAACCGGGAAGATAGAGAATGCGATCATCACATATACCTGCCCCATATCGAACTTGAGCCAGTCAGCTGCACGCAGCTGTGCGATTAAGATAGGCAGCGTCTTTTTCTTATCATCATGTAAGATCAGCGCCGGTGTGAAGTAGTTGTTCCAGCTGCTTACAAATGTGAAGATCATCTGCACGGCAATCGCCGGTTTCATCAGCGGCATTACGATGGAGTTGAAGGTACGGAATTCACCGGAACCATCGATACGTGCTGCCTCAATCAGTGACAACGGCAGTGTGCTCTCCATATACTGTTTCATATAGAAAAATGTAACCGGAGCCGCAATCGTCGGCACGATCAGAGGAATGAAAGAATCCTCTAATTTCATGTTGGAAACAAGTTTGATAAATCCAAGTGCAGTTACCTGTGTCGGAATCATCATGATCATCAAAATAAATGGATAAATGTATTTTTTCAGTTTGAAATCATATGCATGGATCGCATAAGCTGTCATCGTTGAAAAATATACGCTGAGTACTGCGCTGAGCGAGGAAACGATCAGGCTGTTAAACATACCGTTCCATACCGGAAGGGTTCCGTTTCTCAGATTTCTCCAGTTTTCCCACAGATGACTGCTTGGAACTAATGTAAATCCTGACTGCAGCTCACCATTGGATCTTGTTGCATTGATAAACAGCACATAAAACCAGAACAGACATAATATGGAAACAATGATCAGTACGATATATGCGATCAGTCTTCTTGCATGAATTCCTACACCTTTTTTCAGATTACGATTTTCATTCATGATCTTCACCCCTTCCTCTTATCATTGCCGGTTATCTTAAATACTACCAGGCTTAAGATACCTGTAATGATAAACAGAACAACTGACAATGCACCAGCCATACCATAGTTCTTGCTGTAGAGATGTTTATTTAAGAACATGATCAGCGTCATGGTTGAACGCATCGGGTCGCCGGTTCCGTTGGTTAAGATCTGCGGCACATCGAATAACTGTAACCCACCGATCAAAGATGTAATGACTACATATACAAGGATCGGACGCAGCAATGGCAATGTGATCTGCCAGAATACCTGCGAGGAAGTTGCCCCATCGACTTCCGCTGCCTCAAATAAAGAGGTATCAATGCCCATCATACCTGCCATCAGAAGGATCGTCGTATTACCAAACCACATCAGGCAGTTCATCAGTGCGATCAGCCCTCTTGCACTTCCCGCATTAGACAAAAACTTATACGGTGTATCAATAAATCCGATCTGCATCAGCATCGAGTTGATCGGTCCTCCATCGGAGAACAATGTAAAGAACAACATGGAAAATGCAGATGCCATGATCAGGTTCGGCAGATATACGACTGTTTTAAAGAAACGGGTTCCTTTTAATCTGAGACGTACATCAGAGAACCATGCTCCAAGTACAAGTGATAAAATGATCTGCGGTACGAAACACATGATCCATAACAGCATCGTGTTTTTTGTATAAACCCAGATATCACCATCGGAGAAAAGTTTTTTATAGTTTGCAAGTCCGACAAAATTTGGTCCGACCTGCGTCAGTCCTGACATATAGTTTTCAAAGAAACTGTTGTAAATCGTGCTGATCAATGGGATCAGCTGAAAAATAACATATACTACAATAAAAGGAATTAAAAAGATATATCCCCATTTATTGTATCTTACTACCTTTCCGCTGCTTTTCTTCATAACAACCTGACCTCCTTTTCCAGAGTGCATCATTTTCGTTCACAGAGCTCACAGCATCCCTCACTTTTACTCTGTGTAAGTCTGCTGTCAGCTCTGCGCTTACAGTTTTTACACACATTTGGATATAAAATGAGCCGCGCCCGCCTCCCTTACGGTCCGGCAGGCGCGGCATCTGTTCATTTTTTATACCATTCGTCTGCTTAGTATGTTAACTCCGGATATTTCTCTACCACTGATTTGTAGAACAGATCTAATGCCTCTTCCTTGCTGGCTGTTCCCTCGAAGTAGTTCTTCATTGCGTTCTGGAACTCTTCGTTACATCCCTGATCATATGCAGAAAGGTTGCTTAAATCAAGTTTGGAAACACCTGAGCTGTAAATGCCAAGTGGGTTCTGTCCACCTAAGATCTTGCTTGAGTAGGAGCTGTCTGCCATCTCAGCGATTACATCCTGGTTGTTTACGAAGTCATCATCTTTCTCGATGATTTCTTTCATAACGTCGTCGTTGGTTGTCATCTGAAGCATGATATCTTTTACAAGGCTTGGGTTATCGGTTTCATTTGCTGCACAGATCCATGTACCACCCCAGAAGAAGCCCTGCGGTCCTTCGGTTGCTCCCCAGCCACCGTTGTAACCGATACTGCCTTCGGTATCTGCTGCCATTGAGAAGTTTACTAACCATGCAGGTCCAAAGTAGCAGAATACATTTCCTTCCGGATAGAAACCTTTCTTCCAGTCATCACTCCACAGTTCGTATGTTCCTGTCTCGCCTGCGTCTACAAGCTCTTTGGAATCATCAACCCATTTCATAATGTTATCATCAATATTGATCTTGCCATCAACAACCCATTTGGAAGAAACGTTGTTGGAATATACACGGTATGTATCATTTACGGAAGATGTGATGGTGTAGCCGGCATCTTTCATCTTCTTTGCTGTGTCATTAAATGTATCCCAGTCTTTCACATAGTTCTGAACCTCTGCCGGATCATCAGATCCTAATACTGCTTTTGCTGCATCTCTGTTATAGAATAATACGCCAGGACAGCCCTGCCATGAAACACCTTTTAATACACCGTTGGAATCGGTAACAACATCTTTGGTGTACTGATACTGTTTGGAAAGATCAGAATCGGTAATTCCAAGATCTGATACTGCCATTGTGTAGTCGGTATCTACATATTTTAATGCATAATCAGCTTCTACTAAGAAGATATCAATCTTGTCATCTGCTGCTGCATCGGCCTGTTTTAATAAGGTTGCATCCAGGTTGTTCTGATATGCATTGTCATCATTCGGTGTAATGTTCCATTTTACAGTTACATCACCGATCGTACCTGTGGTTGCATCCACCTCTGTATATCCAGGATAATGATCTGTAACACGGCTCTTGAACTCTTCGTTCCAGCAGTAGATGTTAAGTACTTTTCCTTCATCGGAAGCACTCGCATCTGAAGCTGAAGCTTCAGTCGCCGGAGCAGCTTCATCTGTGGCTGCGGCATCACTGCTGCCCGTATCTGCTGAATTGCTGCTTCCGCTGTTGCCGCTGTTTGTACTGGTATTTGCTGCGTTATTACCGCCGCATCCTGCCATCATGGTTACAAGCATTGCTGTACATAATAATGTGCTAACGATTTTCTTCTTCATAGAAAACCCTCCTCCTTAATATGTGGTCTTTTGACCATTGTTTTTGTTATTTTGCTGCTTTGAAAGCAGATAGTCCGGAATCTTCTGCCGCTCCTCCGCATACATCTCTGCAAAAATGCTGTCCGCAGGCAGCTGCAACTACCTTTTAAATGCGTCCAACGGACTTTCCTGCAACTAAGATTCCTTCTATAACGACTCTCTCTACGAGAGTTGTTCTCGGTTTCTCAATAGAGCCAATCAGCCGCTTGGCTGCCTCACTCCCGATCAGCTCTGTGTCCTGTCTGATCGTCGTAAGCTGTGGATGTAATAACTGTGACATCCTCGTTCCGTCATATCCCGCAATCGAAATATCCATCGGGATCCGAAGCCCCATCTCAATGATGACATTCCTTCCTCCTATTAAAGAGGTGTCATCCGGATAAATGATACAGGTTGGCGGATCTTCTAAATTGAGCAGCTCTTTTGTCTGTTTTGCTGCCTCCCTGGTCTCTAAGTAATCTGCTGTCCGGATGTATTCATCCGGAATGTTCAGACCAAGTTCATCCACCGTCCGGTAGAAACTTGCCAGCCGGTCTTTCGTAACGTAAGAAGCCTGCTGCCCATGAATATATGCAATTTTCCGATGTCCCTGCCCGTATATATATTTTACAAGATCTTCCATACCCTGAATATTGTTGGAACTGACTGCCGTACAGTTATGATGTACATAATCAATCGTAACGACCGGCAGGTCACTATTCATCAGTTCTAAGACATCTGGGTCATTGAAATCGGCACAGACGATCGCAACTCCTTCAAAATTCCGGTATCTGCAATGTTCATAATAGGACATCTTTCGATTTTCAAAACAGGTATTGATAAATGTAATGTCATATCCCTGTTTCTCCGACTGAACTTTTAATCCATTCAGCACTCCGGAAAAATACTCATGTGTCAAACCGCTTCCCGCCTCTTCTTCAAAGAGAACTCCTATATTATAGGAACGGTTTGTCTTTAGTGCTCTCGCCGCCGCATTTGGAAAATACCCAAGTGCTTCTGCTGTCTTTCTGACACGGCTCTTTGTCTCTTCGCTGATATCTCTCTGGTCATTTAAAGCCTTGCTTACGGTGGCAGTAGATACTCCACATTTCTCTGCAATCGTTTTTAATGATACCATTGAAACCTCCAGCTTCTCTTCGAAAACGAAATCCTGTTTCTGAAATATTGCTTAATCGTTTTCGTACTTTTACTATATGCCATCCATAAGCAAATTGCAACTGATTTTTGGCGATTCGTCGCTTTTTACACTTTTTTGCAGTAGTTTTTGTGCATTTTTACATTAAATATTAGACCAATTATCTGTAATCTTAGTACTTTGTATCTACTTCTTATACGTTTTCGTAAAATACTTTAATTATTCATCAGAAAATAGCCATTGTCGCTTTCATCCATAAAAGTATGTTTTTTTTGTATAATCTGCTATATTTGCCTGTTTTTCAATGTTTTATATTGATTTTTATTCTTTCTGAATATATACTTTTTATTAAGAAATGAAAACTTAATCGTTTTCGAAACCGTTACTTATCAATATTTATGTATATGGAGGATTTTATTATGAAATTCGGTTATTTTGATGACGCCAACAAAGAATATGTCATCACATCCCCAAAGACACCACTGCCATGGATCAACTACCTTGGTTCCGAGAACTTCTTTTCCCTGATCTCAAACACCTGCGGCGGCTACAGTTTCTACAAAGACGCAAAGTTACTCCGCCTGACCAGATACCGCTATAATAATGTACCACTCGATTCCAATGGACATTACTACTATATTAAAGATGGTGACACGATCTGGAATCCGGGCTGGATGCCTTCCAAAACAGAACTGGACGCTTACAGCTGCCGTCATGGTATGGGTTATTCCGTATTTAAAGGAACCAAAAATAAACTGACCGCAGAGCTTACCTCTTTTGTTCCGGTTGGTGAAACATGTGAAGTCGGAAAACTCTCCCTTACCAATGAGAGCAATGAAACCCGCAATTTTTCTGTTTTCTCATACGTAGAGTTCTGTCTGTGGAATGCAATGGACGATATGACCAACTTCCAGCGTAATTTCTCCACCGGTGAGGTTGAGATCCACGGTTCTGCTCTTTATCATAAGACCGAATACAGAGAGCGCAGAAATCATTACGCTGTTTACGCTGTCAACGCTCCGATCGCCGGTTTTGATACAGACCGCGATTCATTCTTAGGAGCTTACGGTGAAAACTCTGCTCCGGAAGTTGTTGTAAACGGAACTTCAAAGAACTCAGTCGCAAGCGGCTGGGCACCGATCGGTTCCCATCACCTTGAAGTTTCCCTTGCTCCGGGTGAGACAAAAACCTTCGTTTTCGTACTTGGTTATGTTGAAAATCCGGTAGAGGAAAAATGGGTTGGACGTGCTGAGGATGGAGTCATCAACCGCAAACGTGCCGATGAACTTCTCTCCCGTTTTGATACTGCAGAAAAAGCAGACGCGGCACTCGCCAGATTAAAAGATTACTGGAACGAACTGCTGTCCCATTTTACTGTTTCTTCCAGCGAGGAGAAGTTAGACCGTATGGTCAACATCTGGCACCAATATCAGTGTATGGTTACCTTTAACATGAGCCGTTCCGCATCTTACTTTGAATCCGGTATCGGCCGTGGTATGGGATTCCGTGATTCCTGCCAGGATCTGCTTGGTTTCGTACATCTGATCCCGGACCGTGCAAGAGAGCGTATCTTAGATATCGCAGCTACCCAGTTCGAGGACGGAAGTGCTTATCATCAGTATCAGCCGCTCACCAAAAAAGGCAACTCTGACATCGGAAGCGGATTTAACGATGATCCGTTATGGCTGATCGCCGGAACTGCAGCTTATATCAAAGAAACCGGCGATTACACGATCCTCGGCGAGATGACACCATATGACAGCGATGCTTCTAAAGCAACCACTTTCATGGAACATTTGCGCCGTTCCTTCCATTATACAATGGAGCATTTAGGACCGCACAATTTACCGCTGATCGGACGTGCCGACTGGAACGACTGTCTCAACTTAAACTGCTTCTCGACTGAGCCGGGTGAATCTTTCCAGACATTTGGCCCTTCTGAAGGTCCGAATGCAGAATCCGTATTTATCGCAGGTATGTTTGTACGCTACGGAAAAGATTATGCTGCAATCTGCCGCCATCAGGGTATGACAGAGGAAGCAGAAATTGCAGAGAAAGCAATCGCAGAAATGGAAAAAACCGTTATGGATGCCGGCTGGGATGGTGAATGGTATCTGCGTGCTTACGATCATTACAAAAATAAGATTGGTTCAAAAGAATGCGAAGATGGCAAGATCTTTATTGAGCCACAGGGCTTCTGTGTTATGGCCGAGATCGGTTTAGAGGAAGGCTGCTGCTTAAAGGCAATGGAATCCGTCGAAAAATATCTCGACACAAAATACGGTATCGTGCTGTTACAGCCGCCTTACCACAGATATCATGTGGAACTCGGTGAGATTTCTTCTTATCCACCAGGATACAAAGAAAACGCAGGTATCTTCTGTCACAACAACCCATGGATCTCTATCGCAGAAACCGTAGTCGGCAGAGGAAACCGCGCATGGCAGGTATACACAAGAACCTGTCCTGCATACATTGAGGATATCAGCGAGATCCACCGCACAGAGCCTTATGTATACTCCCAGATGATCGCCGGAAAAGACGCCCCGAACTTCGGTGAGGCAAAGAACAGCTGGCTGACAGGAACCGCCGCATGGACCTTCCTTGATGTTTCCCAGTTTATCCTTGGTATCCGACCGGATTATGATGGTCTGACTGTTGATCCTTGTATTCCATCCAAATTAGATGGTTTTACCGCCAAACGTGATTTCCGCGGTGTCAGCTACCATATTACCGTAAAGAATCCAAATCATGTAGAAAAAGGTGTGGTTTCCATGATCGTGGATGGACAGCCGGTAGAGGGAACTACGATTCCATTCTCGGCTGAGAAGAAAGATGTAAATGTAGAAGTAACGATGGGCTAACCTCCCTGCCTGTCTTTACCTGACAAAAGAAGCCTTCTTTTTATGAAGGCTTCTTTTGTATCCCAAACTAAAATGTTTCATTTTTTCTGTATTTGCGTGGTGATATACCTTTTATCTTTCGAAATGAATCCCCAAAATAGTTACTGTCATTAAATCCACATTCAAAAGCAATATCTGTAATAGATTTATTCGTTTCCAGCAGCATCCTGCATGCATTCTGTATCCGGAGATTAATAATATATTCTTTAAACCCGAACCCCGTCGCTTTCTTAAATCTCTTAGACAAAAATGACTTATTCATGTCAAATTTATCCGCCACATCTTCCAGTAAAATATTTTCCGTATAATGTTCAAAAATATATGTTGCAACTTCCTGAATTTTTCGGTTATCAACATCAATCTCTTTTATAACATTGTCCTCATACTCCTTGCATCTTATAATAAACAGCAAAAGTTCAACCAGTCCTGCTTTTATAAATGCCGCTGATAATATGTCCGGCGTATCATTTTCAAACATTAACTTATCCAACAGGGAATCCACATAGTTTCTGCGTTTTTCCGGTATATTGATTACCCCCGGAACCATGCAGCTCTTAAGATATTCCGCTCCGATCTGTTCTTTGATCCAATCCGTAATCTCCTGCCGGAAACTGATAACAATCCTTTCATGAATTCCTTTCCCGGTATATATTGTCTTATGCAGACAGCCACCCGGAACGATTACAAGATCACCTTTTCCAAACTTATAGATATTGTGATCAATAAAGCTGGTGCACTCCCCACTGGAAAGATAAAAAATTTCATGAAATGGATGTACATGTGGCTCACAGTTACTTTCAGATATTGTATTACTTCTTCTGATCTTCTTAATATCAAAATCTTTTGACATATCCTGAAACATATAATCCTCCATTCTTGCGCTGTCTTTTGCGCATCTCAAGTTTGTGCGTAAGCACAAATCTTGCGTGTGAAAAATCTTATTTTTCACACTATCCTCCATTTTTCTGTACTTTTATGTGTTTTCATCATTTTTTTCAAGGAATATACTGTTTTTTTGTCATATTATGAACCATATGAATATAAACTGTCAACATATTTTATAAATCCACAAGGAGCTCCTATGCCAAAACAAATATCTGAAAATAAACGAAATATGATTTTAAATGGAAACCTGTCCCAGGCAATCCTTATGCTCGCCGTTCCGGTCATGATCAATAGTTTTATCCAGTCGATGTATAATCTTACGGACACATTCTGGCTTGGACGGATCGGAACAGAAAACCAGTCTGCCATAACGCTCGTATCACCATTCCAAAATATCCTTAACAGTTTTGGCAGCGGCATAACAACCGCAGGTGCAATTCTTATATCGCAATACCTTGGTGCCAGAAAAGATGAACAGGCAAACAAAATGGCAAATCATATCTGTATTACGTCCCTTGGTTTCTCCCTCATCTGTGCATTACTGTGCTGGCTGATATCCCCGGCATTAGTCACCTGGCTCGGTGCCAGGGGAGTGGTCTATGAGTACGGTCTTACTTATTTAAGAATTGTGGTTCTTGATATGCCATTTCTGTTCATGATCAATTTATTCACAGCTGTGAAACAGGCGCAGGGGGACACGATAAAACCCATGCTTCTCAATCTGCTTGGCATCATCATCAATCTGATATTAGATCCTCTTTTCCTCATTGTGTTCCACTTTGGAATCGGAGGCGCAGCATTTGCCACGCTTATAGCAAAAATCCCCTGCGCTCTCATTGGACTGATCCTTCTTACAAAATCAGATCAGCTCATACGGATTTCTTTTAAAAATTTTGTCTTTGACCAGAAAATGATACATGCCATTATCAAAATTGGTCTGCCAACTGCGATTGGCGGCAGCACCATGCAGCTAGGTACGCTGATCATGACCAGAAATGTAAATGTTTATGGTTATATTGCAACCAGCGCCTATGGTATTGGCAACAAAATCAACAGTCTTATCACAATGCCAGCCAGTGGTGTCGGCTCCGCCGTTTCTACTATAGTTGGACAAAATATAGGAGCCGGAAACACAGAGCGGGCGAAGAAAACCTTCCATTATTCATTAAAAATGTGCACCTTATTTTTACTTATTCTGGGATTCATTTTTTCAAGACGCCCTGTTTCCCAGACTATGGTATCATTCTTTTCAACAGATGCCAAAGTCATCCCTCTGGTTGCAGACTATTTATCCATTATTGCATTCTGGTGCTTTACAAACGCTTTTTATAATGTATCACAGGGATTGTTCCAGGGATGTGGGCATACACTGATCACAATGCTCGTAGATGCCTCCCGGATATGGATATTCCGTCTTTTGTCTCTTTGGATATGCGCAAATGTATTTCATATGGGAGTGGCATCCGTCTGGTATTCCGTTGTAATCAGTAATGGGACCTCCGCCATAATCCTGTATCTGTTATACTGGACCGGAATATGGAAAAAAGGAACTGCAGGTATATAAAAACCGCCTTTTGCTCCCAATTTTAATTTGAATTCGCATCATAGAAATTTATTTCCTGATAGAAAAAAAGGATATGCAGACCCATCAGAGCCTTCCATATCCTTTTCTTTTTCACTTTCATCTTCTATTTCCAGAAATCAAAATCAGCCACGGATTAATTTGCCGTAACCAGTCCGTTCTCGCAGTCTAACTCTACATACGCACTGGATTTTAAAACCTCAAGAGCATGTTTCGCACCGATCAGAACCGGAATATCAAGGCTTAATCCTGCGATTGCTGCGTGGCAGTTTTCACCGGATGCTTCCACGATGAGTCCGGATGCCTCACGCATCTGTACCATCATGGCATTGCTGGTATCTTTTGCAACAATGATGTCCCCGACTTTAAAGTTTTTAAGGTCTTCATCGCTGTGGCAGACGCAGAGATTTGCAGAAATCTTCTGTGTTCCAATTCCTTTTCCCTCCACTAAGATATGTCCTGCCACCTGCACCTTGATCAGGTTGGTCGTACCGGATACCCCAAGAGGAACTCCTGCGGTTAAGACAACAACATCGCCCTTTGAAATGATCCCTGCTGCTTCTGCTGCATCGACTGCATAGTCAAACAGCTCTTCTGCCTGTGTCTTTTCCTCGATCATAAGCGGGATCACACCCCAGGATAATGCAAGCTGACGGTAAATCTTTTCTGTCAGACATCCTCCGATGATCGGACAGTTTGGACGATATTTGGAAACCATGCGGGCGGTACGTCCTGATTTTGTTACCGTGATGATTGCTGCCGCATTCAAATCTCCCGCCATTGTACATGTCGCATGGGAGATTGCATTGGTCACATCCGGGTTGCTCATGGTTTTGCGCATTTTAAAACGCTGTAAGTAATTGATATCCTGTTCCGTACGGACTGCAATACGCACCATAGTCTTTAAAGCCTCGATCGGATACATACCTGCAGCTGTCTCTCCGGAAAGCATGATCGCACTGGTTCCGTCGTAGATTGCATTTGCAACGTCAGTTGCCTCTGCTCTGGTCGGACGCGGATGTTTCATCATGGAATCAAGCATCTGAGTCGCTGTGATAACCTTCTTGCCTGCATCGTATACTTTTTTAATGATCATCTTCTGGATCACCGGTACATCCTCTAACGGGATCTCAACACCCATATCACCACGCGCTACCATGATTCCATCGGAAACACGGATAATATCGTCAATATTCTGTACACCCTGCATATTTTCAATTTTTGCAATGATATTGATATCCTCGCCGCCTTTTTCTGCAAGGATCTTGCGGATTGCAAGCACATCATCTGCGGTACGGACAAAAGATGCAGCAATAAAATCATAATCATGCTCTACCGCAAATACGATATCACCATAATCTTTTTCGCTGATATATGGCATGGACAATTCTACATTCGGAACATTCACGCCTTTTCTGTTGGAGATCACACCGCCATTTAACACCTGGCAGATGATATCTTTTGGCTTATTGCCATCTTTATCTGCCTTTGCACCAGATGTCACCTTGATTTCTTTTACTTCCATTCCGATCAGACCATCATCGATCAGAATGCGATCTCCCGGTTTTACATCCTCCGGCAGGTTTTTATAAGTAATGGAAACACGTTTTGCATCTCCCATAATCTCATCGGTTGTCAGGGTAAAAGTCTGTCCATCCTTAAGCTCGACTTTTCCGTCTGTAAAATCTCTCAGGCGGATCTCAGGTCCTTTGGTGTCAAGCAATGCTGCGACTGGACGCTTTAATTCCTTACGAAGTTTCTGTAACATCTGAAGACGTCCTAACTGCTCCTCATGGTCACCATGGGAAAAATTAAAACGGGCAACGTTCATTCCCTCTTCGATCAGGCGTTTTAATACACCTTCCTTATCTGTTGCAGGTCCTAAAGTACAAACAATTTTTGTTTTTCTAAACATCTTTTTTCCTCGTAAAAAAATTTATTTTCGGCAATCGATTCGGTCTTATTATTACCATAAAAATGGCAGTTCATACGGGTATTTATTTATAACCATGGAATGTCTGCAGGGCACACATCCTGTTATTTTGTGATCATCGTACCCGGTCCACCGCTCACATAGGTGCCGTCTTTGTTCAGCTTTGTAATAAGTACGGAACGGATTGCGGAATCTCCAATAAAATCAATGGCCGCCTGAATCTTTGGCAGCATGTCATCCTCTCCGAACTGACCTTCCTGCATGTACTGTTTTGCCTGTGCAACAGTCATGGTCGTCAGAGGTTTCTCATTCTCTGTACCGTAATTCAGACATACATTGTCCACACTTGTTAAAATGACTAACATGTCAGCATCTAAAAGTTCTGCTAATTTTCCTGCTGCAAGGTCTTTTTCAATGACTGCACTCGCACCTTTTAAATTATTGTCCTGTGCAAGTACCGGAATACCGCCGCCGCCGCAGGCAACAACAACCTGATCTGCATCCGATAATGCACGGATTGCATCGATCTCAACGATATCCATTGGCTTCGGTGCTGCAACGATACGGCGGAATCCTCCTTCTACTGCTGTGACATGATTTCCTTTTTTCTCCTCTGCCTCAGCCTCTTCCTCTGTCATCACACGTCCGATCACCTTACCTGGTTTGTAAAAAGCCTCATCATATGGATCGACAACAACCTGTGTCAGAACCGTGGAAACTGTCTTATAAATTCCCTTATTCAGCAGCTCGGCACGGATAGCATTCTGTAAATCGTAACCGATATATCCCTGACTCATTGCAGAACATACAGACATTGGCGTAGCGGTATACTCCGGATATAATCTGCAGAACTCATTCATTGCTGTATGGATCATACCAACCTGTGGCCCGTTACTGTGTGTAATGACTACCTGATAATCATCGCGGATAAAATCAGCAACTGCTTTTGCAGTGCGTTTTGTTGCCTCTTTCTGCTCCGGTAACGTGGTACCAAGTGCTTCATGACCAAGTGCTATTACGATTTTTTTCTTTTTCATGGCTATCCTCCGATACTGACTCTTCGTCATAGTGATTATTTTAGCATGAACCTCATACAGGCGCAATCTGATAAGAGTTTGCTTCCTGTTAAAGTTTTCTGCTTTTTGTAAATTTTTATAGTTTCAGCATACCATATTCTTACATATTTTTAAACAATAGAATGCTCGTTTTGCGAACATTCTATTGTCATGAATAAAAGAATATACGCTCCGCAAACATTTTATTTTTCTTCCTGTGCTGTATTTTCATCCTGTAATGCATCCTCCTGCGGCAGCACGAAAGAATCGATCAGCTCCCAGATTTCATCGCGCCCCTGCTTCGTCTCTGCAGAAAACGGAATGATCGTTGTTCCTGGCTGTACATTTAAGCCCTCGCGGATCGCTTTGACATTTTTCTGAATCTGGCTTCGTTTGATCTTATCAAGTTTGGTTGCGATAATGATGGGTGCAAATCCCTGATACACCATCCACTCATACATCATTCTGTCATTTGCAGAAGGATCGTGGCGGATATCGATCAAAAGAAAGACTGCCTTTAACTGCTTTGAAGTGTGAAGATAATTTTCGATCATTTTTCCCCACTTTGCCTTTACTTCCTCGGATGCCTTTGCATAGCCGTATCCCGGAAGATCTACAAGGTACATGGCATCGTTGATATTGTAAAAGTTGATGGTCTGCGTTTTTCCAGGCTGTGCGGAAGTACGTGCCAACGCTTTGCGGTTCATCAGTGCATTGATCAAAGATGATTTTCCGACGTTCGATTTTCCTGCAAAAGCCACCTCCGCATATGCAGTATCCGGCACCTTGCTGGTCACACCGCAGACAATTTCCAGGTTTACATTTTTTATTACCATGTTTTTCTCCTTTTCACAAATGCCACTTCCAGTACTTCCTGCATTTTTTCCACAAATACAAGTTCTAAGCCTTTTTTGATCTCCGCAGAAATCTCCTCCACATCCTTCTCGTTTTTCTTCGGAATGCAGATTGTTTTGATTCCGGCATTCTTCGCTGCAAGGATCTTTTCTTTCAAGCCTCCGATTGGCAGGACTCTGCCGCGAAGTGTGATTTCTCCTGTCATTGCAACATCCGCACGGACCGGAGTCTGCGTGATCGCAGAAAGCATCGCCGTCGCCATCGTGATACCTGCGGACGGTCCGTCTTTTGGCACTGCCCCCTCCGGGATATGGATATGAATGTCATTTTCCTGGAAAAATTTCTTTGGAATATGATATTCTTCCCCTACCGAACGGATATAACTTAAGCCTGCCTGTGCAGACTCTTTCATCACATCTCCGAGTTGTCCGGTAAGCTGTACTTCGCCTTTGCCCGGCATCACGTTGACCTCGATCTCCAACGTATCACCGCCGACGCTCGTCCATGCCAGACCGCGCACGATTCCAACTTCATCGTTCTCGTTTTTCTGATCAAACGTATATCTCTCTTTCCCAAGATATTTTTCTACATTCTGGCATGTAACTTTTACGCATCTGACTTCAGATTCGTATACTTCCCTTGCAGCCTTTCTTGCAATTTCAGACAGCCTGCGCTCTAAATTACGAACACCCGCTTCCCTTGTATAACCGGAAATGATCTTTTGCAGTGCACCATCACTGATCTTTAACTGTTCCGCCTTTAAACCATTCTTCCCTTTTACCTTCGGCAGCAAATGTTCTTTTGCAATATGGAACTTTTCATTTTCCGTATAACTGCTCACCTCGATCAGTTCCATACGGTCGAGCAGCGGACGTGGAATATCCTGCACGGAGTTTGCCGTCGCAATAAAAAGTACCTCAGACAGGTCGATCGGAACCTCAATATAGTGATCGCGGAACTTGCAGTTCTGCTCTGCATCGAGTACCTCAAGCATGGCAGATGCAGTATCTCCCTTATAATCGCTGCTCATCTTATCGATCTCATCGAGCAGCATCAGCGGATTTTTTACGCCTGCACTGCGCAGACCGTTTACAATACGCCCCGGCATCGCGCCGACATAAGTTTTCCGGTGTCCCCGGATTTCAGCCTCGTCCCGGACACCGCCTAAACTGATACGCACATACTTTTTGTCCAATGCTCGTGCCACCGAACGGGCAATGCTCGTCTTTCCGGTACCAGGCGGCCCAACTAAACATACGATCGGGCTTTCACCCTTTTTCGTCAGATTACGCACGGCAAGAAACTCTAACATGCGCTCTTTTACTTTTTCCAGTCCGTAATGATCTTCATTTAAAATGCGCTCTGCATTTTTCAGATCCTTGTTATCATGTGACGCCTTGTTCCACGGCAGTTCCAGCATGGTCTCGATGTAGCCGCGGCTGACCGCACTCTCCGAGGAACTTCCGCTGATATTTTTAAAGCGAAGGATCTCTTTTTTAATCTTTTCCCTGACTTCTTTGTCTGCCTTTAACTTTTTTAACTGTTCTAAATAGGCATCCGCATCAGACTCCGTATTATCCTCGCCAAGTTCTTCCCGGATCAGTTTCATCTGTTCACGCAGGATATATTCTTTCTGGTTCTTATCCACGCGTTTCTTTACTTTTGCCTGAAATTCATTTTTGATCGCAATGATTTCGATTTCTTTTAAAAGAAGCGCCATCAAAACTTCATAGCGCTCCGTCAGTGAAACTGCCTCTAATATTTCCTGTTTCTGTTCATAATAAAAAGGAAGATTGTTGGCGATCAGATCCATGATCTTCGGCAGATTCTTTTCTTCTCTGACCTGTCTGCGCAGTTCACCTCCGACACGCTGATTGACAGTCACATATTTTTCAAATGTGTCCTGTACACTGCGCACCATAGCCGTTTTTGCCTCATCCGACAATCCCTCATCGATTTCTTCACACCGTGTGAGTTCGACCTCTAAAAAGTCCGTTTGGGAAACAAAAGCGGACAATTGTGCCCGCTCTGTTCCTTCCACTAAAACTCTGACGATGTTGTTCTGTAATTTTATGACCTGCCTGACCTCTGCAATAATGCCGATATGATATAAATCTTCGATGCCAGGTTCTTCCTGCTCCACATCACGCTGTGCAACAAGAAAAATCTTCTGTTCATCCATCATACTCTGTTCTACTGCATGGATCGACTTTTCACGGCTCACATCAAAATGTGCAATCATCCCCGGAAGGATGACCATTCCGCGAAGTGCCACCGCAGGCATTTTCATCGTTTTATTATCCAACCTGTTTTTCCTCTATCTTTTCAAGTTCACGTTCTTCGATCGCAAGCTGTTCATCCACCATCTCTTTTGTGATCTGGCACTGTGTAATGGCTTCATCGGATGGAATGTGATACATCAGATCTAATGTAACAGCCTCCATGATCGCACGAAGTCCACGCGCTCCTGTCTTACGCTCTAACGCTTTATCCGCAATCGCCTCAAGCGCTTCTTTGTCAAAGTCAAGCGCTACACCGTCTAACTCAAACAGCTTCTGATATTGTTTGGTCAGTGCGTTTTTCGGCTCCTGCAAAATACGGATCAGTGCATCCCTGTCAAGCATATCCAAAGATACCGTTACCGGCACACGTCCGATAAACTCCGGGATCAGCCCGAACTTTACAAAATCCTGTGGAAGCGCATGTTTTAACACATCACCGATATTGTAATCTCTCTTGTCACGGATATCTGCATTAAATCCGATCGTCTTCTGATCCATTCTGGTCTCAATGATCTTCTCAAGTCCGTCAAACGCACCGCCGCAGATAAATAAGATGTTGGTCGTGTCGATCTGGATCAGCTCCTGCTGCGGATGCTTTCTTCCACCCTGTGGCGGAACAGACGCAACGGTTCCCTCTAAGATTTTTAATAATGCCTGCTGTACACCCTCACCGGATACATCTCTGGTGATGGATACATTTTCAGATTTTTTTGAGATCTTGTCGATCTCATCGATATAGATAATTCCGCGCTGTGCACGTTCAATGTTATAATCTGCTGCCTGAATGATCTTTAAAAGGATATTTTCAACATCCTCTCCAACATATCCGGCCTCCGTCAGTGTCGTCGCATCTGCGATTGCAAATGGAACGTTTAAGACTCTTGCTAATGTCTGTGCCAGCAGTGTTTTTCCGGAACCGGTCGGTCCTAACATCAGAATGTTGCTCTTCTGAAGTTCTACACCGAGGTCATCTCCGGCCATGATTCTTTTATAATGGTTATAGACAGCCACAGACAACACTTTTTTTGCCTGATCCTGTCCAATGACATAATCATCCAAAAATGCTTTTAACTCTTCCGGCTTTAACAGATTGATCTGCTCTTCCGGCTCTGCCACTTCATCTGCTGCCTCATCATTTTCTAATTCTTCATCGATAATTTCAGCACAGATATCCACGCACTCGTCACAGATATATGCACCATTTGGTCCTGCAATCAGCTTGCGAACCTGATCCTGCGTCTTCCCGCAAAAGGAACAACGGAACTTATCGTCATTTCTTCCTGCCATAATTGCTGTTTCTCCGTATTCTATCGATTTGTGATGACATCATCAATCAGACCATATGCCTTTGCTTCTTCCGCAGACATATAGTAATCACGCTCTGTATCTGCCGCAATCACATCATATGGTTTTCCAGTATTTGCAGCAAGGATCTCATTCAAACGTTTTTTCGTCTTTAAGATATTCTCTGCTGCAATCTGAATCTCTGTTGCCTGACCCTTTGCTCCGCCGGATGGCTGATGGATCATGATCTCTGCGTTCGGAAGTGCAAGTCTCTTTCCTTTGGTACCGCCGGAAAGTAAAAATGCTCCCATACTTGCTGCAAGTCCGATACAGATTGTGGATACATCACATTTGATGTACTGCATTGTATCATAAATTGCAAGTCCTGCTGTTACCATTCCACCCGGGGAATTGATATATAACTGGATATCTTTTCCAGGATCCTCTGACTCTAAGAAAAGTAACTGTGCTACGGTAAGACTTGCGGTTGTCTCATTCACTTCTTCTCCGAGGAAAATGATTCTGTCTTTTAATAAACGGGAGTAAATATCGTAATTACGCTCTCCTCTGCTGGTCTGTTCAATGACGTAAGGTACTAAACTCATTTTGTTTTCCTCCAATCCATTTTGTTTATAAAAATTTAATTATTGCTTATATGCTTAAACAGACCGGCCCGAATGAGCCAGTCTGTTGTATGTTGTCCGCTTTCGACGAAGCTTCTCTTATTCTTCTGCGTTCTCTTCAGCTTCAGCTTCTTTATCTTTCTTTGTCTTAGCTTTTGCTCTTTCTTTTACGTTCTCCATAACAAGGTCAACTGCTTTTGTTACGGAGATATCTCTCTTCATGGATTCTTTCTCAGCGTCGCCCATGTACTCTTTGAGCTTGTCTGCTTCCATGCCGTAAGCCTTTGCCATCTTCTCGATCTCAGCGTCGATCTCTTCTTCGCTTACTTCGATGTTCTCGTCTTTTGCGATCTGCTCTAATACAAGGCTGCTCTTAATACGTGTCTCAGCTTCCGGACGAACCTGCTCTTCTAATTTGTCTAATGTGAGACCGGAGAACTGCATGTACTGCTCCATGGAAAGTCCGCTCTGGGCAAGTCTCTGGGCAAATTCATTTACCATGTTCTCGCACTGGGTTTTGATCATTGCTTCCGGAATCTCCATGGTAGATTTGTCAATGATCTTCTGGATTGCTTCATCCTCTTTGGTGCGTTTTGCTTCGTCCTCTTTCTGAACCTCTAAGTGTTTCTTTAAGTCCTCTTTGTACTCTTCTAAAGTATTGAACTCGGAAACATCCTGTGCAAACTCATCATTTAACTCCGGAAGTTCTTTTGCTTTTACTTCGTGGATCTTAACTTTGAATAATGCAGGTTTGCCTGCTAAGTCTGCTGCCTGGTATTTCTCCGGGAATGTAACGTTTACGTCTACTTCATCTCCGGCGTTCTTTCCTACTAACTGATCTTCGAATGTATCAATGAAAGAGTGGGAACCGATCTCAAGCGGATGATTCTCTCCTTTACCGCCCTCAAATGCAACACCGTCAACGAATCCCTCGAAATCGATCACTGCTGTATCTCCCTCAGCGATCGGTCTGTCTGTTACAGTGACAGTTCTGGAATTCTTCTGTCTCTCTTTCTCAAGTTCTGCAGCAACTTCCTCATCAGATACTGTTGTATCGATCTTTGTTACCTGCACGCCTTTGTATTTGCCAAGTGTTACTTCCGGTCTTACAGCAACTTCTGCTGTGAAGATGAAAGGTTTGCCAGCTTCGATCTGTACCACTTCAATCGTCGGTCTTGAAACAATGTCTGCACCGCTCTCTTCTACTGCCTGTGCGTAATTCTCCTGGATCAGTATATTTGCTGCATCCTCATGAAATACGCCTACTCCGTACATTTTCTCGATCATTTTTCTCGGCACTTTACCTTTACGGAAACCTGGAATGCTGATTTTTCCTTTCTCTTTCATATATGCAGCCTGAATTGCATCCTCTACCTTCTCAGCCGCAACTTCAATCGTAAGTTTTGCCATGTTCTTTTCTAAATTTTCCACCTGTACACTCATTATTACTCATTTCCTCCTTCAAACTTTATATGAATACTTGATGTACTTTTTTCCGTTCATTTCATTCTATGTTCCTGTCGAGCACCCCCGTTTTTCAAGGGTTTCGCCTGTCTTTCGGAAAAAAGGGCGTACTACGACTATCACAGTCATTTTAGGATTATAACATATTGTGTGGGAAAATACCAGTTATTTTTTCACCGAAATCCAAAAACATCGGCGATGGCACCATCCCCAAAAGTTTTCTGTGCCATACGGTACATCGCCTTTGCATGAATCCGGTCATGCCAGACAAATCTCCGCAGCACTTTCCGCAGCGTCCACTGCTCATCATAACTGCCGTGATATACTTTATTTTCCAGATAATCGTCCTGCTGTTCGAGCAGCAAAAATCCCCTTTCCCGGCAGGATACGATTGTTCCTTCATTGTCCGCATCCACACTGATCTCCGCAAAATAATAAGCGTTCACATTTTTCGTATGTTCATACATCTCCTGCGCTGTGCGTGGCACTTCCCCGTAAAATGTTTTCCTGTGTGGCAGAACACTCTTCTGTTTGTCTGGGACCTGCTCATATAACCGTTGAAAATCCCGTGCTGATTTCAGTGCCAGAGCTTTTAATTTTTCATACTCCTCTTTCGTCAGCGGCTCCTTTTCTGCATCAAACAGCACATCGCTGTCGGCATCTCTGATCTGCAGATCCGATGCTTTTTCCTGCACAATTTCCATCCTAGGCTCCTGTGGCATCTTTATCCCTGCCCATCGTGAATACCGTTCTGCTTCCCGTTTCATTTTTTCCAATGCGAGCTCCCTGCTCTCCCCGCGCGCATACGCGCCGACAAAGTTTTCTGCATAGATGATCGTATCATTTCCATTGTGCTCCCACACACATTTTATCTTCATGCAAGCCTCCCTGTTCTGTACCTGCCAGCTTCTATCCTCAATATCCGATTATTTTTTCAAAAAACCGCAGACTTCCGTCCTCTGTGGCAACCTTTCCAAGTTCTGCCGGACCGAGGTCATAATAGTACTTTCCGGTTGTAAGATCCACCGACAGGCAGTCTAACGGAAATCCCTCCCTGCATATCCCATCCGGGTGCGGAACCGATGTGATCAGAAACGGCTCACTTGAGAGCGTTTCATCCATCGACTCATAAATGTGCTCCTCATCCATGATAAGACAGATGGCATTGCGGTAGTATGCACGCAGACCTGTATGCATATTTGCACATGGTTTTGTGTCTGTGCCTGCATTTATGTCTGTACCTGCATCTATGTCTGTGCCTGCATTTATGTCTACTCTCTGATCACCATACTCCGCGGCAAGTCCACTGTAATATGCAAGCATTTCCCCGTCAGTCAGATTTTTTCCATTCACCCTTCTGACATGCACTCCCGGCTGTTTATCTTCCGGAACATTTTCAAAATACAGACCTGTGTCACAGGAAAACACAGGAATCCGAAAAGCCTCATAATAACTTTTTGCCTTTTTTCTTGCATTTTCCAACGGCGAACCGCCATCCTCGTCTACCCGGGGTACTGCCACATCAATATCCGATAATCCAACGATCTCTATCTGCAGTTTCTCTAAATTTTTCCGCATTAGACTTAATTTTGCCGGATTCCCTGTGCCGTAAAGCAGGCGTTTTCCGATGCCCTGTTTTTTCCGCTCAAACAGTGTCGGTGTGATCGCCGGATAAGTCAGTTTTTCCGGCAGTTCGTCAAAGGTGCGTACCTCTGCCATCTCACTTTCCGGCATGGCTGACAGCTTTTTTACCTTTGCAAGAAAGACACGTCCATTTCCTTCTTCTTTGGTCTGCACCTCTCCCGCCCAATAGTCGCACAACGGCGCTATCTTAAAATCCACTGCCCCAGACTCCTCGTAAAGTTCACGCTTTGCCGCCATAAGCGGTGTCTCTCCCGGTTCAATCTTTCCGCCCTGTGTCTCCCATGTGGTGCGTTTTTTGTGTCTGCTCAACAAAATTTTGTCCTGATATTCAGATAAGACTACTACATATTTATAAGTAGGCAAAGTGCCGACCGGGTAGGTTTTTGTTATCATATTTTCTCCTCTGTCGATTTTTAGCTTGCTTTTCAAATACTTTATTATGTACTGCTGTTATCTGGCATTCTAAGGTATGTGGTTTATTTGCTTTCTGCCGGGGCATTTTTCCACGGACTTGCCGGCCTGTCACTCTAATTTGTGTTCTTTCCCGGCAATGATAAGTTTTTTGTCGACCAGTGTATCGCCTTCGTATACCAGCTTCAATGAAAAATATTCCTGACACTCATCTAAAAGCCGCAAAAATATTTTATCACCTTCCCACAGTTTCAGGTCTTTGATCTCCTTTTTCGGAACCCAGACAAGTTCTCCCTCGTCGCAGTCAGTCATCTCTCCGGTAAACCGGTCCGCCGTAAATAAATGCATATATTCAGTGCCCCACTCGTTAGAAATAAAGGTAATGACGCCCCGCGGGCGATAGGATGTCAGGGTGAGGCCTGTCTCTTCCTTTACCTCACGCAGCATACATTCCTCCGGCATTTCCTCCGCCTCAAACTTGCCGCCGACGCCAATCCACTTGTCATGGTTCAGGTCGTTTTCCTTTTTTACCCGGTGCAGCATCAGGTAACAGTCATCTTTTTCGATATAACAAAGTGTAGTTAAAAACATCGCATCCTCCTGTAGAAATTCCCAGTTTAATTTTTTACTCCTGCAAGCCCGCAAACTGCGCCATATAAAGTTTGTAATAAGCTCCCTTTTTCTCCATCAGTTCCGCCGGGCTGCCCTGCTCTAAGATACCGCCCTTGTCAATCACAAAAATGCGGTCTGCGTTCTGGATCGTGGAGAGTCTGTGTGCGATCACAAAACTGGTTCTGCCGGAAAGCAGTGCCTCGATTCCCTGCTGCACTAAAAGTTCCGTGTGTGTATCAATGCTGGATGTTGCCTCATCTAAAATGAGGATCTTCGGCATGGAGATCATCGTCCTCGCAAATGCGATCAACTGCCTCTGTCCGATGGAAAGTCCTGCGCCATGCTCTTTTAACTCCGTGTCATAACCCTTTTCCATTTTCATGATAAAGTCATGCGCATTGACCGCCTTTGCAGCAGCGATCATTTCCTCATCGGTGGCATCTAATTTTCCATAGAGAATGTTGTCGCGGACCGTCCCATGAAAAATGAAATTGTCCTGTGTCATGACACCCATCTGGCGTCTCAGACTCTCAATGGAAACCTTTGTCAGATCGCAGCCATCCACCAAAATTTTCCCCTCTTCAATGTCATAAAAACGGCTGATCAGATTGACGATCGTTGTTTTTCCTGCTCCGGTCGGACCGATCAGTGCGATCGTCTCACCCGGTTTTACGGAAAAGCTGACATCGGAGAGCACCTTTGTCTCCGCCGGTGTTCCTTTGTCGTAAGTAAAATTCACATGGGAAAACTCGACGCTTCCCTTAATATCCGGCAGCTCTGTCACATCTTCTGCATCCACGATGTCCGCATCAGTGTCTAAGATATCAAAGATACGCTCTGCTGCGGTAAGATTCGTAACCAGGTTGTTATAAAAGTTGCTTAAGTTCATGATCGGATTCCAGAACATATTGATATAAGTTCCGAATGCCACTAAAAGTCCGACCGATACTTTTTCAAATCCAAGGAAACGGATGCCGACCAGATAAAGCATCATGGCACCGATTCCCCAGCAGAAATCGATGACCGGGCCAAACATGTCTGCGTAAGTCACCGCATCCACGAATGATTTCTGGTGTTCATCGGTCAGTCCCTCAAAGATTTCCTGCGTCTCATCCTCTGCTGCAAAACTCTGCACCACATTCATTCCGGCAATATCCTCATGAACATAGGCATTTAAGTTAGATGCCTTTTTCCGGAAAATCTGCCAGCGTTTATGGGACGCCGTCTGTACAAACCAGATTCCCGCGATCATAAGCGGGATTGTGGACAGGGACGCAAGCGCCAGTCTCCAGTCTTTTACCAGCATGATCACGACGACTCCGACTACCGTCACAAATTCCGGCACCAGCGTTGTGACAACATTGACCAGCACGTCCTTTAGGGAATTGACATCCCCGATGATACGCGCAAGGATTTTTCCAGTCGGTCTGCTGTCAAAAAATGAAAACGACAGCGTCTGGATATGCTCATAGAGATCCTGGCGGATCTGAAGTAAAATTTTATTGGATATTACCGCCATCGCATACATTCTGAGTTTTACCATCACAATAAAGATCAGGTTTAACACAAGCGCAAAAATTCCAAGCCGGATCAGTCCATGCAGATCGGACTGTGCAATATAGTGATCGATTGCTTCCTCGATCAAGAGCGGGTTTACCAGGGAGATCGCCACTGTGATCCCCATACATACTAACACGGCAATAATCGTGCCTTTATACGCAAGCAGATAGGAAAACAGCCGCCGCATGATTTTTTTCTTGTCGGTATTTTCCATAAATTCGTCTTCACGATACGAATTGACTGCCATTACATCGCCTCCCCTCCTAAGAACGTGCCATACTGCGCCATGTAAGTCTCATAATAAAGACCGCGCTTTGCAAGCAGTTCCTGATGTGTTCCGCGCTCCGCAATCTTTCCGTTTTTCAGATAGATGATCTCATCTGCATGACAGACCGCAGAAATACGGTGCGCAATGATCATTTTCGTTGTATCTTTTAATTCATTTAATGTTTTCTGGATCTCATGTTCCGTCTCCATATCAAGTGCGGACGTGGAATCGTCCAAAATCAGGATCGGTGCCTGTTTTGCAATGGCACGTGCAATACTGATACGCTGCTTTTGTCCACCGGAAAGTCCGACACCGCGCTCACCGATGACGGTCGCATACTGTTCATCCATTTTTTCAATGAAATCTTTTGCCTGTGCACAGTCTGCCGCTCTGCGGATCTCATCGAACGGCATCACCTTTCGCTGTCCCATCTTAATGTTTTCCTCGATCGTGTCGGAAAACAAAAATACATCCTGCAGGACAACGGAAATACTGCTGCGAAGCTGTTTTAAAGAAAGTTTCCGCACATCCGTGTCATCTACTTTTACAGTGCCGTCCGTCACATCATAAAAACGCTGTAACAGATTGACGATCGATGATTTTCCCGAACCGGTCGCACCCATGATCCCGATGGTTTTTCCTGCCGGAACCGTAAAGTTAATATCAGAAAGAATATTTTTCCCCTCGATGGAAAATGAAACGTGTTCAAAGGAAATGTTGCCTTTCACCTGATCTAACACGACAGGCTGTTCCTCATCCTTGATCATCGCTGTCTCCCCGTAAATCTTCTTGATCTTCTTGTAAGAAGCAACGGCGGAGGACAGGTCATTCGTCAGCCAGCCGAGCATCTCCATCGGCCAGGTACAGTTTCTGCTGTACTCGACAAATGCGACCAGCGCACCGAGCGTCATATTTCCATGCATCACGGAAACACCACCCAAAATCGTCATGGCAACCGGAAGCGCTTTTCCCACAAACTGAAAATACGGATAATATTTTACCAGCACCTTTGACTGGCTGATATTTAAGTCATAATAACGTTTGTTGTGTGACAAAAATTTTTCAATCTCAAATTTTTCCCTGGCAAATGCTTTTACGGTACGTACACCCGCAAGATTTTCCTCTGCAACCGTGGTCAGCACCGCATTTTCCTCACTGATATCCTCGTAAATCTTATCCAGTTTCTGCTCCATGATGATTGCGATCGCCCCGCAGGAAATCATCGTCACAAGCGGTATCAGCGCCAGTTTCCAGTTCAAATGAAACATGCAGCAGAGCACCATGCTCACATGGATAACGACCTCGATCGTCAGCATACCGACATATCCCATCGCATTCCAGATCTTGTCGACATCATCCTTGACTCTCGCCATCAGTTCTCCTGTGTTCGTATTGTCAAAATAATTCATCGACAACGTCTGAATGTGCCGGAACAGATCCTTACGGATCTGTGCACCGATCTTAGAACTTAAGACGTCAAATGAAAACTCTTTGCAATATCCAAAAATACAGCGTCCGATCCCAACCGCAATGATTCCCACCAGAAGCCCGGTGAGCAGTTCCATTTTCCCGCCGGTGATAACCTCATCTACGATCCGCTGTGTGATCTGCGGATAAACCATATCCAGTCCGGTTGCAATGACCATGGAACATATTGCGAACAAATACCCGTACCAGTAATGTCCGATATATGTATGTAACTTTTTCATAAATTCCTGTGATTCCTCCTTACTTTCCCCTCTTACATTCCCCGGTTTCTGACATATTTTTGTGCCGAAACACACCACTCTGGCGGCATACAGCAGCCTGCACGCTTTGCAAACAGACCCGTTAACACAAAAAAATCCCGCGGTGTCATATCTCACCACGGGAAGTATGTCAAAAAACATTCTATTTACTTTTGCATGAACTTATGCCAGTGTAACAGAATTAACCGAGGTAATTGCAGGATGATTATGCAGTTCGTTGATTGTAACATTTGTTAATCTAATCATTACTTTTACCTCTCTTTCTTTCAAATTTTAGATTACTTTGCAAGTATACGCTTACGGGGGTGGGTTGTCAAGGGGTGGTGAAAGATTGTGTTTATCCGGTAAACTCTTCTATTCCAATTTTTTTATATACTATCCCACAATTTTCCATTTTATATTCAATCAAATTCTGGATTTTTTCATTACATGTTACAAAAAAATCTGATGCATTGGTCTATCAGATCTCATCAGCTGATATTTAATAAGATCTAAGAAAGCAAGCATCTCTTATCTTTTTATTTTGATCCAACAGGATTCCAAACAGGTTAAATAAATCCTGATTGTTTCCATTATGAAAATACAGGTTATGACTTATAATGCCAAATTCATCAAACAAAACAACATTCTCTGACACTAAATGAATAATTCCTATGATTTCTTTCTCAGATTAATGATTTCCTGTATCATATTCATTATCCATTCATCATTTCCTTTTCCTACGACATCCTCAATTTCGTCAAAAACATCATATATTTTTTCTTTAAAGTCTGACCTGTACTGTAATAATAGCTCCATTCTTTTTTTGTTCTGTTCATTTATATAGTCCTTAATCGCATTTTTAAAGATATCTACAAAAGGCTGAATAATCTTATCCCGTTCAATTCCCTTGGTAAAATCACACACATCTGCCAAATATCTTTTTTTATCTGTCTGATTCTTTAATTCTAAACCTTTGTCTACATCAGAAAATGGATTATATTTGTGTCCAGATTTCTTGTCATACATTTGCTCAAAACTCTTCCTAAATTCTGTTTTGTCATCCTCCTTTGCAACACTTTTATACCTCATATCCACAGCAATAATTTGATTCTTCAGTACTGCAAACATACTTTCCCACTTACTGTTTGTACCTTGACGATCTCTTAATAACTCAATTGTTTTACTTTTTTTATTCAAAAATACTTCTTGATAACCTACCTTTAACAAACAATCCCACCGATCCTCCGACACTCCATTATATCCTGCACTATTCTCTGAATTTTTCCCAAGCAGTCTAGTAACATTGGCATTTACTGTCATATGATGCTTACGATTCCAATCAAACAAAGATGCCTCATAAAACATTCTTCTAATATCCTCTTGAAGCGCATTTAGGAATTCAGTACCTTCTACCAATTTATTTATTTCGCCGTTATTAATATATCCTACATTCCATTCATCTAACAGAATCGCCTCAAACAACTTTTTCAGATATCTTCTGTTAGAAATAACATATTCTGGTTTATTTCTAATCTGTGTATCCGCAACAAATGGGATCAGATTCTCTGTTATCACATGGTAAATAATCTCTTTCCACTCTTCAGAACAAGGCATTTGTGCAACAACACCTTGATTTTCATAAAAATAGGATACACTTTTAGGAAATATATTCTCATCAAGCTTTTTGCACAGTTCATAATTATGTCTGCTCCACTCTCTTGCAATTAAAATATCTTCCCGTCCTCCATAAAAGATATCCGCTCCGGTAAATATACAAAAAAGAGGCTTCCCTGGACAAGCATTATATAAAAGAGGAAGTATTCTCTGCAATTCGGTTGGTCTGCCTGCATCCAGTTTTTTTATATAGAAAATGGCATCAAACATCACCTTATTATCACTGTACTCGGTGAATATCTGATTTAAATGTTTTTTTATCCCCAATCCACGTTCAATATGATCCAGACCACAGGTATCTATAAAACATATCTTCTTTAGTCCTTTTTGTTTCAACATATAGGCATAATCATTTGATATGGAGTCCTTAATCTTAATTTCCTCAACAATTCCTGATAAAGATTTTCCTTTCACCACCTTGAGGCACAGTTCCAGAAAGACTTTCTCTCTTTTTCCCATATCTTCCAAATTTATCTTCCAATTATTATGTTGAGATTCAAAGTCAATACCATGATATTCACCTATTGCCAAAACAATACTTTCATACAGCTTTTCATAATAATTCTTTAATGTTTTATTCTCTATTTTGTCATCTTCCTGTTTTTCTGTTTCATCCTCATCTGAATATTCTTTATAAAAAGAATAAATTCTTTTAATACTATTGGAAACTTCGCTAAATATCCGCTTCGTATCAGTTTCAAAAGTGCTTTTTAAATAATAAAACTCTCTGACATCAAAAAACCCCCTGCTCACATTAATAACATCGAAAGGCTCTGTTTTATAGGATTGTTCTCCAACAATTTCCTTAATTTTTCCATTTAAAACCTCGCTAATATAATCCTGCAATGATACCTGACCAACATCACTATTATCTATTTTATTCTTAATCTGTTCACGGTATTTTTCAAACTCCTCCATACGAAGAATGGCAGACAACTGCTGTTCTGTTATCTGTTCCTCTCTAGAAATCATTGCCAATGTTTTAAGTATATCATCATATAAGAGTTCAATTTCCTTTTGCTCGGCCTCATCATCTTTGCAGATTGTATCTTTCATATCTGCAAGAACCTTATCTATTCTTTCACTACTCTTACTCTTTTGACTGGGTATTTTCTGTTTTAATATTGCTGACAAACATTCTAACTGGGGTAAAAGCATTTTTACATAACCCAGCATGTTCATAGTCAAATCAATATAGGGAAGATTAAATACATCAGTAAAAATATACTCTATTACATTTAGATGTGTCTGCTTCACCATCTTTTTAGCAAATTTATCTTTTGCCAATATTTTCACATCTACCATTGGCTTGTCACAATAGTCCATCAATTCATAATTAATATCCATCCTTGTAGTCTGACCATCTCCGGAGGCATTCACTTCTTCACCATGTAACAGTAACTCCTTAATGAAGGAGGACTTTCCCGCTCCGCTACCTCCCAACAGCAAAATATTGATATCCTGTGCCTCTTTTGCATTCTTTCTATGATATATCCACTCAATCTGCATTTTTCCACTATTATACTCAAATAAAAGAATCCCCTGGTTTCTCAACCATTCAAAGACTTGACGCATTTGAATGAAATATACTATTTTAAAGGGATTGTTCCCATCTCCCACATTACATAGTGACTGATTGATTCCTATTAGATACTTAATATCTTGTCTCTGTATATAAACAGGACCTCCTGATAATCCGTCCAGCAAATCCTTATCCGTGAATTCTTTATACCAATGTATGCTGTCTGTTAATTTATAAATTCCCAACTTGTCCATCACCGGAAAGGTACTTTCTCTCCTTCCTTCCAAACGTAATCTCCGATTGATATCACTATCATTTAATATTTCTGGATACCCTTCTGTAAATACTTGTGTATCTTCTACGTTATCAAAATTAATATACTCTTCAAACTCTATACTAATTGCTTCATCCAAAACCACTAACAATGCAGCAATATCATTTTCATTATCGAATACCTCTCCATAAGCAATTTCAATATGCTTTATATATTCCTTCTCAATACTTCTCCCCTGGTTATCATAAAACTCCAAATTGACATAATCCTTGATATCTAAATCGGTCTCCTTCAAATCCCTGACAACATGATAATTGGTAATAACAATATAGGAATTTTTCTTCCTGGCTTTGCAAGGAAATATAATTCCACTACCATGCCTGTTATATGTTTCAATAAATACAAGATTTTTCATCATGTGTTCCTACTCCTATACACTTATTTCTGATTTTTTTTCTATTCTATGAACCCAATCTGTAGGTTCTGCACATTTATAATCGGTGTTGGTATAAATATTACACCCACGTTCGACTAATCCTTTAATAACATCTCGATTCGGATGCTTGTTTTCTCCAGTTTGCCCTTCCTTCATTGTAACTCCATATTTTTTACAAGAAAAAGTGTCTGCAAATTTCTCAATTCCCTCATTATTATCCTTTGCACCATGATGAGATAGTTTTATATAGTCAATATTTTCCATTCCCTTGAATTCTTTTAGTATCTCATACACCTCTTTTACAGTCCCATCACCCATCATAAGCACTTTTTTTTCATTAAATTCTAATAAAAAAGAAATTGAACTTTGATTTTTTAATTCACTATCCTCCTGTACTTTTGTAGAACTTTCTGTTACTTTTTTCCAATTCCTCATAAGCTTTTTCAATGTATCAATATCAGGGGAAAGCAGCGTGATATATACATGCTCTTTCTCTAACATATCAGCACTCATTAAACCTCGTTGTACTTTGGATAAAATATGTACGGAAAGTTCTTCTTTTTTTCTCCGACGCTCAATCACTTTATTTTCCCTATTGTAATTCCTAGCATAGCTTTTTATCAGCATTTTTTGAGATAACCTACGTCTTATTTCCTCGTGCAACTTATTTCCCTTGTCATACGTAATAAGAGTCTCATCGTATTTATTATATATGATAAATACATTATTCAAAAAATCACAAGTTTCATAATTCTCCAACAGATCTATGACTCCTACAATATGATCATTGTCCACATGTGTAACTACAATACCGTTTAATCGCTGCCCATTCAAAGCATCCGTTAAATCCTCTAATACATCCGTTTTTCCACAGTCAACCATCAAATTGAAATATTTTCCGTTTGCATCAGAAACCCTAATTAGGAAAAAATCTCCCTGACCAACATCAAAACTCTTTACTACTATTCCCATTATAAATCCTCTTTTCCGTCTGTATCTTTTATACGTTTTTCCAGTACACAAGTTAAATAATTATTCCATAAATGGCACTCCACTTAAGTTTATTGATACCTTTTTACTAATTCCATTTACATATGCATACTCTCTGTATTGCCATATCACACAATCTGCTGCCTCCTCATCCAGTTTCGACGTAGCACTGTAAATCCACTTTAAATATCCATCTAAAGCCCCATCTGGAAGCTCGTAAAACCAATCCAAGGAATTAAACACCATTGGTGTATATCCATTCTCACTCATTCTGATACAAAAATACTTAATCAAATCAATATATTCGTTATCTGTCAATTGTGACGTTCTCATTCCATCTGCACGATCCAGCTGAATTCCAACCGGATATGTAATATTGTATTTTTTCATCGCATATAGGCAAAATTCTATTTCTTCATCCATCTCTTCTTTACTTATGGCCTGGGAATATATGTATGTACCAAGTTTTATGCCACTCTCTGTTGCCCCATCCATGTATTCGGTATATTTAGAATCCATGGAAAGTTCTCCACTCTCCATTCCTCTATATCCAATTCTCACAATTGCAAAGTCAATTCCAAATTTTTTTACCTTATCCCAATCTATTTTTCCTTGGTAATATGAGACATTTACCCCCATTTCAGACTCTATTCCATCCTGAAAAATGCTTCTTCGCAAATCTGCATCCTGCGTATAATTGTTCCAGTTTACATCTAATATTTTTTTTGTAGACCACTCATTTTCAAGTACATATTCATGTAATCCTTTTTCTTCGGTCTCGGTTTCATCTATCGAAGTTTCACTGGTTGTTTCAGTTTCCCGTACTTCTTTTTCACTTTCAATTTGCTCTATATCAGAATTTCTTTGTTCTGTCGTCTGATTCTCATCTGGTCCGAATACATTGTCCCTTGATATTGTAATTCCAGTCAACATTAACAAAATGAAAAAGACAAACATAAATAATATTATTGTCGCCGTCTTTAGATATGAACCTCTTTTTTGTTCTCTTGCAATTGTAAAATTCATATTGTCTATGTTTATAATTTCATCAAATTTAACATCCTTTTTTTCATTCTTGCATTCGTAATTCCAGTTCTCTTTGCCAATTTCTACATGTACATCCGTACCATTCAAATGTATATCAACATAGTTTCCTTTTATTTTTTTTCTCTTGGTATGCATTTCCCCTAATCGATACTTGACATAATACACATTGTGTATTCCCTGACTTATTAATAGTACAATTCCCACGAAAAAAACAAGTAAAATTATCATTCCAATAATACTATATATCATTTATCGCCTCCAAAATCACCAAACAACCCTATTACTATCGCTGTCAACGTTAATATTATTGCAAATGCATTGAACCATAAATTGTAGAAAACCTTGGATAACTCTGAACTTATAGATGGAACAAGCAGTATAATGCTATATAAGATAGCTGACAAACACATAACAAGAAGCAGACCAAACTCCTGCACTATTTGCCCGATTGTCGCTTGTGCTGTCTTTCTATCCAACATATCAGACACCCAGCTCGCACTCGTCGTAACTGTAAAAGCGAGCAATGTTCCTATGTATTCTTTTATTTCAAATGATATTCCTCCCGTAATTCTAAATATCAACATTGTCCACACTGGCAGAAGCGGAAATACAACAGAAAATAGAAATTTCTTTATCCAATACTGATTCTTTATCTTTCTTCGCAAAATACTATACCAAGGCTCCTGCTTTATCTCAGGCTCATTCTCTTCTTTTGCCTCCTGTAAATTTTTAGTGTCTACATCACATGTCTTACTATTTTGATACACTGTGCCCATCTAAATATTCCCCTATTTCTCTGTAGATTATAGCTTTTGTCTTTTGCATATTATTTTCGTAGTTTTATTTATTATAACATAAGGACTCTCTCTCGGAAAGTCCTTAATAAATTGCATTTTTCCTTACACCATCTCCTTCTCAAACATCCGAAGATACTCCTGTGCAGTCTGCAACGAAATATTCATCTTGTCCTGCAGTTTCTTTAAAATATCTTCATCCGGCAATCCAAAATCATGACAGGTATCTATGATTCCACGTGCTTCTCCACGTACCTCTCCTCTTGCTTCTCCCTCTTTTGCTGTCTCCTCAAATACGCTCCACATACTGTTTCCTCCCTCCTGCTTGAGCACGTCAAAATCAATTATGCAATTGGCTGCTCCTGCCACCGTTTTTAATATCGTATCGCTGACTTCATGTTCCTTTGTATATTCGATTGCCTTTGCTTTTCTATCTCTTTTCGTTTTATTCTGATCCAACAGGATTCCAAACAGGTTAAATAAATCCTGATTGTTTCCGTTATGAAAATACAGATTGTTCTGCCTGGCCTCCACCAGAAGCATCCGGTAGTCATTGACATAGGGTGTCAGTTCTGTTGGAATGTTTAAAATTCCATGTAACGATGTCGCTGCATCCCATACTTTTTCGCCATAGTAGATCACGATCGTGACGACCGGCATCAGACGGTCTGTCTTTTTCATTTTGGATAAAAATTCGTGCTCGTCAAGTTCTACCGCCTGTTGTACTGACTGCTTTTTGTATTGTCTAGCATTGTTGTCATACTGTTTCTTATAAATGGCATAATCGTATCCCATAACTCGCAATGGCATGGCATAATGGATAAGCTCCTGCGACTCCAAACCAAGTAAAACCAACCTCACACCATAGGCAGTTGATTTTTTCATAATCTTGATATTGTCCCTGGCTGCTCTGATGCCTTGCATATGATTCCGATGTGCCAGAACCGCAGACGCTTCCGTATCTTCATTTTCAAGTTCATCCGCTCTTATGATCTGACTTCCCCCAAATAATACTGCATTAAAAAGATCTGCAAATTCCTCATTCCCATTCCAATAGTTTTTCAGCACTGTATCCGGTGATACAGATTTTTCTTTTCTTCTGATAATATTCTCCTCCTTTGTATGTTTGGGAGAATATTAACTTTCTTCAAATTCTCCCTACATTGTGTATTGGGGAGAATATTGTCTCTTAGAATTCTCCCTGCTTTTGGGTGATTAAAAGCATTGAAAATTCTTATATGCGGGCTGTAATCTGGTCACTTGTAACCATCTGCAACGCCGCGTTGAATTGATTTTTGAATGGCTTTCGCCTGATAGATGATTAGAATATAATGCTTTAAAGCAATTGTAGCACATTACAAGAAGTTTGTCATTTAATTTCCTGAATTTTAAGATTTTTCATAAAATTTTATATTACAAACTTCCTCTCTGTTTATAAAAAATTCAGCTATTCTTTTAAACCTCATTTTTATTTTCTTCGTAACATCACAAAAACAGGTGGTGATCTGGATAAAAAATAAAGTATATGATTGTTGAAACCTAAAATAAATGATAAACTATTCATAGCAGTTGATGTAATTGTGTAGTTTGTTAAGGTAGGGGTATCTCAACAATACTATATAAATACAAAAACTGCTATTTTTTTATAAAAGTGGTGATTTTTACGTAACTGGGGCTAGCCGTCGCGCTAGCGACTTGGTACAATCGTAAGTACGTAATCATCGGCACCTTATATTTTAATAAATGCCGCCCATTGGGCGGCACATTTTATTTCTTCTTTTTAGTTCGAAATCCTTCCGGTAATTCATCTGACCATGGCAAAAGCCGATTTAGATCATCTGGCTTTGGAAAAGGTCCCATTTTACGAAGCTCTTCTAATACATAGGAAAGATATACATACGGCTTCAGACCATTCAGCAGGGCTGTTTCTGTGATACTATAAACAACAGCACTGGCATCTGCACCACGGATACTCTTGGCAAACAGCCAATTCCGGCGGCCTACTGCAAA
>CAKREH010000023.1 GCA_934317215.1 uncultured Roseburia sp.
GTCCGATTGCACCGGGAACGAATCCGGCAGCGAGTGATCCTGCGCTCTTTACATCCTTTACGATCCCGGATTATCAGGAAAGTGATTTTATAAACCTGCAGCATGATGGCAGTGTGACGGAAAATTTAACCGTAGTAGATCATGTTGGAAGTACTTATTTAAAACAGATCACAGTGCATGTAGTTGACACAACGCCTGTAAATGTGAAACCGGAAGGAAAAACCAGGTTTATCAGTGAGAAATATTTTCAGACAGATCATGAACATGGCGGACTGGAAGAAAATTCTATCTGGATGACAGATCCGGAATATCACAGCGTGCTGCAGAACGCGTTTAACAATTTGAAAAACGACACGCCGGAAGATGAGTTTTTGATTCCACATGAAACGATTTTGGAAATGAAACAGTACATCCAGGATCACGGGATTGGAAACAGCAAAGAGCCTGGAGCATTGACCGAGTTTTATAATCGGTTTATGGCGCCGAATAAAGTAAGATAAAAATTGCGACGTCGCAACACAGGGAAGATGATACATGAACATCTTCCCTGTTGTACGTTGTAGAATAATAAGTGATGTGCTATGATTTGGAGGAAAAGATGATTATAATTTTAATTATATTGATAATTTATACGGTCTTTTTAAATGTTATGCTGCAGTTCTTTTATAAAGAGTATAGGCTTTGCAAACTGGAACTTGATTTGATAAAACGGACTGCGGAATGGAGTGTGTATGAAGAGGGAAAAAAATTGATTTCTGGTAATTCGTCACAGGCGATAACTGGAATAGAAAAAAATAGATAAGGCATTAGAAGAAAACCGTGAAAAGGCAACAGAACAAAATGCAGAATATCTTGCTATGTTGGATAAATCTATTGCCGAAGCAGAAGCGGGGAAATTTATTACAAAGACAATAGGCAAGTTGGAAACATATGAAAAATGAATGTTGTTTTATGAAAATATACTTGACAAATAATTATAATATAATTACAATATAATTATGAAAGAGATAGAATTTAATTGGGATAAAAATAAGAATGAAATTAATAAGAAAAAGCATGGCTTATCTTTTGAGGAAGCGGTAGAAGTTTTTGAGGATGAAAATGCTATCCTTTTCGATGATCCGGATCATTCACTGGATGAAGATAGATTTCTGATTATTGGTGCAATCAGATCAACGAAAATATGTATTGTAAGTCATTGTTATCGAGATAATGACAATGTAATTCGTTTGATTTCTGCAAGAGAAGCAACTAAAAACGAGAAAAGGATATATCAGGAAGGGTGGTAAAAATGAGAGAGGAATATAACATTAAAGAATTAAATCCGAGAAAGAATCCATATTCAAAGAGGATAAAAAAACAGGTAACAATAAATCTTGATGGAGATGTGATTGATTATTTTAAAAAGCAGTCGGATCGATCGGGGATACCATATCAGACATTAATAAATTTATATCTTTCGGATTGTGTAGCGCAGAAACGAGAGCTGCAGATGTCCTGGAAATAGAAAAAAATAGAATAAGCAATGAATCGAGTAGGAGGCTAACCATTAGTTGATTAGCCGACCTCTCACACCACCGTGCGTACCGTTCGGTACACGGCGGTTCTTTAGTTTTCGTAGACTACTAGATAATAGTCAAGCATGGATGTATATCCTAACTTGGCTATTATTTTATTCGAAAAGATTTGGTTCAAGACTTTCGCCATTCTCCAATAGCCTTTTCTACTGTTGGCTAATTCCTTGGCTTTCCAATCCTCTAATCCTAGTGCTTTCAGCATTCGGCACTTTGTTTTGATTTTCTTCCACTGTTTCCAATAGACCGCTCTGATTCTGCGTCTTGCCCATTCGTCCGTTTTCTGGAGAAGTTTCTTCATGTCTGCAAGTCTAAAATATTCTACCCATCCTCGCACATACTCTTGATACTTCTTTTCTCGCACTTCATTGCTTATCCTTTTGTTCCTGTCAGTAAGTTCTCTGATTCTATTCTTCATCTTTGCTACTGACTTCGGGTGTACTCTAAATCTGCATTTACCTTTATGTCTATAAAAGCTATATCCGAGGTATTTGACTGTGCTGATATGAGCCACCTCTGTTTTCTTCCGATTTACTATAAGAAATAGTTTCTTTTCAATAAATGGAATAATGTTCTTCAAGGTTCTTTCTGCACTTTTTCTGCTCTTGCAGAAAATCATACAATCGTCTGCGTATCGGACAAATCTATGCCCTCTATTCTCCAGTTCCTTATCCAACTCATTTAGCATTACATTACTAAGCAATGGGCTAAGCGGACCGCCTTGTGGCATTCCAACCTCTGTACGTTCAAACATTCCATTTGCGATTACTCCCGCATTCAGATATTTGTGTATTAAGGATATAACTCTGCCATCTTTGATGGTTCTTGACAATACTTCTATCAGCTTATTCTGGCATACTGTGTCGAAGAACTTTTCCAAGTCCATATCTACCACATATACATAGCCATCATTTACGTTCTTTTGGCATTGTCTGAGAGCATCGTGTGCTCCTCGCTTTGGTCTGAAACCGAAACTATTTTCTGAGAATTGCTCCTCATAGATTGGCGATAATTCCTGTGCTATTGCCTGTTGAATAACTCTATCAACAACAGTAGGAACTCCTAACTTTCGAAATTCACCTTTTGTTTCCTTGGGTATTTCTACCCTTCGAACTGGGTTTGGCTTATACTTTCCTTCCCTTATCTCTTGGATTAAGGAATCTTGGTTTTCTCTAAGGAAGGGCAGAAGTTCATCCACCTGCATACCATCGATTCCACCTTTTCCTTTGTTTTTCTTGACTTGTTTATAGGCATTGTTTAGATTGCCTTTTCGCAAAATCAAATCCAAAAGATTGTTCGTCCAATAGTCTGTGATGACACCGCTCTTTTCAGCAATCTTAGAGTAGTCGAACACTTCTGCATACTCTTTCTGTTCCGCAGATACCATTTGCAGATAGTCTTCCATATGAAGTTGTCTGTTCTTAAATCTACTTTCAGTTACATTCATTGCTTGTGTCTCCTAAAGTTCAGCCCTTCGCCAGTGTTTGCAACCACTGGTTTACTATGGCTTCTGCTGACTTCTCGCCATTCGTTGTTACTGACGGTTTTCTTACTCTGTTTCCAACCGCTGACGAGACCTCCCTTGGTACCACACATCACTTTCTCTCCATATATCTGCCACATTTACTACAGTTAATTCCGAGTAGTTATTGGACTTTAGTTTGTATTGCAACCTTATCCTTAACTGTAGCCTGATGTGATTTCTGTTCGTCAGACCAGAGATTTGCCTCCACCTTCCTTCAGATTCCCCTCACGTTAATCATAGCAACTCTATGAATAGGACACCCTTGGTCTTGGCTATATCCTTCCCACTACTAGGGTGGATTAGGGACTTTCACCCATTAGAAACGTGCGCCGCAAGGCGCACATGTAAAAGGAAGATGACAAAAGAGCATCTTCCTTTTTTTATCTGTATTTTCCTAAAAGAAACGAAAACAGTAAAATCTTTTCTTTTGTTCCGTCGAAAGGGAGAACGCTATTTTTTATACTAAATCTATGATTATAAAATTTAGCAGGAGGAAATTTATTTATGGGACAATTTAGCTGGATTTATTCAGACACAGATGAACAACTGGTGGATAACAAAAAAGCAGGTTCATATCTGCTAGTTCCGCCGCCTTTTCAGGGAAAATACGGAAAATCAATTTATGAGGGTTACTATGATGGTTATGGGCATTTTGGACAATATGACGTTTATGATCTGGTCATTGAGTGGAATAAGCATATGATTCCAGAAATCATCGAACGTATTGAAACGGGAAAATGGCGTTGTGACTGCAATGAAAGCAATGTGCGGAATCTTCAGAATTATTATGATGGGAAAGAGCTCGATTGTGAGTTGAGATTGCTGGGCATTGTTATTGCCTGCTACGATGAAGATAATTTTGTCTTAAAGTATCCAATTAAAATTACCAGTAAAGAGATGGAATATGATGAAGCAAGTCCATCGAAAGGTGATCCGAATCAGGGATGGGAAAATTGTGAAGATGAAGAGGATTTTCAGGTAGAAGAAGAGATTTACGAAGATGAAGAAGAAATGGAAGAAATACAGTTTAGAAAAGGAAAGGCAAGGTAATTTATCAAATGTATGGAATTATATCAGGAATTGTAGACGAGAACCATGTGCTGGTTAAGCCATTTTGGGAGGAAGAGATGGTAGCTGTTTATGGAACAGATGAAGAGATGGAAGAAATACAGTTTATATTAGACTGCAGCAAGCGTGAAAGAGATACAACTTCTTTGATTGTATTTTTCGATGAAGAGCTGCTGGAATTAAAACAAGGAGAGGAGGGAACAGGATATGGAAAATAATGAAGAAAAATATACCAGATTGTTCGCAGCTGTGGAAGAAGTAATAAGAAGTTCTTTTGCGGATAATAAAGGTATGCGGCAATTTCTTGATTTTCAGATGCAGATACCTGGTTATTCGATACATAATACGGCTATGATCATGGCTCAAAGACCAGATGCTTTGAAAGTACAGAATTTCCGGTATTGGAAAAGTAAGGGATTATATGTACATGCTGGCGAACAGGGAATAGCTGTTCTGGTTCCTGCACCAGGAAGCAATGGACGTTTGATTTTTAAAATGGGATATGTGTTTGACATGAAACAGACAAATGCCCGGCCGGAAAAAATGAAAGAATTACTTTTAGAAGGACAAACAGAGACAATAGAGAAAGAAAAAATAAAGTGGCTGCTCACAGAATTAAGACTCACGACAGAGAATGAAACGTTAAAACGGTATTTGTTTTATGATGTAGCGGATAATGGCACAGATATAGACATTGAAAACCGGTTACAGGTCGAAATGGTAAACTATATGGTTTACAGGTATTATGGGTTCAATATGGAAAGTCATTCATTTCCAAGTTTGGAAGAAAAAGCAATCAGGGATATGAAGATCTCAGATAAGAAAAATTTGCTGCAACATGCCAGAAGACATGCCGATGAAATTATACAGTTGATCAACAGCCAAATTCCAAAATTAAATGAAATGAAAGAAAATTCAAAGGAAGATGAGCCTGCAGAAACAGAAATTTTGGACAGGGTTGTTGACCAGAAGCCTGTATCGGAGAATACTATGCCGGAAAAAGAACCGGCACAAAATAAGATTGAAGATTTTGGGAAGAAGATTGGCGGGGCAAGAAAAGATTTATGGAAAGACCGTGGTCTGGATATTATAGATATTCAGGATATGAATACTGCAGAAGCGGCAAAGTATATTACAAAAGACAATATCTGGAAAAAACCTGATTATATGAAATTGATACAGGAGGGGATGCCTGTTCATGCAGCATTTTTTATGAAAGAAGTTCGTAATGCCCTGCCGGTTAAAGTAACGTATACCAGGGATGATGTTACTCCGGAACAGATCAGAAAACGTCAGGAAGATTATATCCATTTGATCCAGGATGTAAGGGATATGTTATTTGAGGTAAAGACAGATCCGGATATTGAGTCATTTTTCTTTGAATTTACACAAACGGGAAAGTATATTATGCAGACATCTGCATTTTCGGTAACTCAGACGGAAGAAGGTTACGCAGTAACAAACAGACTAATAAAAGCAATGCAGATGAACTTAAGAACCATCGATCATAAAATTGCAAAGGAACAGTTTGGTGTATCTGAAGATGAAAAGCTGCCTAAAGGATTTTCTATTCGTTATTTGCAGGGAAAACAGGAGTATGTTGTTTTGAAGGGGAAATGCATAATTGCTGATGGTATACCGTCACAGGCAGAAGCGATTGAATGTGCGAGGAAGGTGGCAGAAAGAGGAAATAGTTCGAGAAAGAAAAAATTTGTTCCAAAACAGTTAGAATATATTAAAAGGGATGGTCCTTCTTATGGTGTGACACCTGAGAAACCTGCAACAGGGGAACAATATATGGAACAATTTGGATTTGCCGGGGGCGAGTTTGGTAACTGGATGAGTGGAAAAGACCGGCAGGCAGCCCTGGATATGGGATATGATGCGCTGATGGATCTGGCGTATGTATTAAAAATTGATCCGTCGGATATTGCGTTAGGAAATAGATTGTCAATTGCATTTGGAGCGAGAGGAAGTGGCAATGCTCTGGCGCATTATGAACCGTTGAGGGAAGTTATTAATTTAACCAAAATGCGTGGCGCTGGGAGCCTGGCGCATGAATGGGGACATGCATTTGATGATATAATCGGGAAAAAACTTGGACTTGAAAAGGCAGGGGGAGAACAGGCATTTATGAGTAAATATGCTGGAAGTAATAAGATCCCACAGTCGATGAGGATGCTGATCCATACCATGAAATACCGGCCAGCTACGGAGCAGAAATTAGCCGAGATGAATGAGACTGCATGTATTCGCGCAGAGAGATATATGAATTCTATTTTGAATCGGCTATTTCCGGAAGATACAATGGAAAGTATGTATACAGATAAGCTGAGTGAAATCAGAGAAACAATTTTATCTATGCCGGAAGAGATCAGTATTGAATTAGATGGAGCGGATCGGACGGAAGACCATAAGATCAGATGGATTGCAGAAAGGGTAGAGGAACTGAATCAATTAAGAAAAAGTGCCTTGGGACATATTATCACTAAGGATGTCAGGGATACATTATATCGTGCTGTTTATGTGTTCGAATGCACGAAAAGGAATGGATTAACCGAGGCAATGGTGGAAACAGAGTTTTTTAAAAATTCTGTAAAGGCAGATGCCATATATGGGAAAGAAGATAAGGGATACTGGCAGAGTACGCAGGAAATGTTTGCTCGTGCATTTGCATGTTACATACATGATAAACTTCCATGGAAATCTGATTATTTGTGTGGACATTCTGAATCTGCAGTTATGTATGATTATTCAGAGTCCGAGCCAAAGCTGATCAAAGCATTGCCGGAGGGACAGGAAAGAGAACAGCTGAATCAGTGTTTTGACAGGTTGTTTGCAGAGTGTCGTGAAATGGGATTGTTAAAACCGGCAACGGAGAACATTGATATAGAAAAATATCGTGATATGCAGTCGCAGGGAGAAAATGCAGAATGTGCAGAATATATTCAGCAAAGAGGAAAGGTAAGGTGAGCTATCAGGAGATGGTTCATATTTAGGATAATTTTTGATATTTCTGCGTGCACTATGGGATATTTTACGTGTGGCATGGTTTGCAAATCCTATTTATTAATGCTATAATAGATTTGTTGTCTTTAAAATACTTAATTCTACAAATTTCTCACTTGTTTATAGATACACTTATGACGAAAGGGTGAGAAAGATCGGAACAGTAATTTATTTACATAATGTGATAAGGGATAAAATCATGTCAAAGAAGAGTACACCAGAATATGTTAAAGAAATACGAAGAAATCAATATTCCATGGATGGAAATATTGAGAAAATTTTTTCAGAATGTGAAATTACATCATATCCTATTAATGTCTTTCAAATAGCCAGAAAATTAGAGTTTGATATTATTTATGGGAAATTTAAACAAGATAATGTTTATGGTGTTATGTGGGATGGCGATGAGCCTTTAAACGTTGGTGGAAAACAAATGTATCGGGCAATTTTGCTAAATAAGCAAGATTCATTGGAGAGACAAGCATTTACAGTGGCACATGAAATCGGTCATTTTATGCTTCATTGTAAGGATAATACAAATTTTTATGAACGGTATCATGGCGGTGTAGAGCAGACAGACAGTCAAAAGTTAATAGAGGATCAGGCGGATTTTTTTGCGGCTAATTTACTCCTTCCTAAAAAACTCATGAAAGCCTATATATCGCAGCATAGTAATCTGTCAAGGTCAGATCTTATTTCAAAAACATGCAAGGATTTTTTGGTGGAAAAAGACACGGTAGTTAGGCGTTTTGAGGAATTAGGCTATGAGTGATATAAATCAGGTTGATAATAATTCAGAGCATTGTGATTCTCCTAGTATAAGTGCATTGGAATTCAATCCGAGTGCCATCAACGTATCTGAAGAAATTGAAAATCTTTTGGCAGATGAATCGATATCTGAGAGTGAAAATGAGAACAAATATGCTAACAACAAAAAGGATATTTCGGAATTGTTCCAAAATTCTTATATGCATATGGATGAAGAATTCCAAAAATATCTGGAAAATTTTAATGAGTCGGTAAAGCATAATGAATATCAAAAGTTTATATTAAAAGAAAATTTTTTTGTATGTGTGATGATTATTATGTTTCTTGTTATAATTTTTCCATATTTTCTTGTAATTATGTTTCGAACAAAAATTACTGATGCAACTGTAATTACACTGGGTATTTCATCAACGGCAGAAGTAGTGTCGTCAATTATTGTGCTGCCTAAGATAATTGCAAAGTATCTCTTTAACAAGAAAGAGGAAGATAATAAGCGGGAAATTATTTCCAATATGCAAACATATAATCATGAAAAACAAAAAAGAATGTAAAAGTAACCCTCCTTAGACTCTATCCAAGAGAAAAAGGAGGGTTCTTTTGAGTCTGGTCGAGGACTGATAGATAAGTAAGTAATTAATAAAGTGTTGATATGAACCGGGAAAATTCCTAGATTGAATTTGTTATCATAATATGATAGAATCACATAACATGAGTATGGAAATGGTCAGGTAAGACCATAGGAAAAAGTAATAGAAATAGTGAGGAATTAACAGTTATATGAGTCAAAAAGTTACAACGGGAGTGCGCCCGACACTGCGCATCGCAGATAAAAAACAGATTCTGTCAACAGAACCGGAACGTCAGTATTATTTTATTGATATTGCAAGGGATTATGTGAGACAGCTTTCGGAGCAAAAAGGATCTCCCTTAACCTTTTTTACTCAAACATTCGGATGTCAGATGAATGCGAGGGACTCCGAGAAATTAGTCGGTATTTTAGAGAAGATCGGTTTTGTGGAGGAGGACTCCGAGGAAGCAGATTTTGTTATCTATAACACCTGTACAGTGCGAGAGAATGCCAACAATAAAGTGTACGGAAGACTGGGGTATTTAAACGGTTTCCAGAAGAAAAATCCGTTTATGATGATCGGTCTCTGTGGCTGTATGATGCAGGAACCGACGGTGGTGGAGAAGATCAAACAGAGTTACCGTTTTGTAAATCTGATTTTTGGAACACACAATATCTACAAATTTGCAGAGCTGATCGTTACAGCGTTAGAAAACAGTTTCCCGGAGCATCCATTGGGCCATGGCACATCCATGACGATCGATATCTGGAAAGATACGGACAAGATCGTTGAGGATCTTCCGGTCGAGCGGAAATACTCTTTCAAATCCGGTGTTAATATCATGTTTGGATGTAATAATTTCTGCAGTTACTGTATCGTACCTTATGTTCGAGGCAGAGAGCGGAGCAGGGAACCGAAGGAGATCATCCGTGAGGTGGAACGTCTTGCAGCAGACGGCGTGGTTGAGATTATGCTCTTAGGACAGAATGTCAACTCTTACGGAAAAAATTTAGAGCAGCCGATGACATTTGCACAGCTTTTACAGGAAATCGAAAAGGTAGATGGCATTGAGCGTATCCGTTTTATGACTTCCCATCCGAAGGATCTTTCCGATGATCTGATCGAGGTCATGAAAAACTCCAAAAAGATCTGCAAGCATCTGCATCTTCCATTGCAGTCCGGAAGCAGCCGTATCTTAAAGCTGATGAACCGCCGCTATGACAAAGAACATTATTTAGAACTGGTAGATAAGATCCGTACCGCAGTGCCGGATATTGCACTGACAACGGATATTATTGTCGGATTCCCGGGTGAGACAGAGGAAGATTTTGAGGAGACCATGGATGTGGTGCGCAAAGTCCGCTACGACAGTGCGTTTACCTTTATTTATTCCAAACGTACCGGAACTCCGGCGGCAGTGATGGAAGACCAGATTTCGGAGGACGTGATCAAAGCTCGTTTTGACCGTCTGTTAAAAGAAGTACAGATGATCTCTGCAGAAAAAGCAGGAGCACTGACCGGACAGACGCTTCCGGTTCTGATCGAAGAAAAGAACGAGCAGGATGATTCCCTTGTGACTGGAAGACTCAGCAATAACTCTGTGGTGCATCTTCCGGGAACTGAGGATATGATCGGAAAGATCGTGAATGTGAAACTGTTGGAATGCAAAGGCTTCTATTATATGGGGGAGTGTATATAAAAACCTGAAAGGAAGCCTTTGGCTTCTATTATATGGGGGAGTGCATATAAAAACCTGAAAGAAAGCCTTTGGCTTCTATTATATGGGGGAGTGTATATAAAATCATAAAAAGAAGCCTTTGGCTTCTATTACATGGGCGAGCAAGAATGAAGAAAAAAGATATTATTTTCTTAATGATAGTTTTCATCGGTCTGGCAGGGATTGCGGCAGGATTTTATCTGACACACCAGGATACCGGGGCAAGTGTGGAAGTCACGGTAGATGGAAAAATCTATGGAACCTACCCGCTTGATAAGGATGAGGAGATTTCAATCCAGAAAGACGGGAAAACAACGAATCTGCTTGTGATCAGAGATGGAAAAGCGGATGTGACAGAGGCGGACTGCCCGGACAAGCTCTGCGTGCACCAGAAAGCTATTTCAAAAACAAATGAAACGATCGTCTGTCTCCCAAACAAGGTAGTGGTGCAGGTGATTGGTGCAGGAGAAAGTGAGTTGGATTCCATTGCGAGATAAGAAAAGAACAGCATATTTAGGCGTATATCTGGCACTGGCGCTGATCTGCAGCTATGTGGAGTCGCTGATTCCATTTTATTTTGGAATACCGGGTGTGAAGTTAGGACTGACGAACATTGTTGTAGTGCTGATGCTTTATTGCGTTGGTACAAAGGAGGCACTGGCAGTCTCTGCACTGCGCATTGTGCTCGCAGGTTTTATGTTTGGAAATATGTTCAGCATTTTATACAGCTTGGCGGGGGGACTGCTCAGCTTTTTTATGATGTATCTGTTGAAAAGAACAAAATGGTTCGGTGTTTTGCCTGTCAGCGTGAGTGGTGGTATTTTTCATAATGTCGGGCAGCTTATTGTGGCGGCATATGTTGTCGAAAATTATAATATTTTTTATTATATGCCGGTACTTTTATTTGCCGGGGCACTGACCGGGTTTCTGATCGGCATTGCGGCACAGGAAATGATAAAACGGATTGGAAACCGGATGGTAAATTAAAGCCTGCTGCCCATACGGTAAGTGTGGATAGCAGCATGAGGAGGATTAACATGTATTCATACATCAAAGGCATTTTGACAGATATGGACGAGGAGAGTATCGTGGTGGAGACCGGTGGGATCGGCTATCATATTTACACGACCGGGCAGACATTCCGGTATCTGCCTTCTGTCGGGGAAGAGATAAAAGTATATACTTATCTGCATGTCAGGGAAGATGCCATGCTGCTTTTTGGATTTCTGACCAAAGATGAATTGAAAATCTACAAGCTGCTTTTGGGTGTCAGCGGGATCGGACCGAAAGGCGCGCTTGCGATCCTGTCCGTGATGACGACCGATGATCTCAGGTTTGCAGTCCTTGGTGATGACGCAAAGGCAATCGCAAAGGCACCGGGCGTCGGTGCAAAGACGGCGCAGAGACTGATCCTGGAATTAAAAGATAAGCTGAGCTTAGAGGATGCGTTTGAACAGAAATATGAAAAGACGGGTGTGTCATCAGATAATCATGCCAGTGGCACAAAAAATGAGGCGGTACAGGCTTTAGTTGCGCTTGGCTACTCATCCTCTGAGGCACTTCGTGCATTAAACGGCATTGAAATTACCGAAGAGACGGACGTAGAAGAAATATTAAAGATGGCATTGAAGAATATGGCATTTTTATAGAAATGTGGTGAAAAGTTAAATGGAAAAAAGAGTCATTTCCACGCAGGTGCAGGAAGAGGATATTAAAATCGAAAAAAGCCTGCGTCCGCAGACGCTTGATGATTATATCGGACAGCAGAAAGCAAAGGAAAATTTAAAAGTATATATTGAAGCCGCAAAACAGAGAGGAGAGTCCTTAGATCATGTACTTTTCTATGGTCCGCCTGGACTTGGAAAGACAACTCTTGCGGGAATCATTGCAAATGAGATGGGGACACATCTTAAGGTGACAAGTGGTCCTGCAATTGGAAAACCAGGCGAAATGGCAGCTATCTTAAGCAATCTGCAGGAGGGGGATGTCCTGTTTGTGGATGAGATACACAGGTTAAACCGTCAGGTGGAGGAAGTTTTATATCCGGCGATGGAAGACTATGTGATTGATATTATGATCGGAAAAGGTGCGACCGCACGCGCAATCCGTCTGGATCTGCCGAAATTTACACTGGTTGGTGCAACCACAAGAGCGGGACTTTTGTCTGCACCGCTTCGTGACCGTTTTGGTGTGGTACATCATCTGGAATTTTATACGGTGGAAGAATTAAAGACGATCATCCTTCATTCTGCCAAAACACTTGGCGTTGAGATTGATGAGGAAGGTGCATTTGAACTTGCAAGGCGTTCCCGCGGAACACCGCGACTTGCAAACCGTCTGTTGAAACGTGTCAGGGATTTTGCAGAAGTGAAATACGATGGAAAAATATCAAAAGAAGTTGCATCTTTTGCACTTGATCTTTTGGAAGTTGATAAGATGGGACTCGATCAGAATGACCGTAATATTTTAAAAATCATGATCGAAAAGTTTTCTGGCGGACCGGTGGGACTTGATACGTTAGCGGCGGCGATCGGCGAGGATTCCGGGACGATTGAGGATGTGTATGAACCATATCTGGTCAAGAATGGATTTATCAACCGCACGCCGAAAGGACGCGTGGTAACCGATTTTGCATACCAGCATTTCGGATTGACAAAATAGTTGATTTTAGCTAAGAATGTCATTATAATATACCATATATTGTGATGGCTGATAAAAACAGCAGGAAATGGCAGCGGACCGGAGGGGAAGATAAATGGCAGAAAAAACAAGCGCTGAAGTAGTGATCGGTGGAAAAGTATATACATTGAGCGGGTACGAGAGTGAGGAATATCTTCAGAAGGTTGCGGGCTATATCAATGGAAAATTAAATGAATTTAACAGTATAGAAGGATATCAGAGATTTCCCGCTGACATGAAGGCAACTTTATTAGAGCTTAACATTGCAGATGATTATTTTAAGGCAAAAGCCCAGGCAGAAAAATTAGAGCACGAGATTGAAGCTAAAGAAAAAGAGATTTATAATCTCAAGCACGACCTGATTGCAGAACAGATCCAGTCAGAAAATGATAAGGAGGAGCTCAAGCGGTTAGATGAGGAGAATCGTAAACTGATATCAGAAAAAGAGGATTTAGAGGCATCATTAGATGAGTTTCTGCTGAGCGAGCCTGCAAAAGAAGATATCTTAAAAAAAGGTGAAACAAAACAGGAAGATACAACGGATTAATAACAGAGGATACCTGTGGCAGAGGGCTGCCATACAGGAAAAGTGAGGGGACGGAGAGGTTATTTTCGTCCTTTTATGTTTTTGATGGAGAGAAATCGGAATGAACAGTAACAAACGATATCAGAATATAGAATTATTAGCACCGGCAGGCTCTATGGAAACCTTTCGGGCTGTGATACATGCAGGTGCAGATGCAGTTTATCTCGGCGGAGGCAGATTCGGTGCACGCGCCTACGCAAATAATTTCACCGAAGAAGAGCTGCTCTCGGCAATCGACTATGCGCATATCCATGGAAGAAAAGTGTATCTTACGGTAAATACCTTGTTTAAGGAACGTGAACTGACAGAGGAATTATATTCGTATCTGCTGCCATATTATGAGCAGGGATTAGATGCGGTCATTATTCAGGATATGGGTGCTTTCCGGCTGATACGGGAGGTATTTCCGGGACTTTCCATACATACGAGTACACAGATGACAGTGACAAACCGTTACGGTGCCATGATGATGAAAGAGATGGGGGCAGACCGTGTTGTGACTGCAAGGGAGATGTCCCTTGCGGAGATACGTGATATCAAAGAACATGTGGATATTGAGATCGAGAGTTTTGTCCACGGGGCACTCTGTTACTGTTATTCCGGTCAGTGTCTGCTCAGCAGCATGTTAGGAGGACGCAGCGGAAACCGCGGCAGATGTGCACAGCCGTGCCGTCTTTCCTATGAAGTTTTTGATGAGAAGAAACGTCCGGTAAAGACAGGAAAAAAAGACAGGGACATCTACATTTTGAGCCCAAAAGACCTGTGCACGGTATCCATGATTCCGGAGCTGATCGAAAATGGCGTGGATTCCTTTAAAATTGAGGGAAGGATGAAACAGGCGGAATATGCCGCGGGTGTGGTTTCGATTTACCGCAAATATATTGATCGTTATATCAATGCTTGTCTGTGCACGGGCGAGGCGGCTGCCAAAAAAGATTTTAAAGTAGCAAAAGAAGATATGCAGCATCTTTATGATTTTGGAAACCGCAGTGGATTTACGGACGGATATTATAAGAGACACAATGGCAGAGAGATGATCACGCTCGATAAGCCATCTCATACAAAAGGAAATGAAGTACTCTGGGAAGAGATCAAAGAACAGTATGTCCGCACTGAAAAAAAAGAAAAAATCAATGGAACCTTAAGATTAAAAAAAGATTTTCCTGCTAAACTGGAGATCGTATTGAACGATATCAGGGTTTCTGTGGATGGAGATGTAGTACAGGCGGCATTGAAACAGCCGCTTGCAGAAGAAAAAGTAGCTGCAAGTATAAAAAAGACCGGAAATACACCGTATGAGTTTGCAGAACTTGAAATAGATATGGATGATGATATTTTCCTTCCGGTACAGGCATTAAATGTGCTGCGGAGAAATGCACTTGAACGGTTGAACGAGGCATTGACCGCACCTATGCGAAGAATGGAAACTGCGCAAAAAAAAGAAAATGTGCAGGAAACAGTATCTGTGAAAAAAGAAAGACAGACAGAGAAAGGCAGCGTAACGCCGTATCTTTCCGTTTCTATTGAAAATCGTTCCTGTATCACACTTTTGCTCGATGCATCTTATGTAGATGCCATCTATCTCGACAGCAGCTGCTATACCAGGGAAAATCTTTTTACAGCATTAAAAGAAGATGTAAGCCGTATCCATTCGGCAAAGAAAAAGGCGTATTATATCATGCCGGCGGTATTCCGGCTGTCTTCACTTTTATTTTATGAAAAAAATCTGTCAGAGCTGAAACAGGTGGGAGTGGACGGATTTGTGGTAAAGAGTTATGATGAACTTTCCTTTGTTCAGGGGAAGATGACAGATGTAGAGATTATTGCAGACCACAATCTGTATACATGGAATTCTTATGCGAAAAGACAATTACAGGATGCAGAGGTAGTGCATGATACAGTTCCACTTGAGCTGAACCGGAAAGAACTGCAGGGCAGGGACAATACGGACAGTGAGATCATTCTCTATGGTAATCTGCCGTTAATGGTGTCTGCACAGTGTGTACATGCAAATACAAAAGCAGCGAATGGCTGTGATAAAATGCGGACGGTTTCCTGGTTAAAAGACCGTTATGGAAAATATTTCCCGGTCAAAAATAACTGTACGGAGTGTTATAATACGATTTATAATACGACACCACTGATTTTGTTCCAGTATCGGGATGAATTAGAGCGAATGGGAATCCACGCGTACCGGATCAGTTTTACAACAGAGCAGGAAACACAGGTAAAACAGATTTTGGGGTTATATGAAAAAGTATTTTTAAATGGAGAAAACAGTCTGCAGGAACTGTATATGGGTGAATATACCGGTGGACATTATAAACGAGGAGTAGAATAACGGTATGGAAAATCTTATCGTAGAAGTTTCAAAATATCTGATGATCATATTGTTTGCGTGTTATACGTATGAATGTTTTTCAGCGTTCCGCAGTAGGATCAGTGCGGAAAAAAGAGATCATATTTTTGACAGGCAGATTTTTTTAATGTATCTGATCCATCTGGATGCATTTCTGGTGCTTTATATGGTCACAGATGAAATTAACCTGATTATTCTTTATTTTTTACAGGTGATTTTAGTAACGATTGTGATCGTCAATTACCAGCTGCTGTATCCCAAAGCATCCAGGCTTGTGACAAATAATATGTGTATGCTTTTGATGATCGGATTTATCATGCTGACAAGGCTTTCTTATGAGAAAGCGATAAGGCAGTATGCGATTGCAATCTGTGCATCTGTTATCACGATCGTGATACCGGTACTGATCCGGAAAGTCAGATCGTTACGGAGACTGACCTGGCTTTATGCCATGATCGGTATTGTCGGACTTGCTGCGGTTACCATATTTGGATCTACCAGTTATGGAGCAAAGATCTCGGTTACGATCGGTGGTCTGTTTTCCATCCAGCCGTCCGAATTTGTAAAAATTTTATTCGTATTTTTTGTGGCTGGAATGCTCTACCAGAATACCGATTTTAAGACGGTCTGCATTACAACGGTTGTGGCTGCGGTGCATGTACTTATCCTGGTTGCGTCGAGAGATCTCGGCGGTGCTCTGATCTTCTTTGTGACCTATCTGGTCATGCTTTATGTTGCGACCAGAAAATTGTTTTATTTTGCCGGTGGCCTTTTGGCCGGATGTATTGCAGCGGTAGCCGCGTATGGATTGTTTTCACACGTGCGTGTCAGAGTTGTGGCATGGCAGGATCCGCTCAGTGTTATTGATAATGAGGGATATCAGATCTGTCAGTCGCTTTTTGCAATTGGAACCGGTGGCTGGTTTGGAACAGGATTATATCAGGGTTCTCCGAATAAGATCCCGGTTGTGGAGCAGGATTTTATTTTTTCTGCAATATCAGAGGAGATGGGCGGTATTTTTGCAATCTGTCTGATCATGGTGTGCATCAGCTGCTTTCTGATGTTTTTAAATATTGCAATGCAGATGAAAGAACAGTTTTACAAGCTTGTGGCATTAGGGCTTGGAACGGTATATGCGTTTCAGGTATTTCTTACGATTGGAGGAGTGACTAAGTTTATTCCGTCAACCGGAGTGACACTGCCGTTAATAAGTTACGGAGGAAGTTCCCTGCTGGCAACCATGATGCTGTTTGCAGTGATTCAGGGACTGTATATTTTAAGACAGGATGAAGGAGAAAATAATGCGAGAAAAAGACAGCGAAAGACCGGATACGAGAGACAACAGGTCGAAGAATTCTACTAATACAGAGAAAAAGAAAAAGAATACAAAAAACCGGGAATTTGCAGTGATTACCTATTCGTTTCTTGCACTGTTTATTTGTCTGATGGGATATTTTTCTTATTTTCAGTTTTTTAAGAGTGAGGAATTTATCAATAATCCGTACAATACCAGACAGGAGACATTTGCACAGAAGATCGTGCGCGGGCAGATTCTGACAAATGATGACCAGGTGCTTGCAGAGACGGTGACAGACAGTGAGGGAAATGAGACAAGGAGATATCCATACGGCAGTATATTTTCACATATAGTCGGGTATTCTACCAAGGGAAAATCAGGCATTGAGTCACTGGCAAATTTTAATCTTCTGCGTTCAAATACAGCATTTTTAGACAAGGTCGGGGATGAAATGCAGGGGGAGAAAAGCCCGGGTGACAATGTGGTCACAACGTTAGATTATGGACTGCAGGCGACTGCATATGATGCGTTAGGCTACTATAAGGGGGCAGTCGTTGTACTTGAACCAGCTACCGGTAAGATCCTTGCGATGGTTTCCAAGCCGGATTTTGATCCGAATACAATTGCTGAGGACTGGGACAGTTTAACTGCGGATGACAATACGGATGCTGCACTTTTAAACCGTGCTACACAGGGACTTTATCCGCCAGGATCAACATTTAAGATTTTGACGACGTTAGAGTACATTCAGGAACATGAGGATTATGAAAATTACAGTTATACCTGTACAGGCAGCTATACGGTAGGAAATCATACGATCCACTGCTATGGAAACAAGAGCCATGGAACCCAGAACCTGCGTCAGGCATTTGCAAATTCCTGCAATGCATTTTACGCGTCACTTGGAATGGAACTTGACGTCGACCAGTTTGGACAGTTGTGTGACAGAATGTTGTTTAATGCCAGCCTTCCGACGGATCTGCAGGCATCTAAGAGCAGTTTTGTGCTGAAAAAATCGGATGGTTCTTCTGCGATTATGGCAACTTCCATCGGACAGGGGCAGACGCTCGTGACACCATTTCATATGGCTCTGCTTGTCAGTGCAATCAATAATGACGGCATTCTGATGAAACCGTATGTCTTAGACCGTGTGGAGAGCAGTGATGGAACCTTAGTGGAGCAGTATGAGCCGGAAGAGTACGGCACGCTTATGACAACAGATGAGGCGGAAATTCTGAAAGACTATATGGGGTATGTCGTCGAGGCAGGTACAGGAAAGAAGCTGAGCGGACAGAGTTATGAGGCAGCAGGAAAGACCGGATCTGCAGAGTATTCTACCGGAGCAGATTCCTCACACTCATGGTTTGTAGGATATGCGCACAGAGAAGATAAATCCGATATTGCGATCGCGGTGATCGTGGAAAAAGCGGGTGTCGGAAGTGAATATGCCGTGCCGATTGCAAAAGAAGTCTTTGATGCATATTATAGTGAATGAAATGTTGCATGTGCTTTTGAAAAGTATTATACTTATAAGCATGACAGTATCATAAAAGACCACATCAGGAGGTATTGCGATGATTGAGGCAACAAGTTGTGGTGGTGTGGTAATATTTCGCGGCAAAATATTGCTCTTGTACAAGAATTATAAACATAAATACGAGGGATGGGTACTTCCAAAGGGAACCGTGGAGGCAGGAGAAGAATATAAGGACACTGCCATGCGGGAAGTATATGAGGAGACCGGTGTAAAGGGAACGCTGATGAAGTACATCGGGAAAAGCCAGTATTCATTTACGGTACCGGAAGATGTTGTAGAAAAGACGGTGCACTGGTATCTGATGATGGCAGACAGCTATTACAGCAAACCGCAGCGTGAAGAGTATTTTGTCGATTCCGGTTATTACAAATACCATGAGGCGTATCATCTTTTGAAGTTTCCAAATGAGAAACAGATGCTAGAGAGAGCGTATGAGGAATATCAGGAGTTAAAGAAGAATAATCTGTGGGGAAATCACAGATACGAATAAAAACACATCAGAAAGATGGAGCAGGATGTATGATATGGTATAAGAATTTGTATGTTGGGGAAAGTATTGTACATAAGACAAAGAAGGTCAAGTGGAAGATTATGCACAATGCCGGACAGATTGGGATCTACGTGATCACATTAGCCTCTAACAGACAGAATCTGCTTGATATCATACCATCATATGAATTGATGCAAAAAGGGTATCCGAAAAAAGATATGGTGATCGTGGGACTGGCAAAGGGCTACGATGAAGCAGTCGAGGTGGCAGCATCCATTGTGGATGAAGTGTACCGAAATACCGGCACATTTGCCGTCCGCACCTATCTTGCAGAAAAACAGAGGTAAGGAGCGGAGAATGTCAGTTATATTGCTCATATTAAAAATAATCGGATGGATCCTGCTGACGCTGCTTGCACTTTTTCTGCTGATCGTTTTTCTCATATTATTTGTGCCGGTTCGTTACCGAACGGAGGGAAGCATAGAAAAAAATATCCGGGTTCAGGGAAAAGTGCATTGGCTGCTTCATATTCTGTCGTTTGGATTTTCTTACAATGAGAATGGATTTTCTTATACGTTGAGGCTTTTTGGAAAACATATTTCTCTGGGGGAGAAGCTGGAGGACGAAGAGGAAGAACCGGATGCAGACAGCACGGATCTGGCAGTGCATGAGACGGAGGAAAAGGATGGAAATGCAGTTCTTTCAGATTCAGAAGTGCAACAGCCTAAGGCAGAGGATGGAAATGCAGTTCTTTTAGATTCAAAAGTGCAACAGCAGGGTACCGGGTCAAAAGATAGAATAGAGCTGCAAGAGAAAGATAGCAGCGTAAAAGAGATGCCAGAAGCCGGTGAACAGAAAATATCAGCGAAATTCAGCAATATCGGTAAGACGATCAAAGGTATCCGTGAAAAAATATCCGAGCTGTTTCATCAGACGGAGAAAATAAAGGCTGCACTGACCGATGAACATAACCGTAACAGTGTTTCTGTAATCTGGAGAGAACTTAAATATTTACTGAAACATTCGCGTTTCCGAAAGATTGACACAGAACTGAATTTTGCACTGTGGGAGCCGTCAGCGACCGGACAGGCACTTGGAGTCCTTACCATGTTTCCGTCAATCTATCAGTATGATATCGGGATTTATCCCGATTTTGAAGCAGATAAGACATATGTGAAAGGTACTTTCCTGGTAAAAGGACATATCCGTGTCGTACATGTACTTATATCCGGTATTCGCATGTTAAAGGAGCGCGATATCCGGAATTTGATAAAGAAATTTTTTAAGTAAAGAAAAAGAGAAAGGCAGGTTTTTATTATGGCAGACAACAGTTTTCATACAACAGTAGAATCCTTATTTAAGGGGATGGACAGTTTTATCACAACAAAAACAGTAGTAGGTGATGCAATCCATATCGGAGATACGATCATCCTTCCGCTTGTGGATGTTTCCTTTGGTGTTGCAGCCGGTGCTTTTTCACAGGAAAAGAAAAATAACGGTGCCGGTGGTATGGGTGGAAAGATCATGCCGAGTGCAGTTCTTGTGATCCAGAACGGGACAACAAAACTGGTAAACATCAAGAATCAGGATGGAATTACGAAAATACTTGATATGGTGCCGGATTTTGTAAACAAATTTACCTCAAAAAATGACGCAGTTTCTGAGGATACCGCAGAGGATCAGACTGATGATGCTGCAAAGTCAGCAGCCGGAAAAGAGATGGAAGATATCTTAAAGGATTCCGTAAACAAATAATTTTTTTAACAGTATAGAAATGCAAAAGAAACGCATATATTATCAGTAATATATGCGTTTCTTTATTGGAGTCTGCCATGAAACGGATGCTTGGATTTGCACTGTTCTGCTTCGCAATGGGAATGCTTGTGATGATCGTCATTCACAACCGTTTCTGTGGGTTTGTGCTCATGATCTTATGTATGCTCGCAGGTTATTACCTGTTCTGCTGTGATGACTGTTAGCCGATCAGCTCTTTTACGCAGGCAGCGATGGCTTCATCTTTGCAGTTTGCAAAGAAGTACTCGCTGAAATGTTCGCCGCTTAAAGCACCGACTACAAGGTCACGGTCAAGTTCTTTTAAGATAGATACGAGATCGCGGTGGGTCACTTTTTTAACTTCATCTAAGATCTTTTTGTTGCGCTGTTCCGGTTCCACACGCTCTTTCGGGTATCCACCGCCGCCCGGAGCGCAGAACAGTTTTTCAAAGATATAGGTCAGATTTAATTCTCCGCCCCAGCCAAAGTTTTCTGCAAATGGAAGAGCGATACAGTTCCCGTCGTTGACCTGTGAGAACAGATAAGCGTCAAGCGGGGATTCGATGTGTCCGCAGAGTACCTGTGGGAATGCGTTGCATGCAAGCATGGCACCTTCGCCGGTTCCACAGCCTGTGATCACAAAATCAGCAGCACCGGAGTTTAATAAAACTGCTGCAAGAATACCATTCTGCACGTAGGTCAGCTGATGTGTATCTTCAGCAGAGTACATGCCGTAGTTAAATACTTCATGTCCCATTGGCTCTACCACGGATTTTAAAGTAGAACAGATCATTTCATTTTTTACTGCCTGGCTGTTTTCATTGATTAATGCAATTTTCATGAATATCCTCATTTCTGTACTGCCGGTATATTATTTTGCCGGAATAGTGGCAGTACACCCATATTCCGGCATTGATAAAAGCTACATCAGATCCGTCATTGCAACATCATCCATATCATCAAAGTCCTGATTTTCGCCAACCATTCCCCAGATGAACGTGTATGCCTGTGTGCCGCATCCAGAGTGGATTGACCAGCTCGGAGAGATGACAGCCTGCTCATTGCGCATCACAATGTGTCTTGTCTCTGTCGGCTCGCCCATATAGTGCATGACAAGCGCATCTTTTGGCATGTCAAAGTACAGATAAACTTCCATACGTCTGTCATGTGTGTGGCATGGCATGGTGTTCCATACACTGCCCGGTTCAAGTTTTGTCATACCCATCTCAAGCTGGCAGCTCTCTACCTGTCCCGGAAGGATATATTTGCAGATCGTTCTGTGGTTTGCGGTCTCTAAAGAGCCGAGTTCTACTTTGTTGCAGTCTTTTACGATGACAACGCCGTCTTCCGGTGTGCCTTCCGGTTTGATCAGGACAGTCGGGTAGGTCATATGTGCAGGAGCACTGTTTAAGTAAAATTTTGCAGGAGCATCTGCATTTTCACTTGCAAAGGAAATATCTTTTGATCCCATGCCAATGTACATGCCTTCTTTGTGGGCAACTTTGTATTCTTTTCCGTCGATCGTGATCACGCCGGCACCGCCGATATTGATCACACCGAGCTCACGGCGCTCACAGAAATACTGTGCGCGCAGTTCGTCGCCGGCGGTTAATTTTAAAGTTTCCTTTACCGGAACAGCAGAACCGGTGATGATACGGTCGATATGGCTGTATACGAGTTTGATGACATCCGGCTGGAACAGGTCATCGATTAAAAATTCTTCTCTTAAACGTTCAGTTGTGTAATGTTTGACATCTCTTGGAGATGCTGCAGTACGAAGTTCCATAAAAATCCTTTCCTGCGCCTTTCTGTGCGCATCACAAATTATCTTAATATATGAATCCATAATGCTGAAAATCAGGCTATTAAAGCTGTCTGCATCTGTTATATCTTAGCAGGTTTTTAAGTTAAATCCAAAGTAGTTTACAGAGTTGTTGTAGCAGATACCTTTTACGATCTCCTCTAAGGTATCATAATCTGCCGGGAATTCACCGTTTTCGACCCATCCACCGATCAGGTTGCAGAGGATTCTGCGGAAGTAATCGTGGCGTGTGTAGGATAAGAAGCTTCTGGAGTCTGTCAGCATGCCGACAAAACCGGAGAGATTTCCAAGGTTTGCAAGGGAGATCATCTGATCCTGCATACCGGTCTTGTGATCGTTGAACCACCATGCGGAACCCTGCTGGATCTTTGCGACAGCTGTGGAATCCTGGAAGCATCCTAAGATCGTGCCGATCGCCTGGTTGTCGTTCGGGTTTAAGCTGTAAATGATGGTTTTTGGAAGATTCCCGCTCTTATTTAAAAAATTTAAGAAATCTGCCATCTCAGAAGATGGTGCATAGTTGTTGATGCAGTCGTATCCGGTATCCGGTCCAAGGCGGTCGAACATCGGAGTGTTGTTGTCACGTTTGCATCCATAGTGAAGCTGCATAACCCAGTTACGTTTTGTATACTCTGTGCCGACAAACAGCATAAATGCAGTCTTGAATTTTAACTCTTCCTCACGGGTAACACCTTCTCCGGAGAGACGTTTTGCAAAAATAGCTTCAATCTCTTCATCGGAAGCCGGTGCGTACATTACATATTCCAGAGCATGGTCAGATACGCTGCATCCCATGGAAGCGAAGAAATCCATACGGTTTGAAAGTGCTTTCTTTAAGGATGCAAAGGTATCTACTTTGATGCCGGAAACGTCAGATAACTGTGCAATGTAATCTAAATATGTAACTTTTTCGATATTCATTGCCTTGTCAGGACGCCATGCCGGAAGAACCTGAACGTCAAAAGAATCATCCTCTGCAATCTTTTTGTGCCACTCTAAGGAGTCGACCGGATCGTCAGTGGTGCAGATCAGAGTAACGTTGGACTGTCTGATGATATTGCGGACAGACATATCTTTCTCTGCAAGTCTCTTATTGCATAATTCCCATACTTCCTCGGCTGTTTTCTTGTTTAAAACGCCGTTGTAACCGAAATATTTCTTTAACTCCAGATGGCTCCAGTGGAAGAGCGGGTTGCCGATCGCTTTGCCGAGAACCTCAGCCCATTTTAAGAATTTTTCCTTGTCGGAAGCATCACCGGTGATGTATTTTTCATCGACACCACAGGAACGCATAAAGCGCCATTTGTAATGATCACCGCCTAACCATACCTGGGTAATGTTTTCAAACTGACGATCTTCGTAGATTTCCTGCGGATTGATGTGGCAGTGATAATCTAAGATTGGTGCATCTGCTGCGTAGGAATGGTAAAGTTTCTGAGCAGTCTCGCTCTGAAGTAAGAAGTTTTCATCCATAAATTGTTTCATTGTTTTTTCCTCCATAAAAATTGTTTTAGAATAAAGTAGTTCCACGTTTGATCAGTTTGCCGGAGAAAATAGATTTCTTCGGCATTTCTTCACCGGAAAGAACACCCACTAAAGTCTGTACTAACTGATGTGTCTGTGTTTCTAAGCGGTTGTCCACGGAAGTGAGTTCCGGAATACAGCAGGTTGTCAGCATGGAATTGTTGTAACCAATGATGGAAAGATCATCGGGTACGGAAATATTGTTGCGCTGTGCGTATTTGACTACGCCGACGGCGAGTACGTCGTCCGCAGCGATCACTCCATGAAAAGGAGGGGCCTCTTTTGCAACCTGGTCCATAAAATCGGCAATTTCATTGAATTGCTGGGAATCTCCGTTGTATTGGTGGACTCTGTTTTCTATATCAGAGATGTCATGTTTTTTTAAGGCATCTTTGAAACCGTTTAATTTTTTGCGGCCACTATATGAAATAGAATTGTAAATATAGACCGGATCGGCGATCCCGGAATCTAACATGGATTCGGTAGCCTCAAACATGGTCGTGTAGTCGTCGCATAAAGTGCTGTAAACGTTCGGATAATCAAAAGCGGCGTTTAACAGCATGATCGGTACCTGCGTGGAAACATCTTTAATATACTGGTTTTCATCCTCCGTAGTACCGATGAAATTAGAACCGACAAGAATGATACCGTCTACTTTTTTGGAAAGGATCAAATTCAGATAATTCTGTTTGAGCTCCAAATTATATCCGGTACAGCAGAGCAGTGACTCATAACCGTTTGCCTGCAGTTCCTGTTCTAAATAATAAACTGCCTTTGCAAGAAAAAGATCCGAGGAATCTGCACAGAGAATACCAATGGTCTGCAGGGAGTGAAGCCCCATGCCGCGTGCGAAAGCGTTTGGCGTGTAATCATATTTCTCGATGATATCCATAACCTTTTTCTTTGTGGAAGGGCGGACCTTGTCGCTGCCGTTTAGTACGCGGGAGACAGTGGCGATCGATACGCCTGCTTTTTTTGAAATATCATATATAGTCATAGAAAAATCCTTTTATAACAAATTTGCATCCTGAAACGTTTCGGATTACATTAAATATAGAATGTAAACAAAAATGAAAGCAGTTTCATTGCCGCTGGTCTGATTATACAATATTAAAAAAAATAAAGCAATACGGGATTTTGTAAAAATAGAAAAAATGTAGAAGAAAAGATGGCGATTTTAAAGAAAAATAACAAAAATTACTAAATTGTGCAAAATTACATATTGACGAAACGGCAAAAAGGTGTAAGAATACAAATTGTAAACGCTTACAAAATGACATTGTGCAGTAATGAGCTGATAAGCAGGAGGAATATGATGGAATTATTAAACAGAAAGAAAACAGGAAAAGTGGAGAGACCGGTTAAAGTATTACAGTTCGGAGAGGGAAATTTCCTTCGTGCATTTGTTGACTATATGATCGACATTGCAAATGAGCAGGGGAAATTTAACGGGGACATCGTGCTTGTAAAACCGATCGAATTTGGAAACCTTGACAGATTCCATGATCAGGAGTGCCAGTATACCGTACAGTTAAGAGGAATCGTAGACGGTGAGCCAAAACGTATCAACCGTATCGTGACCAGCGTTGCAGATGCAGTAGACGCTTATGGCGAATATCAGAAATATGCAGATTATGCAAAACTTGACAGCTTACGTTACATTGTTTCGAACACAACAGAAGCAGGTATCGTTTATGATGATACAGACCGATTAGAGATGGAACCGCCAAAAAGCTATCCGGGCAAATTAACCAAATTCTTATATGAGAGATATAAACATTTTAACGGGGCAATGGATAAAGGTCTTGTGATGCTTCCGGTTGAGCTGATCGATGACAATGGTATCCACTTAAAAGAGTGTGTAGAGAAACTTGCAGTACTCTGGAATTTAGAAGATGGATTTAAGACATGGTTAGATGAAGCCTGTGTATTTACTTCTACATTAGTTGACCGTATCGTAACCGGTTACCCGAGAGACGAGGCAGAGGAGCTCTGCAAAGAGTTCGGTTATCAGGACAATCTGATCGTAACAGGTGAGCCATTTGCCCTTTGGGTAATTGAGAGTGCAAAAGATATCAGCAAAGAGTTCCCGCTTCCGGACGCAGGTCTTCCGGTGATCTTTACTGACAACCAGAAACCATACAAACAGAGAAAAGTCCGTATCTTAAACGGTGCACATACTTCCTTTGTACTGGCATCTTATCTCTGCGGCAATGATATCGTGTTAGAGTCTATGCAGGATGAACTGATTTTCAACTTTATGAAAGCAACGATCTTTGATGAGGTCATTCCTACACTGACACTTCCGAAACAGGATCTGATTGATTTTGCAGAGGCAGTTATCACAAGATTTAACAACCCATATGTAAAACATGCGCTGTTATCCATTTCCCTGAACTCTGTTTCAAAATGGCGCGCAAGATGTATGCCGAGTTTCTTAGAGTACATTAAGAATGAAGGAAAACTTCCGACACACCTGACATTCTCACTGGCTGCACTGATGGCATTCTACACAGGAACAGAGATCCGTGACAAGGCTCTGATCGGACACCGTGACGGTGCTGAATACCAGATCTTAGATGACGCTGCTGTATTAGAGTTCTTTGCAGCAAACAGTTCTAAGGATGCAGCAGGCTATACACATGCTGTTTTATCCAACGAGCATTTCTGGGGCGAGGATCTCACAAAATTAGCCGGAGTAGAAGAAGCTGTAACCGGTTATATGGAAGATATCCGTGCACTTGGCATGAGAGCAGCAATGGAAAAAACTTTTAACGCATAAGCAGGAGAATACTTATGAAAGATTTTATAAAAATCAATGAAAATGATAATGTCATTGTTGCCATAAAAGAACTTGCAGAGGGAGAGAAAGTCACAGTCGATGGAAAAGAATACACAGCGGCTGAGACGATCCCTGCCGGACACAAGATGGCGATCTGTGACATCCCGCAGGGCGGCGATGTGATCAAATATGGTTTCCGTATCGGAAATGCAAAAGAGGACATCAAAGCCGGTCAGTGGGTGCATGTGCACAATATCAAAACAGCACTCGGCGATCTGCTCACCTATACCTATGAGCCGGTAAAAACAGAGGAAAAAAAGACCGAAGAGCGTACCTTTATGGGATTTGCACGCCCGGACGGCAGCGTTGGTGTGCGCAATGAAGTATGGATCGTACCGACCGTCGGCTGTGTGAACAACATTGCAACGGCAATGGCAAAACGTGCCAACGCAAAGGTTCACGGCTCTGTGGAGGAAGTCATTGCATTTCCACACCCATATGGATGTTCCCAGATGGGGGATGACCAGGAGCACACCAGAACGATCCTTGCCGATCTCGTAAAACATCCGAATGCCGGAGGTGTATTAGTACTTGGTCTTGGCTGTGAGAACAGCAATATCGGTGAGCTGAAAAAATACATTGGTGATTATGACGAGAACCGTGTGAAATTTTTAGTCTGCCAGGAATGCGAAGATGAGATGGAAGAGGGCGAAAAGCTCTTAGAGGAACTGATCGATTATGCTGCGGGATTTTCCCGTGAGCCGATCAGTGCGTCCAAACTGATCATCGGTATGAAGTGCGGCGGCAGTGACGGATTTTCCGGAATTACGGCAAACCCGCTGGTAGGTAAATTCTCAGACATTCTGATCGGAAAGGGCGGAACAACGATCCTGACCGAGGTGCCGGAGATGTTCGGTGCAGAGACACTGCTTATGAACCGCTGTGAAAATGAAGAATTATTTGAACAGACGGTGAATCTGATCAACGATTTTAAACAGTATTTTAAAGATAATCACCAGACAATCTACGAGAATCCGTCACCTGGAAATAAAAAAGGCGGTATCTCAACCTTAGAGGATAAGTCTTTGGGATGTACACAGAAATCAGGAAGTGCTGCAGTAAAAGGCGTTCTTTCCTACGGCGAGCGCGTACATACGCCGGGATTAAATCTTCTCAGCGCACCGGGCAATGACCTTGTTGCTGCAACTGCATTAGCAGCCAGCGGAGCACACATTGTTCTGTTTACGACCGGACGCGGGACACCGTTTGCTTCCCCGGTTCCGACCGTTAAGATTTCCAGCAACAATACACTTGCCGGAAAGAAAAAGAATTGGATCGATTTCAATGCGGGAGTTCTTGTGGAGGATGCAGAGTTAGAGGAGACAGGTCAGAAATTATTTGACTATGTGATCGACGTTGCATCTGGTAAGAAGGTACGCAGTGAGGAAGCCGGATTCCATGATATGGCGATCTTTAAGCAGGGTGTTACCTTGTAAGGGAGCGGGAAAAAGTTGTTAATCTGATATGATGGATATCTACAACAGAATGTTTGTGCAGAATTTAATCTGTTATTTCAGAAACATCCGGCAGAAAAAGTAGAAACTGGATTCTTATTGAAAGAATCTTAAACATAACACAAAAAAGGAGACAAAATTATGTCATTTTTAAACAATTTCTCATTAGAGGGTAAAATTGCATTAGTAACAGGCGCATCTTATGGTATCGGATTTGCTATCGCATCTGCTTATGCAGAGGCAGGCGCAACCATCGTATTTAACGATATCAAACAGGAGCTGGTTGACAAGGGATTAGCAGCTTATGCTGAAAAAGGGATCAAAGCTCATGGTTATGTCTGCGACGTTACCAACGAGGAGCAGGTGAATGAACTTGTGAAAAAAGTAGAGGAAGAAGTTGGTGTAATCGATATCCTTGTAAACAATGCAGGTATCATCAAACGTATTCCAATGTGCGATATGTCAGCAGCAGAGTTCAGACAGGTAATTGATGTTGACTTAAATGCACCGTTCATCGTATCAAAAGCAGTGATCCCGTCCATGATCAAAAAAGGCCACGGAAAGATCATCAACATCTGCTCTATGATGAGTGAACTTGGCCGTGAGACCGTTTCTGCTTACGCTGCAGCAAAAGGTGGTTTAAAAATGTTAACAAAGAACATTGCATCTGAGTACGGTGAATTCAATATCCAGTGTAACGGTATCGGACCTGGTTATATTGCAACACCTCAGACAGCACCTCTTCGTGAGATCCAGCCGGACGGTTCCAGACATCCGTTTGACCAGTTTATCATCGCAAAGACTCCGGCTGCAAGATGGGGAAACGCAGAAGATTTACAGGGACCGGCTGTGTTCCTTGCATCGGATGCATCTAACTTTGTAAATGGTCATGTGCTGTATGTAGATGGTGGTATTTTAGCTTATATTGGTAAGCAGCCACAGTAAAAAAACAGATGAGATTTGTTGCGAATTGAATCATTGTCACAATTGATGCTGCACTTTGGCAGAAGGTGGCTGAGCCTTGGGACGTGCGCCGGAACCGGCAGGTTTTGTTGGGTTCCGTTGTACGGAAATAAGAGGTTCTAAGTGCCCCTGGTTTGAGTTTGTGGCAGAGTGACGCGTGCATCCCCGGACGAGCCTTCCATGGCTCGACGGGGATTTTTGATGTGTAGGATTCGGGTGTCAAAAGGTGACTTCAAGTTTTCTGATTGGCAAATTGCACAAAGTCGGGTCTGTTTTGTTCCGATGTCCGAAAATAAGAAAATCTAAGTCTGCCTGAGTAGATTACAACGGAGTGACATGTACGTCTTAAACGCCCCGTCCATGGGGCGTTAAGACTTTTGCTGCCGTCCATGGCAGCAAAACGCTATATATTTAACAGGCAGTCTAAGATTTTCTAATTTTCTCCCAAAGTTACAAAACGAGTCCCGACTTTGTGCAATTTGCCAGCCACTAAGTTGTGAACCACCTTTTGATACCCGAATCTATGCAGCAAAACGCTATAGATGGCAGCATGCCTTACCCGAAGGCGTGCGACCCATCTAAGGTGACTTGGGGCGGGGCGGAGCTGGGTGTGACTTTGGGAGAGGATTAGAGATTCTTAGTTCCCCTGTCAGCTCACAGCGATGTACTGCCACGGATGGCAGTACAAACCCCGGTCAAACCATGGAAGGTTTGTTCGGGGTGTTTGCGTCCGGCTCCCAACATCTTCGCAGGGCAACTTAGAACCTCTTATCCTCGTACAACGGAACCAACCAGCTCCGCCCCGCCACAATCACCGCAGGTTTCGCCACTTTCCAAAAGGCATCCATATCCCATATCGTAAGTTTCGCCACTTTCCAAAAGGCATCCACATCCCAATCACCATGCAGGGCTAGCAAGCCATCCCAACCAGATGCCCCTGAAACTCCCCAAATAAACTTTCCTCCTGCTTCCTCATAAACACCGTCACATCCGCATCTCCAAACACCACCTCAAAATGCACACTCCCCACGAACGCATCGATCACATGTGCCCGCACATACAGAGTGTTCTCCGAAACCCACACTCCGCTGGCAGCATACCTCTGGTCATAGACTGGAAACTGTCCGCAGACAAGTTTTCCAAAACCGAAATGAATGGAACACGGTCTGCCGTGCAGTGTAAACGTAAAACATCCCTCATCATTTGTAAAATCCACCGTAAAATCTGTAAACTCACTACTGTTTGGTTTGAACATATATCGTTTCCCCGAAACTTGTGAAGTGACCGCTGCCGTCATTGCACTATCACCCAGAGGTGCAATCGCAAGTGAAGAGAGCACAGAAAGAAGCTCTGTATGCGTTTTTTGATCTTCCGGGAGTGGATCTGCCTGTATGAAAGGAAGAATCTCGTCATACAGAGCATCATAAATCAGTTGATTTCCACCCGCAAGTCCCTGTGTGTCTGCGGTAGTGACAAATAGCAGATCATAATCCGGAAGGTAATGGATGAACTGACCACCCATGCCGTAGCAGACAAAACCATTTTTTTCACTGCGCCAGATTTGATAACCATAGCCGCAGGCTTCACTTGGAAGAGGGGCTGTGATGCGTGTGTCAGAGAGATGGGAGACTGCTGTTTTGATGTAGGAGGCGGAAACGAGCTGTGTTCCATCAATATTTCCATTGTGAGATAGAAGATAGCCAAATTTTAACAGGTCAGATGGAAGAGCGACAAGTCCGCTTCCGCCCATGGAGACACCAAAAGGATCTGTCAGCATGTAGGATTCATCGGAAAATTCCAAAACAGACAGCTTTTCTTTAAGATAATCGAGCATTGGCATGCCGGAAAGACGTTCTACAAGCGCACAGAGTGTATGTGCGGAGGATGTATCATAATGAAAGAGCTTTCCTGCAGGATGGGTTGGCGGCACGGTAAAGAAACTTTCTACCCAGTCACTTTTCATATCGACCTTGTAGGTCGTCGCGGCATGACAGGTGCGCATCATGAGCATATCCCGGATCGTCATGGCTGCAATCCACGGATGTACATTCGCTGGAATCTTGTCTGGAAAATATGAGACGATCGGATCATCCAGTGATAATTTTCCTTCCGCTTCCAAAAGACCGATCGCAATGGATGTAAAACTTTTACTGATCGAAAACATGCGATGCAGCGTGTCTTTCTGATAGGGTGCATAGTAGCCCTCGGCAATGAGTGTGTCATGCCGCATTAAAAGAAAACTGTGCATTGGAACCTGTTTTTTTTGTAAACGATCCAGAAAGTGAAGAAGGCATCCGGATGGGATGCCAGCACTTTCTGGAGAACCTTTTTTGAAATTCATTGTAATATCCTCCATTTCTTAATTAAGACTGAATACCAAAGCTGCTTGGTGTAACGCCATATTTTTTCTTAAATGCACGTCGGAAAGACGTCTGGTTGTTATAACCAACTTCCAAAGCGATTTCATTGATACCGGACTCGCCTTTTTCAATCAGATGTGCCGCCTCTGTGAGCCGCAGATCTTCCAGATAGACAGAGAAGTTCACATTCATATTTTCTTTAAACATATGAGAAAAATAACTTTCTGATATGTGGAACTCGTCGGAGATCTTGCTTAAGCAGAGCGCCGGATTTTTGTAATTTTCACGGATATAAGTCACAATGCTGTCAATCAGATTATTCTTTTCAGATTTTGATGCAAAGAAATCACAAAGTTTAATGCTGATATCTTCACAGAGACGGAAAGTTAACTCGTCCTGTGAAAGCATAGTATCAATTTCTGTCATCTGTAGAGTACTTTTTCCCGTATATGTAAAACGTGCTTTTAGCAAAGTGTTGCGGATATCAGTAAGTAAAAACCGTAATAACTGGAACGGAAGTGAACGCTCTTCAATGTTCTCCTGATGGATCAGATTGAAAATTTCAATCACCTGGGATTTATTTCCACCAGTGATGGAACGAATCAGGCGTGTCGAAAATTCAGCCGGATAGTAGTAAACATGTGAATCCTTCTTTAACATTTCATATGGAAGGAAAATATAGTTTTTGCTGGTATAGCCTGCAGCATCTTTCGCCTGCTGGTAAGATTCCCATATGTTGGTAAAGGAGCAGGAGAGACCGATTCCTGCAAAAAACCAGATCGAATACTCTTCTAGCAGTTCACTATGAAATTTTAATACTTTTTCCTGAAGTGTGATCAGCATCTCATCGGCAGTTCCACCAAAAGGGATTAACACAGCATAAACATGTTTCTTTGGGGAACACAGATATAAATTATTTTCATAAGAAAAATATCTGGCCAAAAGACCGGCGATAATATCTTTCATACTTTCAGAACTTTCAGTGGAAGTATTTTCATTTGGAAAAGTATCTGCAGCAGGATCATTTTCGTAAGTTACACCGTACAATACATAATAATGAAGCGATGGATCTTCTAAATGCAGATAATTCTGGATAAATGAAAACTCATCCGGGGTTGTGATAACTCCACTCATCAGCTGTCTCAAATAATTGTCATATAAAACAGGGCGGATTGCAGCAGCTTCTTCGATTAACTGTGTGTTTGCATGCAGTGTTTCCTGGAGCTGGTCATCTAAATGAAGAATCGGGCGCATATTGTTGCGGACTAAAATAAATATCATGATAAGTCCACCGATGATTGCTGCAAAAAGGATCAGCACAAAAATAAACTGATAGTCGGATGGATAAATGGATTCCGGCTGTACCAGATAGAAAGTCCAGTCATTTGCTTTTGATGCGATCCGCATAATATGTGTGTCATTGTGAACACAGGTATTATTGTCATCATAGGATAAGGATAATACGGATTCGGTAAGCGTATTTAAATCTTTTTCAGATGATGTAGTCTTATCTTCGGACAGGGAAAACACCGGCTGATCCTGTGCGTCGACTGCAATAATGTAACCGGTATCACCTAAAGAAACACCGCTGAAAATTTTGCGTAAGGTCTGCTCATTGATATGGAAAGCAACGGTAGCAGGAATATCTTTGTAGGTCAGTACATCCATATTTAACACATAAAGATATGCGTTGTCGCTTTCGGGAAGCATAAAATCCGAAAGTGGATAAAGGGCAGAATCTTTTGTCAGATTGTTGTTGAGCAGATCATGCCATTCATTAAAATTCGCCCCGGAAGATAAATAGTTTCTTATATAATAAAGCTGTTCGGAATTGAAAGTGTTTACACTGATAATATAGCCGCTATTTCTCAGATAAACAAAATAGGTACTGAAAGGAAGCTCATTGTAGGAATACATATAAGAAGCGAGGGATTGCTTCATGGTAAAACCGGATAGATAAAAATCATTTGCATCCGTGGATGTCATGGTAGCAAGACGGTATAGTTTGTTATTCATGCTGAGCTGTCTTGTGATAGAATCCATGGTTGTGAAATTATTATCTAAAAGTGAAACGGCACTTTCAAAGGTAGACTGATCCTGATTCCAGAAATCCTCTTCAGAGCGTGTTGTTGAGACACGGTGAAGGTGTACCATCAGAAGTAAAATGATAAGTAAAAAGACACTGTATGTAATAGCAAAGCGAATCATGAGAAACGTAGTGGATTCATTTTTTGCTGTGGCATCTGCCGGTGGATTCAAATTTATTCTCATAGGTATTAAATGTCCTTTTTTCATGTTTTTTAATCGTACGTTTTCTATTTTATCATAATATGAAAAAAATACAACAAAAACTCAAAAACCCAGTAAAATCAATGGTTTGCGTAGCACTAAAACAAATTTTGTACCCCCTGTCAAATATTGTTTCTTGCTGAAAATCCTATAAGATGGTAATGTATGAGCAAGACATGAAAGCACTTACATCAGAGCAGTGTCGAAACAAATTTTTTCCTAATAAGGAGGTTCTTATGAAAAAGAAGGTAGTATCAGTCCTTATGGCTGCCGCTATGGTAGCTGGTATGGCAGGATGCGGTTCCGGCAATACTGGTAACGCAGGAACAACAAATTCAAATGCTTCTACAAATAATGAAGCAACCACAGAGAGCGGTGATGCTTCCGCAAGCACAGCAACCGATTCTGATGTTGAGAAACCAGAAGAGATCACCATTATGGTAGATGGAACAGTTTTCACACAGGCAAACGGACAGGCAGAGTTCATTGCCAAATTAGAAGATCTTCTTGGAATGAAGATCAATGTGATCCAGCCGGATCATGATGCTTACTATGATGTAGTAGGACAGACAGTTGCAAGTGGTGACTGGCCAGACGTTATGATCTTATCTTCTACCTATTATGCAGGTTATGCAGAGCAGGGAGTTCTGTGGGATATGACAGACACTTATGCATCTTCTGATTTAAAGACAAGACAGGATGCATACGGCAGCACAGGAGTTATCGATGGTGTAAGACTTGATGGTAAGTTATACGGTATGCCGGCAGCTCGTGGTAACGGATGTGTTACATATGTTAAGAAAGCATGGTTAGACAACTGCGGACTTGATGTTCCGACAAACTATGATGAGTATCTTGCAATGCTCGAAGCATTTACAACCGGTGACCCGGATGGAAATGGTGTAAACGGAGATACCTACGGTGTATCTGCTGCTGGTTTCATCGGAACAGAGGCTCCATATACAAACTACTTACCAGAGTTCTATCAGGATGCAAACCCAAGCTTCTATAAAGCAGAAGACGGAACATGGAAAGATGGATTCACAGATGACTCTATGAAGAGCGCACTTGAGAGAATGGCAGCTGCTTACAAAGAGGGCGTGATCGATCCTACCACATTAACAAATGGTACATCTGACTGCCGTAACAAATTCTATGATGACAGCTTTGGTGTATTTACTTACTGGGCAGGTACATGGGCAACCAACTTAAAGACAAATCTTGAGGCAAATGGTAAAGGCGGTGAGTTAGTAGCATTACCTCCGATCGCTGAAGTAGGTCAGTACCTTGACCGTGTTCCACCAGTATGGTGCATCACATCTGCATGTGAGAACCCGGAAGGTGTATTCAAATACTTCATCGAGCCGATGCAGGATGGCGGAGACGTTCAGTTCTTATGGACATACGGTGTAGAAGGCATTCACTGGTCAACAGCAGCAGAGACATTATTTGCTGGAACAGAGAACGAGAAAACATATGCGGATGGTGAGTTTCATATGTTAGAGAACCGTGAGAAAGAGGGTACACAGTACACCAAAGCCCACATTGATCCAATGCTTGCTTTAGTTGAGCTTGCAAACGATCCTCAGGAAGAGTCTGTAGCAGCAGAAGCAAAAGAGTCTGCACAGTTATTCAATGATAACTGCAAAGCTGCTGATCTTGTTCCTACCACAGATGAGATGAGCGAGTACAATGGTGATTTAACAACGTTAAAGAACGAGCTGATTGCAAAAGTTGTTATGGGTGAGATCACTGTTGATGATGCATATGCACAGTTTGAGTCAAATCACGGTGCAGAGTGGTCACAGGCAATCGTTGATTCTTTAAACAAATAATAAAACTTTCCGGTAAACGGAACTAAGAACTATGATTGGTGTCCTGGCTGCGGATATCCGCAGCCGGCATCGATCATGGATCACAAATTCATGTTTGATTGAAAAGGAAGAACAGATATGAGAAAAAGTAATGAAAAATCAGCCGTAACGGCTACAACCGGTGGAAAGAAGAACCACCTGGCAGCAAAAATCTATAAATACAGAGGATTCTATCTGATGTTTCTTCCTGTATTAATTTTTGCATTAATATTCTTTTATTTGCCAATGCTTGGAATCCGTTTTGCATTTACCGATTATAACGGAATCAAAGAGGCAAGTTTTGTTGGTCTCAAAAATTTTCAGAAAATGTTTTCCATGCCAAATTTCTGGACGGCATTCTGGAATACCTTACAGATTAGTATTGTCAAATTGTTTTTGACAACAGCAGCTGCTGTTATTGTTTCTATCTTTTTAAATGAGATTGCAAACATTCATTTTAAAAAGATCGTGCAGACAATTATTTATCTGCCACACTTTATGTCATGGGTAGTTACCGCATCCGTCTTTACTTTGATCCTGGCACCGACAGCAGAAGGTCTTGTAAATACATTCCTGATCAACGCTGGTGTACTTGATTCCGGAATTTATTTCCTGGGGGATTCAAAATGGTGGAGACTTGCGTACTATATCATTAATATTTGGAAAGAAACCGGTTGGCAGACCGTTATCTTTATGGCAACGCTTGCCGGAATAAATACAGAGCTTTATGAAGCTGCAGCAATGGATGGTGCAGGACGCTGGGGCAAGATGAGATATATTACTTTCCCGGCTTTACAGAATACGATCCTTACTGTTTTGATCTTAAACCTTGCAAAGGTTATGAACCTGTTCGAGTCCGCATTCGTAATGCAGAACGATGCTGTTTTAGGTACTGCAAACGTACTTGAAACCTATATTTACTATCAGACCTTCAACAGTGGTGCGATTCCAAATTACGGTTATACGACAGCCGTTGGTCTGTTCAAATCTCTGGTTGGTTGTGTACTGGTACTGTTCTGCAATCACTTAAGCAAGAAAGTACGTGATGGACGCGGAATCGTCTAGGAAGGAGCAGCAGATATGAAAAGCAAGAAAAAAATAGAAGTTTTCCCGATCGTAAACGGGTTAATATTTATCATCTTAAGTTTACTGATTATCATCCCGATGTGGAAAGTATTAGTTGACTCATTCGATTTAAAAACCGCATATGGTATGAAATTATGGCCGGAGGAATTTGGTCTTGCAGGATACATTTCCGTATTCAAAAACCCGACGCTGTCCCATCCGTTAATGATTTCTGTAATCACAACGATTGCAGGTACGATCATCGCCTTGATTTTATCTACATTTGGTGCATATGTACTGATCCAGTGGGATATGCCGGGACGTAACTTATTTGCAAACTTATTACTTTTTACCATGATTTTCCAGGGTGGTATGATCCCTACCTACCTCGTATTAAAATCATTACATTTAACCAATACCATCTGGGTCGTTATCTTATTCCCGGCACTGAACGTGTATAACCTGGTATTGATGAGGAACTTCTTCGAAGGTATTCCTGCCAGCCTGTTTGAGTCGGCAACACTTGACGGATGTACGCCGATGCAGACATTTATCCGTATCGTACTTCCAATGTCAAAAGCAGCATTGGCATCCATTGGTCTTATGTTTGCCGTTACATACTGGAACGACTATACACATTACAAACTTTACATTACAGATTCAAACCTTTACAACTTCCAGATGAAGTTAAGAAGTATCATCATGGGTAGTGATCTTCCACAGGCAAACGGTGGTGCAACAGAGAACACCGTAAAGAATGCGGCAATCATTGTTATCATCATTCCTTTCATGATCGTATATCCGTTCTTACAGAAATACTTCGTAAAAGGTGTAAATATCGGAGCTGTAAAAGAATAAGGAGGAAATGTTTGTATGACGACCATTTTCTGGGCAGGAGATTCTACCGTACAATACAATGACATTCTTACATTTCCGCAGACCGGCATAGGACAGGTGATGAACCTGTTCCTAAAGCCGGAGGTGCGGGTGGAGAACCATGCCAAAAACGGCAGAAGCACAAAGAGCTTTATCGATGAGTCGAGACTGACACCGATTTATGACAAAATTACCGCAGGAGATTTTCTGTTTATCCAGTTTGGACATAACGATGAGAAAAAGAATGATCCGGAGCGGTATACAGATCCACATTCCGATTACATGGTGAATCTGGAAAAATTTGTAAATGCAGCAAGAAACAAAGGAGCATGGCCGGTTTTTATTACGCCATTAGAGCGCAGATGTTTTATCGATGAGGAACATTTAGATATCGGAGAACATACCGATTATGTGGCGGCAATGAAACAGACGGCTGAAAATTTAAATGTTCCGCTGATCGATCTTTACAGCATGAGCCGTGCGGAAATGCGAAAGGCTGGAGCTGAGAAAACCAAAGAATGGTATATGCATCTGCCGGCAGGTGTTTATCCGTCCCATATGGACGGGCTGACCGACAATACGCATCTGAAATATATGGGTGCCGTTGTCTATGCGGGATGTATTGCGAGAGGTTTAAAAGAACTTGGCGGTATCTATAGTGATTTATTAGTGGCTTGGGAGTGATCCCTTGCCATTTTTGTATCAGGAAATAAAACCAGTGTTTAGGAGGATTTGAGAGTTATGTCATTATTATGGAAATCAGATCAGGAAGATGGAACTTATAAAAACCCGATACTTTTTGCAGATTATTCCGATCCGGATGTGATACGCGCAGGGGATACCTATTATATGACGGCGTCCAGCTTTAACTATGTGCCGGGACTGCCGATCTTAACATCAAAAGATCTGGTAAACTGGGAACTGAAAAATTATGCGATCGAAAAGATCGATGAGCCGGGCTATGATCTGCCGCAGCATGCAAAGGGCGTCTGGGCGCCTGCGATACGTTACCATGAAGGATATTTTTACATTTACTACGGAATGCCGGATGAGGGTATCTACATGGTGCGCACAAAAGACGCACTTGGAACCTGGGAAAAACCGGTGCTTGTATTAGCCGGGAAAGGTCTGATCGATTCCTGCCCATTCTGGGATGAGGATGGAAATGCATATATCATCCATGGCTATGCGAAGAGCCGTATTGGATTTAAGAGTCATCTTGGTATTTTTCCGATGTCATGGGATGGAACAAAGGCGACGGGGGAAGACCATATCCTCTACTGTGGACTTAAGACACAGCCGACGATCGAGGGACCAAAGGTATATAAGAGAAACGGATATTATTACATTTTTGCTCCGGCAGGCGGTGTAAAGACCGGATGGCAGGTCATTTTGCGCTCCAAAAACATTTACGGACCGTACGAGGAAAAAAATGTACTTCATCAGGGGAACAGTATCGTAAACGGACCGCACCAGGGAGCACTGGTAGATACGGTAAACGGCGATGAATGGTTCCTTCATTTTCAGGATCGCGGACTTTACGGACGTATTGTCCATATGCAGCCGGTCGTATGGGAAAATGACTGGCCGGTCATGGGGATCAATGCGGTGGATGGCTGTGGGGAGCCATGTATCATCCATAAAAAACCAAATACCGGAATCACGGAGAAACCTTGTTACCTTGCGGCGGGAGATGACTTTTCATCGGAAAAACTTGGCTTGCAGTGGCAGTGGATTGGCAATCCGAAGGATGATTTTTATTCTTTGAAAGAGAGAAAGGGATTTTTGAGATTATACTGTAAAAATCCATCCGGAAAAGCGGAGCCGATCCTCTGGGAGTGTTCGAATGTGCTGACGGAAAAACTGGTCTGCCCATATTTTAGAGCGTCTGTCTGTGTTGACATTTCTGCATTGTCTGAACAGGAGCAGGCGGGAATGGTCATGATGGGCGGTCACTATGCATATCTTGCAGTCCGCATGATCAGAGGTCAGAAACGTCTGATCCTTGGAAAATCTTATGACAGTGAGGATGGAATACGCGAGAAGGCAGAGCAGCTTTTGGCACTGCCGGAGGAACAGGAAAAAGTTTATCTGATCTTTGCGATGCGCGAGGGAGATAACGGTAGTGTATTTCATTGTTATTATTCACTGACCGATGATACGGATCTGGCTTCCTGGACGGAGGTGCGGGCAGAGTTCACACCGTCTGACCATACCTGGGTCGGCGCAAAGATCGGTCTGTTTGCAAATATTGTCGGCGAAAAAGAAGCCGGCGGTTATGGGGATTTTGAATATCTGCACGTAGAGGCATTAGAAGATTAATATGGGGCTTTTGAGAGAATTAGAACAGAAAAATTTAGATGGTGTGATCCGGGCACTGACGGAAAATCCAACCTGTGTCGATGATACGACGGAAAAAGGTGTGCCGCTAGCGTTATATGCCGCAGAACTTGGAGATTTTGGCATTGTAAAATATATTGTCGAGTATTCGAGGGCGAGTATGAACACAGTGGATGAAGACCACCGGACGATTCTGCACTATGCAGCGAGATCCGGGAATCTGGAGATGAACCGGTATCTGGTGGAGAAGGTCGGAATGGATATTACTGCCGGTGACAGATGGTGTGTGACACCATATCAGATTGCATATGAAAGAAAAGATGAGAAACTTCTTTCTTATTACAAAGAGCGCATAGGTGCATCTTATGAGGAGATGTATCACAATCCGATACGCCGTGGCATGTTCCCGGATCCATCAATTGTGAGAGTCGGGGAAGACTACTATATGGTGAATTCCTCGTTTATCTTTTTTCCGTGTATCCCAATCTCACATTCGAAAGATCTGATCCACTGGGAGATCATCGGCCATGCGATTACAGAGCCGGAGTGGGCATCACTGGATGAATTAGAGGGTGGCAGAGGCTACTGGGCACCGGATATTTCCTATGATAATGGAAAATTTTATATCACGGCAACTTATAGACTGAATGACACAGGAACCGTATACCGCAAACAGATCGTGGTGAGTTCCGAAAAACCGGAAGGACCATACAGTAAGCCGGCAATTATCGATGAAGATGGAATCGATCCGTCCATCTTTCACGAGGATGGCAGACATTATATGCTGTTAAACCGCGGGGCAAGGATCTTAGAATTAAACGAGGACTGTACAAAACAGATCTCAGAGGCAGAACTATTATATTATGGGGATCAGAAACGTGCGCCGGAGGGACCGCATCTGTTAAAAAAAGACGGCTATTACTATCTGTTTCTGGCGGAGGGCGGAACCGGAGCCGGACACCGGATCTCTGTTGCAAGAAGCAAGACTTTAATGGGTAATTATGAACCGTGTCCGTACAACCCGATCATGCGTCAGATGGATGAGGGAGCGGCGATCCAGCGCTGCGGTCACGGAAAACCGGTCTGCACCCAGAACGGGGAGTGGTATATGGTGTATCTCTGTGGCAGGATGATCGGAGATGGTTACAGCATGCTCGGAAGGGAGACGGCACTTGATCCGATCAGCTGGACGGCGGATGGCTGGCCGGTCGTAAACGGTTTAAAGGGACCTTCGGTTCTGCAGAAAAAACCGGATCTTCCGGAGTGGATGCCAAAAGAGGCTGCGTCTGTCAGTGAAGACGGGATACGTTCCGTGGCAGCAGATGCAGAGCAGACAATGACGGCAGCCGCAGGCTGGGATAAAAAATGGATGACGCCGCGTGTACCGGAGTGGGAAGGAATCCGTTTCCTGCCATCGGGAATCCGCATAAAAGGAAGCTGTTTCCCATTAAAAGATGTGGCAGCGAGAAATATTCTGCTGCAGAGACAGACTTCGTTTTGCTTTCGGGCGGAAACTGGTCTTTTTATACCGAAACTTGCAGACGGTCAGGAAGCAGGGCTGACCTGTTATTATGATGAAAATACATGGGTGTGTCTTGCACTGTGTAAAGCGGATGCTTATTACATTCAGGTGAAAGAACATATCGGAGAGAAAGACATACTACATGAAAAATATATGCTTTCTGATGACTGTGAAGGCAAAAAAATCACATTGAAAGTGAAAACGGAGTATTTAAGACGGCTTTTTACATTTTGTGTGGAAGGGCAGGAGGAAACGGCGGCAGCGGAACTGCCGGATGTTTTTTATCTCTGTGATGAGGGGATACGCATGGGAAAACGCTTTACCGGAGCGATGACAGGAATCTATGCGGTTGCCGGAGAGCAGAAACTATATGCAGATTTTTCGCATTTTATTTATCAGGATATAGAATGAGGTAAACAAATGGAAACAAAAAGACAGGAAGAAATCAAGAAACTTATGCAGATGCCGGAGGAAACGATCGCAAATCTGAGTGAATCAGAGGCAGACCAGTATGGCAGACTGGCACTTATGTTTTACAAAGAGACAGGGGATGAAAGCTATCGGGAAAAAGCAGAACAGATCCGTGCCGGACAGAAAGAGCTGCCGGAGGATGTATGTGCAATGCCGTTTTTCATGGAGTATGAAACAGTCTGTGGGAAAAAGGAGTGCTATAACCAGATCGTTGACCGGATGGAAAAGGAAGCCGAAAAAGGATTTGCGGATGCAGGGGAAAGAGACGCTTATTTAGTGGCACTGGTAGATGTGATCGACGGCATCAGTTTTGAGATCTATGAGAAATACAGGGAACTGATCACAGTTTACAAGCACGTGTTAAAGGAAGCTCTCGCAGAGGAAAAAGAGACGTCTGAACTTTCTTATGCGATACTGAAAGGATGCCGTATGGGAATCCTGCTGAAAGAAAAATACGCCAGAGCCGGAATGCAGATGGCAGAACATCTGAAAAATACAGGTGCGGCAGTACAGACAGACGGATTTTCAAATATCGCAGCAAGAGTGTCAGAACAATATGATATGCTTGCAAAAGAACTGACGGAACAGGGAGGAAAAGAGGAATGGATGTAAGACTGATTATGAAATCCGCCCGCAATGCGGTCATTGAAATTGCAGATGGTGGAATTTACAATACAAAAGAAACATATCATATTCTGTTAAACGGTGAAGAAACATTTTCAACCGATACGGTCATCAATTCACTGTTTGATCTGAAACCACAGACAAAATACGAAGTCTCGGTGAAAACTGCAGATGGTGTCGAGAAGGGAAACATATCGTTCGTGACCGCATATGAATTTGTCACATTAAATGTCCGTGATTTTGGTGCTGCGGGCGATGGAAAGCAGGATGACACGAAGTTTATCCAGGCGGCGATCTTAGCCTGCCCGAAAGAGAGCCGTGTGCTTGTACCAAAGGGAACTTACCGCATTACCAGCCTGTTTTTAAAAAGCAACCTGCGTTTCGAACTTGCAAAGGGAGCAGAGCTTGTCGCTGATACCGACCGGGCATCCTATCCGAAATTCCCGGGTGTGATTGAAAGTTATGATGAAACGAGTGAATATAACTTAGGAACATGGGAAGGAAATCCATTACCGATGTTTGCCGGGATCATTACTGGACTGGATGTAGAAAATGTGCTGATTTATGGAAGAGGAACGATCAACGGCAATGCCTCAAAAGAAAACTGGTGGAAAAACCCGAAAGTGATGGTAGGTGCGTTCCGCCCACGCCTGTTTTTTTTAAGTCACAGTCAGAATGTGACACTCTGTGGTGTAACGTTTAAGAACAGTCCTTCCTGGACTCTGCATCCGTATTTTTCGGATAACCTGAAATTCTATGGGGTAACGATCAACAATCCGAGCGATTCGCCAAATACGGACGGTCTTGATCCGGAATCCTGTAAAAATGTAGATATCGTCGGCGTAAAATTCTCACTCGGAGATGATTGTATCGCCGTGAAATCCGGTAAGATTTATATGGGAAAGAAATATAAGACACCTTCCGAGAACATCCATATCAGACAGTGCCTGATGGAGAATGGCCATGGTGCGGTGACAGTCGGAAGTGAGATGGCAGGCGGTGTCAAAAATCTGGTTGTGGAAGAGTGTCGTTTTTATGACACTGACCGCGGACTCCGCATTAAGACACGCAGAGGACGTGGAAAAGATGCTGTCTTAGACCAGATCATTTTTAAGAAGATTGACATGGATCAGGTCATGACACCATTTGTGGTAAATTGTTTCTATTTCTGTGACCCGGACGGCAAGACCAAGTTTGTCCAGAGCCGTGAGAAGATGCCGGTAGATGACGGCACGCCGGCGATCTTAAGACTTGATTTTGAGGATATTAAAGCCGAGAACTGCCATGTTGCAGCAGCACATTTCGATGGATTGCCAGAGCAGAAGATCGAGCGGATCGTCATGAAAAATATTTCTGTGACTTATGCAGAAAACCCGAAATCCGGTGTTCCAGCAATGTCTTCCGGTGTGGAAGAATGCACAAAGAAGGGAATCTTTGCGCGCAACATCAAAGAACTGGTGTTGGAAAACGTGAAGATCGAAGGACAGGATGGAGAAATTCTTGTTACAGATGGAATTGACCATTTAGAACAGTAGCAAAAAATAAGGCATATGCAGAATGAAATATTTTGTGTATGCCTTATTGCAGTAACCAGAAAGAGAGATGAAAATATATGCAGTTAGGAATACGTTTACACGATATCAAAAAAGCACCGTTAGAGGAGCGGCTTGCGATTGCAAAAGAGCAGGGATTTTTATGCGGGCATCTTGCACTCTCGAAAGTGATTTCTGAATATCCGGTAGATGATGGGGCGCTGACGCCAGGATATGCGATGTACTTAAAAAATTTGTTTGCCAAAAATGATCTTGATATTGCAGTGCTTGGCTGTTATTTAAACCTTGCAAACCCGAATGAGGAGCAGCTTGCAAAGATTACACACCGTTATATGGCACATATCCGTTTTGCATCGCTGCTTGGAGTGGGAGTGGTCGGAACAGAGACAGGTGCTGTCAATGAGGAATACAAATTTGAGGAAAAAAACCATTCGGATGAGGCTTTAGATATTTTTATCCAAAATGTAAAATCAGTGATTTCCTATGCGGAAAAAATGGGTGTTATTTTTGCAATCGAACCGGTATGGAAGCATATTGTATGTAACCCGAAAAGGGCAAGAAAGGTGCTTGATGCGGTCGCATCCCCAAATCTCCAGATTATTTTTGATCCGGTCAATCTTTTGGATATCAGCAATTATCAGGACAGGGAAACGATCATAGCAGAAGCAATCGAACTGCTTGGAGATGATATTGCAATGGTACATATCAAAGATTTTGTCGTACAGGATGGAAAACTTGTATCCGTTGCAGCGGGTACCGGAGAGATGAACTATGGGCAGATCATCCGTTTTATTAAGGAAAGAAAGCCGTATATACATGTAACGCTTGAAAATACGACACCGGAAAATGCAGTGCAGGCAAAAGAATATATACAGGGATTGTATGATGTGTGCTGACAGCGGGTATAAATATGTTGGTGTGGCAGATATTTTTAGACACAAAAGAGGGATGGCAGTATGAGATGCCATCCCTCTTTTGTGTCTGATTTCAAAAAGAACAAAGAGTCGCTTGCGACTCTTTCGCGCTCGAGCGGTGCTGTTTACAGCTAACTTCTACTCCGCGAGATGAGCATCCCGCCCGGAGGGCTTTTTAATTCATAGGACGTAAATTCCTATGAATTAAAAAACTGCCGTATCGGATTCGATGCGACAGTTTTTCAGTGTTCAAAATTAAGCTCTTTCAACTTTGCCGGATTTCAAACAGGAAGCACATACATATAATTTCTTAGGTGTTCCGTTTACTTTACAGCTCACACGCTTGATGTTTGATTTCCACATTCTATTTGATCTTCTATGAGAATGGCTGACATTATTTCCGAAATGAGCGCCCTTTCCACAAACTGCACATTTTGCCATAGTTTTGCACCTCCTTGTTATTCACTAAGTCTGCTTGTACTATCAGACTCACAACATGTTTATTTTAACAGATTCATTTTTATATTGCAAGCAAATTTTAAAAAAAATATTAAAAATAGTAAACAGGACTAGGAATTTTGGTAAAAAGCGGTTATAATAGACAATAAACTAGCGTTAATATGGCTTTGAAAGGAGCAGGAACGTATATGAATGGACATATGGATACCCAGTTGGGAAGAGTTTCAATAGACCCGGAAGTGATTGCAACTTATGCAGGCTCTGTGGCAGTGGAGTGCTTTGGAATCGTAGGCATGGCTGCTGTCAACATGAAAGATGGTCTGGTGAAGTTACTGAAAAAAGATTATTTGACACATGGTATTAATGTAGCGATTGACGAGGATAATAAGATCACAATTGATTTTCATGTGATCGTATCCTATGGTGTCAGCATCAGTACAGTTTCCGACAATTTAATTGAAACGGTAAGATATAAGGTAGAAGAGTTTACCGGACTGGAAATCAAAAAAATTAATATTTACGTCGAAGGCGTGCGTGTAATTGATTAAGGAGGACATAAAAGGTGGAAATCACTACGATAAATACTGAGCTTGTGGCGAAGATGTTTCTTGCCGGAGCAAAGAATCTGGATGCAAAGAAAGAATGGATCAACGAGCTGAACGTATTCCCGGTTCCGGATGGTGATACCGGTACAAATATGTCAATGACGATCATGTCAGCGGCAAGAGAGGTAAGTGCTTTGGAAAAACCGGAGATGAAGGCACTGGCAAAAGCTATCTCATCCGGTTCTTTAAGAGGGGCACGAGGTAACTCTGGTGTTATTCTTTCCCAGCTGTTCCGTGGTTTTACCAAGGTAATTGCTGAATACGATGAGATCAATGTACAGATTTTATCAGATTCTTTCCAGAAGGCCGTTGAGACAGCATACAAGGCTGTTATGAAGCCAAAAGAGGGAACAATCTTAACCGTTGCAAAAGGAATGTCTGACCGTGCATTAGAACTTTGCGATGATACAGAGGATCTGGTATATTTTTGTGAAGAGGTCATCAAAGAAGGTGACCGTGTATTAGATCTGACACCGGAGATGCTTCCTGTTTTAAAACAGGCTGGTGTTGTAGATTCCGGCGGACAGGGACTGATGCAGGTTATGAAGGGAGCATTGGATGCACTGCTCGGCAAAGAGGTGGATTATACCATTGAGGGTGCTGAGACGGTGAAAAAGACACCGGAGAGTACAGGAACTTCCTATAATATCGAAGCGCAGGCAAATCAGGAGATTAAGTTTGCATATTGTACACAGTTCCTTATCATGCTTGACACACCGATCACACTGCAGCAGGAGAATGAGTTTAAGTCTTATTTGGAGACGATCGGTGATTCCATCGTTGTTGTCGCAGATGATGAGATCGTGAAGGTACATGTACATACCAACGATCCGGGTCTTGCAATGCAGAGAGGACTTACTTATGGTTCCCTGACGACGATCATCATTGAAAATATGAAGTTAGAGCGTGATGAGAAGATTTCCGCCCTGAAAGAAAAAGAGATGCAGTCAGCCGGCATTCCGGAAGAAAAAGAGGAAAAACCGGCAGAACCTCCAAAAGAGATGGGATTTATTTCCGTCAGCATCGGGGAAGGAATCAACGAGATCTTCAGAGGTCTTGGTGTTGATTACATCATCGAGGGTGGCCAGACCATGAACCCGAGTACCGAGGATATGTTAAATGCCATTGAAAAAGTAAATGCAAAGACTGTATTTATTCTGCCGAACAATAAAAACATTATCCTTGCGGCAAATCAGGCAGCATCCCTTGTGGAGGATAAAAAGATTATTGTTATCCCGACAAAGACGATTCCACAGGGTATTACTGCTTTGATCAATTATATTCCGGACAGTACGCCAGAGGATAATGAACAGCGCATGAGTTCTGAGATCTCCATGGTAAAGACTGGTCAGGTTACCTATGCAGTCCGTGATACGGTGATTGACGATAAAGAAATCAAACAGGACGACTTTATGGGTATCGGCGATTCTGGTATTCTTTCCGTAGGGCAAAATTTAGAGCCGACAGTCATGGATATGATGAAACAGCTTGTGGATGAAGATTCTGCAATTGTCAGCATTTACTATGGTGAGGATACGAAGGAAGAAGACGCCGATGCACTTGGTGAGAAGATCGGTGAGGCATTCCCGGATGTTGAGATTGAGGTTCACTATGGCGGACAGCCGATTTACTATTATGTGATTTCGGTAGAATAAGAATGGAGTAAAAATGGATCGCAATTCCCCTTTAAGAGAAATTAAAGGTGTTGGTGCAAAAACAGAAGAATTATTTCATAAGATAGGAGTATACACCGTAGGTGATATACTCCTTCATTATCCCCGGACATATATACAGTATCCGCAGGCAAAACATGTGGATGAGGTTTCAGACGGGGAGCAGGCAGCCGTTTATGGACGGATCACAAGAACACCGGTAGTGCGGAAGGTACGCACCATGCAGATCACAGTTACGACGATCAGTGAGATGGGAACTTCCTTAGAACTGGTATGGTACCGGATGCCTTATATGAAAAATAATTTGAAAGTCGGCAGCACTTACATTTTTTATGGAAAAGTCAATAAAAAGAATGGAAGGCTTGTTATGGAGCAGGCAGCAATGTTTACGGAAGAACAGTATGCATCCATGGAGCAGGTGTTTTTGCCGGTATACGCACTGACGAACGGACTTTCTAATAACCTTGTCACAAAAACAGTACGTGCGGCACTTGGGGACGAACATCTGTTTACAGATTACCTTCCACATGCCATTCGTGAAAGATACGGGCTTTGTGAATATAATTATGCAATCCGTCAGATTCATTTCCCGGAGGATATGGAAACACTCATTACTGCGAGAAGACGGCTTGTGTTTGACGAATTTTTCCTTTTTATTTTGAGTATGCAGTACCAGAAAGAAAAGCATATCAAAGAAAAAAACGAGTTTGTTTTTGCGGAAGATGATTTTACAGATGAACTGATAGAGCAGCTGCCGTATGAACTTACCAATGCACAGAAAAAGGCACTTGTGGATGTAAAACGCGATATGCGTTCCGAGACGGTCATGCAGCGCCTGATCCAGGGTGATGTAGGTTCCGGTAAAACGATCGTTGCATTTCTTGCGATGGCAGATACCGCCCACAATGGCTACCAGTCTGCGATCATGGCACCGACAGAGGTGCTTGCAAGACAACATTATGAGTCCTATCAGAGCATGTGTGAACAGTTTGGACTTCATATTCCGATTGTGCTTTTGACAGGTTCCATGACGGCAAAGCAGAAACGGCGTGCATATGAAGCGCTTGAAGTCTATCCGAATGCCATGATCATCGGAACACATGCGCTGATCCAGGAAAAAGCGATTTATCAGAATCTGGCACTTGTAATTACCGATGAACAGCATCGTTTTGGGGTGCGGCAGCGTGAAATTTTTGCAGAAAAGGGCATGGAACCACATGTACTCGTCATGAGTGCAACGCCGATTCCACGTACTTTGGCGATCATTATTTACGGTGACCTGGATATTTCCGTCATTGATGAAGTCCCGGCAAAGCGGCTTCCAATCAAAAACTGCGTGGTCGACCGGAGATACCGCCCAAAGGCATATGCTTTTATCGAACATGAAGTGCGCACAGGACACCAGGCATATGTGATCTGTCCGTTAGTGGAAGAGAGCGAAAATATGGAAGCGGAAAATGTCACCGATTATGCAAAACATCTGCGGGAAGAACTGCCGGAAGACATTGTGATCGGTGTTTTACATGGGCAGATGAAAGCGGAGCAGAAAAATAAGATTATGGATCAGTTTGTAAAAAATGAGATTCAGGTACTTGTCTCTACAACGGTTGTTGAGGTTGGCGTCAATGTGCCGAACGCGACGGTCATGATGATTGAGAATGCGGAACGGTTCGGGCTTGCACAGCTTCACCAGCTAAGAGGACGTGTCGGAAGAGGAGATGCCCAGTCTTATTGTATTATGGTCAATGCTTCCGACAGCAAAAATTCTATGAAACGGCTTGATATTTTAAATAAATCCAACGATGGATTTAAGATTGCAGGCGAAGATTTAAAACTTCGCGGACCTGGGGATTTCTTTGGCATCCGTCAGTCCGGTGAGATGCAGTTTTTGCTGGCGGATATCTATCAGGATGCGTCTGTGTTACAGCAGGCATCCGAGGAGGTGCAGGATCTGCTCGATTCAGACCCGGAACTCTGCAGAGAAGAAAATATAAACCTGCAGCATTATCTTGAGATTTTCTTTGAAAATCAGAAGAGCAGACTGAATTTGTAAAAAATTGATTTTGAGATAGATTTTATTTATAGGCAGCTTGTAATTGAAATAATAAGACAGTTATTATCAAAAAAACGGGAGCTTCATTAGAAAAGCATCCCGTTTTTTGTGCCTAAAGGCATAGATCCGTGCGGATCATGGATCCCTGCAGCTCGAAGAGTTGTCATTTACGGCAAACTTATTTGCGACAAATTTACTTGCCTGACATCTGTCTCTCCTGTGCCTCGATCATTTTCTTAACCATATAACCGCCGACAGAACCGTTCTGTCTGGAAGTAAGGTCACCGTTGTAACCGTCTTTTAAAGGTACACCAATCTCGCTTGCTACCTCATATTTGAAACGATCTAATGCACTTTTTGCCTCAGGAACTGCTGCTCTGTTAGATGAACGACTTGTCATAATAGTTTCCTCCTTGTTGTGTGTTGATACATTTTTATTTTTGTAAATTATCATTTGTATCAGGTCTGAACAAACGCCGCGTCAATCCTGTATCCCGCGGCGTTTATGTTTTGCTGCGGTGTTTTGATCGCGTTTTGTTTTGTTCAGTGATAGTATGTGAAATATTACAACAGCTAAACATGCATTTTTTGTCAGAAAATCAAGTAATATCCGCAACTGGAAATACATAAATTTTAGATTTTCTGCCAGATGCTGTTTTTCAGTCCATGATGATGAATAATGTTTGCAATAAAATATTTATTTTTAAAGTAATTTCTTGTAAGCGCTTACAAAAAATGTTTACAAACATGATTATATAAGATATGATAGGAGTAAAGTGATTTGTATAAATCAACTCATAATACAGGGTGACAAAACACAGGAGAAGGAGAAACAAACATGGATAAGATCGAAAGATATATTGACGAACTTTTAGAGAAAAGCACACCAGATCGTCCGATCTGGAATATCGAAAAGATTTTACAGGGAAAAAAATCAACATGGAATTATATTGATGGTTGTATGATCAAAGCCATTTTAGAGATGTATGCTATCACAAAAGATGAAAAATATTTTTCGTTTGCGGATCATTTCATCGACTGCAAAGTCATGGAGGATGGTTCAATCGAAGGATATTCTGTGGAAGAATTAAATATTGACAATGTAAATGCGGGAAAGACACTGTTTGAACTTTATGACCTGACCGGAAAAGAGAAATACCGTAAAGCAATTGATCTTGTATACAGTCAGATCCAGAAAATGCCCCGGACAAAAGAAGGAAATTTCTGGCATAAAAATATTTATCCGAATCAGGTCTGGTTAGACGGACTTTATATGTGTCAGCCATTTTATATGGAATATGAGACACGTTTCAATGACAAAAAAAATTATGATGATATTTTTTCACAGTTTTTCAATGTGGTGGAACATATGCGTGACCCAAAGACAGGACTTTATTATCATGCGTATGATTCCTCAAGAGAAATGTTCTGGTGTGATAAGATAACCGGATTAAGTCAGAATTTCTGGCTCCGCGCATTAGGATGGTATTCCATGGCACTGCTTGACACATTAGATAAAGCGGATGCATCTGCAGGGGAACCATATGAAAAAATGAAACAGATTTTCATGCAGCTGATGGATTCCATGTTAAAATATCAGGATGAGAGCGGTATGTGGTATCAGGTCGTAAATGTCGGTGGCATGGATCGCAATTATCTTGAGACAAGCGGAAGTTCGATCATGGCATATGCGCTGCTTAAAGGTGTGCGTCTGGGATTTCTGCCGGAAAGCTACCGGATTTATGGAGAGAAGGCATTTAAAGGTATCTGTGAGAAATATTTATCGGAAGATGAGAATGGAGAACTTCATTTAGATGGAATCTGTCTGGTTGCAGGATTGGGTGGTGCGAGCAGACGTTCTGGAACCTTCGATTATTATATGTCCGAACCGGTTGTTAAGGATGATGCAAAGGGTGTTGGTCCGTTTTTACTAGCATATACAGAAATGAAGCGTCTGGAAAAGTAAAATAAATCAGAACATTTGCCGGCAAAGGAAAAAAGGAGCAGATATGAGCAGTAGTAAACAAATGAAATTCAGTGGAACAAAGGCGGTGGGAGTAAGTATTCTTGCAATTTGTCTTTTGGCATTTTCACAGCTTTTGGCGCTTTTGATCGGAAATATGTTAGTGGCAGGTGGGATATCAGCGGTGACCGGGAATATTTTCACCGGAATTTTCTATGCAGGTCTGGTGTTTGGAGGAGTTTTTCTGATCTGTAAAAAAATGTTAAAAATACCAATGGCAGATTTTAAGATCGGGAAACCGGATCTGTATCCGTTTTGGATCATTGTCGCATTTATAATGCCGTTTTTTGTGATTCTTATATACCAGTTATTTCCCGGATCATGGCAACAATCGTCTTTGGAACCGGAAACATTAAGACAGATTGTTACAGGAAGTGTGTTTTATTTAGGACTGGCAACCGGAATTGTGGAAGAGACAGTGTTCCGCGGAGTCATTATGAGTTCTGTGGAATATGCGTGGAACCGGAAAATTGCGGTGTTCGTTCCATCTGTTCTGTTTGGCTGTCTGCATATTGAAGAAGGAATGAGCATTCCTGGAATGATCCAGGTTGTGATAGCAGGAAGTCTGGCTGGCATTCTGTTTTCTCTGGTAACCTGTTATACAGGGACAATCTGGTATTCGGCACTTATGCACGGAATTTGGAACTGTCTGATGATCGGAGGTCTGATCCATATCGGATCTGCGGCAGATGGTGCGGTATGGTATAATTATGTGCTCGATACAGATTCTTTTCTGCTGACTGGTGGGGAGTTTGGCGTGGAATCTTCTGTTATTTCCATAGCAACATACCTGATTTTTGTAGTGATTGCATTTTTGTTACTGCAGAAAAGGAAAGGAGCGTAAATTACTCAATCATTGTAAGCGAAAAAACGCAGTCGTGAATCGTATAAAAATTCACGGCTGCGTTTTTTCATGATAATGGTTTGGTTCGCGAAGCGTGTATTCTATTGCTTACGATGATAGTGTTTTACACGCAGGGCATGGCGTATTGGATTATTGATTTATTCCACCAGAGTCAGACCGGAGATATCCGGGTGTACCGTCAGTGAAAAGTTGGTGTAATATACCACAAAACCCGGAGCACTTCCGTTTGGTTTTTTCACATTTTTCTTCTGGAGATAATCGATCTCGATCTTGTCACTGTCCCTGCCGCTGGAATAGTAACCGGCAAGTTTTCCTGCTTCCTCGAACATACGGTCCGGCAGATCTGTCTCGTTATTTGTTTTCACAACGACGTGGGAGCCCGGCATTCCTTTGGCATGGAACCACCAGTCGTTTCCGGTTGCAAATTTAAATGTCAGTTCTTCATTCTGATAATTATTTTTTCCGACATACATATGATAGCCATCTGATGAAATGTAATGAAAAGGTTTACTCTTGATTTTGGCTTTTTTGTCGGTGCGTTTGCGTTTAATATAGCCGTATTCTATCAGTTCTTCTTTGATCTGTACCAGATCATCTTCGGTCAGAGCAATATCTAAAGATGCGGCAATACTTTCTAAATGATCAATTTCAGACTTTGTTTCCTCTATCAGATCGGTCAATGCCTCGTAAGTACGTTTTAATTTTCCGTATTTGTCAAAATATTTCTGTGCATTTGCCTTGGCATCTAAAGTTGGGTCAAGCGGGATTATTACGTTCTCATTTGTATAATAATTGAGTGCTTCGAGCTGTTTTGCCCCTTCCTCTAACCCATATCCGTAGGTGTGAATGAGTTCTCCATATACTTTATATTTATCACGTTTTTCCGTATCCTTTAGCTGCTTTTGCTGAAGCTGGTACTTTTTCCGGTTACGCTCCAGTGCGGTGGATACGACTTTTCGCAGGTCTACAGATTTCTGGCGGATACGTGTGTAAACATTTTTGGAAGCGTAATATTCTTCAAGCACTTTGGAGATTGAATCGTATTCCGTCATAATATAAATATCGGCAGCCGTGTCTGCAGTATTTTCCATAATTTTCTGATCTGTGGAAGTATGCACATATTCTGACAGACGGAAACAGGAAAAATCAATCGGTTCCCTGCCGCGTGTGATAATATTCGGACAGTAATTATGATTCTTTACATCGTCCATCATCCAGTAAAAATTGTGGAACAGATGTTTTTTGCTGTCTGTGTCTAGCGAATTCACAGACATGTCTCCATCAATGGAAGCACGGTAGCAGATTTCATTTGCGATTACAGGACTGATACCGGTGAAAGAACCATAGATTGCTTTTGTAATGGAAACCGGTTTTTTCATGACGGATTCCATGAAAACCTCCTCTGTGACTTCAAGAGGATCTAATTTATCTTCCTGGGTTGCCGGGATACAGTAAGCCCGTCCGGGAAGAACTTCACGCACAGAACTCATCATGGACGATACATGTTTGATACTGTCAATGATCGTGCCGTCGGAACTGCAGAAAATAATATTACTGTGTTTTCCCATCAGTTCTACGATCAGTGTTTTCTGACACAGATCACCCATTTCATCGAGGTGCTCGATATCAAAATGAATGATACGTTCCATGTGAGGCTGGTAAATTTTTATGATCCGCCCGTTTGCAATGTGCTTGCGTAACAGCATACAAAAATTTGGTGCTGTCAGCGGACTTGGTTTATTTGTTTCTGTCAGATATAAAAAAGGCAGGGAGGCACTTGCTGACATGGCAAGACGGAACTGCCCGTTACTTCCTTTTAAGGTAAAAAGAAGCTCGTCGCTTTCCGGTTGGGCAATTTTGCTGATCTTTGCATTTAAAATTGTTTGATTCAGTTCATATACAAGATTGGATATTACTAATCCATCAAAAGCCATTTTAAAATCTCCTTTCGGAATGTGTTTCTGCGGATTTCCCGCAGAATGATATTATAACGGATTTTTAATCTAAAAACAACGCTGGAGGAGAACTTATTTGTTGATGCATTATTGGAAAACAGAAATATCGTAGTAATGGTAAAAGTAATAGTATTGGCGCTTTTGCTATTGTTAAAAATAGATTACAAATATAAAAATAAAATTAAATAAATGAAAAAGACTTTTTTTATGAAAAAAATTTGTTATACTAAACTTGCAGATGAAAGTTCAGTATGAATCTGAATATTCTATATGCCGGTTCTTTTATAAATAAAGACGGCATATCCGAAACAATCTTTTTACTCGTTACAAATATCTATGTGAATATTCCAATGGTAATGAAAGTAAAAAAACAACCGTTTATTAGTTTTCGACAAGAATTGCACCTTGACAAATAAATAAGAAGATATTCGATCAGAGAAAGTTGCTTTTCCATTACATGACGTTTATAATAAGAAAAGGAAAACAAATATAATATACTGATCAAGGCAGCCGGAAAGGACGGCTTTACCACT
>CAKREH010000024.1 GCA_934317215.1 uncultured Roseburia sp.
CTATTAAAGTTACCCTTTTTTCTGAAATACATATCAAAATCATTTAAAAAATTAGCTTGACATATCACCAGATTGCTCTTTTATTCTGTTCTTAACTACTTAACAGTCTGCTGCAAGATAGCTGCAAAATTTCATACATATCAACTTTACTCATATAATCCCGCAAGCACTTCCACATCCATCTTAAGCTCCGTGTCCCCGTCCTGCACCTTCGCAAGTGTCGGCAGCCCGGTCATATATTCGCACATAAAAATGTTATCGTCCTCCATCACATTCCCCGGATGATAATGGTTAAATATGATTCCCTTTAACGGTAAATGATGCGCCTTCATATACTCTGCCGTCAGCACAACACTGTTGATCGTGCCAAGCCCGGCATCTGCGATCAGGATACTGGAAAGTCCAAGCTCCGACACCACATCCTCAAGCTGGATCTTTGCCTCATCAAAACAGATCGGGCACAAAATACCGCCGCTGCCCTCCACAGTCACATAATCATATTTATCACATACTGCCTTGTAGCCATCTTTTACCACATCCATCTCCACCGGATGTCCCTCGATCCGTGAGGCAAGGTGCGGTGAATATGCATGTTCATATACATAAGGGCACATTTCCTCAAGCGTCTGTGTAATACCCGACATTTTCTGCACAAACAGGGCATCTCCCGGGATCAGTGATCCGTCTGCCCTGCGGTCATTTCCACTCATTGCAGCTTTATAATAGGCAGCTGACTTTCCCTCTTCTGCCAGCTTTTTTACGATCAGCCCGGTCACATAAGTTTTTCCGATATCCGTCCCGGTACCCGTGATAAATAAAGCTTTGCTCATATCCATCCTCTTTTCTGTAATCTTTCCTTCCACATAACAAGGGCATTTCTTTTCCATATGACGATTCTTACTATGCCTCTGACTTTTCTTCTGTCCAGTACACCGGTGTCACATCACGGCCTAAATCTTCTAACATCCGTCTGTCGCTGCGGATCGTTGCGCATGCCACCGTTGTCAGCATGTTTCCGGTAATGGATGCGGATGCTCCTGCCTGGAATGCAATCTCCCCATCGTTTGTCAAAAGTGCCCTTCCCGCAGCAAGACGGATATTGGCATCCGGGTTGATATAGCGGAAAAATGCGATCGTGCGCAAAATATCAGCCTCAGACAGTCTTGGCAGACCTTCTAACGGTGTTCCCGGTATCGGCATCAGTGCATTGATCGGAATCGAGTCGATGCCAAGTTCTGCAAGGCTGACCGCCATATCCAGTCTGTCCTCCCAAGTCTCTCCCATGCCGATGATTCCGCCGGAGCAGGCGCACATTCCCTCTGCCTTTACTTTTTTCAATGTCTCGATCTTCATGTCATAGGTATGTGTCGTGCAGATGTTTGGAAAATTGCGTCTGGATGTCTCAATATTGTGGTGATAACTGGTGACACCTGCCTCGTGCAGTCTGTGCAGCTGTTCTGCAGAGAGAAATCCCATGGAAGCACACAGATCGATCTTACATTCTTTTTTCATCGTCTCATATGCATGGATCGCCTTGTCAAATTCCTCTCCCGTCAGCGCTCTTCCCGCTGTAACGATAGAAAAACGATCAACGCCTTCCCGCTCATTCATTTTGCATGCTGCCAGAATCTCTTCCTCCGGAAGGAAATCATACTCCTCACAGTTTGTATGATGGTGCGCCGACTGTGCACAGTATTTGCAGTCCTCCGGGCATCTTCCGCTGCGCCCGTTGATAATTGAACACAGATCTACTTTATCCCCGATCCGTGCTTCCCTGATCTTATCCGCTCCCTCACAGAGCTCCTCAAGGTCACAGGTCAGGAAAAATGACAGATCGTCCTCCCTTGTGATCCTTCTTCCGTTAATAATTTCTTCCGCTAATGTAAGTGCATTCATTTCTTTTTCTCCCGCTTATCTTTCGGATACTGCGCATAATCCCAACGCAGATCCATGTATTTGTATCTCATAAACCATTATCTCCCCAACGTCTTTACGATCTTGCCTGCACTGCCTCATAACCAAGCACCGGTCTCACACGCTTTGCCACCACTGCCCCTAAAATGCTTAAAGCAATGTCCCCCGGCACTGCCAGAACAAAGCAGTACAAAAACAGTGGTCCTGCCGCAATCGGCGTATCGATCACGAAATTACAGATGATATAGTAATAAATCATACCGATCGCATAGACAAAAAACAGTCCTGCCAGATTTGCCAGCAGATAACGTGCAACAGTCTTTTTCTCCATATGCTCTGCAATCCAGCCAGTCACAAACGTCCCCACTGCAAATCCAATGATATATCCAAAACTCGGCTTAAATACATACCACAGACCGCCGCCCTCTGAAAAAATCGGAAGCCCCGCCAACCCAAGCAGCATATACGATAGTACTGACAGCGTTCCAAGCCTTGATCCAAGCAAAAGCCCCGCCAGCATCGTAAACAGATATTGCAGGGTAAATGGCACAACCGGTATCGGAATCTTGATAAAAGCCCCGACTGCAATCAGTGCAGTAAATAGTCCACAGTAAATTACGCCCTTCGTTTTCATCTTTGTTAACCTCCGTTTATCTTATAGTTAACAATATTACTCAAAAAAGAGTGCAATGTCAACTTTTTATTTTCATCAAGTTAACATTGCACTCTGTTCAACAATCAAATCACTCTGTTGTTTCCAACATGAGAATGCACATTCTTCCGTTATAAATGAAAATCATCTATATCTCCATCATCCTTTACCTGTCATATCCGGCATCTGCCGCACACTTTCTTATCACCTTCGGAATATTCGCCTGGTTATAGGAAAGTACCTTGATCTTTACTCCCATTGCATATTCCTCTTCCCCTTCAAGTTTCTGCTCGCCGCCTTTTATCACAACTTTAGGCCGTTTCACATCAAAACTGTATTCCATTCCTGTCAGAACCCCGGATTTATTAATGGTATACGCAATCTGCTCATTCTGATAGCCTGTTTTCTGGTACTGTTCATAATAGACGGACATTTTATCCATCTGTTCCGTATCGTCCTGCTCCTCCATACCAGCCGGTTCTATGAGGTCAAGCGCCTGATCCCTCTTTTCCTTCAACTGCTGCCCTGACAGTGAAAAGATAATCTGCGTCGCTCCGTCACTTAAATCTACACATTCCGCAGAAACAATGTCCTCCTCCCGGTAGCCCAGATTCGTAAGCGCCTGGTAATTTGGAATATCCGTCGTCGTACTGTAACCATCCCATTGACTCCAGACACCTGCCTGATAAGAATTGACTGTAACACCATCACAAAATTCCTTTAAAAATGTCATGGCACCGTCCGCATCCGTATTTTTATACTCCGTCACCCAGGTCTCATCTAACAGGTCAGCCCAGACCTCCTGTGTCTGCTGCACAATGTCCTGGCTCCCGGAATAACTGTTCGTTACCAGATAATGCACATTGTTCACTCTGCGCAGTCCCCGCATGCCGTCTAAGACTTTTCCTGTTTCCTCACTTGCGACTCCGCCTGCAAACATGCTCTCCAAAAATAACACCCCGGAAAAAATAGTGACTGCGACTGCCTGAACTGATTTTTTATCCATAGGGCTCCTCCGATCTCTCATCACGATCCCATTCGTGGTTTTTCCTGCACCATTTCATGGTATCATCATTTGTCATCAAATACAATCGTTTATCAGTCCCAGCCGCTCAAACGCATGCAGAATTCCATCCTCATCAATATGATCCGTCACCATGTCTGCCAGCCGCTTTACCTCGTCCCTGGCATTTCCCATTGCAACGCTGATACCGGCGTATTCCATCATCTGAAGATCATTTGGCCCGTCACCGATCGCGATACAGTTTTCCCGCGAAATGCCGACATGATTCAGATACCGTTCCATGCCTGTCGCCTTGTTGATGCCATTGATCCCGATCTCGCCCGCAAAATCGCCCATTCCATCCAGACTGATCGCCACCGCATCAAAATATGGTTCCATGTCCGCATGTACCTTTGCGACAGGAAACGGTGCATCGTAATAAATGATCTTCTCATTTTTTTCGTTTTTCCATGGCTCATCGGTCAGATGCATCCGTCCGATCAGGCGGTCTAAGCGCTCTTTACTCATTCCGGCATCCCGGTAAACCTTTAACATGCCGTCACAGCTTCTCTGGTTTAACACCACGCCGTCATCCGCCTGATAGCAGAATAAAAATCCATTACTCTCTAAATAGTCAAAACTGCTTTTTCTGTGCTCCTCATCAATATATGCGTGATAAAACTCTTTTCCCTCGTCCTCCACAAAAGCTCCGGCTCCGCCGACGATCCCGGAAAATCCAAGTTCCAACAGTGCGTCATAAATCTGAAAACGGCTGCGCCCGCTGCATACCACCATCCGGTGTCCGTTTGCCTGCGCCGTCCGGACTGCGTACTGTGCAGACTCCGGGATCTCGCCTTTTTCGTTGACCATTGTTCCGTCTACATCAAGAAATACTACCTTTTTATCCATTTCCCACACTGCCAGCCTGCCGTTTACTTTTTACTGGCTGATCCTTTCTAGCATAACCATTCTTTCTGATTGTTTTATATTATCATGCATTTTACTGGCTTTCAATCATTACACAAAAAAGACACCCGAAAACCGCTCTTACAATCCGATTTCCGGGTGCACTTTCCTTTTTCCCTATCTACTTTCTACTGCCGGATATCCACCAGTCCCTGCTCTAAATCCTCCTCCGTAAACATATATGTGCTGCCGGAAGTACCGGTATTCAGATAAAGATACGGCAGTGCATCTTCATCCACAACAAATCCCACATGCAATATCTTTGTCTCCCCGGCTTTTATGCTGTCAAAATAATTGTTTCCCCGCTCTCCGCCGGTCACATCGTAATATGCCATTTCTTCGCCATGCTCTAAACTGCTGCTGTCCGCCTGAACTGTATCCCATGCATCCCCCTCTTTGGGCTGTTCCCCACCGCAGATCTCGTAAACTCCGTCTTTTTCTCTTATCTTCATGACAGAATCAAAGAATAAAACATCCTTCAACTCTGTTTCCCCGGCATTGGTATACTCTAACGTAACATATACTAATTTCCGTGGTACTTCCCTGCTGCTTATGACCTCATCAAGCGTATTGACACCGTCCCCGGATCTGATGTAGGAAATCATATCCGGAAGAAGTTTTCCATTTTCATCCACAGCCAGCATATCGCGATCCAGAAAAGCCGGATCAAGGATTGCGACATCATCCATCACTTTCACATCTGTCACTTTGATCCGCAGATCCTGTGATCCTCCATCAGCTTCTCCCGTCACAGCAAATTCCTCGCCGATCTTATGCAGATTTTTCATCTCCTCCGCAGTGGCTGTCGTTTTTAACTCCTCATCCTCGCTGCTGTCTCCCGTCCCCTCTGCCTTAGCATCCTCGTAATCACTCCAGTTATATGGACTTATCACCGTGCCATCGGCAAGTTCCTGCGCCGGTGCTAAAACGATGCCTTCTGCGACCTTGCAGGCTTCCTCTTTTGTCACATCATGACCGACATACATCTGCATGACATAATGATATTCCGGGTAAGTGACATAGATCATCTGGTCAAATGCAGTATCATCCCCCATAGTATTCTGCATTTTTGCATAGACACCATCGTGGTTTCCAACCTGGATATTTTCACTTTCCGTCACATAGTGATCCTGCATCCAAAATGCTTCATCACCGGTATCCATCTGATAAAATACGATCGAGATCCCCCCCTGCCCCGGTGTCTGTTCATAGCTGTATTTTCCTTCTTCCGTCTCTGTCATTCCATCCGGCAGATAAGATAATTTCATTGCAAGCTGCGGTGCCGTATCCACGTTTTCTGTATTTTCCGCCGCATCCGTTTTTTCAATTTTAGTCGTTATCCCGTAATCTCCCTGCGGACTGCTGCTCATGCGGTATAATTTTGTACCCGCAAAAATCGTCGTTCCAAGTACAAACGTTGCCGCCAGTGACACCACCACCGCTTTTTTCAGGGAAAAATAACCTCTCTGCGGTGTCACTTTTATCTGTTTTTCCACTTCTTTTTCTACCATATCCCGCATGCTCTGTGGCATTTTCGGAAATTTCTGTTCCATATTTTCAATATTCATCCTCAACTCTCCATTCCGTAACTGTTTCCTGCTCCATTCCGGTATCCATGCTCAGCTCTCCATTCCGTAACTGTTTTCCTGTTCCAATTCGTTTTTCAGTTTTGCTCTCGCACGCGACAGACGGTTCTTTACGGTGCTCTCTGTCACACCTAATATTCCCGCTATCTCCCGCACACTGTACCCCTCCATGTAATACAGTGTGACAGAAAGCCTCGCATCCTCTGACAAACGGCTGATCGCCTCATATAATTCCGAATAATCTTTTGTCTCTGCCGCACGCTCCTCCATCTGATAATCCTCAAGCGACACCACTTTCTTTTCCTTGCGCATCACGGTATAACATTCATTGATGAGTATCCTTGTCAGCCATGTCTTCGCATAGACATCCGATTTTAATGTATGCAGTTTGGAAAATGCTTTCACGATCGTTTCCTGGATCGCATCCGCGCAGTCTGCATCACGGTACAAAAGCGTTTTTGCCACATGATACATCATATCCTCGGATGCGATGATCAGCTCTCCCAATTCTTCTTTTTTCATAACTGTCCTTTCCGCCGGCTTAAATATCCTGTATATTCTGTTATTTCTTCTGAGCTCATAGAAGGCATGTCATTGCATATCCCATGTTGCTTTTACCTCTGAGTATACAATTTTCTCATGCTGTTTGCATGATCCAGTGAAAATATTCTGACCACTGAACCTTTACATAGATTAGACGCATGAAAAAGAAAAAAGGTCGCAGTCCTTAAAAAAATATTTTCTTGACAAATCCCGCGCACCACGTCTATAATGGCGTTAATTGAAGCAGAACAACAGCTTTGACGGGAAGAAGTAAAAATAAGCGGAACGGACAGAAAGTAACTGGCTGATGAGAGGTGCACGGAAAACTTATTTCGAATACATCCCCGAGCTTCACACCAAATTCGTATTTCGAAGGATGCGATAGTAGGCTGTGACGTAGCGGCGCACGTTACAAGCGCCTGAGTGTTGTCGGACACTCGATGAGGCAGACAATGTGAATTGCCTGCGAACAAAGGTGGTAACACGGGTTTTTATCCTCGTCCTTTTCAGGGCGGGGATTTTTTAATGCAACAAATGACCCCCCACAATAGATTTCGCTTTTTCAGGGCAGAACTATTGTCGGGAACGATTCAATTTCATTTCAGGAGGATTTATAATTATGACATTATACGATGAATTAGTTGCCAGAGGCCTGATCGCCCAGGTAACTGACGAAGCAGAGATCAAAGATCTGATCAACAACGGAAAAGCTACTTTTTACATTGGTTTTGACCCAACCGCAGACAGTCTTCATGTAGGACACTTCATGGCACTATGCTTAATGAAACGTCTCCAGATGGCAGGCAACAAACCGATCGCCTTAATCGGCGGCGGAACTGCTATGATCGGAGATCCATCCGGCCGTACCGACATGCGCCAGATGATGACACCGGAAACGATCCAGCACAACTGTGACTGCTTCAAAAAACAGATGAGCCGTTTCATCGATTTTTCCGATGGAAAAGCACTTATGGTAAACAACGCCGACTGGCTGATGGACTTAAATTACATTGATGTGCTGCGTGAAGTCGGTGCTCATTTCTCCGTTAACCGTATGCTGACCGCAGAGTGCTACAAACAGCGTATGGAAAAAGGATTAAGTTTCTTAGAGTTTAACTACATGATCATGCAGAGCTACGATTTCTACACCTTATACCAGAAATACGGCTGTAACATGGAGTTTGGCGGTGACGACCAGTGGAGCAACATGTTAGGCGGTACGGAACTGATCCGTAGAAAACTCGGAAAAGACGCTTACGCGATGACCATCAACCTTCTTTTAAATTCCGAAGGCAAAAAAATGGGTAAAACACAGTCCGGTGCTGTATGGCTTGATCCGAACAAGACTTCCCCATTCGACTTCTTCCAGTACTGGAGAAATGTCTCTGATGCGGACGTATTAAAATGCATCCGTATGCTGACTTTCCTTCCATTAGAGGAGATCGACGCAATGGAAAGCTGGGAAGGCGCACAGTTAAACCAGGCAAAAGAGATTCTTGCTTTCGAGCTGACCAAACTGGTTCACGGCGAGGAAGAAGCAAACAAAGCAAAAGAAGCATCCCACGCTTTATTCGCAGGCGGTGGCGACTCTGCCCACATGCCGACCTTAGAGCTGACTGCTGCTGACTTTGCAGACGGCGATTTAGATATCCTTGCTCTCTTAGTAAAAGCTGAGCTTGCTCCATCCCGCTCCGACGCAAGACGTGCCGTACAGCAGGGCGGTGTATCCGTTGCTGACGAAAAAGTAACCGACATCCAGACCACTTACGGAGCTGACGCTTTCGGTGCTGACGGACTTGTCGTAAAACGTGGTAAAAAGAAATTTGTAAAGATTGTTGTAAAATAATTTTTTACTCATCCCGGAGTGCGATCAGCCACCTCTTTGCCAAAGGAAGCCAGCTCTCGCACTCCTTCTGGATTCCCGTACCATCCCGCATGGCAGTAAGTCTGCTGCAGGTGCTGAGGCCGTGTTTTCCTACCGGATACATATGGAACTCAACCGGGATCTCATATTTTTTCATTGCACCGATCAAAAGCAGCGAGTTCTGCACCGGAACCGACTGGTCTGTATAGGTATGCCAGATAAATGCCGGCGGTGTGTGCTCTGTGACCTGTTTTTCCAGTGAAAGCAATTCTAACAGTTTCTCCGTCTCATTTCCGCCAAGAAGCTGTTTAAAAGATCCCCGGTGTGCATATTCTCCGGAAGTAATAACCGGGTAATTTAAAAGCATTGCTGCAGGTTTTAATATATCGTTTGTTACACCCGCCATCTCTGCCAGCCACTTTGTATGCCAGAACATCGCAAGGCATGCTGCAAGGTGTCCGCCTGCAGAAGATCCCTGCACCACAATCTTATCTGTGTCCACATACCACTCCTTCGCATGTTCATGAATCAGCTTCATGGACGCCGTTGCCTCTAACAGGGCCGTCGGATAAACTGCCGGTGCCACCGAATAGCGCAGCACTGCCACATGATAGCCAATACTCAGAAAATGCATGGCAAGCGGCTCTGCTTCCCGGTCAGACGTGTGCTCGTAACCGCCTCCCGGACAGATGAGCATCATCGGACGTTTCTCAATCGCAATCGAATCAGAATCATCGAGTATATAGGTACAAAGTCTTGCATCCGCAAGAGATCCTTTTTCGTGTAAATCAAAAACTTCAGTCAGCATAGTTTTTCTCCATCTGTATCCACTACATTTCCGACTTGCACATATCTTTATCAACAACCAGATATTTGCTCATCGTTCATTTGATATGTATAAAACAAAAACCTCGAAAATATTTATTTTCGAGGTTTTGAAAGGCACGGACCGGATTCGAACCGGTGATGACGGTGTTGCAGACCGGAGCCTTACCGCTTGGCTACCGCGCCATATTCATCTGCCTGTCGCAGAAGTACTGTAACGATTTTAACAAAACAGTTCCTCTGCGTCAAGACAGATTTTGAAATTTTTTTCATCTTCCTACTTAAAACTTATGCTTTTTTTCACACAATATTCCTGTGTTCTGTCATAAGACGTGATTGTTTCTGTACTTACAATAAAAACCCAAAAAATTTTCATTTTTCACAGTTTTTTCCGGATCGTGACAACATTCTTCCCATCACGGTAATCGTACAATATTTCATCCATCGTCTTTTTTACGATATAAATTCCAAGCCCCCCAATACTCCGTTCCTTTGCCGACAATGTGATATCCGGATCTGCCTTTTTTAACGGGTTATAAGGAATCCCACTGTCAATAAAAGTGACGGCAGCCACCGGAGGTTCTCCGGTTACTTCTACCTGCACCTCCACCTTCCCGGCTCCATCTTTGTATGCATATTTTGCAATATTTCCAAACAGTTCATCAATGGCAACTGCGATCTGCCCGATGTTTAAGCTGTTATATTTCTGCAGTTCCCCTTCTACAAATCTTGTCGCAGTCTCTATATTTTCTACAGCTGCATCCAGAATTATCTTCTCCATACTTCCCTCTTTTTTCGCATGCGAAGTTTCGTTAAAAACTTCTAATCTTTATCCTCTGCACGGTACAGCGCTAACATTGTGATATCATCAAACTGTGGCGCATCTTTGACAAATTTGTCGATCGAACCTTTTACGCTCTTTAAAATATCCGGCAGTGGAGCATCTTTTTCCTCATTTAAAACCTGCACCAGACGCTCCATTCCAAAAAGTTCTGACTCACTGCTGGTAGCTTCCGGAACACCATCCGTATAGACAAAAAGACATCCACCCTTCTCGATTTCAAACTCGTATTCCTTATATTTCATGCCTTCCATTCCGCCCATGACAAAGCCATGCTTATCCTTAAATATCTCAAATTCGCCATCTGCCTTCCGGATAATCGGCTTTTCATGCCCGGCATTGGCGGCAACGATCTTTCCCGTAGAGATCTGCATGACGCCAAACCATACCGTTACAAACATCTCTGCCTTGTTATTTTCACATAGCTGGTTATTGACCACCTCTAAGACCTTCGCCGGGGAATCTCCCATCTGTGCCCGGTTTTTTAACAGTGTCTTTGCGATCACCATGAATAATGCCGCCGGAACTCCTTTTCCGGAAACATCGGCGATGACGACTGCAAGGTGATCGTCATCGATCAAAAAGAAATCGTAAAAATCTCCGCCGACTTCTTTTGCCGGCTGCATGGTGGCATAGATATCAAATTCTTCCCGCTCAGGAAATGCCGGAAAAATACTCGGGAGCATATCTGCCTGTATCTGTGTTGCAACATTTAATTCAGCACCGATTCTCTCTTTTTCCGCCATGACACTGGAAAGATTTTTGATATACTCCTGAAGAGATGCAGACATATTGTTAAAAGCGTTTGCGAGTTCTCCGATCTCGTCATCCTGAATGATCTTTGCACGGTGTTCTAAATTTCCCTTGCTGATCATCTGTACATCTTTCTGCAGAATCTGCAACGGCTGCACAACCCGGTCTGCAAATACTTTGCTGATAAAATATACCCCGATCACAATGATGATAAATCCTGCTACAAAAATTGTAATCGCCAGTAAAATACTGTTTTGTATGGACTGTGCGGTGTCTGATGTATTTTCAGAAATAACCGCTGTGATGTCGTCTGTTTTTTCGGTGATGACTGAAGTAGGAAAATATACGCCAAGGATCCAGTCTATCCCCTCAATCGGAGCATATGCATAATACGCCTGATCCGTTGCAGCGATTCCACTTTTTCCCGAGAGGATCTGATCGGCGATTCCATGAAGTCTTGCATTGTCATCCGTGACAATATTATTCCCTGCTGTGTCGCGGAATGCTTCCGGTGCTGCGATTACCTTGCCATTTGTATCCAGCAGAAATGCATATGCCCCATTTACATAATCCATTGCGATCACAGAATTATTGATATCACTGATGAGCACATCCATGCTTACAACGCCGGCAAAGTTGTCTGCGGCATCGTAAAACGGTGCTGCACAACTAATTGTCTCCCCACGTCCATACCCATCTAAATAGGTATCTGTAAAAATCAGTGTTTCCGCTTCCTTCGCCTGTGTATACCAGGATGACTCAAAAAAATTATAATTTCCCTGACTCTCCCCGGAATCCGAATACTTATCATAGCTGATCATTACACCACTTTCTGTTCCCAGATATATAGTCGTGATGATATCCCCATCCACGCTCATTGCAGACGCAAACATCGGCTCAACATTCCCTAACAGGCCTATCTCGTCTTTTACATCCGGAAGCCTGATATTGTCATTTGCAAAATCACGCATCAGCACCAGTTTACCTGCATTTTTGTTATCCGGAGGCAGTACTTCCACCGGATTGTACTGTTCTTCGTTCAGATAAAGATAATGAAGATAGGATGCATACTGCCTTACATATCCTGCAAGCCGCCCAAACTGTGACGATGCATACTCTGCCTTGCTTTCCGTGATCGTTAAAAGATTGCTCTCGATCTGTTCCTTCAATATCCCGGCACTGTTTTCTGCCGCGGACTCCCCTAATCTGGCACTGTCTGAAATTACTCTTTTTTTGATGTTGAGCATGCTGACCACACCGACTGCGATCGTCACCACAAGCGCAGCGATGGATACCTGAAGTGCCATTTTCTGAATGCTCTGCCTGATTGTTTTTTTCTTTCCCATCATACGAATCTCCAAAAACTACATTACAATATGTACATGATTTACTTTTTTCCGGTAGGTATAGGATGCACGAAGCGCCCGGCAGCGAATGAGTTTTAATCCAATGGAATCCTCCTCGCTCTCATGTTTCTTTTTTAAAAAAGGATTATTCTTTTTTCCTGCATATGAAAAACTGCACGAAACCGTATCCTTAAATATCACGCGGATCTTTATCCCGGCATCATTTTCTTTCACCCGCAGAAAAACTTCCTCCACACAGTTCTCCACCCCGAATACCGATGCCATCTTTATGCCGTGCATCTGCCCATAGCTCTCTAACGCATCATTAAACGCTCCCAGCTCATCCACAGAACCGACCTGCCCGCCAAAAAAATCTTCCTCCGCGATCCACTTTGGAACCGTAAGCTGGATACAAAAAATACTCGTCAGCAAAATCAGACACGGAATCGCGATCAGAATCCCCTGCGAAACATAAGAGATAAAAAGTTCCCATCCCGCATCCACCGACAGCAGCCATCCGGCAGCCACACCCGACAGACCTGCCGTAAACAGCAAAGCGGCGAGATATCTCATGTAATGTTCCACACGCTTTAAGCAGAAATATCCTTCCTTTTTCCCGGCATACCATAGAAGCCACATTCCACCCGACATCATTAAAATCGTAATGCACTCTGTGGCTGTCTCTGAAACATTCCCGCCCGCAATAAACGCTGCTAAAATACAGCCTGGCACACAGCCGATCCCACTGACCGGTCCTGCCACCAGTCCCGCTGTGACAGGAATAAAATTTTTTATTCCGATATAATCTCCAAACTGTAAAAAATGTGTCATGCGAAGTGAAATATCCAGAATAAAATATAACACAAACGCGTATCCCACTCTATTTTTCAACTGCTCTCCTCCCAGAAATCTTTTCAATAAATGCCGTATCTGCGGTCAAAATTCCAAGCACGATGACTACGCCCCCAAAAATTTTATACCATGTGATCTCCTCTGCCTCGGTCTGAAAAACGAGTGCAAGAACCGGTGACATAAACATCGTAATAATGATCTCTGTTGAAAAAATCATTGACGTATTAAACGCACTCACATATCTCTGTGCATAGATCTGGACGATCCCATACATCCCCCGGATAAAAAAACTGATAAATATCACACTGCCCCAAAACTGAGGATCTGCCGGGAGTTCTAAAGATGTATGCGTCATCACTGACTGCCCCATCCAGAAAAACAGAGACAGGATAAAATTAAAAAACAGCTGCCCCATCGACAGGATCGCCGGATTGGACTTCGCCGTACAATACTCGGTCGTTATAATATAGAAAGCAAAAAATATATTGCAGACCATGAGTTCTAACACATGCACGTTCAAAAGTCCCCGGATGTCAAATTTCATAAAACAAAACAGTCCAAAAAGTACGATGACCGCCGCAAGCCAGATATTCCACTTCGTTTTTTTCCGGAACCATAAAAACGAGATTACCGGAATAAAGATAAAATATGCCGATAACACGCAGGCACTCACTGTCGCATCCACCCCGGATGAGCCTAACAGCAGAAAAATATTAAACCCCATAAGTTCTGCCGACATAATCATGCTCTGTTTAATCTGTTTTGCATCGATCCGGAACAGCTCACCAAAGAAAACAACAAATGTAATGATAAATCCGATCAGATTTGTAATGCACAAAAATGCAAAATGGGAAACAGAATCCGGTATATTTTTTAAAAATACATATTGGATTGCCGCAAAAAAAGTGATCAGAAACAGCGACAGATTTGCCTCTAACTTATTCATAAATACTATGTCCTCTTGTGTTATTTTTCCCTTGCCACATACTTACGAAGAAGAATATCAGGATGGTAACAGGTCTTTGCCTCCCGAAGTCCCGTATCCCCCAGATCTTCCTCTTTGTTGACATACTCTGCCGCATGGCAGCATATATGTGTAAACTCACGGCTCAATGCCTGATAAATATGTAAAATATCCATGCTGGCTTTTTCGGCGATCACATCCATACAGTTTCCACTTAAAAGGCTGCCAAAACTGTAGCCGCATAAAACATCACCCACATACATGCAGATTCCTTTCAATCCCAGTGCTTCAAATGCATTCAGGCAGTTTACCATTGCCCTGTTCTCCGTTTTTAACTGGCTGCTCTTAGGTTCTGCTGCAGTCTGCAGACGCTCCTCTAACCATTTTCCCTGAAACGCAAGTATCTCCGGTATATTTTTTCCGGTTATGGATTCCACCCGGAACCGGTTCTCATACTCACGGTAAAACCGGTTGCAGTAGTAACGTTTTTTTGCAAGATCTTTTCCTGCAAGCGTCTCTAACCGTTCTCTTCTGTAAATATATTCCGCATAGTCACGGTTCTCCGTTATTTCAAACTGCCCCGGAAATAATTCTTCCAGCAAATGCGCCGGCTCTTCCGTGATTGTTTCAAACCGCAGCCTTTTTCCATATCTGTGCGCATCTGTAAGAAGCTGTTCTACTGCATATCTTAACTCATCCTTCTTTTCCACATCTCCCATCGGGAAGAGATAGACACGCTCGCTGTCCGTACACAGACCTGCCCTTAAAATATAAAGCCAGTCATCCTTTTCGCAGACAGAATCTTTATATTTTTCTTTCAGGCAGTACATCGATGCAAAAGCATGCTGGCAGGACCTCCCGCCATACTTTAACAGATAACGGTCTGCCAATTCTTTATCCGCCAGTGTGATCTCCCGGAAGTCAATTTGTCCTGCCGCAAGCCCACCGGTCTCTTCTATTGTCATTATAGTCTCCCTTCCTTGGCATCACAAGCATTATGCGCTTTCTCTGTCATGCATATATGAATTTCATGATCTCCTCATAATCCTGATCCGCCATGACCGCGCCTGTTAAGATCCCCTGACGGATCAGCATGCCGCGCTCCTTTTCTGTTCCATAAACATGGACACTGTTTCTGACCACAAGCGTGCCTGATGGCGGGTCGATATAATATCCACCATACTTATAATAATAGTTTTTCTCAAACAGCCATTCTGCCAGTGCCTGTTTTTTCTCCTGTGGTACTTTCATGCCAAGATTCACATAAAATACCAGAAAGCGTTCCTGTTCATAGCAGAGTGCAATGCCCTCCCAGTTACCATGGTCGCCATTCACGATAATATGAATGTTGTCCGGCTCGCCTTCCTCTCCTTTTTTGATCAGATACTTTGTGTCCTGCGACTCAAAAAACGCTAAAACCTCTTCCTGCAGCGTCATATCCTGCCTCCTTTTATCCCACAGCCTGTGTGTTTAGTTTCGATTTTCGGAGATTCATGATCTTCTCGATCATGGCATTTAAATTCTCCGTGCTGGCCGTATCATCATTTCCATTTGCCGTGATACTGTCAAACTCCTGCATATACTGTTCACTCTCGTCAAGCGTATGCTGCAGCATTTGTTTTTGTGCTAAGAGCTTTGTGACATTTTCTTCGGCAAGTTCCTTCTGTTTCACATACAGATCTGCCCTCGTCTGCTCATAGTCAATGATCTCCTGATACTCCACAGATTTTTCCTGGGTCTGCTTTTCCGTTGCTTTCACATCGGCTTTCAGTGATTTCAAAAATGACGAACCGCCGCCCATCTCCTGATACTTGTCCCATACATTTTCCTGTGTTTCATCCGTACTGTCAAGCATCGCGATTCTCTCCCGGTGTTTTGCAGTAGCTTCAGCAAACTTGCGCTCCTCATAGGAATAGACTGCAGCAGGTGTCATGATCTGCGCCGGGTCAAGTGCTTTATCAAGCCCTGTCTGATAACGTCTGCTCATCAGGCTTAATATGAAATTCGCATGATCCTTCCATGTAGAACCGTCCGCTTTTGCCATGTCGCGGTACTCTGTCATATCGGCTTCCGTCAGTACATCGTCTTTACCCTCAAGCCATTCTAACCGCTCCATATGCTTTTTGCCTAATTCATTTTTTCTGGAAGTTTCATAATTTAAGAGCATCTGCGGTGTCACGATCTTATGCAGGTTATTTTCCATGTCTTTCGCTAAGCCTTTTCCACCATCCCCGGTCATTGCTACATACTGCTGCATGATCTTTTGTCTCTGCTTTTCTACTTCCTCTGCATTTGATTCATCCTCTGCCGGTTTTATCTCATCCTCCGCTTCTATGATCATGGCAAGTCTGCCAAAATGTCCGGCTCTTGCCATGGCATCCATTTCTTCGTCACTGAGTCCTTCCATGAATGGATTCTTAGTCCGGAAGAAATTCATGACCGCTTTTTTCTTCCGGATCAGCCAGCCCTGCTTAGATGCCTTTTGAAGGGATGCCGTGCTGTACCGCATCATCTGGTCGATCGTCAGCTCGTCCGCCGTCATATTTTCATTTTGTTTATTATAGATTTCCCGGAATCTGGCTCCGCCGCCCATCTGTTTGTAACGTTCATAAACCTCTGCATCACTGCCCGTTTCCGCAGCTTCCTCCAACGCAGCGGCACGTTCCTCATGCACCTTTCCATTATGTTCCTGATACTGGGTCAGCAGCTTTATATAAAGATCCCTGTCGATGAATTTTCCCTCTTGTCCTTCAATGCGCCCTTTATATGCCTGGGATAAAAGTTCCGTTCTCTCTTTGATGTCTGTCAGCCGGTCTTCTCCTACCAGTTCCCCGGAGCAGTAATCTTCGATCACCTTATCAGAAAGACGGTTTGCCTCAGCCGCTTTTCCTTCCCTCGCAAGTGCCAGGATCTGTTCACCCGCCTCTTTCAGTTTATTAAGAGACGTCAGATGCTTTGCATCCGTATCGTCTGACTGCGCTGCCCTTTGCTCCTCGTAGTTAATAATCTCCTGCACAGAAACCGTACTCTTTATATAACCCTCCGCTGTATGTCCGGTGGTAAAATCTACATCTCCATTCCTGACTGCTTTTAAGAATCCACTCCTTTCGACTGCATCGTCTGTTCCCTGATTCATCTTTCCGCTAAAGTAGTCTGTTTTTACCTTATCCACATACGCTGCCTGTTCCTCTGCATTTTTGCCTTTCAGTTCTATTAAGGCAGTGTCTATGGCACTTACACATTTGAAATGTTTATCTGCATCTTTGATATTTCTCTCACCGATATAATACTGGTATCTCTCTAACTCATAATTTCTGATCGCAGTTAAAGAGCTTTCCTTCTTTAAATCATCATAACTTTTTCTGCCCTGATCCTGAAACTTTGGTGCAGTCCTTTTTACCTGCTGTCTCAGCCATTCTTTTCTCTGTGTCGGCAGGACTCTTGGCCGCATCTCTCCGCTGAAATATCTCCGCCGTGTCTGCTCTGCGATTTCCGCTTTCGCCTCATCAGACTCTGTATTCTGGATCTGCTGCATGGCTCTTGTTATTTCCTGTACACATACCTGGTGCTTCATGTAACCTTCCAGATCATTTTCGGTATAATACTTCTGCATTCTTGCCTGCTCATACCGCAAAATGGTTTCCAATTGTATATTCTCTTTTACAAAATCATATGGATCCTCATAGCCAAGTTTTTTCAGGATAAAATAAGCTGTGATATGGCTGCCGGACTTTGTATCCTCTGTGTTGTCAGCCATTCTTTGTTTCATCTCTTCAAGATCACTGCCTACATGCTCTAAGAAACCTTTATCTATCACTCCATGTGCCTGCCAGTTTTTCTCGTAATCGATGATATCCTGTTTCTCTGCCATCCGGTAGCTCTTCTTGCGGAAAGTTTCTATATCGTAATGAGCCTCTCCTTTCGTCTTACCCCCGTCTGCGCCAAACATGATCTGTCTTGCCATTTCTGTGATACGTTTTTTTTCATCTTCTGTCTTTGCCGCATCATACTGCTGCTTTGCACTCTTTAACCGGGTATAAATATTGTAATGCCACGCTGTCTTTTCATCCTCCGCAAGATGTTTTTCCTCATATTTCCTGAGCATATCCACATCTGCAAAATTCGCATATACATCCTCAAAAACCTGTTTGCCGCCAAGTTTATCTTTGTAGTACTCTAACAGTGCCCCGCTTGGTGTTTTCCCATCAAGGTTATTTTCCTTCATAAACGCTTCGATCTTCTGGATTCGTTCTGTATGTTTCTGTGTAAGCTGATCATAGCGTTCCTGCTCATAACTTTGCACGGTTTCCTTTTTATTCACATAGCGCGCAAGTTCATTTTTCATTCCTTTGCCGCCAAGTCCTAAATAAAATGCCGCAAACTCTGCATTTTGATTTTTATCTTCTTTACTTAAATTATGCTCAGCAAGATACGCATCCAGCTTCTCTAACCGTTCCTGATGGCTTTTCCCAAGTTCTGCCGCACGTTTTTTTTCATATTCTATGATATTTTGTTTTGTTCCTACCTCTTTACGCGCTTCCTCACTGCGGCGCGCCTCAGCATATTTATCAAAATTTGCACTTTTTCCATTTCCCTTAAATGCGCGATACGCTGCTAACGCCTCGGCTCCTGTCGCATTCTGATTGCCCTCTCTCCATTGCTTCATCTGCTCGAGCAGCTGCGTATGTTTGCTTATATTCTGATCCGCTTCCCCGACATTTTTCCGGTAATGGTCTGAACTTTGAATATCAATGATCTTAGAGTCGATCTCTCTGATCTGTGCATTGACTGCATCCCGTTTCATTGCATAAGTTCCCGCAAGATAAAGGAGTCTTTTACGGATTGCTTCACGTTCCTGCGCTTCCATGTCACCTTTGTCTTTGGTTTCTGCCCCTTCCATCTCCTCTTTGCCATCTTCTAATGCAAGTTTTTCCTCCGGGTCCGTTGTCAGCTTCTGCCAGCCGTCAAGCAGCTCCTTCATATCAGTCTCTGCCGCCCTGCTCTGTTTGATCAGTTCAGAAACGCCTTCTGCCCGCTGTACGACACGGAAACCAAAACTGTCTTTGCGCACATCAGCAATCTGCTTTCCAAGCACGCCCGCATTAAATGCCGAATGGACAGCACCCACATTATTCCATGGATCCTCCAGTTTATCTTTCTCACCCTGCGGTTTTAAAAATCCTCCGGCAGATGCACCGGTATTGTTCAGTTTGATCGCCCGCTCATATTCCAGCTTAAAAAGATCCCACTCTGCAAAATCCTTTTCAAATTCTTTTTCAACGCCAAACAGCTTCGACTCTATCTCTGCTTTGATCCCGATCGCCGCAGACATGCCGATTCCTGCCTGCAGGTCTAAAGTTCTGTCTCCAAATTTTGGCTTTCCATTTTCAAAGTCGATCTCCTGTGATACTCCGATCGATGCAACGGAACTGTTTTCACCTGTACCGGCCAGACCGAGTTTTGCAATTAATCCTCCTTTTACGCTGAACAGATAACTGGCATCTGCGAGCAGATATGCCATCGCAGTCAGATTAAATTCTCCTGCAAGGGAGAGTGATCCTGCGACGTTTAACTGCATCTGATCCACTGCTGCCACAACTGCATTTTTCGTGCGTTTTTTAATATCCGCATCTTTCATGTTATCGAAGGCATCTAATCTTCCCTCCGGTATGTCCTCGAAAAATGTGTCGACCGCCGCATTTACCATCTGAGCCCCGGCACCCTCCTGCGGTCTGATATTCAGTTTCGGAACAAGTTTAATAGAAAAATCAGGCTCTAAACCTATACCCGCTTTCAGTCCTGGAAGCAATGTGATATTAATACCGATCTCCGGCAGTTTCTTATTCTCTGTCTCCTCTTCTTCCGTATACAGACTAGACGGTGGTTCTTCAATAGGCTTTCCGCTGAAATAGTTTCCTATATTTTTCTTCGCATAATCCCATGCCTGCTTATTTTTGCTGTCCTCAAGGGATGGAAACATCTCCGTCAAAAATTCCGGCATCATTCCCTGCACAAGCGTTTTTACCAGAGTGACCTCCCCGTCCTTGTTTTCTTCTTTCTTCTTTTTCTCCTCTTCTTTTTCCTCATTTGCAGTCTTACTTTTTTCATTGGAAAAGATATCAAATGTTCCGTCTGCTCCAAGCGTATTTCCAAATGCAGAAGCCAGTGTCTTTTGCGCTTTTTCCCCCACATAGTCCGATACGGCACCTAATACCTTGTCTATCGCATCACCCGCCGGATTTTCGCCTGATTCCACCCCGGCTTCTTCTTCCGGTTCCACCACAGGTTCTTCTGTCCGGCTTTCCATCTCATCTTCTGCCAGACCGGCATCCATGTTTTTTTTCTTTGTTTCAGACTCTTTTTTTACCGTTATAAGTCCGCTTTTTCCTACCTTTGCTTCCCCTAAGGATTCCGTCTGTCCATCCTTGCTGTAAACCGGATTTGTAATATCCATCCCACTTTGATCCAGCGTGAATCCACTTCCCTCTATCGTTTCTCCACCAGTACCCGCAGGAAGAGAGAAGTTCTTTTGTGATGTGACTTTTAAAAACCCTTTTCCATTTTCACTTTCGACTTTGACATATTCCTCTCCCTCTAATTCGGTAATCTCGTTTGCAAGGGAATTATACACAACTATCTTTGCCGGTTCTGACTGCCGTACTTTTGAAGCTGACTGCTTATTTTCCGACACCTGTCCGATCATCATAACCGGCGTGAGATCCACCACAAGACCTTTTCCTACCGGAACCGCCCCGCCACGCACCTGCAGACCGTCTTTTCCACGGAATCTTGTTCCGTTCACCGTAAAATCAACATTTTTCGTGAAGATATGAACAAAGCTGAACGTATCCTGAAAAAATCCCATGGATGCAGCTCTCTTTGTCTCTGTCGTGCGGTCCATGACTTCTACTGTCTGCTCCTCATCCGCCGGTGCAGTGCTGTAGCCTGCAGTATCATCTGCACCGTAGCGCTCTGAAAGAACCGCCAGTTCCTGTGCTGTCAGATTCTTTCTCCCCGCTCTGGTGTTGCGCTCCGCCAGTTTATTTAAATTAAATATTTTTTTTATCTCATCATATGCCACTGACATCACCCCCGCTTCTTACATGAGCAGATCATTGAAATCTTCCCATGTAAGTGTTACGCCATATTTATTCATGCAGATCATCATTGCATCCGCCAGTTCTTTATTGCCAACCGCCTTATTCTGTCTTGCCGCCTGGTATGCTGCATGAACCATGACTTCTTTGATCTCACTTCCGGACAATTCAAATTTATCCGCAAAGTAATCCAGATTGATATCCTGCTCCCGCGGTGCCGCATCGGGAAGCATCTTTTTCCAAAGTGCCCTTCTCTCCTCCGCAGCTGGCAGCTGGAAATGTACCATATATTTGAATCTCCGCTTAAATGCATCATCAATGTTATCTTTTAAGTTCGTCGCCAATATGGATATTCCCTCATATTCTTCCAGCTTTTGCAGCAAATGTGCCACCTCTGAATTGGAGTTGCGGTCATTCGCATCCGATACCTCTGTCCTCTTTGAAAAAAAGGCATCTGCCTCATCAAAAAACAGGATCGCATCCATATTTTTTGCCCGTTCAAAAAGCTGTGTGATATTTTTCTGTGTCTCTCCGACGTATTTACTCACCATTCTCGAAAGATCGATCCGGTAAAGATCGATCCCCAGCTCATTTGCGAGCACGCGCGCCGCCATCGTTTTTCCGGTTCCCGGCGGCCCGTAAAATAATGCACATACGCCTTTACCATACTTTAAAATATCATCATAGCCCCACTTCTGCCCCACCACATTGCGGTACAGGATCCGGTCGACAATATAGCGCAGATTTTTATATACCTCATCCTCCACGATCATATCATCCCAGCTGAAACATGGATCCTGCAGTTCCGCAAATGGGCCTAATTCCCCGGAATTTTTCTGACGGATTGCTAAAATAATATCTTCTCCCGTAATCTGTGTTTTTCCATGGCTGCAGCATATATAAAACGCATTTTTTAAAACTGCTGCGATCTCCCCCACATGCATGCGGTATTTATTTCCAAGTACCTCCGGTAAGAGTTCTTTACTTTCATATTTCTGTAAAAGCTGCCGCCATGCCATGATCCGCTCCTCCGGAGTCGGAATCTCCATTCTGACCATGACCACATTGCCGATATCATTTCGTACACTTCTGTTCTTTTCCTCCATGGTCATAATAAGAATATGCTTATGTTCATTCAGGCTTTTTACAAAACCGGAAAAATCTGAGGGCATTCTCTCCTGCGTCAGTTCTTCTGTCTGTTTTGCCGTATAATCAAAAATACAGACATCCGCTCCGACCATTTCCACAAAACTCTCTGCATCCTGTAAAAATGTCTGTCTGTCATTATTATTTTCGTACGCTTCCCAGGAAAATGTGAGCAGCTTACGTTCTGTTTCTCCATAAATATTCTCAATCAGACTGTGCTTTCCGCACCCATCTTTGCCGGTAATGACAATATTGATCGGTGTATTTTCTCTTACAAGCGTATGGATCTGTTCATAAACGTCCGTATATCCGATCCATTCTGTCTTTTGAAAACTGCTCTTTAAATCTGCTTTTCCGATCAGAGACTCCGGGAGCGACAGTTCCCCGAAAAAATAGTCCACGATCCATGGGTGCAGCACAAGCGGTGTACGTTTACAGGAGGAATAATCCCAAAGATTTTTGTCATCCCGGAACAGCTTTTTATCCCGAAGTCCCCTTGCAAACTGTACCTCAACAGGGATATCCCAAACATCACATATTTTTTCTAACAGTTCTTCCGTCGCAAATACATTCTTCGGATTGCCGGCAATCTCTGCAAAAATATTTTCATACGCTGTACTGTAATGGCAGGCTCCGCCTGCTAAAAGTTTCAGTATCCGGTATAAAGATGGCTCTTCTGTCTGGATATATTTCCAGAAATGCAGAAGGAATGGCGCAGATGTGGCATCTATATTGTCCGTCAGGCGCAGACGCAGCTTCAGCCAGATACGATCTTTCTCTTCCGCAGTCAGGGGATTTTTTCCCGCCTGTCTGCGGACGCCATAGAGCAGCACATCGAACATTTTATAAAGATCGATCATAAATGCCCGGTCACTCTCATAGCCTCCATATACATCTTCTAAAAAATCAGATACTTCCTTTACCATAAACACCTATCCTTTGAACATCCCATTTTCCACACGGTAACTTCTTTTGAATTTCTGATCTTCAAATAAGTCAAACCGAACCGTCTCATCTGTCTTTTCCGGCAATGCCATGCCAAACATATCCTGATCATGCCACACGGCTTCTATCACGCGGTGAAAGACAACTTCCCCCTTTTTGTAGTCCACCTCAAAATCTCCCTCTGTGAGATAGCTGTCTGACTCCGCATCCATCGTTTTTATTTTAAACATCGGACTGACAGCCTCGCCATTCCGGTAAAATATCCCAAAGGTTTCCTCAAACTGCTCTTTTACGGCACTTTTCAGCCTGATCTTATTTGTTCCTGCATCACAGTCCGCTAAAAGGCGTACCGGATTTTTTTCTTTTGTCATCACCAGCTGGTAACTTTTTGGGCATGCTGCTTTTTTATTCCCTTTGTCTGTGAACGCTATCGTTCCCTTTATAATCTCCGCACCGGATGGATAAATATAATTTCTGGATGGTTTCATCCATAGCACCTGCTGTCTGTAACTTCCTCTTTCGGTCAGTTCTGATAGTCTGACTTTTTTTACCTCATAGATATCCGATATGATTTCAATCTCTGACTGTCCGATCCCGGCAGTTTCCATAAAAACATAGCAGCCATTATCTTTTAAGATCAGGCTTTCCGGCAATGCTCCTTTGATCTGACAATCTTTCATCTGTACGGTATCCCCGGTAAAACTGTCATAGAGACAGAGCACTGCATATACTTTTTTCTGCACATGTCCCATAGAACCATACCTCCTTACCTGCGTCCCGGCATTCTGTTTTCTCCTGCCTGAACCACATTGATATCGATATCTGTAACTCTTGTGATGCCACTTTCCAGTAAGGAATCTATGCTGACCGGAGTTACCTTATAAAAAAGTGACAGCCTGTTTCCGACATTCGGAAAATTCCAGATTCTCGCCTTTTCATCCATTGTCATTTTAACCATCGAGATATGGATATCTGTGCCGGTCTTTCTTTCCGTGTCGATCTCCTCTAACGGGATCACCGGATGATCGTGAAACACCTGTATCACTTTACCGAGTATTTTTTCCTCCTGCAAAAGTCTGTATTTCGCATCACCGTTTGAGTATGCGGTGATCATATAATAAAGTGATAAATAGATCGGTGGCCTGCTGATCGTATCCCTGTTCATAATTGCCACGCCCGCCTGACGGATCTCCTCACTTTCCTTCACATCGTACAAAAACAATCCTAAAGAGACATCCCCGTGATCCTCCGGACTCCGCAAACCGATCTCATTGACGTTCTTTACAACATCCGGCACCATTTCCCGTTGTAAAAGTTCTGCCAGCTTCTGTCCTGTATCTGCTATGATCGTATATTTTCCCATGCCTTATCTCCTCACCGAACCTTACATAATAACACTGCCATCCATCACATCGCCGCTTTCGAGCCTTGCCTGTGAAACCTCACTAAGACTTGCATTTTTATCCATATAAGAATAAGAATCCATTGTCACAAACGATTCGCTGAATTTCAATCGCACATTGCACCGGATGGGTTTAAACTGCGCTGCCAGGTAAAGAAATTTCTCCTGCAGTTCTTCATCCGGAGCATGATTTGTCACTAACGTGACATCCCATTTGCTGCTGCCGTACAGATTATTGTAGCTGTCAATTTCATCTCTGGATACATTTTCCTGTTCGATCAGATTCCGTTCCGTAATCTGGATCGCATCATCCTCCAATATGATCTTTGCAAGCTGTTCGATCGCCCAGCGGGTACCTTTTTTCCGGTTAAGCTCATAACCATTTTCAATCAGTTCACGCAGGATCCTGTCCTCAAAAAAATTTTTTTCTATTTTGATTCCAAGCCAGCCTGCTAAAACCGGCAGCATTTCCGAAGGTGCTGTCCGGGCATCTAACAATTCATAAAAATGATCAATCTCCATCTGCACATTGGAATACATGGTAGAAAAAATCGTCATATACCGGTGGAAAAATCCTCCCTCATCCTGATATACCTCCGGGAAAGTCTGCATAAAATTATCTGCCGGATTTGTCAGTCTCATATTATTAATATACCCGGTATTCACCCCCCTGATCTCGAGTGCTATCCACAGATACTGCCCTCTTAGCTGCAGGAGCAGAATATCGGACTGGTTGACTGTTGTAATTCCGTCTGTTCTCACAAAAATATCTCTTTTTTCCCCGATATCAGTCCCGGCATCATACAGCAGCCGGTTCAGCCTGATAAGTTCCTTTTTTTCTGCTTCATCTTTAATATCTTTTGCAAACGCATGAAAGATGATCTGACATCCTGTATCAGCCACTACATCAAAATGAAATCTCCCCCACTGGTAAGACGGTTCATCCGCATCAAACACCGGGAGAATCAAAAAATGTTCTTCTTCCCCTACAAGCTCAAGCATCCCGGCTTTGTGATCTGATACCTGCTTTAATCCATACTGAAAGGCCCGTTTTAATCTGCTGTTACCGATCGTGTAATTACGTTCCTGTATCATCTTGCTCCTCCCTCTGATGTTAACCTACACCAGATTCATTTCTATCTGAATGTCACCCGGATAAAACAGTTCGTCAAATGCAAAACAAATTACGCCTGTGTCTTTTTGTGCAATTGCACCTTTTGCAAAAACATACATATCCTGGATTTCATCGACACACTCTAGTGTTAAGACTTCCTGAAATATTTCCCTGATATAGAGTTTTTCACCAAAATTGCGTTCGGAATGAATCCCGTCAAGCATCTGCACTAAAACCTCGTTGACCTGTTTTTGTACATTTACCGCATATTTTTTTACATTTATGATTACCCTGACATTTACTGGAACATACCGCGGCTGGCATATTTTGATTTTTGTGGTAAGCAGACGTCTCTTTAAAATGTATTTTTCCACCACTTTTCGATAGGTATCGGACAGTTTCGGAAAACGCTCCTCACTGTTTGGCTTTATTACAATCTGTACTTCATTCTTTTCCGGTACCACATCCGCATAGATCTTGTGAATGGAAAGTCCGGGGATTGACAATATGATTTTCTCAAAATCCGCTCTTGTCACTGCAGTGACCGGCATTGCAAGATCCGCTGCAAACCGCCGTCTTACCTCCTCTATGGTATCTTCATATCTGCCCGCCTCTAAGATGCAGCAGACCTTTGCCTCAAAACGGCTGCCGCCCTCTGTGAGCAAAAGCTCCGTTTCCGGTATCACCGTACCGTCCGCGCCGGAATACAGGCTGTAATTTCCCAGATATATCTCACATCCCTCATAACTGCCGCAGTCATGGATTACGATCTTTGACTGTCTTTCATCCACCGTATAAAATACGCCATCCTCCGTTTTTTCCTCCGGGTGGATCAGATCAAACCGGTCTGTATCAGATCTTCTCACAAGTATACTAAATTCTCTGCTGTACACGAAGCTCCACGGCGGCAATGAAATCTCCTGGTCATCATAGCCAAGCAGTTTTCCTAAATACCGGTATCCCAGAATATTTTCCGCCTGCACGACGGCAAGATAGCTGCTTTTTTCCTGTGTGTCTTTAAACGTCAGTCTGACCGTATACGGATCCATGCGGATCTCCTCATACTCCTGTACATCGACCATGGCATATCCGTTTTCCGTCTGTCTGTACAATTCGTAACTTCCATCTTTTAAAAGTGTATGCTCTATGATAAGTGTCCCCTGACCGTCTGACTCAGCAGACACCAGTGCCGAGCGCGTATCCCTCTGTACCGCCTGTGTCAGCAGTCCCCGGATCCGTCTTACACGGGGCGGGATATCATAAGCGCATGTGGCGATCTTTGCTTTGATGACGTACTTCTTTTTATCCTCACTGACCACCGGCTGCACCGTCAGGGACTGCCCTTTGATCCGGATCAGACCGGACAGCAGAAATCCTCCGGTATCATCTGCTGCCTCCACAGGAACAAATCCCTCCGCAGTATACACATACCACTCTATTGTCACAAAGGGATTCGATTCCCCCTGATCAAAACGGTTTCTCGGAAAAAGGCTTTCCGTCTCGACATACATACAGACATCCTCCATCGGGAACTCATCCAGATAAAATATGATCTCCTCCCCGCCGGATGGATGGCTGCCAAATATTTCTATTCCGTTCGATCCGCTTCGGTCTGACAACAGTTCATTTCGCTCTGTCACCACTCCACCCACAACACTGTCTGCTGCTGTGATCTTCGCATGAATCATTCCTGTGTCCGATATAAACTCGTAACACAGACTCCCTGAATAAAGTTTCTCACCCGGTATCTGTCTGTGCATCCATCTGTTTCCTGCCGCAGGTTCTGCAAACACACGCGCCGCAGTCCCCGGGCACTGCACAAATCCTGCCAGCTTTAGCAGTTTCCATTTAACCTCATCCGGAACCTCATCCATTGTCGTCCCTTGCAGAACGGTAAATGCAGAGAAATTTTCCAGTATCGTAATACCCGGATCAGACGGATTATAATTCGTCCACTCATTACTATATAATTGTATCCGGGCAATCGCCTCGTTGACATATTCCTCATACGTCTTATGGTTTATGTTTCTGCTGTTTAACATAACAACCACTCCTGCTCTACTCTACAATAATAACCTCATGCTCACCATTCAGACAGATCATGTATGGATCTGCCTCAATGGAATCTAACGCTTTCTCATAAATCCCATCTGCGCCCTGATACGAAGCACTGATACTGTATTTTTCCATCGCCGACTGAATTCCCTGTGCATTTAACATGATCTTTATCTGATTTTCAGTTGGCAGCGTGCCGATTTTCCATCCGCCTCTTTTCGAAGTTGAGAGCGGATCAAGAAAGTCCGTGATCGCTTCTAACCACCGGTCTTTGATATCAAGACTTTCTGCAATATTCTCCACGCGTATCCAGATACGTACAGAGATCTTTACAAAAACAGGCTCCACAATATTAAGGTCCTCCTCACTGCAGGTCAGCTCACATTTTTCGAGCATATGCCGCTTTAAGCCTTCTCTGATATTGTAAAACACATGGCTGCCAAGCTGATAATTTTTTAAAAGCAGCACCAGGTTAATACTGCCCTCTTTATAATCTCCTGTTACGGTACGGTCGATAATACAAGCTGCCTGATCTGTCTCCGGCAGATAGATTCTGGTTTCTGCCAGATAATCCTCCTCCGTTACCAGACGCCTTCCGGTGCTTAAAATATTACTTGCCCGCTCCAATGCATGATCGATATTTTCAATGTTGCATCCCCCCGTGGCTGCAACCGGATTAAAGACAGATTCGACCGGCAATAAATTGCCCTTAAAACTGTTGATTGCACCAGCCTTTAGATTTCCTTTTTCCCCGCTGCATCTTGTGATCACAACCCAGAAGGCAACTCCCTTTGTATTATGTGGGACAGATACATGGATACCATCCCCGAAATAGATCCTTCCATTGCTCCGGTCGATCACATATACTCTCTTTCTGCCTCCCGTCTCATCAAAGTTCGGAACCTCATCCCATTTTATAAAAAATTCCTCAATCTCCCCCATAAAATTATATTCTGCGTTGACACGCCCGGGCAGTTTCTGCAGAAGAATCTCCATCTCTCTGCGTGAGAGAACATCGACCTCATTCACCCATACTTCCGCGTTTAAAATAGTCTGTGAATTCAGGGAAAAAGACATCCCCGCCTCCACAGTATCAATAAAAAATTCCTGCCTGATCCCTGTCTCTATATTCTGGATCTCCGCTGCATTCATAAATATATTTCTAATGACCGGATACTCTGCCTGCCGGTCACTCTTATCCCTGCCCTGAGTTTCAATCCTGAGCCAGTAACGCTCCTCCCCCTCAATCTCCATCACTGCCTGATCGGACGGCGGGAAAAAAATGATGCGCTCCGAATTTTGAAAATGGTTTGTGTAATCTGTAACCTTAAGCACTTTAAATCCATCTGTGGAAGAATAGGAAAAATCCACCTGTTCCATTGGCGCATGGAAATTCTCATCCATCTCTATAAACAGGCTGACCGGACCACCGTAAAATTTGCGGTCAAATCCCAGATACATGTAATTTCCCCTGTATTTACGGCTGTCAAAGGTTCTGACCGGTTCTTCCCTCAGAAAATTTCCGGTAATATTTTTCCGGTTAACGCCATCTACAAATTCTACCCTGTCAGGAAGCACACATCTTTGCTTATTCTCTATCTGCATCATAATACCTGTGATCACAGGATAAATATACTTTGCTCCGGCAACATAGCAGTTATCTGCCCTCTTTATCTGCAGTCTTAACGTCTTTTCCTCATAACCTCCCTGTACTGTGACATCCCAGTCATATGGTATCTCAAAGGAAAACCGGTAGTGCCCTGCATTGCCTGCATCCGAAAAAATCGTCTGTACGGACGGCGTGCACGGCAGGCGCTTCCAGCCATAACCGTTAAAATATTCTAAGGAGACCTCCTGCACATGACAGATATACTCTATCCGCTGTTCGAAGTCCTTTGGACGTTTTCTTTTAATGATCCGAAGATCTTCCTCCCGGACCACGATCCCCTTATCCTCATATTCACCAAAATTTAAGTCAAACTCGATTGTTACCTCAAACCCGCTTAAATTCATCCACTGCTTTTTTCCAATATAACATTCATCATACAATGACGGTTTCTGACCAAACGGCAAAAACATATCCGTTTCGAGTTCCTTACTGCCATCGTAAATAAAATCAGGCTTTTCTTTGGTACTGCCTGTAATAATCTCAATTTTCTTTAAAATAAGAGGGATGTCCATCTGTTTTCTGCGTTTGAGTACAATGGCCTGATATATATCCTCACCGCGTTCGACATCCCCGCACACTGCCTCTGAAAAGAGTTCGACATAATCCTCACACGCACTTGCCTTCTCAACCGGCACCAGTCCCTGCTTCGAATAAATAAAAAATTCATAATTTTCCGGGTCACAGAGCGTTGCTGCAATTTTTTCACAGTCATCATTTCCCCAAAAACGCAGACGTATCCCAACGGATGGATTCTGAAATAAAAACTTATGCGCAATCAGCAATGCCTGTCTGCCAATTTTCTTTCCTTTATCTGAAAACAGGGAAATCTCATTTGCCGCATCCTGATCAAAAACCGGAGTTAACTCACCTGTGATAATATCCTGTGTCTGGAAGCCGCCCATATAGAGGATAATTTCGTCACCATAAGTCGCTGCCACATCCGTAATTTTTGCTCCCGTCACATAGATGTCGTGCATTGTTTCAAAAACGACCTCTTCCTCATCCGTAGTCTCTCCGAGAAGCTGCGTGCCCTTATACACAGAGCTGCCTGTGCTGATCGTTTCCCCCGGCGTAAATACTGCTATCGAAGTTGCCGGATGCGCCGGATTTAACACCACACCGCACATATTTGCAAACTCTGTATGGTATTTTTCGATCAGCGAATTAATATTTTTTACATTATCCCGCATCTGATCTGCAAATATCATTGCGATCACAGAACCCGCATCCGGGTTATGCGTGGAGAATTTCCATTCAGGCGTATAACTTTCTGCGAGCTGTTTTATTTCCTTAAGAAGCATATCTTTGCTCCTTTTGTACGTCATGACATTATTCCACCTCTCCATTTACGCCTCCATTCTCCTCTGCATATAAGTAAAACGGAAAAACAAGATTATCTCTTGTATTTGTCTCTGCAATCCTGTATGCGATATTTATGATCAGACATCCCTTATCGAGTTTCGGATCTACGGTTACTTCCACCTGGTTAATTCTTGGCTCCTGTGTAAGGATCGTCTCCTCTAAGTTTCTCGCCATCATATTAAGACGTGTTGCGGATGTATCCATAAAAGTATACGAAAGAATCCTGCTTCCAAAATCAGGCCGTGTCCATCTTTCTCTTTTCTGAGTCATCAAAATAAGGTATACTGACTCCTTTACACTTTTATTTCCCTCTGATAAAACAAATCTGCCTGTTGCCGGATTTATCTCTATCGGAAACTTTATTCCCTTTCCCAGAAAACTGTTGTCTTTCATTGCAATCACCTCTAACCAAGTTTAATCGGTTTTCCCTCTAATATAACCATTCCGCTGCTGGATCCTTTTAAGGTGGAAGTTGCCTCTAACTCCATCTGCTTTCCTGACATTTTTGCATTGCCATCCGTAGTCAGTTCTAATTTTTTTCCAGCCTCGATCTGAACCTTCTGCGCTTCTAACTTTACGGAGCCGCTCTTGCCATTCATGGTAAGAGTAATGGAATCACCCACCGTAATCTCAAGCGTCTCATCTGCATGGATCGAAATTCTGCCCTTTTCTGTCTCCATCTCCACAACACATTTTTTTTCAGAATCTGCTACGGAAATCTTTTTTTTCTCATTGTCTAAAACGATCTGGTGCATATCCTGTGCCGTTGCGACCGTGATCTTATCCTTTGCGCCATCCTCGTTATCATCATCCTCAAAAGTAATACGGCTTCCATTTCTTGTTTTGATCTGTTTTATGGTATTTTTCGCTGTGGCAGAAGCTTTTAAAAATTTATCCTTATCCTTCGGAATACAGCCGATCACAAAAGGTTTTTCGATATTTCCGTCCTCGCACAGTAAAAGAACCTGATCCCCCTTTTCCGGCAGAAAATAGCTTCCATATTTTTCTCCAATATAGGGAAACGCCATCTTTGCCCATTTAAGCTGATTTGCATTTTCATCCCTGGTCAGGATATTTACACAAAGTCTTCCCGGCATCTCCTCGGAATAATTTTCTGCTACAACTCCGACTATCGCTCCAAAGATCCTCTGATCCCCCAGTTCTGTCTTTGTTGCCTGTTTTTCTGAAATTTCATCAAAAATATCAAACAGTGCCATACGCGTTCCTCTTCTGCTAATCTGAAAGCATTGCCGCCTTCGCTGTTATATAAGTATGATAGCCATCATAATCGTTCATTACATGTCTTGTGTGTGTAACGTAAAACTTTGCATCACAGGGATCACCCAGATCTGAGATCCGGATAAAATATCCCGGCTTTAATTCCGGTATTCCGACACAGTCACAGGTAAGGCTTCCAAATCTGTAGGCGATATCCTCCATCAGAGAATCCGCACGATACTGTGCAGCTTCCTTTGTCGTGGCATTTGCATCTAAAACGACCTTGCTTGTCTTGTTGATCAGTGCCTTTGCCTTGCTTCCCTTCGAGATCTTATTGCTGGCATTTGCCGTTGCGGTAACGACGGTTCCCCGTGCGGTATCTGCCCCGCGCACCTCCACCTTCTTTACCAGACCGGTCATATCAAATGTCATATCATAACTCAGGATGCCGTCAGCGTTTTTTAACTGCATCAACAGTTCATCCTGTGGAATATCCTTTCTTCTGCGAAAACAAATCGTTCCGTCTTCCACGAAAAATTCATAATTAAACCTTTTTGCTGTTTTGACAATAAATTCATAGTCGCTTTCCGCAACCATCTCAATGGTGCTGTTTAGCGGACGATTCTGCATATTGACATCCGGCGTGGGTGTAATTTTTGCTGTTTTGTATATATTCTTAGACTGCAGCTTCTGGTAAAGACTGCCCTCTAGTATCTCCTCCACTGCCTTGCTGTAACAGTTCGACGATAACTGCCTGGAAAAGCTGCCGGACATCATAATTCCCTTCACATCCATCGCAGTTACTTCGATATGATGTGTTTCCGTTCCACTTTTCACAAAGCGCACCGCCGCGATAAATCCGGTAAAAATTTCTGTGAACTGTCCTGAATAGCCCATTTCAACAGAGATACTGCTTCCTAATGTAATATATTGCCTGCAGTCCGCAAACCGATACTGCCCCTCCTCCTGATCAAAAACATGATACAGGCTGAAATTTACAATGGATGCCTCAAAGCCGGTGGAAAGATCTGCCTCAAGATCACTTAAGACCAGATCTTTTGCACTCTCTGCAATATCCTTCCCCTCAATAATAACTTTTGTCATCGGGTGCTTAAAGTTTAAATATTTTTCTTTTATCTTGTCATACTGATATTTTTCTTTTCGCATATGCATCCCTTACTCTGCAACGATATCCGGCTTTTCCTCTGCCATTTTTTCGATTCTGCGCTTTACCATAGACGGTTCACTCTGCGCTGTGATCGTAATTCTGATCTTTCCTGCCTGCGGCAGTCCGTTCGGATAAAACATGGTATACTCGCCGGAAAATGCTGTCAGCTTTCCCTGTATCTCCATTTTGCCCCATGAAAATCTTACTTCCTTTGTTTTGCTCTTTTTTACGGTTACAAGCAGCAGATTCATCTCATCCTGCACAGAAGTATCAAGCATGTTGTCACTGTCAAATAACAGCTCTACACTCATAGATAGATTTCCACGTACCGGGACGGTCTCAATATTCTGTCTCTGCTTTTCATCCCTCTTTCCGCTGTCCGCTCTTGTACTTCCGGTAAAAGTCATAGAGGTTGGATTATACTGCACTTTGATGAGACCATCTTTAATTCCTCTCTGGTCGATCCCAACAGAATTTTTTACCGCATCCATCACACCAGGTTTTCCGTCATCAAAGATTCCCTTCAGTTTATCTTTCGCTGTATTTATAAGATCTGTTCCCTTTGCAGAGAGCGAGCTGCCAGAGCTGCCGGATACCAGATTGTCCCATTCATCTGCCTTATAATCCAAGATTTCAAGGTATGCCTGATTTCCCAAAATTTCATTCATTGTACCCATGGCATGTATTTCCTTTTTCTTTATTTTTATATCAGTTCAATCGAAAAATTTACTGTTGCACGTATTGGCAGACCATCCTTATTAAACATGACATAATTCGCTTTTAAAGACTTCAACTGGCCTTTATAATACTGATTTCCCCAGTGAAATGCCACAGTTCTGACATACGGGTTCTGGACCACTGCCAGAAATCCCTCCACCTCTTCTAACACGCTGTCCTTTCGATAGATGGTTCGGTCAAAAATGAGTTCGATCGATACACAAAGCGCCTGCTCCTGTCTGGAATTATCCGCCACAGCGACCTGACCGTTCTCTTTTTTTGTGATTGCAGCTTTTGTATCTGTACTGTGAGCCCCGCTGCCATATCCTGTGGAAAAAGATAATTTTGAGGGATTAAAAGGTACCTTTAAGACCGTATTGTCCGTATTCTCTCTGCCCGTTCCGCCAGCACCGCTTAATGCATTTTTGATTTTCGAGACCGACAATATCTGTGGTGTTTCTTCCATGTCGTTAAACACCTCCAAATATGCCATCTCAATGACAGCGGAGTCATTTTCTGCCTGTGTAAATACATTTACATCCATTTATCCCGCTCCTTTGACTTTCCCTTAATAACCTCTTCTTCTCCGCTCACTTTCCAGTTTCCGCTCTATTTTTTCATACACCTGACTGGAGATTTCATTCATCTGTGTCACCAGATTCTGCTGGATGATCTGCGCGATATCCGGTCCACTTTCCTGCGTAGTTTCACGGGCTGTCTCAATCACTCTCTTCTCGATCATCTCCTCTTTTTCAGTATCCCGGGTAACACTGGAAGCATTTGTGCTGTTTAAACTATGCATGCTGTTCATGATGATCGTATTTTTGATATCTTCAAAATTTTCTTCGTCAAAAATCTTCGAGCGGTCATAAATCATCTGCACCCGCTCATCATACCTTACACCTGTGAAATTCCGTGTCCGGCTTCCGATATTGATATTTTCTTTTTCTTCCGCTATCTGTGTTCTCATGTAATGTATGCGTTTCTGTTTTTCTTCCCTCAGTTCTTCCTGTTCAGGCTCCGGAATATTTAAATCTTCCTGCTCAAAAACTTCCCTGATATCCGATGTTTTATGTATCATCTCTAATTGTTCTAAAACATTCCGGGCGGAATTTTTTTCTGTTATTTGTTTTGTATGATCCAGAAATTTATTTTCCAATAATATGTATTGCCTGACGTCCGAAACAACATCTGTACGGATCATTTTAAAGAGCTCCGATGTATACCGGTCCTGTACCCGCTCAAACTCCCGCAGTGCATAGATATTACTTCTGTCCCGGATCATCTCACGCTCCTTTACTGTTTTAGTCCCGTTTACATCCGGTTCCGGCTCCCCTTTGACGATATTCTGATAAATATGTTCCATCTGTCTGTAATAATTATTTTTTACATTCCAGATATTTTCCATTTGTTTCAGTAAAAATTCAGAAGCTCTCGTCTGCTGGTAAAATACCTTTTCATTCTGTCTGATCGACCCAAATATCTGCTCTAATTCTTTTCCCTGCTCTAAAAAAATCTGCTGGTAACTGTCCGTCGCATTTTTAATCTGCACATCGGTATTATCCGAGACTATATTTTTTATATTGTGCTGTATATCGGATTTTTCTATCTCCTCATGCTCAGAATAATAATGCTCGATATCCTGTATCTCTGCGGTGTGATAATGCTCCTGTTCTTCCCGGATGATCTTATCAAACAGCCTCTGTTCCTTTTTTTCGAGGGTATGGAACCGGTTAAAAATAATCTCTGTTTTTAATTTGATATGATTCGGGCTTAACCGGGTACTTTCTGAATGTATTTCCTGTGAGTGATCCTCTTCGATCTTATTCAGGTATAAGTTCTGTCCTTCCAGATTATGATTTAAAATTTCTTTTACAAGATAATGCTGATTCCACTGATTGATAAGAATTTCCTCTAACGCAAAACTTATTCCCGGCTTCTTTGTCTCCTGCTTCACATCAAAATTTGTTTCGCCGTTCATCAGCCTCTCATAAAAGTTTCTGGTCTTTTCATCTAACAGCTTCAGATAAGACTCTGTTTCACTGCCGGCAGGTTCCTTTATGACGGTACCTTTGGAATATATCTCTGCAAGAACTTCTTCCGGTGATTCTAACGCTCTCAACGCATTTTTTCTTGCTGTCTTTTTATCCAGCCGGATCGGCTGCTGCGGTTTTGAATCTGCATTTTGTGCCAGATACTGCTTATGCATCTTTACATTCTGTTCGTTAATCTGATTTAAATATGCTGCATAATCCTCAATATTCTCAAATACACTGTTTTCCTGTGTCAGTGGATTTACGATCAGATTTTCCGTCTCCTGCTCCGGATACTCTGCATCCTCAGGGTAATGGATCCGGACATTATTTTTTAATTGGGAAACTATTTTTGTTTCCGGCAATTTTGAAATATCTGCTGCTTTTAAAATATGATAATTGATCTGCTCGTCAGTCTGATCCATATACAACTCATATTGATCGGTCTGTGTCTGTAAATTCAGATTTTGTATATGATTTTCTCTTTCTTTTCTGGGATACAGCTCAAGATAGTTCAGATTTTTCTGATTATTTATATTGATCTGTGTATTTTCCGCTGTAAGAAACTTCAGCACTGATGTATCAATCTGATCTCTGTTGAATACAAATTCCTTTTTACTGTGATGATCAAGCAGGCGCGTCATCTCATAGATCTGCTGCTGGTAATTATTATTCAACAGCAGTGCGTACAGTACTGCGTCACGTATACTCCCTGTCTCTGACTCATCCTGTACGTCAGGCTCTTCCGTGCTTTCTAAGAGTTCTAGCAGCACGTTTTCCTCCTTCTCAAGTCCCATAAATTCCACTGCACACTGCGTAATGTCTCTGCTCCGCACTTCTTCTGCCAGCTGAAAACACTGAAATCTGTCAATAACATCCTCCGTGCTCTCATACAATGCCCGTGTGAAATTCTGCCATACAGGATTTTTATCTGTATAAAATATTTTTTTCTGATAACCGGCATTCTGAACAATCTGCAGCAGCATTGCCGCTGCAAGCTGCTGCAGCACAAATTCTTTCTTTACTTTTTCCACCGGAATACTTTCTCTTTCGAAGGTGTTGATCTCAATCTGCGCAGCGATCTGTGTCCCCGGAAAAATTTCCTGCTTGATCTCCGATAGCTGTAATTTATGTGACTGCCTTAACTCCTCTGCCAGCTTTAACTCCATTGCCTTTTTATAGTGGAGCGCCGTCTGGCTTATGTTATATTGATAAATCTGCTCATTGAGTTCCGATGTATGCAGCCGCTGAAATACAGTAAGCCACAACTCCTGTGCCCTCTTTTTCTGCGGCTGTTGTTCCTCCTCCGGCAGATATTGCTTCATTTCTTTTTGATAAAACTGTGACATGCTATTTCTGATTGAAATATCAAGTTCACTATATTTTTTTAAAAGCCGTATTGCTTCATTACTTTCATAGTTATTACGGCTGACCTGCTGCATAAATTCTTTTACGTTTACGATCCCCATCTTTTGTAGCACTGCAGACACATATACCTCATCCTGATAAGTAAACATTGGTGTCTGATATAACATCAGCCTGTTTAGAAGCTGATTGATCACTTCTATTTTAATTTCATTTTTTTGTGTGCTCTGATTTTGTGTGATAAACTGATTTTCATTCTGCAGCCCGACAAAAACTTCCGGCTGCAGCGTTGTCATATGAAGAAGATCCTGTGCAGAAACGGAAACGGTCATCAACTGATAGTTTGCTGCAATTTTTTCTCCCAGGATATCAGAATGTACGTTAATGGGTTTTACTGTATTTAATTGAAGCGGTTCTTTTAACGTTAACATTCTCTCATCTCCATCTATTTAAACTTTGGAAGTGTCCTGGCGCTCTTCTGCTCCGGCCAGGTTCTCGTCATACTTTCCATTTCTTTTTTTCTTACTTCATTTTTGTCATACACTGCATGACGTTTTCCTGATCCCTGATATCTCCTGCCCGACATATCAAAACTCCAGTCACTTTCTACCTGGGATTCCGAATCCGTCAGGACTACCATCTTCTGATAGGAAATCGTTGTAGTCTCCGTCATCAGTCCCGATTTCTGGGCATCCAGTTCCCCATATTCTTTTGCTGTAACGGTACATCCCCAAAACGTAAATGTCATCTTGGGAAGTTCAAAATCATTCTGATACCGGCTCACATACAAAACGATCGGTATCGATGTTGTTTTCCCCACTTTCAGCGGATCAAAAAAATCTTTTCCAATATAACGTGTGACCTTAAAACTTTCCTGCTTTGATGCCGGTCTGGGACGAAGATACACATAATCATTTACCCCGCCGGACTGGATCGTCTGGTATTCTTTTGTATTTTTTATTCCACTGATGTTTACACACGGAATATCATAGATTGCATCCACTCTGAGCAAAAAATTGTTTTTAAGGAGCGGTGCATTGTTATCCTGTATCATTCCTGCCATACCTGCCCTACCTGTCTGGTGCTAACTCAAAAATATTTTTTTCTTTGTTCTTTTTCGAGGGACTAATCTCACGATGGATATCGGAGATCTCTTTGCACCATTTTCTGCGCATACAGTGCTCTAATCCCATCACATCGTCACTGCTCCAGTGAAAATAATATGAGATGAATGCCATTTCCCGATACATATCTTCCTGTGGATACAGTTTCAGCCCTCTCGCGTAAAATTTAGCGGCACCTCATGGATCTTTCCACATTCCGGACATGTCACCTGCAGCATGACCGGTTCCACGTTATTGATCTTCTGATACATATCCTGCAAAAATGCCATATCTGCTGTAAAAAGTTTTTCGATCAATGCCGGTGTCACCATCTCCACACCCTCAAGTTCCGTAACAACCTTCGATAATACAACAATGCTCAGATAAGAAGGGTTGCTTAACACTCTCGGATCCCTCGTTGCGCTGATCTCATCCCCTGCCGTCGCAAGTCTCATTTTTCCATGTTTGTGAACCTCTCCTGCACTGTCCACATAGCCCTTTGGCAGATCAAAATCATAGATTGTCTGCATAAATAATCTCCTTTGCATGCAGGATGCAGATCATTTCATCCGCATCCTGCAATAATAACCTTTAAAACTCCCTGACGCACCGCCAGTTTCCTGCTATTTCCAGCACTAGTTTGGAATAACTAACTCTTCATATGCCAGTTCAACAGATTCGATCGCAACCTCATTTGCAGTCGCATTTAAGTCTGGTGCTGTATACTTTGTGACCCATGCGTTTGTGAGTACCCACACTCTTGTTCCAGTGATACTTGTCACTGCTGTGGACGGTGCACCTCCATTGATGTCGATCAGCTCGATCGACACTTTCGAACGCGGCATCTCTCCTCTCGTTTCACTCACGCATTCCTGGATCCATGTTTTAAACGCACTGTCTAAGGTATATCCCATTTTCAATGTCACATTGCCGTGTTTTACAAGTCCAGGGATTTTTACCGGTGCAAGACTGTGTGCATTTCCCTGTCTGAATTCGATCACGTCGACGGATGCCTCCACACCGCTTACTTCACTAAAAGCTGCTGTCCCGCTCACACCATCTACGGTCACCAGAAAGTTCATTTTTGTCAATGGATAAGAAAGACCTGTTCCGTTATCGTATGTAGCCATAAATTTTTACCTCTCTTCTATTGTGATTATCTGTCCTTTTGTTATTCTGCCCCACCGGATTCAGCGGTAAATTGTGTTACTCTGAAAATTACAAATTCAGCCGGCTTTGACGGTGCAATGCCAATATTACAGATCAGACGGCCATTTGCTATATCATCCTGTGTCATTGTGGACGGCCCGATCTCAACAAAATAGCTTTCCTCCGGGCTTGCCCCTGCAAGCATGCCGCTTCTCCACAGGTTATCAAGAAATGCTGTGATCGTAATTCCAACTCTCGTCCAGAGTGTCTGATCGTTCGGTTCAAATACGACCCAGTTGGTATTTGCCTTAATGCTCTCCTCCACATAAATGAAAAGTCTTCTTACATTTACATATTTGAATGCTGCGTTGCTGCTTGCCGTTCTTGCGCCCCATACGCGGATACCCTGTCCCGGAAGCTTACGGATGATATTGATGCCTGCCGGATTTAAGATATCCTGCTCACCTTTGCCAAAATGAATGTTAAGGTCTGTACACATTACCGTCTCATTTGCAGGTGCTTTATGCACACCTCTTGAGATATCCGTTCTTGCATAAATTCCCATGACAGCACCTGACGGTGGGAAATAATCTGCCTTCTGTGAGGAACGGTCAAAATTCTGGATCCATGGATGATACATTGCCGCATAGGTACTGTCAATGATATCTCTGTATTCGATCAGCTCTTTTGTATCTGACATATCCTTTGGCATATCGATGACTGCAAATCTGCTTGCAGTATTCTCACAATGTGCAACCAGTGAGACGATCACTCCCGGCATGGTGATTCCCGGAACTGCGATCATGCTGATATTATCATTTTCCAAAAATGCCTGGATACCGGTACGTTTGCCAGGTCCGTTATCTTTACCGATAAACGTTCCCTCTGTCACCTCTTTCACATTTCCGTCATCGCCGCCGCTTAAAATGATCACTCCCGCAGTATCCTCTGTATCTAAAATTGCAGAGACAGGATTTTCAATACCGTCTGCCGGTTTAACCGTAATTTTGATCAGATTGCTTTTTTCCAGCTGTGTCGCTATATATGCCGGAGATGCCATATTAAAACTTAAAGACGTATATTCCTCTGCCTCATCATTGTATTTTACACGCATCTCTGTCTCGACTAAGTAAACCAGCTTTTTCGGAACCAGTGCCGCATCTACCGGATCCGCCGTAAATGCCTTCTCAAATGTGACTGTATTATCAAAAATCCTTGCGATCCGGTTGTACTCTTTGTCAAATACAACAAGGTCTCCCTCCAAAAATCCGGCAGTATTTTTAGCAGTGTAGGTAACTTCGTCGATCTTTTCTGTAAGCTGCATTTTTTTCTTTGCGACAGACTGCAGTGCGATCTGGATCCTGTTTCCCCAGATACCCGGATTGACTGCTTCCATAGTCAGTAATTTTGTATCCTTTGATGCTGCCTTTGCTCCCGGAGCTGTCACACGCGCTACATAGCACCGTGTTCCTCCATTGTTAAAAAACTGCTCTACACTGCTTGCAAGATAGCGGTATTCCCCATATGCATATTCACTCAGATATCCACCATACTGTCTTGTAAACTCTGCAAAACTTGTGATCAGTTTCGGTGCACCGATATCCGGTCCTTTCACTGCCATTCCGACAAATCCTGCCGTAGATGTTCCTACTCCTTCCACTGCACGTGGGGAATTATCATATTCCTCCACATAAACTCCCGGTGATAAATACTCTGCCATATCTTTTCTCCTTTCAGAATTGTTTTTTTAGATCATTCCTTTTGTCTGTCCTGGATTGACAACTGTTATCTGTCCTCCATAAGCGCACATTAATTTCGAATCATTTGCCAGACAAGGTTTCCCCTCCGCAAATGCCTTTGTCTGTGTCGGCGTCCACATACCTGCCGGAGCAGGGACACACGGCTGCGGTGTTAAAACTCCTAACGCTGCGGCTGTTGCAGCCTGAACCTGCGGATTCATGAGAGATGTGCACATCCCACAGCCTGGCACATTCACAATCGGCGCTGCATCCTGTATCGTAGCAGCCAATTTACCGTCCACGAAAAGGGTCGTTTGCGATGTGACGTTTAAGTTTGCCGGTGCACCCCCGAAAGAGCATACCACAGAAGCACCAGCTACCACGAAAAACCCATTTAACCTCCCCCTTTCTCTGATAAAGCCTTTAATATTTCTTCAGAATATTCCCTTACCCTATCATTCGCAAGTACTGAATAATCTGTACCAGAAACCTCTACTACCTCGCAGTCAAAATGACTGCTCACATACGAATCCGGAATATAAACGACTCCCGAAAATTCTGCCTCGGAATTCATATATTCTTTTTCCTCACTGCCATTTTCTACACCTGAATAAAATGCGCGGAATGCATAATACTCCTTTCTTTTTGACAGAATCGCCGTCTTTTTCGTATTATTCCACAAATATCTATATCCTGTAAAAGCTGCAAGTCTGTCCACCGGGACAAAACTTTCGCCATTATTTTTTCTGGTTGTAAAAACAGCGGACTTTTCCGAATTAACAAGTCCTGCCAGAAGTCCCTGTGCAAGCTGTCCGATATCGTTGTTCCCTGTCTCGCTGGCATATTCTGCCAGGGCAATTGCCGCACCTGAAATTTGTTCCTCCGTCAGATCTGTCCCCGCCAAATCTGCAGATGGCACCGATATATTTCCTGCATCCACTTCTGTTTCCGTTGCAGTTTCGGATGTTTCAGTCTCATTTTCGGTGTCCTCTTCTGTTACAGCTTCGGATGTTTCAGTCTCATTTTCGGTGTCCCCTTCTGTTACAGCTTCGGATGTTTCAGTCTCATTTTCGGTGTCCCCTTCTGTTACAGCTTCCGATGTTTTAGTCTCATTTCTGGTATCTTTACCGGTATCTTTTCCCGCATTACTGCTGCCCGTTTTTTGGGTCTTTCCGCTTTGTGCAACAGGCAGTTTACCTCCTAAAACCTCTTCTACTGTCTCTACTGCCAGCTCCTTTGAAAGCCCGTTTTGCTGTATTTCAAGTACATCCGAATCTGCCACCGTCTCTTCAATGCTGCTTATCAGATCGTCGTAGGCTGTCTGGCTGTCCAGATAATTTGTACTTACAAGCTTCTGATATATCTCCTTTAATGCGGCTAAAGCCAGCGGTGATCCCGCATCCAGCATGCTCTTTAACCCATCTATGCCAGACTCAATGGTTGAGACTGCTGATGTTCCCTGATCCTCAATACTGCTTAATATATCATTTTTCATCGATTGTATATTGGAGGCTTCACTTCCTTGTAACTGCCCGGCCGTAATATCAGAGATCTGTGCTTCGATCGCCGAGACCCTTGATGCAATGTCTGTATCCGAAGGATTCTCCTCCGCCTGTTGTCTTAAATCCGCCAGCTGCTCCTCCAGCCATTTAAGCTCATCACTGTCCGCCGTCTCCTTTTCCGCGATCTGCCCATCGATCGTCTCGATCTGCGCCTCTAACAGATTTGCCAGATCAAGATCCTCATGATCTAATGCCTCAAGTCTTTTCTCCTGCAGGCTCTCTTTTTGTTCATAAAGGGAAGCACCTGCACTGCCATCCCCGTCACTTTTCAGGTTTGTGATCAGCTCATTCAGCCATTCTTTGTATTTTGTAACGGAAGATTTTTTTTCACTGCTGTAATCATCATCCGGGATCTTACTGGTCAGCCAGGATGTCTGTGAAATGCACTGCTTTACGTATTCCGCAGCTTCTTCCATCTCTGACCGGTCTGTCTTTGCCTTTATCAGAAATTGAAGTTCTGACCGGATACTGTTTACATCCGCCATATCTGACCTGATAATATTTTCTAACACCGCATGTGATGAATTATTCGATACTGCATTATTATATTCATCCGATGGACCACCTTTTAACGCATCCTGATATTTTGAAAACGCATTTGAAATCAATTCTTCTAAAATATCCAATTCACTTTCTTTGGAAACTATAAGTTCCTGTGAAATGTGTGATATCGCAATCAGCTTTACCACATCCTCCTCACAGGCAGAAAAATTATTTGATAGTGCATTGGTGATCAGCGAATTAGCAACACTGTACTCCATGGCTGAGAGAACTGTTGATCCTTCCTCTAAAAGATCTCCCTCCGCCTCTGTCAGACTTTCTGACAGATCCGACTGTGCATCTGCAATTGCAGTCAGGAAATTATTATCAAGCTCATAATACTCAATATTTTCGTCCGTTGACGTGCCATCTGAAGCCTGATCTAACAGGTTCGTAAGTGCTTCATCCAACTTTTCGTATACAGTCTTTTTTCTTTTATTGTCCACCTTTGCCATGACATCCATGACTGCCTCAAGCTCTGCGGCATCTGCCTTATCTGCTGTAAGCCTGTCATAAAAACTCTGCAGTGCCGTAAGCACTGTATCGCAGCTAAAGGTTTCATCCGTTGAAACTGTTGTGGCAAAAAATGTCTCCACCAGTCCGATGTTGCGTTTCATGGCTGCCGAATTGTCGCCAGATTCTTTCATAATATCATATTGATTTTTCAGGCTCTCTAACTCCGCCAGATTCTTCACATCGTACACATTATTAATATCAAAAATGCTGACTGCCTGATTTGTCCTCAGGTCATATGTCTTTCCGTCCGACTTTGTGTGATGCGTAAAATACAGATTATTGATCGTATCATCACTCACCACAATTCCCGAGTCGGTAATGTCCGCTATGGAGCCTGCATCTGTAATATCAAACCATGTGCCATCCGCAAGCTCTGACTTATAATAGATCTGCGTCTGGCCCGAATCTGCCGCAGAATCGAGTGCAATCTGGTATAGTTCATCATTCAGCGAATACAGGTAGATCAAATGCGTTCCTATGATCAGTGTTGACTGCTCTATGGATGATGCATCAATATGGACTGCCTTATTCTCATCAAATAACGCTTTTGCGACCAGTGGACGCACAAACAGCCCTGCTATTATAATGATGACCGCTGTGATGATTCCTGCAATATGTACTTTTTTTATCCTGTGTACACGATTACGTTTCATTTTACCACCATAAAAACTTTCTCTACTCTGTGACAACGATTGTTAAATTATCCGTCATAAAAGTTCCTGTATACAATTCTTTTTTCGACGAATCATAAAATTTCACTTTCACCTCTGAAAAATCCCCGCTCAGCACTGACAGATAAGAAAATTCTTCAGAGACAGGTATCAGCTTGGACTCTCCAAGTACCTTGCCATTTTGATCCACCACCTGATAGTAAGAAATGTCTTCTGTATCTTTTTTGCTTATTTTTAATGTTGTCAGTCCCGTCGCACTGTCTGTCGAATATTGGTACGAGGCAACCTCTCTGTCTGTACTGCTGCTTTCGACAAGCTGATAACCTCCGCTTATCTCAAGTGCATCCTGATTTACCGTCGAGTCGAAATCACATGCTGCAACCAGTGTATCTCCGTCATACAGATATACCTTTGAAGAATCTACACGATCCAGATCGAGTGCCAGATGCTCAATTGTCTGATCTGCTTCTGTTTTTTCACCTATTTTTTTATCATTTACATATAATTCATAATGTGAAATATTCAGTGAATAGTTTTCCGGAACGCATATTCCAAAAATAAATATATTATCTTCTATTTTGTAATCTATGTAATAAGTAACCTGTCCTTCCAGTTCCTCCTGTATATAGCTGTTTCCCCCCGAAGCCGCCGTGATCGTCAGATCGGTTCCTTCTAAATAGGATGTGATCCCTCCGCAGGTAAGCCGGTCATACGAGTAAAGCTGTTTCGTGTACTCTGCCAGCAGATCCAGCGAACTTAACTGCTGCTCATCGTATTCCGCCTGCAGATCGGATAACTCCTCATATTCCATTTCACCTAACATGTTTAGCTGGAGTGCCTTATCCACATCCACCTTTAAGGAATCTGCCTCTTTTTTTGCTGTTTCATAAGAATTTTTTGCTGTTACCAATGTTTCAAAACCGTCATCCACGCTTGCTGTCAGCTCTTCTTTTGCACTCTGCTGTTCTTTTACTGCATCTGCGTACTCTAACGCCTCTGTATAAAGCTGGTACGGATCGTCTTCCACATATCTCGATCCATCCACTGCTCCCTTAAACCATTCTTTATTGATTTTAATGAACAGGATCTTCTTTGTCCCATTCCAGGGACGGTCTATCTCATCAAGGAAACGATTATATGCTGCCTTAAACGCCGTCGTATCAACATCCTCACCATTCTTTGCCTGAGTGATATAGGAATTGATCATTTTCATCTTACCGCCGTATTGGGAACTCATCAGAGAGTTCGTCAGATCCAGGCTGGTCAGACTGATTTCGGTATCGAGTTTTGTCTCATAATAGGACTGGTCATTCTCTAAAGTATAATTTTCCAACTGTGCCAAAGCACTTCTCGGAATCTCTGCCTCTAAATACGGATCTAAAAAAGTATATCCTGTCGTGATATCCATTCCGACAAGCTTTGATATCTTACTTTTTTTATTTTCAAATGTTCTTTTCTGCAGCGATATCTGCGTGGTCAGATTATCAATCTTCTGCTGCATCTTATCGATATCCGTCTGTGATGCCTCGCCGGCAGAAAGGCGTATCTTATTTTTTTCTAAGGTAGTTTCTGCCTCCTCTAACTGTTTTTCCTGAAATGTGATCTTTTCCTGACACACATATGCCTCAACATATAAAAGCGAGATTTCCTCCTTGCTTGCCAGTTTTTCATCATTTAACTGATGCTTTAATTTATTGATAACACATGTAATCTGTACCGGTTTATACTGCCAGTCATACTCATCTGCTAACGTCGGCTGTTCCGGGAACTTGAAGCTTAAAAGCGGTGTCCATCGGAATGTCGACATATTTTTCTTTTTCATCTTGATTGATTTCACTGCTGCCGCATATTTGATTTCCTGCAGTTCTATTTTGTTGAGAACTTTTTTGTACGCAGATGAATTTGCGATTGCAAGCTGCTGTGCCTGTTTTAAAGAGAATTTTTTTGTGCCGCCTGCCGCATAAATCTTTTCCCCTCCATCCGGACCTGACATGGCAATGAAAAGTACAGTTATCATAATAATTGCAATTATTCTTTTTCGATATTTACGGTACAAGTCATCACCTTCTTTACTGATCTCTTCTGTTATTCCAGACTGTAAAATGAAAATGTACTGTCTGCATCCGTGCAGAAGAACTGATAAGTTACATCATCCTTTTCAAAAACATATAAATACGCAAGATAATCCTTTTCATAAGAATCTATCTGGACTGCATCGGAATAAAGCTGTGTCGTTTTCACATCCGCCTGCCCGAATAATGCCTTTTTTTTCTCCTGTTCTATCATCAGGTTGAGTGCAAGCTCATCTTCCAGAATCAGGCTGGTATTTCCCTCATATACCGGCTCTCCAAGGATCTCTTTCATTTCTGTGATATTACTGCAGATTTTTCCCTCCAGCGGAATCTCAGATCTTAAGACATAGACGGACGCTATTGTTCTCTCCTCATCTAATGAATCAGAACCATCTTTACTGAAATAAGCTGCCGAAATATCCTTTAAGTATACACAGTGAACGGTATCATCCTCCATCACCAGCCGCTGTCCGGTATACTGCTTTGCCGCATCCTGTGTACTCTCTCCAAGAAGGCTCTTATAATCGACTTCGTCATTGAGAAATCTGCCGGAAAATACGGGTTTTCCGCCCGGATCATATAACACTCCCTCGCCTGATTTTTCATTTTTTAAAAAGTTTCCCTCGTACAAAAGAGAACCATCTTCACGATATTCTTTTCCTGTTCCGGAAAACTGATTGTCCACAAACTGACCGAAATATTTTATATTCTGATTGCTGTAATATAAAACACCCTCTCCATTATATTTATTTTCGGAAAATGCTCCCTGATATACCATACTGCCATCCGGAGAATACAATGTCCCCATGCCTGTTACCATGCCGCCGTCCACATCACCGACATATGCAGTGTAACCGGATTTTCCCAATATCTGAACCTTCCCCTGTGCAAGCTGTAACCAGAATGAATTATACCGGTATGCCTTATAAGATGAATTCAGGCTGCCGTTTAAAGGTTTTGTGATCCACAAAAAATAAGTGCATATAATGATCGTCAGCAGTACCACAGCAAATGCCAGCCTTTTGCTGACTAAAAACCATCCTAACGGATAATAATCCTCCTCATTTTTCGGTCTTACATCGAACACTTTCATAAAAAAGTTACGGCTTTTTGCCAGAAACTTATTTTTTACATAAGACGGTTTGGTCCACATCTTTATCTTCACAAAAAATGGAGAGACTTTCGATCTTGCCGCGTTTATGGCAACTTCAAATATATTCATTTTTATCTCCCCCTTTCTGCATTTACTGAAGCAGCGATTCCGTTCCTATCTGATCTACCGAATAATGAAAAATCCGAAAAACTGAATCACCCTGGAATTTCCATTGCATAACTGCAATTACGATCACTATTACCAGCAAAATGATTCCCATCACCAGCAGCAGCCGGAAAATGTTATCTTTCCGGCTCTCTATCTTTTCTCTGAAAGACGGCTTTTTGCTCTCAGCCTCCTGATGGATCATGATCTTAATATCCTTATACAGATCAATAAATTCAATATAGCCCTTTCGCTTGAGCTTCCTGTCAATCAGAACCGCCGCCTGTGTCGATACATGTTCTAAATCCATAAGCTCTCTTATGATCTTTGCGCATTCCATCGTGCACTCAGCTTCTGTAACAGCAGGATTAAGTTCTGTAACATCCAGCTCATATTGAAAATAAATATTACCATCCTGGCTGATCTTTATCTGCCTTTGCCTGAGGATCAGGTATAGAATAGGTTTTGGCAGTTCACTCGACATACATTTTACAAGCAGCTGCTGCCAGATCTGCTGTCCGCTGCACACCCCCATTCTGACTGTTGCCAGATAAAAATTCATCAGGGATCTCTCTTCCTCATATGGAAGTACAAAACACACTGCATCCTGATAAGTAAAAATGGATTTTTCTTTTTCCCTGAAAAAAACTGTCTGGGAAAAGACTCCTATGATCTTTTTTGCAAGCTCTCTGTTTTTTACAAGCCATATGACTTTATACTCTACAGACACCGACTGAAGATATTTGCAGACAGAAACAACATGATCCTTTCCCACAAATACATCCCGAACAACCTCATACTGCTCCTGTCCATTGTCTAATATCATTCAGCCAGCCTCCCTCCTGCATATCTTTCCTATCATATATTCATCACAAATGATCTCTACCGCAATAACTACCTGCCGCCAACAATCGCATAGACATAGGTCGCTATGTTTGGATTTCCGGTACAATATATCTTTATTTCAAATACCCCTTCCCTCATCGGTGCACAATAAACACCGTCGTTTCCGATCTCACCGCTGTTTGGTTCTGTCAGTTCATACGACAGCTGGCACTCCTGCATATGCTCAAAATTAACCTCAAAGAAGTATTTGTCACCGGTCTTCAGCTGTACCGTCGAGTTTCTCGGAACCAGTCTTGCCTGTTCCGTCCGTCTGGCTGCCGGCTCATTGTTCTGTGCTTCAATACGGATTGCAAACCAGTCTAATATGGCTATGATACTGCTTTGATTCCCATTCAGCCTGACTGCAACCTGAAATGTTCCTTTTTCTTTAAATACTTTTACCGCAGTTGAAATATCTAACTGCTCCGGCTGCTCAAACAAACCGGTATCGCCATATATTGTATCACCATTTTCTAAGCTCAGGCCTGCTTTGACGTAAACATTTCCTTTTCCCAGACCATGCATGATCTCATCGGAAAAGCACACCTCACCTTTTTTCATATTCATCGGCAATGGAATCTCAATCCGCCCACTCGCCATCTTTACTCCCGGACCTACCGGCTGGGCCGTATCTTTTTGCAGCGACACACCGGATACCGTTCCGGTTCTCTTTCTCTCGCTTTCTTTAAAATAAGATAAATATTTGTTTCTGTGATATGTCTCCCCTGGCGTTGCAATATATTTTTTGATGCCCTGTTCCCTGATCGTCTTAACCACATACATGCTTCCTGTATTGGAAAAAGACAGCTTTGCCAGCTTGATCAGATCATTCATCTGGTGAATGTTGCGCATCTCCAGATTCATCTTTCCTATCTCTCTCGTTGCCAGCTCATCCGGACTTAAATTGACCAAAAGAAGATTTAATGAAATATCCTCTGAAACCTCAACTGCACGGTTTCCCTGATAAATGCGGACATCCTCTCTTCGTGCTAACAGACTGGACTCATCAAGATCTGTCTGTTCCACATTAAACCAGTAATTGTGGCAGATCTGTTCGCCCTCCTCCATATCGATATCATTGAGTCTGACTTCCAGGTTATGCGTTCCTTCCATACTGGTAAAAACAGGCATCTGAAAATCTGCCCTGAGTGTCAGTTTTTCAGGTGAAGCTGACTTTTTCTTGATATCAAAAACAAGTTTGGCAGCTTTTCCCTTTGACACGGCAGCCGGAATCCTGAGTTTGACCAGATAATCCTCATTATCCATCAAAACTTTTTCATATAAAAACTCATCATCCATCTCGAAAAAGCCTTTTCCATCAGCAGCAGCACTTACCAGAAATAGATCGTATCCTTCCTCGATTCTGTTACATTCATATTCGGAACTATCCTCACCCTGTGTGTTTTTTGATGCACGGTAAACCGGATGGATCTCTTTTTCCTTATACCTGATGCACAGATATGCATCGCCGCCGTTAATCTTATCATACCCTTCAAGTGTTGTGATTTTCTTCACAATACTGGATTCTATCACGATCTCTCTTCCGGTCTCATCAATTGCTGCTCCACTCTCAATCATTATCGTCATATCATCCAGATTTAGCACATTTAATCCACATACAATGCCAGAACCGAACATCACATTGTTCATAAATCTTCTTTTATTGTTCATATATAACTGTTCTGCATAGAAATCTGTGGAGGTCAATGCTTTTCCTGCATAATACCTGTTTCTTTCAAATGGAAGTAACTGTCTATTTTTCAACCCCGTCTCCTACCTTTCTCTTAGCAATGGTACTATACGATACAACAGCCGGTCTCATATTTTTACAAAATTCCAAAATCATAATTGTCACGATTCCAGTATTAGTCTATAATAATTTTAGCATTAAGTATTTCTGTTAGCAATTATAAAATCAATTTTTGACGATTTTTAGAATATGTTGTTCCGCCATCCAGAAGCGGGGAATGGAGTCAATTTATGGATAAAACAAAATCTTACAAAGTACCTGTTATTTTTTATCTTCTCTCTCTGCTTGAATCTGCTGCAGGACTGACAGGACTTTACTTTTCCTATCCGGCTGCTGCCTATATAGTGCTTTTTTTATTGCTGCTCAATCCCTTGTTCATTCAATTATTTTCTGTAAGACCTTATGTAAAAAAACAGATGTCACAGCCGTACATTTCAGTAGAATATCAAAACCGGCTGTCTGAATTTGAGGAAAAATTTAACACCCTCTCTCAAAACCATAAAACTTTATCTGAAAAAAATACAGCGCTGCGCAAAGAACTTTCCGCCCAGAAACAACTGCTTGCAGATGCACCATTGCTATACCAATGTCCGGTCGACTCCGCCATGCCCGTTTCCATTGATGGTACACTGCAGACGTATTTAAAGAATCACCAAAACGATATCGAACGTTTTGACCTGCTTGCAACTGTCAATTACGAAGCCGATCACTGTACTACCATGCTCTCACAGAGTGCACTTACATTAATCTTTGATAATCTCCTTGATAACAGTTTAAAATACACCCCTTCCGGTGGTACGCTGCTCATCACATTAACCAGACAAAACGACTGTTCCTTACTCATCTGGAAAAATTCTGGAAAAGGCATTCCTGAGAGTGACATTGAAAAAGTATTCGATCTGAACTACCGACTCAACACAACGGGCTCAGGTACCGGTTTTGGCTTAGCTCAGATAAAAGCCCTTATCAATGCTTACGGTGGCAGTGTCTGGGCAAAGAGTTCTCTGGATAACGGATTTACTGTTTTTATACAAATTCCTGAAAAATGTGTTATCCGCAAACAACTGGAATGAATAACAAAGAGTCGCTTGCGACTCTTTCGCGCTCGAGCGGTGCTGTTTACAGCTAACTTCTACTCCGCGAGATGCGCATCCCGCCCGGAGGGCTTTTTAATTCATAGGACGTAATTTCCTATGAATTAAAAATAATGGAGTGTACATCTGCCTTACAGATCACACTCCATTGTTTTTTTCTGGTATATCTTATTATTCGATTGTAAGAATATCTATAAAACCTGTCATTTCTAAGACTTCATGCACATCCTCATTCACGTGGATCAATTTCATCGAACCATTCTTTGACTCAGCATTTTTCTGCCCCACTAACAATACTCTAAGACCGGCACTTGAAATATACTCCACACTATTAAAGTCTAATATTAAATGATTCCCCTTCTGAAACGCCTTTAAAATTTCTTCCTGAAATTTTGGACTGGTAATCGTATCAATACGACCTGATAATATTAATGTAACTATATCCTGATCTGCAATACATTGTATTTCCATTACATGCGACCTCCATTTTTAATTAATGTTCTACTTATTTATTATTCTGTTTTAAATACAGAAATCTCCGATTTCAGATCATTCATATTATCACCCAGTGACTGAGCCGTCTGATTCATGGTATCTACATTCTCCTGCAGTTTTGCAGCAACATTCTGAACCAGTTTTGTTCCCTCTGCTGTTTCTGCAATAATATCCGAAATATTCTTTACTGCTGCCAGAGTATCTTCACGCTCTTTATCTGCCTGCTCTGTACTGGATACGATTTCTTTTAACGCATCAAACAGTTTCTGCATGCATTGGTTCATATCATCAAACACTCCAACTACTTCCTGCACTGCCTCTGTCTGAAGTGCAACCATATCCCGTGCCTGTTTTGCATTTTCTACGCTGTTTACAGTCTGATCTGTGATATGAGTTACATTGTTCTGGATTTCTCCGGCTGCCTCTGCAGAATGATCTGCAAGTTTCCTGATTTCCTCTGCAACCACTGCAAATCCTCTTCCTGCTTCTCCTGCTCTTGCAGCTTCGATGGAAGCATTTAAGGAAAGCAGATTTGTCTGTTCTGAAATATCTGTAATTGTCTCTACAAACTCGTTGATAATCTCAGATTCTTTTTTGAGCTCCTCAATACTGGTTTCAACTTTGATTGTTACATCTGTTGTCTTTGTTGCTCGTTCGCCCAGCGTCTGAACCATCTGCATACCATGATTGATCATATTTTCAGCTTCAGAAACCAATCCTTCAACCTGACCTACAATACTGCTGACATTCTGGATCTCTTCGGAAAGCGTATCTGTTTTTCTTACACATTCCTCTGCATGTTCGGACTGTTTTGTAATGCCATCATTGATCTCATCAATTGCCTGAATGATATTCACAGAATAATCTTTCATAACATTCGATGCCTGACGTACTTCCTGTGCCGATGACTCTAATGTATCGGTTGCTCCGCTTACCTTTTGGACAAGCTTTTTATTATTATTGATCATATGATTTGCAACTACTGCAAGGTTATTAAATTCATCATGACCTTTTACGCTGACTTTTGTTGTAAGATTTCCCTCTGCAACCTCTTCAAGCCTGCCGGAAATGCGTTTCATATTTTTCTGGATTCCGGTACTGATGATAATACCAATCAACACTGCAACAACGCATGCAATCAGTACGACTGCAATCGTCACATTGCGGATATCATCTGCCTGTCCATTAACGATCTCCATTGGTACAAGTGCACATACAGCAGCATTTGTACGCTCCATCCTGCTGTAAAAGAACAGATAACTTTTTCCATTTATGCTGACTTCTTTCGTGGTCTGCTGATCTTCAATATTATTAAAGAAATCCTGTCCATAAAATACAGTTTCTCCATCTGCTCTTGTACTTTCCTGACCATCCGGAAGTTTTTCTGAGATAATCTCTCTTCCCGACTGTGTCACAAACCCAATAATACTGCCATCTCCCATATCGAGGCTGTCTAAGAACTGCTGGATTGCAGATGCCTTGACATCAATAACGATAAATCCTTTACCAGACTGTGGTGTCGTCTGATATGCCATAATATAATCTGACTGTTTTAAACCAAGGGTTTCGTCTAAAGTCTTATGATAATCAACCCATTCTGGTAATTTTTTTCCATTATCAGAATATCCAAGCATTTCATCCTTATACTCTTTGTAGATACCCATTACATTTCCGCCTGCCCTTGTGGATAACATCTGGATATCTTCAATTGTCACAATATGTATATTGCTGATAAATTCGTTTCCTGCCTGAGATGCACGGATACTTGATCCCACACTGTTAATAACAGATTTTTTCCGCGTGGAATCAGTCTCATACAGACCTATCATATATTTCCCAAGATCTGACTGAAATGCATACTTTAATGCCTCTGCCTCAATAAAAGAGTTACTTACATCAATATACTGGTTTGCCATATTGATTGTCTGTTCATTTGAATCCCGGAATGTATCATACATACCGGCAGCTGCTTTTTTATAAGAAAATACCCCAACCAAAATCAAAAACAGGATCGGAACCAGAAAACATAAAAAAATCTTCGCACGTATACTAAACAGTACGCCTTTCTTCTGTTCCTTTTTTTGAACCATTGTCTGTTTCGGAACTTTTTTTGACCTTTGTGATCTTACACCTTTTACAGGTGATTTTTTGTTCTTATTGGCCATAACACTACCCTCTTGAGCAGAATCTTCTGCTGCCTCTCCAACATAATAATATTTAGAATATATACTAGAATATCACAAAAAATAGATTTTAAAAAGTCAATTTTTGTAAATTTTTACTTTTTATTGCGCTTTTTGTTCTGTTTATATTTATAAATACAACAAAGAGCTCTAGGGAAATCCTAAAGCTCTCTATTTTTCAGAGGCGACAATCGGAATCGAACCGATGATAAGGGTGTTGCAGACCCGTGCCTTACCGCTTGGCTATGTCGCCATATAATATTTTTAATGACTCCGACGGGAATCGAACCCGTGTTACCGCCGTGAAAGGGCGATGTCTTAACCGCTTGACCACGGAGCCGGAGTATCATCCGTATAAATAAAAACTATGATTTACCGGATAAAAAAACTCCCCGAGTAGGACTCGAACCTACGACAGCGCGGTTAACAGCCGCGTGCTCTACCAACTGAGCTATCGAGGAATATGAAATATATAACAAAACGACGTATTTGATACGTCATTTATATCATATGCATTGTATGCTGATACCTTCAAAACTTCATACAGAACTCCGATTTCTTCGAAAGTGGTCATCTCAATTCCGCTTCGCTCCATTTCGATGATTTGCTCCGCAAATCTCAAGCCGTATAAAGAATCAATTCCGTAAGCACGCTTCCTTCACTGCTTCTTCATCCGCCTTGCCACTTTCTACGCTTTGGTCAAGCCCTCGATCGATTAGTAACAGTCAGCTCCACACGTTACCGTGCTTCCACCTCTGCCCTATCTACCTT
>CAKREH010000025.1 GCA_934317215.1 uncultured Roseburia sp.
AGCTCTATCGAAGAAGCTGAAAAAATTACAAAAGATGCTGGACTTGATGTTTACGATCAGGTAAAGAAAATCCAGCCAATCTGTTTCGAGAACGCTTGCTGGGCTTACACTGTAGGTGCTGCAATCGCAATCAAAAAAGGATGTACTAGAGCTGCTGATGCTGCTGCAGCAATCGGTGAGGGACTTCAGGCATTCTGTATTCCAGGTTCTGTTGCAGACCACAGAAAAGTAGGTTTAGGACATGGTAACCTTGGTAAAATGTTATTAGAGGAAGAGACAGAGTGCTTCTGCTTCTTAGCAGGACATGAGTCATTCGCAGCAGCTGAGGGTGCAATCGGTATCGCTGAGAAAGCAAACAAAGTACGTCAGAAACCATTACGCGTTATCTTAAACGGACTTGGAAAAGATGCTGCACAGATCATCTCCCGTATCAACGGATTCACATTTGTTGAGACACAGTATGATTACAAAGCTGCAAAATTAAATGTTGTATATGAGAAAGCATATTCTAACGGACTTCGTGCAACTGTAAAATGCTACGGTGCAGATGACGTTCAGGAAGGTGTTGCAATCATGCATCATGAGAACGTAGGTGTTTCCATCACTGGTAACTCTACAAACCCAACACGTTTCCAGCACCCGGTTGCAGGTACATACAAAAAAGAATGTATCGAGCAGGGTAAGAAATACTTCTCAGTTGCTTCCGGCGGTGGTACAGGACGTACACTTCACCCGGACAACATGGCAGCAGGTCCAGCTTCTTATGGTATGACAGATACTATGGGACGTATGCACTCTGATGCACAGTTTGCAGGTTCTTCTTCCGTACCGGCTCACGTTGAGATGATGGGTCTGATCGGAATGGGTAACAACCCAATGGTTGGTGCTACAGTTGCTGTTGCAGTTTCTGTTGAGGAAGCAGCAAAGGCTGGTAAGTTCTAAAGAAAATACGAACTTTGCCTAATTTACTGGGGTTCACGGACTTGCTAAAAAGTGCTAAGACGGTCTGGAATTAGAGCTGTTTGACGTTACTTGACGGCTACTTGACGGCGGATTTTCGCATCGTCAAGTAAAAATAAAAGAACCCGCTGTTTTACTTACAGCTTCGGTATTTCGTGAATTTCCTATATAAATCTTAAGCCTATTTATTGCTTAGTGAATATTTCAATCGTTGATTGATTTCTTGCTTGGCATAAATAGGCTTTTCTTTTTATCTCCTAGTTGAAATCAAAAATCGTCAGTTAAAATTTCATATGTGTTGATTTGTTTGTATTTGAATTTTAATTTTAATATTGGGTTTTCCATGTTAATTTTCTTCTTCCACTACACTGATAGTAATGTTATACTGAGACAGTTGTGGGGGTAGCAATATGAACAAATTAAAAGCGTTTCTGATGGATTATATCAAAGGCTATAAGTTTCCACTGGATATTACTGTAGCTGATGGCTTATCTGAAAAAGAAATCAGAGAGGAGTATGGAGAATTAGCTGATATAAAACTCAGGCTGATGAGAGACCGAGGAGTCATACCGAGGCAGGAGTAGCTTATGCTTTCTAACCGCCATATTTGCCCATAGAGGTCGATGAACGATTGAATATTAATATTTTATTCAGGAGGTCAAAATCATGTCTAGATTGATGGGAAATGGCGCAGGAAGTATTATGAAAGTGAAAAACAAAAAAGGTTATGCATATCGTGTCAGGGTATCGTTAGGTACGCAGCTTGATATGGAGACTGGTAAAGCGAAAGTGATTCAGAAGTCTTTGGGTACTTTTAAAACCCGTAAGGAGGCGGAGATGGCTCTTTCACAATACCATTTATCTCCGTATAGTCTGGATAATACAATTAAGACGTTTGGTGATTTATACGAGGCTTGGAGCAGAGAATATTTCGATACCTTAAAGAATGACTCATCTATTCGTACAGTTAAGTCAGCATATGCATATTGTGATGCGATTAAGAATGTGGATTTTCGTACCTTTAACGGGGGTATGCTAGAGCGGTTTGTAAACAACGCTCAACGAATTAATTCAGATGGCAGTATTAAAAAAGCATCTTCAGGCACTAAGGCTCGTGTTAAAAGTTTACTTAATCTGACTCTGGATTTTGCAGTAAAGAATGGTTTAATCAATTATAACGAGGCTAGACGATTCAATATTTCAAAGGAGATCAGAAAAGACATAGAGGCTAACAAAAAAGTGAAGGAGGCTTTTTCGGAGGCACAGATTGAAAAGATGTGGCAGTTCCGTGATACTGTGCCATTCACTGATATGGTGCTGATTGGTATCTATACCGGTTTTAGACCGCAAGAGCTTGCAACAATTCCTGTATCTGCTGTACATCTGGATGAAAATTATATCCGTCATGGCATGAAGACAGAGAATGGGTACGATAGATACGTTCCAATCCATCCAAGAATTAAACCTTTAGTTGAAAAATATTATACTGAGGCTACTGAGTTATATCAGAGTAATATGCTTTTCAATAACCCGCAGGGACAGCAAGGAATGGCTGTGACTTATGATAAATATCGGGGTATCTGGCAGAAAGTCATGGCTACATTTAAGTTTGAAGGCTATACAGGGCATTGCCAGCGAGTTACCTTTGCTACACGGGCATATCGGTTTGGTCTGGATAAATATGCTATTAAGCGGATTATGGGGCACAAACCATCCAGTCAGGATTTATTGGAAAGTGTGTATACTCGTATCTCTGATGATGATTTGCAAAGAGAGATGGCAAAGATAGAGTATTAGTTTGAATAAAAATTGGCAGTTAGAAGTATTGTTACGAATATTTCTACTGTCAATTTTTTATTTGTCTGATTTTGAGAGGTATCGCTCGCTGACGCTTCGCTCTTTCCCCCTAGATGGTCTAGGACGCCACGCGATGTAGTCTGGCAGTGTGGTAGTAACTGCTGAAGGTTTGGTTCTAAAAGTTATTTGATGTCAGTGCCAGACAAGTCCAGTACCAACTAGCAAAGGTATTTAGGTACATGGGTTTAGGCGGTAACTATTCCAGCCATAGTTTCAGGAAAATGTATGCATCAGAGATATATAATGAAAATGGTCACGACATCGAGTTAGTTCGTGTTTTGCTACAGCATTCATCCGCAGTAACTACTCAGAGGTATATTGGTATTCGGCCAGATCAAATTGAGAGTGCGATAGCAAAAACAGTAAAGAATATCATATGAGGGGGGAGTTTCATGCTTTCAGAGATCCAAAAGTTTTGTACCGAGAAAAATCTGCAATTTCTTAGTTCAGATTTGTATGATGCAACAACTAAAATAACCTTGCCATGTATCAGGACTTTATGCCCGATGCAGGTTTTGGTATCCCTAGCAGCATTTTGCTTCAGAGATGGTATCGAAGATATTGAGGACAGCCTTGGATTGGTTGATTGCAAAAATGGAAAACTGTACTTTTTCTGTATTGAGTAAGAATTTTGCAAGGCAAAAGTATTTACCATAAGTTCTCATCACTGCAATAATTTTATGTGGAAAAAATATGGTATTGAAAGATGATACAATGGTATCCCGGTGAGTTATATTGGGTTTTACGGCATATGAAAATGTATTAATTTTATATCGGTCTAATCATCGAATGGGGTAAGATTTTGGTTTTCAAATCTAGTTGTATATGTTATGCTAGTAAATAGGTAAAGCTTTCATTGCGAAGCATAGTAAAGACAGATATAATTATACAAGGTACTGTTTTATTTGAAAACGTTTCAATATGCTTTTTCGCATAAATAAAAGATTTGATAAATTGTATGAGAGATAAAAAGTGATATGGTAGAAATGAAAAGATATTTTGAATAATGAAATATTTTTGAATGGTAAATTAAAAATTAGAATATACTAAATGTTGAAATATTAAGCAGAGGTAAAGAAATGGCAGTTATTTTAAAAAGTCTCCATGTTGATTGTTACAGAGGTATAAGTGATTTAGATTTGGAAGAGTTTAACCATGTAAATATTCTGGTCGGTGATAATAACACGGGAAAAACATCCGTAATGGAAATGATTTATGCACTTAGGACTCCTTTATCCGTGAATATGTGGAATGAGATTGCAAAAAAGAAAAGTTATAACACCAGAGGAGTAATATGGTATAATGCATATCGTAATATTTTTCCTATAGATAGAGAAATGCAAATTCAATTTGCAGGTGATTTTACAGAATTTGGTGAATTGGCTATATGTATGAGTGCAGCAGAGAGTAAAGCTGTTATAACTGAAAGAGAATCGAATAGGATAAATGGATTTATTAGAACTGGTAATCAAAATGTGGAAGATGTTTATATAGATACTAACATGATGGAAGTAAGAATTCAATCGGACAATAATGCTGTTGAATTCGATATTTATGACTTTCAAAGAAAACCACCAAGAGAAATTCCTATTAATCGTTTTGCAAATAGTATATTTAAAGGAAATACAGCATTTTTAGAACCGAGAGATGGATTAGCAAATGATTTCTTATACTTGAAGCGGGTAATTTTAGATACAGAATATCATGAGCAGTTAATTGAGATTTTAAAAGAATTTGATCCGGCTATAACAGATATTTTTTCGATAGAGGAAATGGGGAGTACAGTATATTATGTTCGAACTAATGAACATAGTAGCGCAATCCCAATTTCTGTATACGGTGATGGATTAAAAAAATCATTGGTACTTTTTGCAGCATTGGCATCCAGTAAGGATGGGGTAGTGCTTGTAGATGAGGTTGAAACCTCAATTCATACATCTGCAATGAGTATGGTATTTAGCACGTTAATTAGATGGGCAAGAAAATTAAATATTCAACTTTTTGTTTCAACTCACAGTAAAGAGGCTTTGGATACGTTATTGACTTGTGATAATGAATACAGTGATGGAATAAATGTGTATACTTTATTCCATACTAATCAGAAAAATTATGTCAGAAAGTTAAGCTGTACAAAAGCACTTGATTTACAAAATAAAATGGGGATGGAACTTAGACAATGAATAGTTTGATTTTATGTGAGGGAAAAACAGATTGCATACTTCTTCAGTATTTTTTAGAGAAAGTGTATCTGTGGGAATACAAGAGAAGAGGCAGTGTTAGAATAACAAGAGATTGTTGGAGTAATTGTTTTACAAAAGGAGAGCACACATTAACTATTGCTGAAACAAAAGGGTGTAGTAGGTTAGTAGAAGGTTTAATGTATGCCATTACTATTAATGAAAGTGCATCACCAGGAAGTACAAATGTATTTTTCGATAAAATCGTTATATTCACAGATAATGATGAAGATTGTACATCAAAAAATATGATTGATGATATTTTATCAGAGATATCAAAAACGTCAGTCAAATTTCAAAATCAGCTTAAAAGCGGAGTCTGGAATAAAGGAACATTAAATGGTGTAGATGGTATTAAAAAGTTTGAATTATTAATGTTGTTTATACCGTTTAATGAAAATGGTGCTTTGGAAACTTATCTACTTGATTGCATTGGGAAAAATGATGCATATGATAAGAAAATAATTGATAAGGGAAATGCTTTTATAGATGTAATTGATCCTAGTCAAAAATATCTGAAGCATAGACGATTGAAGACAAAAGCAAAATTTGATGTGTATTTTTCGGTAAGAACATCTGCAGACCAATATTCTGAAAGACAAAATATTTTAAGGTCTGTGGCATGGGAGAACTACACTGCAATAAGAGAAGATTTTAAACTGTTTGCGGATTTGGGGTAGTACATATACAGGTTGTGACAATGATGCTTAGATTTAGTCGTAAAGATTATATATGACAGAATGATATTGGTTTGCAGTATGTGCTAGTTCTTTTTCCTCACAAAAAATAAAAGCACTCGCCTATGAGATGCAGTTACAATCATCAGATTCCTAGTCAAATGAGACAATTTCCAGAATATTCATTTTGAATTAATTTTTGTAGAAATAAATTAATTGGAATGGAGGATTTGGAATATGTATTTTTTAAGTAAGGTATTGAGTTCAAAGTACAGAGTAACTGATACAGCAGATTGGGTATCAGAGGACATCAATTATAGCGAGGTTCTTTCCTATATAAATATGGGTATCGACATTAAGGGTATTTGTAAAATGCCAGATGGAGAGTTGTTTTGTGTAGCTTTAAAAATAACTGATTTTACTGACAGAAGTAAGATGGGAGCTATCATAACAATAAAAAATACACCAGCCATCGTAATTAAGTATCACAATCAATATGATTTGGAGGCAGCCCTAATTACTGGAAGAGTCATTAGACGTACAGCAATGGGTGACATGCCTAGTAATTGCTCTCGTATTGAAGTCGAAGTCAGACGGTTTCAGCAGGCAGTGGTTAATATGAAGGGAGCAAAGCAGAGCGGTAGAACAGCATTTACTTTCAGTGAGACGGCAGGTATTTTAGGAGTCAGTCCTAAGAGTCTCTTTGAATATTATAAGCGTGGTGAGATAAAGTCCTTTAGATATGGGGTATATAATGGTTATTTTCAAATAATCAGTGAACAAATGTTTACATATGAAAATGTATATGATTGTCAGTACGATTATTATGTTAGTCCGAAAAAACTGTGGGAGGCAACGGGTTATATTTATACAGGAAAGGGTGAGCCGTAAGGCTTGCCTTTTTTAAGTTGGTGTGATAGTATGATTTGTGGAAACTGAATATTGAAGAGGTGTTTCTTTTTATTTTGATTTATTTTTTAGATTTGCACAGCCGAGTGAAAATCGTCAAGTAGAGCAGAAAAATCGTTTAGTAGAAGTGATTGCTGAGTTTCGATTTTCTGTCAGATATGGTATCGTGATAAATACCGTAAAATTGTCATTTAAGACTTGAATTCGTCATGCTGAGAGTTATAATACACCACAACATATAAGCATTAAATGGGGTATTGATTCCGTGGGTTGTTACGGAAAGTCTTTTCTATGACGGATAATGACGAATTAAGTACATTTTTGCGTACAATGGGCACCCACGGATTCTGTTGAGGAAGCTCACAAGGCTGGTAAGTTCTAAGATAAAATATTGACTAACAAGATATTTAGGACTCTTGAAGCGATTCAGGAGTCCTGTTTCTTTTATTTATGATTGAGTGCATTATAACAGTGTTAATTACACAAAAGAAGGAGTATGAAATGGTTGCTATTAGGAAAAAAGAGGATAATTGGGTAAATTTGATAAAATTATTTTGTGTATTTATAGTGGTATTTGGACATTACAATTATACTGACTGGGCAGGTACGAAATATTAAGTATTATTACGGGTATTGTACTCATCATTGTATCAGAAATAAAACCGTTCCGATGGTTGAAAAAGATATATTAGAATTGGGAGATCATTTATACTTTTATCAGGATTTTCATTGTTTTAAGAAATGGGAGGGTTAATTGTAGAATCATGAATGTAATGCCCGTAAATATATTAATTACAAAAGTTGCAGAAATATGTAAAAAAAATGGCGTAAAAAAATTGGTTCTTATAGGTTCATTTGCAACAGATACGGCAACACCATACAGTGATATCGATTTTGTAGTTTATGGCGATGTGGATATGGATAAACTTGAATATGATTTGGAAAAAATAGAAACTTTACGGAAGATAGATATTTTAGAATATGAAACAATTCGAAATCAGTACCTTTTGGAGGATATCGCAAAGTATGGAAAACAAATATATTAACAGATATAAAGCTTTTTGTAGAAGCTTAAATAATTTAAAAAAAAGTAAAACAGCAGACCCGGATGCTGATTTTGTGTTAGAAGGTACGGTTCAAAATTATAATTTGACATTTGATTTATCATGGAAAGTGATGAAGGATATTTTAGTTAAATTATTGGGCATTGATGATATAGCACTTGGATCTCCAAGAGCAAATTTACAAGCGGCATTTTCAAACGGACTGATTGATGACGATGTCTGGCTGCAAATGCTGAAAACAAGAAATCTGCTTGCTCATGATTATGATGGTGCAGTTGCAAGAGAAAACTTTAAAAAGATAACAACAGTGTATTATGATGTTTTTTATAGATTTAAAATTACAGCAGAAGAGTATTTTGAAAAGGGAATACAGGAAGAAGATAGTTTTAAATCCTGATAAAATATTTATGGCAGAGCAGAACGGTAGATTTGCTGCTTTTTCTTCTTTATAGATTTTTTCTTATTTTCATAGGGGGCTTCCAAAGAAATTTGGAAGTCCTATTTCTTTTGTTCATGATAATAAAATATTTTTGTTTTATCAAAAACAGGGTGATAATCGAACATATTTTCTGCTATAATAATATCAATACCTGAAAACAGAAAGCGAGGCATCGTCCGGTCATGAGTGATTCATCCCATATCTATATTGCAATTGATCTCAAATCTTTTTATGCATCGGTGGAGTGTGTTAAACGGAAATGTGATCCGCTGACGACGAATCTTGTTGTTGCGGATGAGAGCAGAACAGAGAAAACGATCTGTCTTGCGGTATCACCGTCGCTGAAAGCATATGGAATCCCGGGACGCGCGAGATTATTTGAGGTCGTGCAGAAAGTAAAGCAGATCAATAAAGAACGGAGAAGCAGGATTGCCGGAGATGTGTTTAACGGAAAATCAGCAGATGCGGAGGAACTGAAAAAAGATCCGACGCTGGAGCTGACCTATATTGCAGCGCCGCCACGCATGGCATTGTATATGGAAGAAAGCAACCGGATCTATGACATCTATTTAAAATATGTGGCACCGGAAGATATGCATGTGTATTCGGTGGATGAAGTATTTATGGATGTAACACATTATCTGAAAACATATCAGATGAGTGCGAGAGAACTGGCAGAGAAAATGATCCGGGATGTTTTAAAAGAAACAGGGGTTACAGCAACCGCCGGCATCGGCACGAATCTGTACCTGTGTAAGGTTGCGATGGATATCGTTGCCAAACATGTAACGCCGGATGCAAACGGCGTGCGGATCGCAGAACTTGACGAAATGAGTTATCGCAGACTGCTGTGGGATCACAGACCACTGACGGATTTCTGGAGAGTCGGTAGTGGTTACCGGAAAAAACTGGAAGCGGCAGGACTGTATACGATGGGAGATATTGCACGCTGTTCGTTAGGAGATGAACAGGATTTTTATAATGAAGATTTTCTTTATAAAATGTTTGGCATCAATGCAGAACTTCTGATTGATCATGCATGGGGATATGAGCCGACCACGATCGATCTGATCAAAGCGTACAAGCCTGAGACAAACAGCATCAGTTCCGGGCAGGTGCTGCAGTGCCCTTATGAGTTTGAAAAAGGAAAACTGATCGTCCGGGAAATGACAGATCTGCTTGTGCTGGATCTGGTGGAAAAGCACTTAGTCACAGATCAGATGGTGCTTACGATCGGCTATGATATTGATAACCTGACGGATCCAAAGCGGAGAAATGCGTATCACGGGGAAGTGACCATTGACCGCTATGGAAGAAGGGTGCCAAAACACGCACACGGAACGATCAATCTGAAAAACCAGACATCCTCCACGAAACAGATCATGGATGCAGTGATGGAGTTGTATGACCGTATTGTAGATCCGAATCTTCTGATCCGCCGGATCTATGTAGTAGCCTGCAGATTATCGGATGAATCATCGGCAAAACAGGAAGATGCGTTTGAACAACTTGATCTGTTTACGGATTATGCGGCATTAGAACAGAAAAAGCAGGCAGAAAAGGAAAAGATGGAAAAAGAGAGAAAACTGCAGGAGGCAGTCCTCAGTGTGAAAAAGAAATATGGGAAAAATGCCATGCTAAAAGGGATGAATCTGCAGGAGGGGGCTACCAGTGTGGAGCGTAACCGGCAGATCGGAGGGCATAAAGCATGAAAGGAAAAAATATATTTCAGGAAAAAGAAACACATAAATATGATGATATCATCAATCTGCCACATCATGTCTCTGTAAAACATCCGCAGATGGCTTTATCAGACAGGGCTGCACAGTTTTCGCCTTTCGCAGCACTTACAGGGCATGAGGACTCAATCCGTGAGACAGCAAGGCGAACAGAAGCATTCTTAGAACTCGATGAGGACAAAAAAGAACAGCTTGATGAAAAAATGCATATTTTACAGGAATATTTTTCGGAAAAGCCAAAGATCACGGTTACTTATTTTGTGCCGGATGAAAAGAAAGATGGTGGGGCTTATGTTACGCATCGTGGCAGGATACGGAAAATAGACATTTATCTGCGCAAACTTTTATTTGAGGATGGAACGGAGGTTCCCTTGCAGTATATTTTTGAGATGGATGGCGAAATATTTGGGGATACAGAGTGAAAAGGACAGATGGGTAAATTTGACAATCAATATCCCGGATGTTATAATTTTCCCGATAATAGGGGCTTTTGCTCTATGAAAGAATATGGATGAGTTAAGGAGCTTGTGAGGCATGAAAAATATATGGCGTATTTTTAGCGGAGACATGAAACGACTGGTGCGTAACCCTTTTGCACTGGTGATTGCGATCGGTCTTTGTATCATACCTTCGCTGTACGCGTGGTTTAATATTTATTCAAACTGGGATCCGTATGCAAACACCAAAAATATCAAGATCGCGGTGGCGACAGAGGACGCCGGTTACCAGAGGAATGACGGAACAACCGTTAATATGGGCGATTCGATCATTGAGAGCCTGAAAGAAAATGATAAGATCGGATGGGTGTTTACAGATACCAGAGATGAGGCTTTAAATGGTGTATACAGCGGTGAGTATTATGCAGCGGTCATCATCAGTTCTGACTTTACATATAGTATGTATAATGTATTTCGTGAAGATTTTAAGAGACCGACCATCTCTTATTATGAAAATGAAAAAAAGAATGCCGTGGCGACAAAGATTACGGATTCTGCGGTGTCCACCTTAAAACAGAGTATCAATGAGCAGTTTATAGAAGTACTTGCAAGCAATATATTTGAGCAGACAAATCATATTTCCGAACAGATGGAAGAGAATGATAAGTTTGCTTATTTTCAGAATAAACTGGATAATCTGAATCAGAATCTGATCGGCTACAGTAAAATGATTGATACGTTCATATCAGGAAATGAGGAATTGTCTCTGGCTGTTGCAGAGGCAAAGGGCAGTATTCCGGGACTCAGCGATAAAGTGTCGAATGGTGCACAGAGTTTTGGCACGGCAAGAAGCAGCCTGGATGACACCAAAACGTCTCTGGCTTCGTTCAGTGAAAATGTTGATCAGACAATGACGAGCATCCAGGATTCCATCAATAAAATACAGACCAGCATCAGTTCAACAAATCTGGCAGGGGATGCACAGGAGACGGCGGACAGTCTGAACCAGACCGTGCTTGACGCGGTAGAACTGCAGCGTGAATTACAACGTCTGCAGGAACATCTGAAAAAGGTGATTATTGAGGAAAGTGTATCTGATGAGGACAAGCAGGTAATCCGGAAGATTATTGATACGATCGGGTCGATCGATGGCGGGGCAGACGATATTGAGAAGGCGATCAGCAGTATCAATCAGATTGCAATGGGATTCTCTGGCGATTCACAGACGGATGCAATCAATACACAGGTGTCAGGAAGCATGGTCGCAGATGCTATCAACCGGTCATTGTCCGATATGACACAGGTTCTTACCACCTGTTCTCAGGCGGTTACCGATATGCAGAACATGTATTCAACGAGTCTGGTGCCACAGTTAGACAATGTGATCGACAGTATGGGACAGATGCTTAACAATGTATCAGATATCCTGACAAGATTAAATGATACATTAGGGGATATGGATTCTGTATTTTCCGGAATTGAGATGACGGTAACCGGGGCAAATGACAGTTTGGAACAGATTCAGACGGTGATAGATGGTGTCAGCAGCAAATTGACAAAATTACTGGAACGTCTGAATTCGGTTGAAGATGATGACAAAGTACAGGCATTTATTGAATTTTTAAAAGGTGATCCGAAAGGATATGGAGAGTTTTTCTCCCAGCCGGTATCGGTTACAACGCAGGAGGTTTATCCGATTCCAAACTATGGCTCAGCCATGACACCATTCTATACGATTCTGGCGATCTGGGTTGGAGGAACAATTCTGGTTGCGCTGATTAAAGTAAAAGCAGAACCGAAAGATCTGAAAAACGTAAAATCCTATCAGTTATTTTTCGGAAGATATCTGTTGTTTTTTGTAATGGGACAGTTGCAGGCACTGATCATTGTTTTAGGAGATATTTATCTGCTGCACTGTCAGATTTTATATCCGGTGTGGTTCTGGCTGGTGGCATCACTTGCCAGTATTACGTTTACATTGCTGATCTATTCACTTGCGCTTTCCTTTGGAGATGTGGGAAAAGCATTAGCAGTCGTTATCATGGTAATTCAGATCGCAGGTTCGGGTGGAACATTCCCAATCGAACTTCTGCCATCTGTCTACCGGAATATATACATATTTTTCCCGTTCCCGTATGCAATCAATGCCATGCGTGAGACGATTGGCGGTATGTATGGAAGCGATTATATGAAAAATCTGACTGAACTGATGATATTTGCAGTGGTTGGACTTTTGATCGGATTAGTGATCCGTATTCCGTTTGTGAAGCTGAATCATTTCGTGGAAAAACGAATGGAAGATACTAAGATGATGTAATCTTTTACAGACAGTAGAATGGAGAGAGAGAATGGAAGAAAAGAGCAAGTACGAGGAAATGTACGGAAAACTCGTTGCGTATGAACAGAATATCCATTTACAGAATCAGAAGCGGATAAAGATCGGCTTAAAATGTATTGCGATTATTCCACTTATATTTCTGATCCTTTTATTCTGGACAGACAGCAATAAGGTTATTTTTCTGATTTTGTGGATCGTATCTTTATTTGCACTTGCAATATACCTGATCCTGGTTGAGTATGTGGATTATAATTTACAGGAAAAATTAAATGAACTGCGCGACGAGGAAGATGGAACTGTGGATGTTCTCATGGGAAAACAGCTTGATGAAGTAGAGGGCAATATTAAGAATGCAATTCAGAAATTAGATGAAAAGTTTAATTCTGAAACTGAGATAGAAAAGATAGACGGGAATGAGGAGAAAACAGAATGAAAAATATATTTAAAATCTTTATCTCCGATGTGAAACGAATCTTTCAGAATGTAGTTGCAGTTGTAGTTATCATGGGACTCTGCGTGATTCCATGTCTCTATGCATGGTTTAATATCCTCTCAAACTGGGATCCGTATGGTGAAAGTTCAACTTCTAATTTGAAGGTGGCTGTTGTATCGGAAGATGAGGGTGTAAAGGTGGCAGGAATTTCGGTCAATATCGGTTCGTCTGTGGTGGAAGCGTTACAGGAAAATAAAGTCATGGGCTGGGTATTTACCGAGACTTCTGATGAAGCGGTTGACGGTGTATACAGCGGTGAGTATTATGCAGCACTTGTTATTCCGGATGATTTTACCACGGAGATGATCAGCTTCCTTGGGGGACAGATTGAACATCCGGATATTATCTACTATGAAAATGAAAAGAAGAATGCGATAGCGCCTAAGATCACGTCAAAGGCGAAGACATCTGTTCAGGAGCAGGTAAACGCGAGCTTTGTGAGCACACTTGCAGAAGCTATGATGCAGGTAGGGGATGCAGTTGCGGGAACAGATGTCGATGGAGGTTCCCTTGCAGATACGATCACGGAACGCTTAAATGGTGTCAGCGATGATTTAAAGAGTTATATTAACATATTAAATTCATTTGCAAGCATCTTAAATTCTGCAAAGAGTATTGTATCTACCAGTCAGGTGATGCTTCCGGGACTTGATTCGATGGTATCTACGGGGCAGGATACGGTAAACAGCATGGAGAGTCTGATCCTTGCCGGAAATGCGACGACAGATACCGTTACCCAGATGGTTACATATAGTTTTGATCTGGTTCAGAACAGTCTGAATAATGTATCGATGGTTGTGCAGAATGATCTGGAGAAACTGGCTAAATACGAAGATGCGGCAGGAAATGGACTGAATGCTGCCGTTTCTGTGGTGCCATATCTGGAAAAATTGTTTAATGATTCTGTTTCAAGCTGGGAAGGAACTGCAGATGATGAAACCAGACAGCAGATCCAGGGTGTACGTGACCGGTTAAAGATGATAGAACTTGAATTGAATGGTCTTGCAGAAAACGGAGTTGCCACAGCAGATGACATCAATGCTTTAAGAAGCCAGATCACGACAGAGATTGAAAACTGCAAGACTGCTCTGGATACTTTGAAGCATAATTTTGAATATTCTGTAAAACCGCAGCTTGATTCCACAATGAATGCGATGCAGAATTCCATGATCGCGACAACATCAATCTTAAACGGGATCAATGCTGATTTTGGTGATGTGGAAAAAGTATTGGCAAAATATGAGGATACTCTTTCAAAGGGAGGGGTAGATCTGAGTGATTCCCTGGCGATGGCACAGCAATTATATAATGGCCTTACCCAGATCATCACAGATTTTACAACTTTGCGCCAGGATGAGCAGTACAAACAGCTTATGGAGATACTTGAGACAGATCCGCAGCAACTGGGAAACTTTATTTCATCCCCGGTAAATCTTGACACGGTTGGAATTTACGAGATTGAAAATTATGGATCCGCCATGGCTCCGTTTTATACGATTCTGGCATTGTGGGTAGGTGCGCTGATCCTGGTTGCGATTATTCATGTAAAAGTAGAACCGGAAGAGGGCGTCACGGATATAAAGCCATATCAGGCATATTTCGGGCGCTATATCCTGTTTTTCCTGATAGGACAGACACAGACACTGATCACGGTGCTTGGAGATTTGTTTTATGTGCGGATACAGTGTCATAATCCATTCCTGTTCTGGCTTGCCGGAGCAGTCAGCAGTTTTGTATTTACGCTGTTTATTTACTCGCTTACCGTTGCATTTGGAAATGTCGGTGAGGCACTTGCAATCGTTGTTATGGTTATCCAGGTCGCCGGTGCGGGCGGAACATTCCCGATTGAGACATTACCGCAGGTATACCAGTCGCTTTATAAATATCTGCCATTCCCATATGGAATGAATGCCATGAGAGAGACAATCGGTGGGATTTATCAGATGAACTACTGGATCTATGTTGGAAAACTTGCAATTTATCTGGTCGTTTCGTTGGTCATCGGACTTCTTATTGCGATACCGTTCCGTAAATTGAACCATGTCATTGAAAAGAGCAAGGAAAACACGGAGATCATGATCTGATCCCACACGAAGGAGCTTAAAATGTTACTGATTCGAATGGTATTACTTTTAACAGGACTTCTTATGGTGGTTGTGCCGGGGGCATGTACGAGAAAAGACCAGAGAGGTGATCTGAATGCAGAAAAAAGGATACGGCAGATTGGCATCTGGTTTGTGGCAGCAGCGGTCATATGGATTATTACCGCAAATTTTTTCTGAAAATCGACTATGATTTCGGGCAGATGAAAAATTGTTTATTGACAAAATATTTCGATGTGATATCATAGCTTTAGTGTGATGTGTGATTAAAGTATTAAACTATTGGAGATGCAGAATGAGAAAACAGGTATTATCTCTATTAGTGGAGAATAACCCGGGCGTGACAAGTCATATTTCAGGACTTTTCAGCAGAAGAGGTTACAACATTGACAGTTTTTCTTCCGGCGTGACCGCAGATCCGAGATATACAAGGATTACGATCGTTGCGACCGGCGATGAACAGATTTTAGAGCAGATTGAAAAACAGCTTGCAAAGTTAGAAGATGTTGTAGATATCAAAAAGCTTGAAAATGGTTCATCCGTGACGAGAGAACTGATCTTAGTAAAGATTCGTGCGAAAGATACAGAACGTCAGCCAATCTTAAATGTAACCGAGATCTTTCATGGAAAAGTTGTGGATGTAACCCACGATTCGATGGTAATCGAATTGACAGGTCATCAGGACAAGCTGGATGCATTTTTAGATCTTCTGTCCGGATATGAGATTTTAGAACTTGCGCGAACCGGACTGACCGGATTGTCGAGAGGCATTTCCGATGTCGTTATGTTAGACGAAGACGGCAAAAGAGTATCATTATAACAAATAAGCAGATAAGAATATGCAAATACATATTTTTTATTAAGAAACTAAAACTGGAGGAAATTAATTATGGCAGCAAAAATATTTTATCAGGAAGACTGTAACCTTTCACTGTTAGACGGAAAGACGATCGCAATCATCGGCTACGGCAGTCAGGGACATGCACATGCATTAAACTTAAAAGATTCAGGATGCCATGTTATCATTGGTCTTTATGAGGGAAGCAAATCCTGGGCAAAAGCTGAGAAACAGGGATTTGAAGTATATACAACAGCAGAGGCAGCAAAGAAAGCCGACATCATCATGATCTTAATCAACGATGAGAAACAGGCAGATATGTACAAAAAAGATATCGAGCCAAACCTTGAGGCAGGCAACATGTTAATGTTTGCACATGGTTTCAATATTCATTTCGGATGTATCGTACCTCCAAAGGATGTAGATGTTACCATGATCGCTCCAAAAGCTCCGGGACATACCGTACGTTCTGAGTATCAGGCTGGAAAAGGAACCCCTTGTCTGATCGCTGTTGAGCAGGATGCAACAGGAAAAGCACAGGATCTTGCATTAGCATATGCACTTGGCATCGGCGGAGCAAGAGCCGGTGTTCTTGAGACAACATTCCGTACCGAGACAGAGACAGACCTTTTCGGTGAGCAGGCAGTTCTCTGCGGTGGTGTTTGTGCATTAATGCAGGCTGGTTTTGAGACATTATGCGAAGCTGGTTATGACCCAAGAAACGCATACTTCGAGTGCATCCATGAGATGAAACTGATCGTAGACTTAATCTATCAGTCAGGTTTCGAGGGAATGAGATATTCTATCTCCAATACAGCAGAGTATGGTGATTACATCACAGGACCGAAGATCATTACAGAGGATACAAAGAAAGCTATGAAACAGATCCTTTCTGATATTCAGGATGGTACATTTGCAAAAGACTTCTTACTTGATATGTCTCCTGCAGGACGTCAGGTTCACTTCAAGGCTATGAGAAAAAAAGCAGCAGAGCATCCATCAGAGCAGGTTGGTAAAGAAATCCGTAAACTGTACAGCTGGAACAACGAAGAGGACAAACTGATCAACAACTAATTTTTAGCTGAGTAATGAGATAATGGATATTATACTTTAGAGTATAGATTTATTGTTGGAAAGATAAAAGAAAGAATCATCATGTGGTACATTTCATATGATGGTTCTTTTTTTGCCTTAAGAACTTGTGAACCGGTATCAGAAAAACTTTTATGACAGTTGGAGGAAACGTTTCCGGCAGGGTGGTTAGTACTTGACAAAACTATGGTATATGATAAAATAAATCATGTTGTGAATAAAATACATCAGACTTTGATAAGGAATAGTAAGAATTTTTTATTTTTCAGAGAGCTGCCGGATGCTGCGAGACAGTAAAGAAAAATTCCCAACTCGCCTTTGAGTCCTTTTGCCCAAGCTATCAGTTAGTTTTATAGTGCGTAAGCAAGAGCGTGTTGTCCGCGTTAAGGATCATAAGAGCGTATTGTCTTGTTTTCATGTTAAAATTGATCTGACAGATAAGCAGATGGATTTTAAATTTGACAGATGGGAAATGAAATCAAAAGAATACGAATTAGAGTGGTACCACGGAGTAAGATAGACTTCGTCTCTAAGAAGATATGAAAGGTAAAAGCATATCTTCGGAGACGGAGTTTTTTTTCGCAAAAACAAGGTGAAAAACAAGGAGGATTATATGTCAGAACTTTACAATCACAAAGTCGTTGAGAAAAAATGGCAGAAAGTCTGGGATGACAATAAGGCTTTTGCTGCGACAGACGACTACAGCAAACCAAAATATTATGCATTGGTAGAATTTCCGTACCCGTCAGGACAGGGACTTCATGTAGGTCATCCGAGACCTTATACAGCACTTGATATCGTAGCAAGAAAGCGCAGAATGCAGGGTTATAACGTACTGTATCCGATGGGATGGGATGCATTCGGACTTCCGACCGAGAACTATGCGATCAAAAATAAAATCCATCCGAAGATCGTAACCGAGAATAACGTAAAGCGTTTCAAAGAGCAGCTCCATTCTCTGGGATATTCTTTCGACTGGGACAGAGAGATCAATACCACAGATCCAGGTTATTACAAATGGACACAGTGGATTTTCTTAAAACTGTTTAAAGCAGGACTTGCTTACAAAAAAGAGATGCCGATCAACTGGTGTACTTCCTGTAAGGTAGGTCTGGCAAATGAGGAAGTTGTAAATGGTGTCTGCGAGCGCTGTGGTGCTCCGGTTGTCCGCAAGGTAAAGAGCGAGTGGATGTTAAAGATCACCGATTATGCTGAAAAGCTGTTAGAGGGATTAAATGATGTAGATTATATTGAGCGTGTCAAGGTTTCCCAGAAAAACTGGATCGGAAAATCACAGGGTGCAGAAGTAGACTTTGCAATCGCCGGAAAAGAGGACAAACTCCGTGTTTACACGACACGCTGCGATACATTATTTGGTGCTACTTATATGGTAGTTTCCCCGGAACATCCGATTATTGACAAATACAAAGATGAATTAAAGAACTGGGATGCCATCGCAGCATACCGCGAGGAAGCCGCAAAGAAATCTGACTTTGAACGTTCTGAGCTTGCAAAAGACAAAACTGGTGTGGAAATCGACGGTCTTATGGCAGTCAATCCGGTAACCGGAAAAGAAATCCCGATCTGGATTTCCGATTATGTATTAATGTCTTACGGAACCGGTGCGATCATGGCGGTACCGGCACATGATGAGAGAGACTGGGAATTTGCAAAGAAATTTAATATCCCAATGGTACAGGTCGTTGCAAAGAACGGCGAGGAAGTTGATATCAACGAAGCCGCATTTACAGACGTTGCAACCGGTGTTTTAATCAATTCCGAGTTTTTAAACGGGCTGGAAGTAAAGGATGCAAAGGCAAAAATGATCGCATTCTTAGAGGAAAAAGGCATTGGTACTGCAAAGACCAACTATAAATTAAGAGACTGGGTATTTTCCCGCCAGCGTTACTGGGGCGAGCCGATTCCGATCGTTCACTGTGATAAATGCGGCTATGTGCCGATCGATGAGAGCGAGCTGCCACTGATGCTTCCTGAGGTAGAGAGTTACATGCCGACTGACAACGGAGAGTCACCGCTTGCAGCCATGACAGACTGGGTAAATACGACCTGTCCTTGCTGTGGAGGCTCTGCAAAGAGAGAGACAGATACTATGCCGCAGTGGGCTGGATCTTCCTGGTATTTCTTAAGATACACCGATCCGCACAATGATGAGGCACTGGCTAGTCCGGAGGCATTAAAATACTGGATGCCGGTAGACTGGTACAACGGCGGTATGGAGCATACAACACTCCATCTGTTATATTCCAGATTCTGGCACAAATTCCTCTATGACGAGAAAGTAGTTCCATGTCCGGAGCCTTACCAGAAACGTACTTCCCACGGAATGATCCTTGGCGAAAACGGTGAGAAAATGTCAAAATCCAGAGGAAATGTCGTTAACCCGGATGATATCGTAAGAGAGTACGGTGCAGATACCTTAAGAACTTATGAGATGTTCATCGGAGCATTTGATTTAAGCGCATCCTGGTCTGAGGATGGCGTTAAGGGATGCCGTCGTTTCTTAGAGCGTGTATGGAAATTACAGGATATCATGACAGAAGAGACTGGATATTCCAAAGAGCTTGAGACAAAGATGCACCAGACGATCAAAAAAGTCAGCAGCGATTATGAGAACCTGAAATACAATACCGCAATTGCAGCGATGATGGCTTTGATCAACGAGTTCTATAAGAAAAATGCTGTGACAAAGGGTGAGTATGAGACACTTTTGATCCTCTTAAACCCGGTTGCTCCGCATATCACAGAGGAACTCTGGCAGATCATTGGAGGAACAGGCTATGTATATCAGCAGAAATGGCCGGAGTTTGACGAGACAAAGACAGTCGAAAATACGGTTGAGATCGCAGTACAGATCAACGGAAAAACGAAAGGAACATTGGCAATCGGCAGAAATGATGCAAAAGAGGATGTAATTGCAAAGGCAAAAGAATCTATCGCAGATAAACTGACCGGAAACATTGTAAAAGAGATCTACGTTCCGGGAAGAATTGTCAATATTGTAATGAAATAAGATGAAAAAAGGAACAAACTTATTAGAGGGTTCCATCTGGAAGGGGATTGTGTCATTTGCAATCCCCCTCTTTTTAGGAAACCTGTTTCAGCAGTTATACAATACCGCCGATTCCCTGATCGTCGGTAATTTTCTTGGCAGTGATGCACTTGCAGCCGTCAGTTCTTCCGGCAGTCTGATCTTTCTGATGGTTGGATTTTTCAATGGAATCGCAGTCGGAGCCGGAGTTGTTATCTCAAAATATTTCGGCGCGGCGGATTATGAAGGTTTGAAAAAAGCAGTACATACCAATATTGCATTTGGTCTGGTGTCCGGCTGTATCCTGACAGCGGTCGGAATGATATTGGCACCTCAGATTCTTGTTTTGATGGGAACGCCAGAGTCGGTGCTGCCAAACTCCATTGTATATTTCAGGGTATATTTTGCGGGATCAATCGCATTTGTCATGTATAATATCGTGATGGGAATCTTGCAGGCGGTCGGGGACAGCAGACATCCGCTTTATTATCTGATCTTTTCATCGATCGTAAATATTGTACTGGATTTATTGTTTGTCGGATTGCTGGGATTTGGCGTTGGTGCTGCAGCACTTGCGACGATCATCTCGCAGTTTTCCAGCGCATTTTTATGTATGCTCCGGCTGATGCGCACCAAAGATGTCTATCAGGTACAGATCTCACAGATCCGTTTTCATAAGGGAATGTTGGGACAGATCATCGGAATCGGACTGCCGTCCGGTATGCAGAACTCCATCATTTCATTTGCCAATATCATCGTGCAGACGAATATCAACAAATTTGGTGTGATGGCGGTCGCCGGATGTGGTGTTTATTCGAAAATAGAAGGATTTGCATTTTTACCGATCACTTGTTTTGCAATGTCACTTACAACATTCATCGGACAGAATCTCGGAGCAAAACAGTATGACAGGGCAAAAAAAGGTGCGTATTTTGGCATTACCTGTTCGACACTGCTTGCAGAAGTTGTCGGTGTGATCGTATTTTTTACGATCCCGCAGCTTGCAGCAGCATTTAACAATGAAGCGCAGGTTGTTGAATTTGCGACCAGACAGGCACATATAGAAGCATTTTTCTATTGCTTTCTGGCATTTTCGCACTGTATCGCCGGTATCATGCGCGGTGCGGGAAAATCTACCGTGCCAATGTTTGTCATGCTTGCATCCTGGTGTATCATAAGAATCACATACATCACGATCACCGTGCATTTTATCCCGAAGATCCAGGTTATCTTCTGGGCGTACCCACTGACATGGTCGATCAGTTCGGTGATATTTTTGATTTACTTCTTAAAAGCCAACTGGCTGTATAGTTTTGAGAAAAAGTAAAGTTTTATTTAGCAGTTGGCTTTGCCAACCTGGCTGTATAGTTCATGATAATAGAATGTTCGCGGAGCGTGCATTCTATTATATTGTATCTGTTAAAAGTTTTTATAAAACCGGATAAATTCCCCAAGTGTTTTGGAAGGTTTTGTCGTTGTTTTATAGGCAAAACCGACCTCACGCTTATGGATTGGAATTCCAAGAGGAATCTCCACTAAGGCGCCGGAAACAAGATCCTCTTTTACAAAACTTTTGATGACGCATGCAACGCCGACTCCGATACGGGCAAAGTCGATCAAAAGATCCATGCTGGAGATATCGATGGATTCTTTGACCTGAATCTGGTTGTCGGAAAGATAGTCGTCGATATACTGGCGTGTCATATTGTTTTTATCGAGCAGCATCAGTGTTGAGTTTGTCAGGATCTGATCCTTGTGGACACCGCGCGCGCGCAAATTCCGCAGATAGTCTTTGGTGCAGACAAAGATATCTTCGATCTCTTCGAGAAAATCAAAATGGATATTTTTTAAATTATCCGGTTTTCCGACCAGACCGATGTCAATCTTATTGTCCTCGAGCAGTTCAAGAGTTTCGTTGGTCGACTGGCAGGTGATGGAGATAGAGACATGCGGGTTCTGTCTTATAAATTCCTGCAAATAAGGAAGCAGCAGATATTTACAGAGGGTTGCGCTGACACCGATCTTTAAGTGTCCGACGCCAAGCTCAATGGAACGTTTTAATTTTTCCTCACCGAGGGTTAAAGTCTCAAAGGCGCTGCTCACATGGTCGTAGAGCAGTTTTCCCTCGTCGGTTAAGACAACACCGCGTGAACTTCTGGAAAACAGCTTGCAGCCGACACCTTCCTCTAATTTCTGGATGGATTTACTGATGGCAGGCTGGCTGATGTAGAGTTCTTTGGCAGCCTTTGAAATGTTGCCGGTATTTGCAACGGTATAAAAAATCCGGTAAGATGATAAATTCTGGTTCATGATAAAATTCCTTTCTGATACTGGATACATCGATAATTTTTCTCATTATACCATGAAGTTTAGTTATGGTAAATATATTTAATATGTATTTTTATTATAGTAACACCTGTGTTAAAATAACATACAGATAGGACAGCGAGTGTTGTTCTACACACACATCACACAAAAAACGGGAACGGGCACACACCATTCCTGACACAGATTTTAATTTTTTAGGAGGATATACCCATGGGGATGACGATGACACAGAAAATCCTTGCAGCTCATGCAGGACTTCCATCAGTCAGTGCCGGACAGCTTATTGAGGCAGATCTGGATCTGGTATTAGGCAACGACATTACTTCACCGGTAGCGATTCATGAAATGGATAAAATGAAGGTGGACGGTGTCTTTGATAAGGATAAGATCGCACTTGTACTAGATCATTTCGTGCCGAATAAGGATATCAAATCTGCACAGCATTGTAAATGCGTCAGAGAGTTTGCCTGCCGGCATGATATTACAAATTATTTTGATGTAGGAGAGATGGGAATAGAGCATGCACTGCTGCCGGAGAAAGGTCTTACCGTGGCAGGCGATGTCATTATCGGTGCGGATTCCCACACCTGTACCTACGGTGCGCTGGGTGCATTTTCCACCGGAGTCGGCAGTACGGATATGGCTGCTGGTATGGCAACCGGAAAAGCATGGTTTAAAGTCCCTGCAGCGATCAAATTTGTCCTGACTGGCAAACCGGCAAAATGGATCAGCGGAAAAGACATCATTTTACATATCATCGGAATGATCGGTGTGGACGGTGCGCTCTACAAATCAATGGAATTTGTTGGGGACGGCATTTCCTACCTTTCTATGGATGACCGTTTTACGATCGCAAACATGGCAATCGAAGCAGGCGGAAAAAATGGTATTTTCCCGGTAGATGATCTTGCAAAGGAATATATGGAAGCACATTCCAAACGTCCATATGTTGTCTATGAGGCAGATGAGGATGCAGAGTACGAGGAGACTTATACGATCGACCTTAGTACTTTAAAGCCAACCGTTGCATTCCCGCACCTTCCGGAGAACACAAAGACGATCGACGAGGTCGGTGACATCAAGATCGACCAGGTAGTGATCGGTTCCTGTACAAATGGAAGAATGGATGACCTGCGTGTGGCAGCTTCTATCTTAAAAGGCAGAAAAGTAGCAAAAGGACTGCGTGTGATCGTGATCCCGGCAACACAGAAGATCTACCTCGATGCAATGGAAGAAGGACTGCTTAAGACCTTTATTGAGGCTGGTGCAGTCGTGAGCACACCGACTTGCGGACCTTGCCTTGGCGGTTATATGGGAATCCTTGCAGAGCATGAGCGCTGCGTTTCCACCACAAACCGTAACTTCGTAGGAAGAATGGGACATGTGGAGTCTGAGATTTATCTTGCCAGCCCGGCAGTAGCGGCAGCAAGTGCGATCACCGGAAAACTTTCAGGACCGGATGAAGTAGCATAGGTTTAAGAAAAAGGAGAGTAAACATGAAAGCAGCAAAAGGTCATGTATTCAAATACGGAGACAACGTAGATACCGATGTCATCATTCCGGCAAGATACTTAAATTCTTCTGATCCGAAGGAACTGGCATTGCACTGTATGGAAGATATCGATAAAGACTTCGTAAAGAATGTCAAAGCAGGAGATATCATGGTGGCAAATAAAAACTTTGGATGCGGTTCATCCAGAGAGCATGCACCGATCGCCATCAAGGCAGCCGGTGTGAGCTGTGTCATTGCAGAGACATTTGCGCGTATTTTTTACCGCAATTCGATCAACATCGGACTTCCGATCATCGAATGCCCGCAGGCAGCAAAGGAGATCGAAGCCGGGGACGAAGTGGAAGTCGACTTTGACACCGGTGTGATCACGGATGTGACAAAGGGTACCTCATATCAGGGACAGGCGTTTCCGCCGTTCATGCAGAAAATTATTGACTGTGAGGGACTGGTTAATTATATTAACCAGAAATAAAATGAAAATCAATAAATAAGAAAATCCGTCAAAGACTGGGACTGCATTTCTGTGCAGTGGGTCTTTGGCGGATTTTTTTGTTGTTACGGTGCAATAAAAACAAATCGAGGGGATGTTATTTATCTAAATATGCAAATTTTAAGTGCGAAACTGTAAAGGAGAAATCTGAAAAATTGAAAGGTTGATTGTGCTACCTATACTTCTGTGTTATGATATTTGAAATAGTGCGAATAAGGAACTTTATGCAGAGGTAAGAGAATATATTATAAAAAAATCATTATGTATAGCTTTTTTGATATTTTTGAAACAATTAAATTTTGAAAGAATGAGCATTATGCCGGTAAGATATGTAGATAATAGAAATAAATGTAATGATAAAGGGATAAAAGTAATATAGAACCCAGGATGCTGCGCACTGCGCAGCAAAATGAGAGCGAGGTGTTATCATGACCATGGAAGAAATTCTTGCAGGCGAATCCAAGAATGTGGAGTTTAAGGAGAACCTGCCGGAGAAAAGTATCAAATATATGAAGTCTGTGGTTGCCTTTGCAAACGGAACCGGAGGAAAAATTATTTTCGGAATTGCGGATAAAACCAGAGAAGTAGTCGGCTTTGACAAGGACGATATATTAAAAAAAATGGATGCCATTGCCAACGCAGTGTCGGATAGTTGCGAACCGGCAATTATTCCAGATATTACTTTGCAGACGGTTGACGGCAAAACGGTTGTTGTCGTGGAAATTTCCGAGGGTAGACAGCGACCATATTATATCAAGACTCTTGGCAGAGAAGGTGGCGTATATGTCCGTGTTGCCGGAACTACCCGTCTTGCCGACGAGTATATGATAAAAGAATTAATGTTTGAGGGCAGCAACCGATACTTCGATCAGACACTGTGTACCGGACTTAATATCACAGATGAAGATATTGATGCTCTTTGTAAAGCTATGAAAGAACAGGCAATTAAGAATGCTCATAATGGAGAGCAGAAAGCATCTGTCAAAGATGTTGGCAGACAGCAGCTTCGTTCCTGGGGCATTCTGATTGAGCGTGATGGAAAAGATTATCCATCTAACGCCTATGCCATTTTGACTGGATGCGGAGGAATTAATGTTGCAACGCAATGTGGTGTGTTCAAGGGGACAACGAAAGAGGTTTTTGTTGACCGTCGGGAATATACGGGTCCGATTTGGGAGCAAATAGAGGAAGCATTTCAGTTTGTTTTACGAAATATTCATTTGGGTGCGGCCATTGTTGGCATTTACCGGCAGGATATTTATGAGATTCCACCGGATGCGATTCGTGAGTTAATCATCAATGCAGCAGTACATCGTAGTTATTTAGATCATGGTAATATACAGGTTGCAGTGTATGATAACAGACTGGAGATCACTTCTCCGGGAAAATTGCCAATGGGACAAACTTTGGAGCGTATGAAGGAAGGATATTCTCAGATTCGTAACGAAGCGCTTGCGTATGCGTTTTCTTATATGAATCTGATTGAACATTGGGGTAGCGGTATTCCGAGAATCATTGGTAAGGTAAAAGCTGCCGGGTTACGAGAGCCAGAGTTTATTGGCGGCGAGGTTGATCTGCGTATCAATATTTATCGAGGGCAAGTAGACACAAATAATGCAAAAGTTAACGACAATGGCATTGATTTTGGCGTTAATAACACTGAAAAAGTGCCGGATAGTGCCGATAAAATGCCGGATAGTGCCGATAAAATGCCGGATACTATTGAAAAAGTGCCGGATAGTGCCGATAAAATGCCGAATAATAAGCAGGAGCAGCAAATTTACAAATATGTGCTGGAAAATGGTTCGATTACAACTGCCAAGGCAATGGAACTTTTGGGAGTGAAACAGCGTCGAGCAAGAATAGTTTTGTTGAATATGGTTGAAAGTGATTATTTGCGAAAAGAAGGTGCGGCACGAAGTACTGTTTATGTGATAAATTGAGTGCATTTCAGTTGATTCCGTATATTTTTTGCTATATTTTACATTTTGATGTTGAAATGTCTTGTTAAACGGGGCAAAGAAGAATATAAATTAGCAGATGAAATTGGTATTTCATTAGATTTTTACAACTGAAAAAACAATATGTTTACTTTAGAATTTATACTTTTAAAATTTTCGAGAGAATATGTAATTTACCCCATTGGAGGGTAAGGAACGTTGTCCAATGACATGAAAATCAATAAATAAGAAAATCCGTCAAAGACTGGGATTGCAATTCTATGCAGTGGGTCTTTGGCGGATTTTTTTGTTTTGTCGCAATAAAGAAAATGTGTATCATTTTGTGCATGAAATGATCAATTAAGTCTATATGTTTCTATAAAATTTTCAAATATAATAGGAATCATCCTGCATGGGTTTCGAATCTGTTTGCTTCAGTTTACGGTATTGCAGGGGTGACATACCTGTATTCTTTCGGAAAATCTGCGAAAAATACGACTGTGATGAAAAGCCTGTGCTGGATGCAACTTCTGCAATCGAGCGACTGGAGCTGAGCAATAGTTCTTTGCTTGCAGCGAGTCTGGTTTCCATCAGGTAATTGATGGGGGATGTCCCAACATACTCCGTAAAAGAATGTGATAAATAAAATTTGTTGATATGGGTAATTTCAGCGAGCAGATCTAAAGTAATATTTTTTGCATAATTGGCATCAATATATTTCTTTGCAACAAAACATTCCTTTGATATTTGCAAAGTGGCATCAGATATGACAGAAAGATGCTGTTCGCGTGTAATATAAACAAGCAAAACCTGTAGGAGGCCATGACAGATTGCTTCAAAACCTGGCTTTCTTGCATTAAACTCTTTTATCATAATCTGGGAAAAATTAATAAAGTGTGTTTTGGCGGAACCATAATTATAGTAGCTGTATCCTTTTGCGTTAGCAGCGTTTTTGGAATTAAAATAGAAAGCGAGCCCTTCTACACCAAATACAATATAGGTCATAGGATCGTTTGACATCGTTTTTTCCGTATGTTCAATATGTGGATTTATGATTATCAGATCGTCTGCACATACAGAAACCGTATCATTTTCAATGTAAAATACACCTTTTCCACTGATAACATAGAAAAGTTCAGAAAACTGATGGGTGTGAGGGTGGCTTTGCCAATCCCCTTCGTATTTGGAAATAGAAATATAACGAAGTTTAAAATCCGGATCGGGTACTCCTTTGTGCTCAAAATTAATTAATTCATTACTCATTTGTATTATCTTCCTGTTGTATCAAATTTTATATCTTATAGATTAAAACCGCAATATTACTAAAATAATGTTGTCAAACTGATGAATAAAATAGCAATTAAATAGGGTTTCTTATTGCAAGTATACAGTAATTTATGATAAATGCAAATATTTTATTGAGTATAAAGCAAGATGTATAAAAATTAGAGCAACATAAAAATTGAAGCAGATGATGCAGACAGATATACTTAAAGACATCAGGTGATGTGACAAGAAAGGAGAAGACGGGAATGACAAAACAAACAGGCAGACTGACATTGCCGACCGATGCAGACATTGTCGAGGAAACTATACGATTGAAAAATCTTCTTGGAGCAGATGCATTGCGTGACTGTGACGGAACGGAGATGCCGGATGCGTTATTGAATGAGCCGGTAAAGAAATATGCAACGTATTATACGACCAGAAAGGATAATGCCTGGGCCGAGCAAAATCCGGAAGAGATTCAACAGGAATACCTGATCAGCAATCGTGTAACTGCAAGAAGTGAAAAACTATGCATAAGATTGATGGAAGGATTTCATACACAGCAGTTAAAAGTCAATACGTTGGATGATCCAAAAAGATGGTGGGAAGTAATTGATCGCACAACGGGTGAAGTGGTTTCTGTCGATGACTGGGAATTTAAAAAAGAAAGGGAAGAAGTTGAAATAAAAACCATTCCTTATCATGAATATACGGTAAGTTTTCTGGCATTTTTAATATGGGATCCTGTACATATGTATAATTTTATTACAAATGATTGGAAAGATACACCACATCAACTGACATATGATGTGCGGCAGCCGAAAACTCAGAAGTACGTAAAAGAAAAATTAAAACGCTGGTGTGAAGAAAACCCGCAGATCGACGTGGTAAGATTTACGACTTTTTTTCACCAGTTTACACTTACCTTTGATGATAAAAAACGTGAAAAATTTGTAGAATGGTTTGGATATAGTGCAAGTGTAAGTCCATACATATTAGAGAAATTTGAAAAGTGGGCAGGGTATAAATTCAGACCGGAATTTATTGTTGATCAGGGATATCACAACAGCATGTTCCGTGTGCCAAGTCGTGAGTTTAAGGATTTTATTGAATTCCAGCAGCAGGAAGTTTGTGCGCTTGCCAAGGAACTTGTAGATATTGTTCATTCCTATGGAAAAGAAGCGATGATGTTTTTGGGAGATCATTGGATAGGGACGGAACCATACGGAAAATATTTTGCAGAAATTGGTCTGGATGCAGTAGTTGGTTCTGTTGGCAGTGGTGTGACACTCCGTATGATTTCAGATATAAAAGGGGTTAAATATACAGAAGGAAGGCTTTTGCCATATTTTTTTCCCGACGTGTTTGGAGAAGGCGGAGATCCCATAGGGGAGGCAAAGGACAACTGGATGAAAGCGAGAAGGGCAATTTTACGTTCTCCGCTTGACCGCATCGGATATGGCGGATATTTAAAATTGGCCAGTGAATGGCCGGGATTTATAGAAGAGATTCAAAGTGTTGTCGGGGAATTCAGACAGATACATGAAAATATGAACGGGACGAAATCTTATGTTGCACCATTTAAAGTAGCAGTTTTAAACTGTTGGGGAGGTTTGCGGAAATGGATGTCAAACCAGGTGCATCATGCAATATGGCACAGAGAAACTTATTCTGCAGAGGGAGTGCTGGAATGTCTGAGTGGAATGCCGTTTGATGTGGAATTTATCTCTTTTGATGATGTGAAAAAAGGAATCCCAAAAGATATCAGGGTGATCATCAATGTTGGAGATGCATATACGTCATTCAGTGGAGCTGAAAATTGGATTGATGAAGCAGTTGTAACAACGTTAAGACAGTTTGTGGATGAAGGTGGTGGATTTATCGGAGTAGGAGAACCGACAGCATATCAGCATCAGGGAAGATTTTTCCAGCTGTCGGATGTGCTTGGTGTAGATCGTGAGATGGGTTTTTCACTAAGTACAGATAAATATAACGAAAAAAATCCGCAGCATTTTATCTTGGAAGATATTGAAGGGGATATTGATTTCGGAGAAGGTACGACCCGCATTTATGCGCAGGGAGATCATTATCAGATTCTTGCAATGGATGGAGAATACAGCCAGCTGGTTGTTAATCAGTACGGAAAAGGTCGCGGTGTTTACTTTGCAGGACTGCCGTATTCCCCTCAGAACTGCCGTATTCTGCTTCGTGCAATCTATTATGCAGCGGGAATGGAACAGGAAATGAAACGGTATTATGTAACAAATGTAGATACCGAGGTCACTGTTTTTCAGAAAACGCAAAAAATAGCTGTCATAAATAATTCAGGAAAAGAATGTCAGACAGATCTGTATATCAATGGCGATTTTATCGTGAGGTTGACACTAGAACCAGGAGAAATGCGGTGGTTGAATGAGTCAATGTAACTATTGATAATTTATGAGTGGTATCATACCATCATATTTTATAAAATAAAAAATAATAATTTTTGCAGGGAGGTATTTTTTATGAAGAAAAAAGTATTGGGATTCATGTTGGCAGCAACTATGACAGTATCTGTGCTTGCCGGATGTGGTGGAAACCAAAATGAAGGAAACACGAACGAAAAAGAAAATGTTACGAACAGTAATGAGGATACGCAGAGTGTTTCCGCAGAAACAAATGAAAATGGAGATGAAACACTTACGGTATGGTGCTGGGATCCCACTTTTAATATTTATGCCATGGAACAGGCAGAAAAGATTTATCAGAAAGACCATCCAAATTTTAAACTGGATATTCAGGAAAATATTTATAATGATATTGAGACAAAGCTGATTACAGCTGCAACGTCAGGAGATTACAGTACTTTACCGGATATTTTTCTGATGCAGGATTATTCATTCCATAAAAATATTGCCAATTTTCCTGGAATTTTTACAGAATTAACAGATTCCGGAATTGATTTTTCGCAGTTTACAGAGGGAAAACTTGCAGATTCCACGGCAGAGGGAAAAAATTATGGACTTCCTTTTGATAATGGTGCAACGATTATGGCAATTCGTTCGGATATGGTAGAGGCGGCAGGTCTTACGGTTGACGATTTTAAGGATACTACATGGTCACAGTTTGAGGAACTTGCAAAAAAAGTAGTAGAGGCGAATGGAGTGCCAATGATCGCTTCCTCCGGTGGATCCGAATTACTTATGGAAATGCTGCAGTCGGCAGGAGCCTCACCAATTGTTGACGGAAAGGTTCATATTGCAGACAATGAAGCGTTAAAAAAGACAATGGAAGTTTATAAAAAATTAGTTGATGAGGGTATTATTGCCGAGTATACGGACTGGGATCAGTATATTGCCTCTATGAATGACGGAAAAACAGCAGGAGTGATCAATGGATGCTGGATCATGTCATCCATTCAGGCGGCAGAGGATCAGTCAGGAAAATGGGCAATTGTAAACATGCCAAAACTGGATGGAGTTGACGGAGCTACAAATTATGCAAATTGTGGTGGTGCAAGCTGGGCAGTATCTTCTAACTGTAAGAATACAGAACTTGCATTTGATTTCTTAAAATCTACATTTGGAAGCAGTGTGGAATTATATGATGATCTGTTGCCGAATGCAGGTGCGATTGCAAGCTACATTCCGGCTGCACAGTCTGATGTATATAATCAGGCATCAGATTTTTATGGTGGACAGACAGTATATAAAGATATCGTTGGATATGCAGGTTCGGTTCCGGCATTTGACTGTGGTGCATACTATTCAGACGTAAGAAGTGCATTGACAGATGCAATCACAAATGTTGTTCAGAATAATGCTGATATTGACGGTGAAATGAATAATGCACAGGAAACATTAGAATTTAATATTGAAAATTAAATATGTAAAGTGGTTTGTACCGGGAGCAAATTTTATGTTCCCGGTATTACATTAGGAGAAAATATATGGAGAAAAAAAGAAAATTAAGCCTGGAAAGAAAACATAACCTCACTGGTTGGGCGTTTTTGCTTCCGGCGGCTATATTGATTTTTGTATTTTGTTTTTATCCTATGATACAGGCTCTTATGCTGTCATTTAAGAATGGTATGGGAGATTCTGTAAGGTGGGTTGGCTTTGCAAACTATGTCAGGATACTGAAGGACAAAACATTTTTGCAGTGCCTTTTCAATACAGTATTTTATTTTATCATACAGGTTCCTGTCATGTTGATCATTGCCCTTGTTCTTGCCCAATTACTGAACAATCCGAATATAAAGGGAAAAGGAATCTATCGAACTATGATTTTCCTGCCATGTGCAACGTCACTGGTATCGTATTCTATGATTTTTAAGTCACTGTTTGCGCAGGATGGTCTGGTCAATCACGTTATTTCTGCGATTGGACTTCCGACCGTAGACTGGTTTCAGAATGCATGGGCTGCAAGATTTGTAATTATCATCGCGTTGGTCTGGAGATGGACCGGTTATAATATGGTGTTTTATCTTGCAGGGCTGCAGAATATTGATTATTCCGTCTATGAGGCGAGTCGTATTGATGGGGCATCACCGTTCCAACAGTTTACAAAGATCACCATTCCACTGTTAAAGCCTACCATATTACTGACGGCTATTATGTCAACGTCTGGAACACTGCAGTTGTTTGATGAGTCTGTAAATTTAACGGCTGGCGGACCGGGAAAGTCAACAATGACATTGACGCATTATATTTATAACATTTCTTTTGTGGAGACACCAAAATTTAACTATGCGGCAGCACTTTCAGTGTTTATCCTTATTATAGTGGCAATTTTGTCTGCAATTCAAATGAAAGTAGGTGACAAACGTGAGTAAAGGAAAATTATGTATATCACATATTGTATTGATTTTTGCAAGTTTTTTGTCTGTTTTTCCACTATATTACATGGTTTGTGGTGCAACCAATCCAAGTATTGATGTGGTCAGGGGAAAACTGTTTCCAGGAACATATTTGGTGGAGAATTTTAAGGCATTGATTGCCAATCAGAATCTGGGGCTGGCAATGATCAATTCATTTCGAAATGCGATTCTTATGACGATTATCACATTATTGGTCTGTTCAATTGCAGGTTATGGATTTGAAATTTATCATGATAAGGGAAAAGACATATTGATGAGTGTATTGTTGTTAGCCATGATGCTGCCATTTGTTGCAATCATGATCCCACTTTTTAAAATGATCTCTTCCTGGAATCTGGTCAATAGCTGGATTGCATTTGTTTTGCCGTCTATTTCAACGCCATTTATGATTATGATGTTCCGTCAGGCGGCGCGGTCTTTCCCTCATGATATTATAGAGGCGGCTCGTCTGGAGGGGTTAAGTGAAATACAGATTTTTTTCCGGATGTTTGTGCCTGTTATGAAATCAACATATGGAGCTGCAATGACGGTTACTTTTATGAACGCATGGAATAGTTATCTGTGGCCAAAGATTGTCTTTCAAAATAATGATTCCATCACAATGCCAATGCTTGTGGCAAACTTAAAAAGCGGTTACAGTGTTGATTATGGGATGTTGATGCTCGGTGTACTGATCTGTACACTTCCGACGGCGATTATTTTCTTATGTCTGCAGAAAAGTTTTGCAAATGGAATTACGGGGGCTGTTAAATGATAGAAAAAAGATACTGCCTTACACCAGAAGAGTGGGTATATGCGAAAGCCGAACTTGTTCTTGCAGAAAAGCTGGGGTTGATTGAAAACGCCAGTATAGAGGCGTTGGAAAAAAGATGTGCAGAAAAAAATGAAGAGAATGCCAGGCTTGAAATGGAGAAAACGGTATTTTACGGACCGCGCAGATATTCATTGCCGATGTATCTACAGTATGAATTGACGCGTTTCCGGTTGGATTTTGTACAGCCGACAGAAAATATTAGAAAATCAGGAATCAGTCCGGAGATTACAGAAAATCAGAAAAAAGCTTTCTATGAGCAGAATAAAGATTTATTTGGAAGATATTTTGGAGATCTTTTTTCTTATGAAGAGGTAGAGCAGATCATTGAAAAAAGATTGCGGGAGGAAGTGTATGACAGACTTGTGCAGGAAATATTATGTCGATTCGATAAACGGAAATGATACCAATGACGGTTTGAGTGAAAACAGTGCATTCGCAAGTCTTTTTGCCGTCAATAGGCTTGCACTAAAACCGGGGGATCACATATTGCTTGCGCGTGGAAGTGTTTTTGAAAAACAGTTTTTACAGATTCGTGACAGCGGAACAAAGCAGATGCCGATTGTAATTGGAAGTTATGGATGTGGTGAAGATCCTCTGATAAAGACAGACGGACAGGGAATCTGGTATCAGGATTATGGAAAAGAACTGGATTCGCCGACGCATGTTTACCATGGTTATGTTTCCTCGGCAGTACTTCTATTTGATGCCGAGTATATTATCATACAGGATATTGAGATTACAAACAGTGCGGATAAAGTGATCGGCGAAAATTATTCACAGGCAGATAAAATGGAGCGTACAGGTGTTGCAGTCGTTGCAAAAGAGAAAGGTTTAAGATGTGGAATCACACTTCGAAATCTTAAAATCCATGATGTTCATGGAAATGTTTATGACAAGCATATGAATAATGGCGGCATCTATATGACAGCATTACAGCCAGCGGAAGAAGCAATGACAGGGGTGGCAAGATTTTCAGATATCCTGGTGGAGGGATGCTATGTATATCGTGTGAGCCGTTGGGGAATCGCAGTTGGGTATAGTTATGCACATGAGAAATTTGCGGGTGCGGAACTGGATAAAAAAAGGTTTTTGAAATATGGTCATGAGAATATTGTGATACGGGATAATTATGTGAAAATGGCAGGTGGAGATGGAATAACTGTCATGTATGCACTGCGCCCGTTTGTGGAACATAATATGACCGATTCTGTGGCATGTGAGATCAATGACCGTATTTATTGTAATCCGGGCAACCGTGGTGGAAAAGTTGCTGCGGCAATCTGGCCATGGAAATGTAAAGATGCGTTGTTTCGTTATAATGAAGTGGCAGACACGCGGCTGAATCAGGACGGGATGGCTTACGATGCAGATTCCGGGGATGGAACGGTGTATGAGTATAATTACAGCAGGCAAAATGAAGGCGGTTGTGTGATGTTTTGTATGCAGGAGGCCATTCATAACACATTTCGTAATAACGTCAGTTATGATGATTTAGGTGGAACCATCAGTCCGTCCGAAAACCCGGATGCATTGCTTACAGATAATATATTTTATGTTCGCAAGGGAGTTCCTTTTGTGAGAAAGAATATGGATGGTGGAAACTTTACGGAAGAAAATAATCAGATCATACAGTTATAAAATCCATACCATGGCAGATCATCACTCCATCACTTGATACGGAATTTTAGTCCCCATCCCCGAACTAAAATGCAATTCATAATCGTCCGTGATAAATACAGCCTCCGTATTGTCAAGACTTTCCACAAGTGCCATACCATCATCTAAACCGAGTGCAAAACATGTGGTGGAGAGTCCGTCACCGTCCACGGATTCGTCCGTGATGATTGAAACACCCAGCAGTCCGTTATCATAAGGATATCCGGTAGCGGTATCTAAAATATGATGGTAGCGTTTGCCGTTCACTTCAAAGTAACGTTCATAAACACCCGAAGACACAACGGTCTGGTCGGTCACGGATACAGCGAGCATTGCAGCGCCTTCCTCGTCAAACGGACGCTGGATGCCAATATTATAGGAAGAACCGTCCGGTTTTGCACCAAGACAGAGCACATTGCCGCCGAGGTTGATATAGCCGCAGGCGGCTCCTTTTTGATTCAGGTAATCTTTCATGCGGTCTGCAATATATCCTTTGGCAATTCCGCCGAGATCAATTTTAGCGGACGGATCTTTTAAGGTGACGGTATTGCCATCTACAACTACATTCTGATAGTCTACTGTCGTTAAAGCCTCGTTGATCTCATCGTCAGATGGAATCATGGAGACGTCTGTCTGATCTAACAAAGCCTTTGTGGAAATATCCCACAGATCCGATAATTTTCCAATCGTAATATCAAATTTTCCATTGCTCAGATCTCCATAATAAAGACCTTTTTTGATCAGTTCTGCGGTCTCTTCATGTACGGTGACAGGTGCACCGCCTGCTGCATTGATTTTTGACACATCACTGTCCTCGATCGTGTTGGAAAAATAATTTTCATAAGTGTCTGCCAGAGAAAAACAGTCATCGAGCAGAGTTTCGTCTTTTGTTCCGTATAAGGTGACAGTAATGACGGTATTAAAATAAAAACCCGATTTTGAGATGGATTCGCCGGAGCCGGAAGGTTTGCCGAAATTGAGCCGGGAAGGCAGAGCACATCCGGATAGCAGTAAAACTGGCATAGACAGCAGTATACATAAAAATAATCGATAGTTTCGTTTCATAAAATTCTCCATTTTTACCTGATTTTCAAGGAAAACAACTTGAGTTGTCCGAATAACACTTTAGCATAAAAATAAAAATGCCACAAGTGTACCGTAATATATTGTTTTTACTGCAATTCGTTGTGGATGTGCCAATGCAGAACAGATATTCTCTTTTTTTTCTTTGATATTTTGAATCAGATATGATAGAGTATAATACAGTGCATATGTTCGAAAAAGCATAATTAGAAATAAAGGGGATTCGTTGGGAAAATGGACCAGAAAAGTTTTTGCTTTCATGAGAAAAAAAGAGTTGTAGTTAAAATCGGTTCTTCTTCATTAAATTATGAGGAGACCGGCAGTCTGAATTTTACAAAACTAGAGCACCTGGTGCGCGAGCTTTGCAATTTAAGAAACCGGGGCATGGATGTATGTTTAGTCAGCTCTGGTGCGATCGCAGTCGGCAGGCAGTCACTTGGCATGACAGAGCGACCGCAGGAACTCTCCACAAAACAGGCATGTGCAGCAGTCGGACAGGCAAGACTGATGATGATTTATCAGAAACTGTTTTCAGAATATAACCAGGTGGCAGGTCAGGTACTTATGACCAAAAATACCATGGTCAACCCGGTTTCGAGGGAAAATGCCAAGAATACATTTGATGAACTGTTCCGTTTGGGTGCGATTCCGATCGTCAATGAAAATGACACGGTATCTACGTATGAGATGCAGTTTGGCGACAATGATACGCTTTCTGCAATCGTTGCTTCCCTGATCGGAGCAGATCTTTTGATTTTGTTATCAGATATTGATGGATTATTTACGGATGATCCGCATAAGAATCCGGATGCAAAACTGATCGAGGTCGTCGAAGAGATGGATTCGGATATCCTTGGAATGGCAAAGAGTACGACCGGAAGTGATGTCGGAACCGGCGGCATGGCGACCAAGCTGACCGCGGCAAAGATCGCGACACTTTCCGGGACAGATATGATCATTGCAAACGGAGCAGATGTCTGTGTACTGCATCATATTTTTGATGACAGCTTTAGGGGAACCATTTTTAAGGCACAGAAAAAGGAAACATTCCGTATTCAGGATTTTATATTAGAAACAATCGGATAGAAAAAATTTATGTGAATAATAAATTTTTCACACGCAGGGATGGAGATTTTTATGAAACAGGAACAGATCGACAGAATCAACGCACTTTACCGCAAATCACAGGCGGAAGGACTTACCGAGGCGGAAAAAGAAGAACAGGCAATGCTGCGCAAAGCCTATGTTGCAGATATAAAAAGGAATCTTGTAGCACAGTTAAACAATATTGACATGCAGAATCCGGACGGTACCGTCACAAACCTTGGGGAAGAATATGGAAACAAGAAAAAACTTTCCTGATAAAAAAGAAATCCGGAAAAAACACCTTGCCATCCGAAATGCAATGTCAGAACCGGAAACGGCAGAAAAAAGCAGAGCCATCTGTGAAAAATTGCTGACCTCAGACTGGTATGCCATAACAGACTGGATCTTCGGATACTATCCGCTTGGGAAAGAGGCAGACTGTCTGGAATTTCTTAAAAAGGCACTGCGTGACGGCAGGCATGCCGCTTTGCCCCGTACAGGAGCAGACTGTACTATGGAATTTTACGAGATCACATCCCTGACACAGACCGCAGAAGGTGCATTTCACGTCATGGAACCGACCGCAGAATGCCGCCGTATAAATCCTATGGATTTATACGACCAGCAGATTGCAGTCTTAGTCCCGGGTGTCGTCTTTACCCCCACCGGCAGCCGTTACGGCTACGGCAAAGGTTTTTATGACCGCTATTTTGCAAGATATGCAAAGCTAAAACGCTTTGCATTAGCTTACGAGAACCAGCTGGAACCAGAGTTGGAAGTACTGGACACAGACATAAAAATGCATCGTATTTACACGGAAACTAGCGAGTATGATATAATTTGAGGCAATTCAAAGCGAAACTCTCCAAAAACTTCGACTGTTGTGAACCGGGCACCTGTTTAAAAGAAGGTGCTGGGGAGCCGTCGGTACGGGCAACTTGTTTTTTAGTTGCCTTGCGGGTGTATTTTAGCCGCTTAGTACCGCTACGAGCGACACGCAGCGAGAGCGTGCCTTCGTTAAACAGGTGTCCGGTTCACGACAACCACAGCCTATCGCAGAGTTTCGCCCAAGGTATCACCATAATATATACAATCATTGCAGAGTTTCGCCAAATTGTCGCAACACCGTATAAACATTTCACAGAAAGGAAAGGTATCACCATGGAACTTGAACAAATATGTCAGGGAGCCAAAACCGCATCCCAAAAACTTGCTACATTAGGCACCAACAAAAAGAATCAGGCTCTCACCGCAGTCGCATCCGCCCTTGTCGCCGCATCTGCCGACATTATCGCCGCAAATGAAAAAGATCTTGAAACTGGAAGGCAAAACCACATGCCGGAAGGACTGTTAGACCGCCTGATGCTAAACGAAGCAAGAATCGCCCAGATCGCCGAGGGTTTGCAGCAGGTAGCCGCTTTAGATGATCCGATCGGGGAAGTTCTTTCCATGAAAAAACGTCCGAACGGTCTGATGATCGGGAAAAAACGAGTACCGCTTGGCGTGGTCGGCATGATCTATGAGGCAAGACCAAACGTGACCGTTGATGCATTCGGACTCTGCTTTAAGACTGGAAATGCTGTGATCTTAAAGGGTGGAAGTGATGCCATTCATTCAAATATTGCGATCGTTTCCGTCATTCAAAAGACGCTAGAACAGCTTGGTATTCCAAAAGAAGCGGCATCTTTGATCGAAGATACGTCGAGAGATACCGCTGCGGCATTTATGAAAATGAACCAGTATGTCGATGTGCTGATCCCGCGCGGTGGGGCAGGGCTGATCCGTGCGGTCGTGAACCAGGCGACGATTCCTGTGATCGAGACAGGAACCGGAAACTGCCATATTTTTGTGGATGAATCGGCTGATTTTGATATGGCGGTCAATATTATTATGAACGCAAAAACCCAGCGTATCGGTGTATGCAATGCCTGTGAGTCACTTGTCATCCATGAAAAGATCGTGGATACATTTATGCCGAAACTGACAGAGGCGCTGCAGAAAAAGAATGTGGAATTACATGCGGATGAGAGAAGTTTTGCCGCAGCAGAGTCGGATACAGCGCTGAACAGAGAACTGATCAAGCCTGCGGTGGAGGAAGACTGGGGAAAAGAATATTTAGACTATATGATCTCCGCAAAAACAGTTGCATCTGTAGATGAGGCAATCGAGCATATCAACCGCTATAATACCGGACATTCAGAGGCGATCATTACCGAAAATTATACCAATGCCCAGAAGTTTTTGGACGAGGTGGATGCCGCCTGTGTCTATGTCAATGCATCGACACGTTTTTCTGATGGATTCGAGTTTGGCTTTGGTGCGGAGATCGGTATCAGTACGCAGAAGCTTCATGCGAGAGGTCCGATGGGCTTAGAGGCATTGACCAGCACGAAATATATCATTTATGGAAATGGTCAGGTAAGACCATAAGAAAAAGTTATAGAAATAGTGAGGAATTAACAGTTTTATGAGTCAGAAAGTTACAACAGGAGTGCGCCCGACACTGCGCATCGCAGATAAAAACCAGATCCCGGCAACCGAACCGGAGCGTCAGTATTATTTTATGGATATTGCAAAAGAGTACTTAAGACAGCTTTCCGAAGAAAAGGGAAGTCCGCTGACTTTCCATGTTTCCACATTCGGATGTCCTATTGTATGAGTAAAACAGATGTTGTAATTCCTTAGAAAAATAAAGGGATTTTATTAAAAAAGAATTTTGAAAATTTGCAAAATTGTATGTTGAAACATTCATATAAATGGTATAATATTAATAAAGATTTGGAGAGGAGGAGATACCATGGATGCGTCAACAAGAAAGTACATTAATGAATTGACACAACGTATCATTGATGCGTATGATATAAGTACTCCGATTTCAGATATAGAGTCGATTGTTCATATGTTTGGAGGAGTTATTGACGAACGAATTGATTTTGATGATTCATGTGATGGAACTATTCAGAAAAAAGGAGAATATGGTTTTGTGATTGCTATTTCACATTTTCAAAATCCTCAAAGAAAGATGTTTACAATTGCTCATGAATTAGGACATTTATTTCTTCATATGGGATTTATTATAGATAGAAATTTATGGCAAACACAAAATGAAACTGTATATAGGAGATTTGGCACATCTGAACAGGAGTATCAGGCAAATGAGTTTGCTGCATCATTGCTGATGCCTCAAGTTGCATATAAAAGGGTTTTAGACCAATATTCAGAAAATAATATGGTGGATATGTCAAAAGTAGCAAAATATTTTAATGTTTCTATGTCAGCAGCAATAAACAGAGGAAGATTTCTGGGGTATCTTGCATAATGATGGATAATATAAAATTAAAAAAATTATATACAGGTGATTTAAAAAAACCAGAGGCCATTGTTAATGCACAAAATGATGAGGCTAAACAGGAAATTCAGGAAGAACAGATTTACGCTCCTAAAGTAAGTCTGTTCTTTTCTTTTGATATAGTTAATTCGACCATGTATAAAGCATTAACAGGAAATTGGCCGATTATTATAAGGGGATTGTTGGAGGATATAAGAGCACGTGTATTTAAAATGCCAGAATTGTCATCGTGTGTTTTATGGCGTGTTATTGGAGATGAAATGATATTTGTTTTGACAGTATATTCGAAACAAGAAATAGGTAGTGCTGTTGATGCGATATTTGAAGTAACACAAAGAACATCTCGATCATTAAAAACAGGAAAATTTTTTGAAACTTTGGAAGGACAAAGTATTCAAAAAAGTGAGATTGAAATATTAATGATGCAAAATCCGCTTTCAATAAAGGCTGCAGCATGGATTGCAATCGTGAATAATAAATTAGATTCACCATATGAATGTATAAAGTTTAATTATTCTGCCAGTTCACAAAATCAAATTATTACAGAGTATTTAGGGAGAGATATTGATGCTGGTTTTAGACTGAAATCATATACTCAGGATAGACGTTTAATAGTCAGTTTCGAATTAGCATATCTTTTGATGGATCTTGAAAAAACAGGTGAATTATTCATAATTGATTATGTAAGATTGAAGGGGGTATGGAATGAGACATTATATCCTATTATTTGGTTTCATAGTTCTAAAATAGCTGCGGCAGTTAATCAGGATCAATCAAAGGAGAAATCTCAATTTGATTTTAATAATAGTTTTCGTTATGATGAAACTGACAATAATGAAATGATTAATAAATATTTTCAACGATGGAGAAGAAAAAAAATAGGAGAGCATTTCGATCATGAGGATAATGGGAGCTATTCATTAGCGGATGAGATGTATGAAATAGATACTGCATTGAGAAAGATCCTTATAGATAAAAATTTAGAGAAAAAAATATTATATATGATGGAGATATTATCACGGGATATATTAAAATCAACCGTTGGAGCATATGCATGTCCGTTGGAAATTCATTGTGCGGTTGTATGTTGTGATGTTGAAGAAAGAAAGGTTATGATTACCCATAGGGCAAAAGAACATAGTACAAATCCTGAAAAGTGGGAGTTTGGATGTGCTAAATTATCAAGTGATAATAGACTTGTTAATACAATAACGGAATATTATAAAAATATGTTTGGTTTAGAAATCGAATTGATCTTAGATGAAGAACGTCAGGAACGGCAGCCAATTCCAATTGCAGTATATGAGTTAACAAGTCATGGTAGTATAAAAAAGGGTATCATATTTGTGGCAAAAGTAAACAAGCCATTAAAAAATGAGACATTTAGAGCAGAAAAATCACATGACAGAATTGAATGGATTGGCGAAGAGGAAATTGACAAATTTAAAGATAATGCAGTTACTGATTTTGAACAGACATTGAGAACGGTATTTCGCAACTTTGATTTATATTTTACGAATAATTGAAGGAGACATTATGAAAGAATATTTAAAAGAACAATTAGAAAGAACAAATTATTGGCTTTCATTTTCAGAGGCAAAAAATGGTGCTTTAGTGGCATTAAATATTGCTTTTATGGCGGTTTGTACACAAGTCAGTAATATGAATGTTGTTTTTTGTTCATTAACCTGTATTATTTTATTGGTTTCATCCGTATTCTGCCTATTGTCGTTTTATCCTAATTTATCTAATAAATTCCAAAGAAACCAAAATGGAGTGGCTGCAAATGCAAATCTTATTTTTTATGGAGACATTGCGAAAATGCAGGATAAAAATATGTATATAAATTCTGTTGAAAATAGGTACCATATAAATATTAATGCGAACGAAAGAGAACAATGTGATGATTTAGCAACAGAAGTACTGATAAATAGCCAAATTACAATTCTTAAATACAAGCTATTTAAATATGCTGTGCGTGTAGATGTATGTGCAGTAATAGTTTTTATAGTGGGGATTATATGCGCTTGATTAGATAGGAAGAATAACAAGATATACAAATAGCCACTCATTTTGTCAATGAGTGGCCGTTTTTAACTAAAATTTGAATAATAATTTATAGGGAGATTTATTTGTAAGGCGGTATTAACGTGCTTCGTGAAATATTTCATAGTTGATTGAATGTAAAATTGCTTTTCCCATTTGCCCCATGTTCACACGTTTGAAGTGGCTTACCACAGATCGGGCATCGTTCAATTCCACACATCCAGTGATGCCAGCGGCCTTCCTTTGCATAACATTCCGGGCAGACTGGATTTTTCTGACCGTAGAGAGTATCGCGTGGATCGCCGACTTTTATTCTCTGATAACGCTTACCATTAAAAGAAAATGTTCTTGTACGGCAGCCACAGGTAGATCCGATACGACCGCCGCATTTTTTACAGACAGGAAGTTCTGCAGGTCTGCTATAAAAAAATTCATGTGTTAATCCATTCACAAAGGTTATTGACTGGATGCGTCCATCTTTAATGACAATCCGATCCACGATTTGATCAACAAAGTTTTTTAAAATTTCGTTATCCAGTTCCTGCGCCATTTGAACATAATCTATAAATGATTTTGAAACAATTCTTTGAGTTACCAGGAAGGCAGAGGCCTTTTTGATAAATGACAGATCTGTCAGATCGTTATCTTCAGAATTATCAAGAAGTTCTGCAAGTTGATGTTCCATTTCTTCAATTTTCTTTATCAGTTCCTTTTTCTTTGCTGCAAATTCCTCTTTGGTCATAGAAGCAGAATCATATAAATATACGTCTGTTAATCTTGTGATAGCATTTTTAGATTTCTCAATTTCTGTATTTAACAGGTCTATTTGATTATGATCCTGAACCTCATCAAATTTGCTTAAAAGAGCAATGTCAGGGACATATGTTCCATTTCCCAGGTTGCTATATAAAAGTGCCTGAAATGTTGAATTTAAGCTGTCAGGGATGATTCCGGAAACAGCTTCGAATGCTTCTCCTTTTAAAAGCTCGGATTCAAGCTTTTCGGTAGATGTTATCTTTGAAAAGTTTTTCTGAACTCTGGCAAGATTGGCAATATAGTTAAAGACAAAGGTTCCAAGATATGTTTCATTTACGGTCTTGGAATTGTCGCAGGTCATCATCCGGGAGCGTTTTGCGCAGCGATAAATGGAAGGGCGCCACCCGTTTGCTCTGGCATGGTCTTTACACGCAATCATGTTTGAACCGCAATTACTGCAGACTAAGTGTCCGGAGAATGTGTGTACGAATTTCCTGGCACGCATTTCAGAGGTGTCACGACGGGATGCATTTTCATCCATGATTTTATTGCAACGGTCAAATTGATCTTTGGAGATAATACCAAGATGGTTATTTTCACGGACGATCCATTCACTTTCCGGCTTTAAAGGACCACGGCCGCTTTCACGCATATTATAACGATAAGTGCCAATATAAAAGGGATTTCGGATAATATCATAAATGAGTTTTGAGGTCCATTCGCCGCCGCGCTTGGATTTGAAATTTTTATTGTTAAGGAATCTTGCGACTTTTATACTGGATCGCCATTCTTCATATCGGTCGAAAATGAGTTGGACAATTTTAACTTCATCCGGATCTGGTTCAGGAAATTTTGTTTGTTCGTTCCAACGATATCCTACTGGCATCCGGGCACCGTTCCATAGTCCCTGCTCTGCACGATCTAACATAATGCCGGTGACACGTTCAGATGTCATGTTACGTTCAAGCTCTGCAAAGATCAGAATAATCTTCAGCATAGCCTCACCGATCGCAGTAGAAGTATCAAATTGTTCATTCATAGAGATGAAAGTAACTTTGTGATCTTTCAGTTCCTGATACATTGCAGCAAAATCTAAAAGATTTCTGGAAACACGGTCAACCTTCCATACAATGACATGGGAAAATTCCCCGGTACGGATGCGTGACATCATTTCCTGAAAATGTGGACGGTCAGTATTTTTGGCTGAATACCCATCATCCTCAAAGATTACATATTTGTCGATCTCCAAAAATTTACAGTATTCCTTTAATTTTTTTCGTTGAAAGGGAAGACTGTCCTTGTCAACCTGGTACCGGGTAGATACGCGGACATAAAGGGCAGCCTTTTTTTGAGTCCATAATTTGACAACTTTGTTCTTTGCGTAAGCCATAAAGAAATCCTTTCCCCAGGATCGAAAAAAGGGTACAAAAAGAAAGCCGATTGATTTTTGCGGCTTTCAATGGTATAATAAATTTTGCTTATTTCTAATACTGGAAAGCCGTTTTTCGGATGCCTGGTATTAAGCCGGTTAGTGATTGCAGTCATTGACCGGCTATTTTTTGTTTGGTTGAAAATCAAATTAAAAGTGTCATGTTAAATAATACAATCTCTTTACTTACAGTTATAATAACACTACACCCGTCCTTTACTGGAAAGGTGTGGTATAAGTGAAAATAAAATACATAATTTACGATGAAAGTAGTATTTATGCACTGTATTATGTAAAGGGGAAGATTCTGTATTACAATTTAAACTTTAACGGAAGGACAAAAATTTATCTACTAATCTGATAAAACTGTAAAGGTCGGGTGCATTTAAAAGCAGCTAACCTGTATTAGTGTTGGGACCAGGTTCTACTGGTGGAAACCTTTTTTCTAATTCTTCAGGAGTTTTTGGAACATTTTGTCGAATGGTTTCAATGAGTGAATCCTGTGAAAAATTAGGAAATTGGTTCTCTGGTATAGCAGGAGTGCTTGTGTCAATGTCACTTTCTTCGAGTACTTTTGCAATTTCAAGAAAGAGATCTAATAATTCTTTCCTTTTTTCCGGTTTCAAGGTTACAAATTTTTCAATGATTTTAGAAGCAGCATTTGACAAGTTATAGTCCTTTGCTAATTGATCCAGTGCACTGGATGGTGCAGGTCTGAACATTTCTCCTTCGCCGTTGCGAAGCCATTCTTCTGAAACATTATATTCACGGATAATTAAGGAAACAACAGAATCAACAGGATTACTTCGACCTAATTCATATTGAGCAACCGTATTTCCCTTTATACCGATTCGGCTGCCAAATTCTTTTTGTGTTAAATCCAAAGTTTTTCTGAGTTTCCTGACTCTATATCCCATATTCAAATTTCATCACCTCACTTATTATGCTGATTATACTATTAAAAAAATGTAAAGTCAATTTCAAAAAATCATAAATACAAAAAAAATCATAAATACAAAAAATATGCATTTGCAGAACATAAAATTTGTGAGATTTTTAAAGTGATAGGAAAATCACGCTGTTTTAATACCTTATATAGTGGGGACAAATGAAGTCCAGAAAAGTAAATAGTGCTAAGAAAATTGGTTGATAAATGAAGTGTTTGTGATAAAATTAGATAGAGAAGCATATAATGTTAGAAGATATTTCTATTGATTAATATGATAAAGTTTGATATAATATTGTGGTTTTTATAAAACTTACAATTGAGGGAGTGCGACTATGGATGACGTTAAAATTGAAGAAAGTGTTATGAGTACGTTAATGTCAGTTAAATATACGATAAGCGAGTGTTCAGTTGACGTAATTGACGTGGCTAAAAGATTGGGATTTGTCGTCGGTAATGCAGTTCTCAATGAAGAGGATGATGGATTTATTGTTGTTGAAGAGGGTAGAAAAGAAATAATGGGAATTAAAACTGATAAATTGATTGGTGTAAATTCCAATAGATCCTTAGAATGGAAACGTTTTATTATTGCACATGAACTTGGACATTATATATTGCATTTTAAAGAGAAAAATTTAAAGGGCTTATATGCACATAGAGATCATACAAGAGGTCATAATGAGACTGAAAATGAGGCAGATTTTTTTGCAGCAAATTTACTTATGCCTAGGGAGAGCTTTGAAAAAAAGTATAATGAAATAAAGCAAGTATACAAGAATGATAAAGAGATTGTTGATGCATTATCAAAATATTTTATTGTAACTATTAAAATGACGGAAAGAAGAATAGAGGAGTTGGGGTTAACGTGAATCAAGAAAATGATTTTCAGGATGAGTTAAATTCCATATCTGATTCATTAACTTTTATTCATCCAGTAGATAATGATAATGAAATAAATAAAGCTTATGTAGATATGTATGCAACTGGACAGCAAAAATCTAGGGATCGAAAAATTACTGATCTATTATCTATATATGTAAAAAATTATGAATACAAAAGTAAAAGTAATAAATGGTATAAAGGCATTTTGTTTGCTATATGCATTATTATATTGCTAGGATTTTGTATAAGCTTTATTATATTTATTCGTAATATTGATTTTAATGGAGAAACTGATTCAGTACCTAATGTCATACAACTGATATCTGTCTGCATAACTTTTCTTGGATTAATTGTTGGATTATTGCAAACTATTACTAAATATGTTTTTCCAGAGAATGAGGAAGAATACATAACTCGAATAGTTGAGCTGATCCAAAATAATGATTTAGAAAATAAAAAAGAAAATATCAAAGTTCAAGGGACAGGAAGTGTGTCAGAGAATATTAGGGAGTAAAAGAGAATGCTTGTAATATAAAGGGGCTGTTGCACTAAGTGCTTGGTGTACAGCTCCTTTATTTGACAAATTATATGACAAAATTTTTTGCGGACAGGCATTTACATGTACCCGCTGCGTTAGTTTTATCATTCTTTTTTAATAGCTTCTTTGATCTCCGATATCATTTCCTCTTCATCACCAAAATAAAAGCGAGAGATCAGCAAATTGTACGACGCTTTTACATACTCCTGTCGGCTTACAAGCGGTGTATAGAAGTGATATCTTCCTTTTTTGACCGAGTTAGCGAAACCTTTTTTACACAAACGAGCCAAAAAAGTAGAAACTGTTTGTGGTTTCCAGTCTTTCTCATATGCCGCATTGGCTTTTGTACGGATTTCATCTAAAGCCATAGGTTCTTCATTGCTCCATATGACCGACATTATAATTTCTTCTGCATCTGATATTTTTTTCAATTTATGTTCCTGCCTTATCCTTATAATTAATATTGAAATGGTACTTGGAAAATCATAGTCACTTTTCTACTTTATCGTACAAATATAGTATAACATAAAGAATGTTGCTGTTCAAATAAAAAAGGAATCCCGCAGCATGTGTATCATGTGGATTACCCAGATGATACTTTTTTTTAATACTTTTGGAGTGTTGGTTTTCTTGGCATATTTCTATGGTTGACCAACATATAATATAATGGTAATATATATAATATTTAGGTTTTAAATCTTTTAACATAATTTTTTTCGTTGAAATATTTAACCTGATTTTCAGCAAGAAAGGAGAGTCTGTATGGATAAAATTATTGATGTGGCTGCTTATATTGTTGCAAAATATAAAGAAATGACACATGAGACTCTGGACGAAATGAAACTCCATAAACTCCTTTATTTTACTCAAAGAGAATCATTTGCAATTTTAGGAAAACCAGCTTTTGAAGGTGATTTTGAAGGATGGAAATATGGTCCTGTATCAAGAGAAGTAAGACAAGATTATGAGCAAGGCGAATTTCTTGTCGAAACAAAGAATATTTCTGATGATATTAAATATATTGTAAATAATGTATTACTTGAATATGGAGCATTGGCATCATGGAAACTAAGTGATTTGTCACATCGGGAGATTTCATGGCTTAATTCCAGAGCAGGTTTGAAGGATGGTGAGAACGGAAGCAATATTATTCAGCTTGCAGATATACAAAAAGATTCTGAAAAAGTACGCCCATATGACCATGTATGGGATATGTATTATGATGAATTTGAAGATCTGGACACTGTAGAATAGGGGGGATAACATATGATCGGAAAGATTTGTAAAGCTATTACTCCTTTCTATGACTTTAAAAGCCATAAAATGAAAAACAAAAGCAGACCTGCTTTAGTACTTGCAAAAGCTGATAATGAGGATTATGTCGTTATTCCTATATCTAAGGTTTCTCATAGTGAAAATATTGATTCATATTATGATGTAAAAATTGATCCCTTAAATTATCCTAATACAAAGTTGACACAAATATCATATGCAAGGACACACAAACAAACAGTGATTCATACCGCGGAGCTTATAGATCCTTTTTGTGATTTAAAAAGTGAATACCCTGATTTGTACCAGAAAATTTTAAAGAAGAGAGCAGAATTCAGTAAGGAAATTGACAAACAGGCTGCCGGAAAATAGATTATTGTCTATAGGCTTATAGCAAACAAGCACCAATGGAAAGAGGCAAATCTTTCTGAAGGTGCTTGTTTTTTTTATCCCGTAGCTTGATTATCAAATTCAAAAAGAACAGGAACTCAGTTTTCCTGTTCTTTTGTTGCTGTATCTTTATATATTTCAACTAGACCGGTTATTGAAGTATCAAATACATTTACCCTATTGTTTAGTTTGGTTAGAAAAATATTATTATCAAGATAAGTGAAGTTTTTTCATCATAAGGTTCAAACTACAGTATGCTTACATCCAGATCAACCGAAGGAACATATTTTATGAAAAATACAATATTATTCTATTATGGGTTCATATATCTTTTTGCAATATCTAACACGTTCTGTCGCGGTTTCCAATTTTGATAATTAATCAGATTACCAAAATGATACGAATCTACGCTGACGGAAAATCGGTCTACAGGAACATATAAGAGAGTATCTGCCACAGTGTCATCTGGACGTATAATCGAAAAATCCAACCATTCGTTAAGATTATCGTTTCCATCTACAACATATCTGTAATTCGTGGCTGTGAGCACATAACCTTCACCATTTTCTACATAAGCATGTCCTTTGACTTTACTTTCTTTTAGATCTAAACCAAGCTGGCGAAGATGTCTATATAATGTGGTGTTTTTCCTTATTATCATGTGATACAACGGAAAACCAGTGAAACTGTAGATTAAATACCACGGGATATTATAAATCGTTGCATCAATATAATTATATGCTCGCATGATTACATAGTTTTCTGCGAGAGTTTCAGCCATAGTAAGAGTTATATAAATACCTGTTTCTTCTTGCAACAAATAGATAGCTTTATCATAATGCTCTTTAGCAATCTTATATAATTCCTGTCTTTGCGGTTCTTCTGTCTCAGGAACATATTCTTTTATATAATTAGCTCTTTTTTTGTGATAAGGGCAATGCTGAAACTTGTATTCATCATACTGAACTACATTAGAAATATTAATTCCTTTTGCATGTCTTGCATGGGGAGCAACATCGATTTTCTTGTAAATACCAAGAATAGCGACGGGATTATTACATCTCGGACATAACGCTAAGTGTTTTGTCTCTCCACTAACTACCTGTATATAGCCTGGATTATTCCCAACCCGCTCTTCATATTTTGTTTTAAAATCCTTATCAGAAAAGGATAAAACCGGTTCGTAGTTAGTGGTAAATTTAATTTCTTTCATGATATTGTCTCCTATGATAGACTTTATTCTGTTTTCCTAAATTCTACCATAAGGATATCATTTCCGTAAAGTGCAGCCATCCGCAGCCACCATTTATCGCCGATTTCAGGAATTTCCCCCATCTTTTCAAGCAGTCTCAAACATGTCAGTAAATCCTTAAAACCAACCAAAAAGACATTGCCACCTTGTTGCATCTGAAAATAATATTGGTCTCTCTCGGGAATAAAGCCACCCTCTGACTTAAATGTTTCATCATCTTGTATCGCTATACCTGTAAGCATAGCTATTTTATTGCCATCTAACTTTTCTGCCATATTATGAACTCCTTTTCGTTTAATCTTATATTTGCTTAAAAGTTTCCCATGATACATATGAAGGCTCTCATACATTCATTACTTTAGTATAAAAAAAACCCCTGCATTTTCGACGGAATAAAAGAAAAGATTTTACTATTTTCGTTTCCTTTAAGAAAATACAGATAAAAAAAGAAGAATAAGATGTTCTATAAATCTCATTTTGGGTGGAAAATAAGTGTCCGACGGCACATTGTGGTAGGTGCTAACCGCATTTTATTTTCGGTATATCCACCTACCTGATCGTGCCGAATCG
>CAKREH010000026.1 GCA_934317215.1 uncultured Roseburia sp.
AAAGAATTTGCGGGAATTTTTCAAGCGGCGTAAGCCGCATAAGCAGGGTTTGGGGAAGGCACTCCCCAACAAGATTCACGCAAGGACAAAATGAGCGATAAGCGAAATTTGGTACTGCGGTAGAATCTTGCTCTTAGAAAGCGGCGGCTTCCCGCTGTGTTCGCCCCGTTCAATCCCCTCTGTTCCGCAGAAGCGATTTCTGCCAACTCCGGCGGCTATTTCTGCTGCAAATTTTTCGGGGTGTTTGAGCTTCTGCTAATAAAGCGGGTGGGCGGCGTTTTCTGTCCCGTTCGCTAACAAGACTTTTTCAAAGGGCTTTGCTGCCCGCTTTTTCCCCTCGACGGAGAAAATATTTTTTTACCAACTCTGCGGCGGCATTTTTTGAAAAAATTCCTCTCATTACCTACACCACCGCATTTTGAAATTTGCCAAACAGGGCAGCAAATTTCCCCTTACTCCCTACAACACATGAAAAAGCAAAAATGACGGAGATTTTCGGAAATTTTTCATTTTTCCTTTCATTTCCTACTCCCCAAAAAAGTTCATTTCTGCCAAAGAGTTTTTGATTTTTTTCAAATTTCCTCCACGGAGAAGTCTGGATTTTGCCAACCTCTTTTTCCCTTTTCGTGGCATAATACCGCCGATTTTTCAAAACGCCGAATAAAACGGAAAATTTTTTGGTCTGCTCTGCATAAGCAATGCAGAAAAGGCGGCTCCGGCAACCGCAAGGCGCAAAAAAAGCAGGAAACCTTTTCTTTGATTTCCTGCTCGGTGTGCCGCTGCATGGCGGCAGTTATTCAGTTGTGACGGGCGGGGCTACACGGCTAAAGCGAAACTTAAACAGTGCTTTCAGCAGCGTTTCCGTGATGAAGTCCTCGGCTTCCTTGTCGGCCTGTCCGTTGATACGGGAAGCATAGCGTATTCGCCGCCCGTAATACTGCAAAACGGTGTTGACCGCTTCCGGCTCGCCGCTGGTAGCCTGTACGATTGTGTCATAGGGGAGAAGCCTGCTATTCCTCATGCGCCAGTCCCTCCATTTCCTCGTAAAGCTGCCCTAACACCTTTCGGATATGGTAGCTCGCAGAGCTTCGGCAATACCCGTACCGCCTGCCGATTTCATGCTGCGGCAGACGCTTGAAAAAGGACAGGTAGAGCATTTCCTGCTCCTGTGCTGGCAGACGTGAGAGGGCGGCGGCAAGCAGCCCGTCATTAAGAATGACGGTATCGCCGCAGAGGACAATCGGGTGTTCTTCGTCCTGCTCCGGTACTATGAAATATTCATCTGTCGTGCCTAAAGGGTAGTGCTTTTCATCTGTGAGATAGTCAAGGGATATTTCTCTTTTGTGCTTCCTGCTCCATGTCCTTAACACTGTGTAGCTGGCATTGCGGATAACGACTTTACAAAAAGCGTGAAATGTGTATTCGATATTCTCTTTGTATTCTTCTGTACAAGTCATGGAAAATTCCCCCTTTCCTCCACAAAGGGCTGTGACTGGTTGATAGTTGCCTTTTATGATAGTAAGGGGCGGCAGCACTTTAGGCTGTCGCTCCTTGACTGCCTAACTGCAAAACCGGGCGGGGCTGTCAACGGCGGGCGAAGCCCGTTCATTTTATCGTTGACTGGCTCGGCTGGTTTTGCTATTTTTCCAGTGCAATTTGTAAATCGTTTGTAAAAATATCATCTCCCGGCGCACAATCATTTTCTACTAAGGTAGTAGCGTAAAAAAGTTCATTGCCCTGTCTTACAAAAATAAGGAATGTGGAATTGGCATATTCTGGTCTGACCCAACCATTTTCGTCCATAGTCATTCCTCCCGCCAATGTCACTTTCGGGGGATTATCAGACTTACACTCGTAATCCATTTGATAAACTTCAAATGTTTTCCCGTTCAAATCTTCATAAGTATACGCAAGTTCTAATAAACCAATTCTCCAATCCTAATACTACCCAGCTTCCGTTTTTTTGCTTGCAAATTCACTGGCTATCTGTTGTACAATTTCTGGTACATTAATATCTTCTGTGATACTTCCTTGACTGGCTTCCAATTCTTTGTTGGTTACTACGCTTGCATTGCCAGTGTCCGATGCACCATAAGAGAAACTTACTATGGTAGCGTCATTGTATTTCTCAAAAACCGCATAGTATTCTTCTTCTGTAATTACCTTTGTTTCGTCTCCCTTATCCATAGTGTAAGTGGCATTTCCGCTGTCGTCAAATTGCTCAAAAATGCCTTCTGCCAGTTTAAGTGCGCCGGATTCTTCAATTTCAAAACGCTGCATATCGTGACCGGAAGCTGCATAAATACCTGTTTCATCATAAGCGATAGGGTATGCGGTGCCCATGCTTTCTATCGTTCCTATGTTTTTTACTTCTTTGTTTACCAGATAATATACTTCACAATTAAGCGCCGCCTGATTTCCCAGTCCATCATCATACACCTGTGAAGTGACAAGTAAAACAGGCGAAGAAGCGTTCGTATCAACAATCGCAAAAAGTTCATTATCTTCCAGACCGGCGATGGTTTCACCGTAAATAGCAGCATTATCACTACTTTTGTCTCCACACGCACATAAAGAAAAAATTAGCACACATAAAGCGAAACATAAAATAATTTTCTTTGTTTTATACATATTTTTCAGTCTCCTTTTTTCCTTTTTTCAATGGCATAGCTCATGAACAGAATCACTCCTATTGCTCCTGCGATAATGGACGGTATCATCAACCGCATATAATCAACAGGAGCGTTTTCGTATTGTCCCGTAACGATATATCGGTATAACATATATTGGGTGCTAAGTGTAGTGCTTTGCAACGCAACTACATAAGCGAAATTTAATATGCTGACCATAATAAAAATCAAACCGCTGATGAGCAGCAATGTCATTTTTCTGTTATGAAGATTTATTTTCATCAAATCTTCTAAAGTTAATTGTTCGTCATTTTTATTTGCCACGCCTGTTTCTCCTTCCTTTAGCAAATCATCTAATGACACATGAAAAATCCTGCTTATTTTAACGATACTTTCTAAGTCTGGGGAAGTGCTGTCCGATTCCCATTTAGAAATGGTCTGTCTGGACACGTTAAGTTTTTCCGCTAATTGTTCTTGTGTCATTCCTGAAAGTTTCCTTAATTGGTTGATTTTATTTCCAATTTTCATTTTATACCCTCCTTTGAGAACGATTTTAAAGAATATAAACCATTTTTTCTATCAACACAGCTTTACATTTGCGCTATAAATAATAACATTTATGAAATTGCTCGCTTTTCTGCATTTTTAGCGACCATGTAAAGGTATTTCAAATTATACCATTTAATCTGTTCTTTCTCTACCACAATCATCGAATGCAGGAAGTATGTGACTTGTCCATTTACTGTACGGAATAGTTAGGGTTGCTGTCTATCTCTGGTTTGTTGTTACTTTATCGCACATAAGCATTTCCTGCGGGCTTGTTGTTTGCAGTATAAGCGGTAGAAAAAAGTGAATCATGTAGAAATAATGATATTCATGTAGAAAAATGAAAAAATACAATAAATATTCATGCGTTTTAGTGCAATTTTATAAATAAAAAACGTTGATTTTTACATGAATATTTATTATATTATATTCAGAACATAAAAAGAAAGAATTTTGCTCCGCAAAACAGGGAGGAAAATCCTCTGCTCCTGCAAAGGCAGTCGCATTTTGCTCCGCAAAACAGGGAGGATAGATTATGTATAGAAAGATTATGTCTTTTTTGGAAGAGTGGAAGAAAAATGAACACCGGAAACCTCTTATTTTACAGGGGGCAAGACAGGTGGGAAAAACGTATTCTATTTTGGAATTCGGGCGTACTCATTATGAAAATGTAGCATATTTCAATTTTGAAACGAACCCAAAGTTGAATGAAACCTTTGAGGAAAATATCAGTCCTGATTATCTGCTCCCGATTTTATCTCATATTGCAGGACAGACGATCGTAAGTGAAAAAACACTGATTGTTTTTGACGAGGTGCAGCTTTGCGAACGTGCATTGACCTCGTTAAAATATTTTTGCGAGGATGCCCCGGATTACCATATTATTGTGGCTGGCAGTCTGCTCGGTGTCGCGGTTAACAGGGCAGCATTCTCATTCCCCGTCGGTAAGGTGGATATGAAAACGATGTATCCTATGGATATGGAGGAATTTATGTATGCGATGGGGGAGGATCTCCTTGTAGAGCAGATAAAAAAATGTTTTGAAACAGATACACCAATGCCCTCGGCTTTACACGATGCGGCAATGCAGATCTACCGTCAGTATCTCGTTGTGGGTGGCATGCCGGAGTGTGTAATGCAGTTTACGGAAACGGGGGATTATATTCTGATCCGTCATACACAGGACACGATCCTTGCAAGCTATCTTAACGATATGAGCAAATACAATAACCTGAATGAGATAAAAAAAACAAGACTGGTTTATGACAATATTACCGTTCAGCTTTCGAAAAAGAATACCCGTTTTCAGTATAAACTGATTAAGAAAGGCGGAAGGGCATCTGAATTTGAAAATGCGATTGAGTGGCTCTGCCTGTCAGGTATTGTATCTCGGGTTTATAAAGTGGAGCAGATCAAAAAGCCTTTGGAAAACTATCGTGATATTGATGCATTTAAGATTTATGTTTCAGATCTGGGATTGTTATGTGCCAAGAAGGATCTGAATGCAAATGATATTTTATATATGGTTGAAGAACTGGACGACTTTAAGGGCGGCATGGCTGAAAATTATGTCAATACACAGCTTTTGATCAATGGATATCACACTTACTATTGGGAGTCTGAACGAGGAGCGGAAATAGATTTTGTCATTCAGCGGGAAGGACAGCTTATCCCTGTTGAAGTGAAATCTGCCGATAATACCAGAGCGAAGAGCTTAAGAGTTTATATGAATACCTACAAGCCTGCATATGCGATCAAACTTTCAGCGAAAAACTTTGCTTTTGAAGATGACAAAAAAATAGTCCCACTCTATGCAGCGTTTTTGTTATAGCTAAAGCAGATACGTTTTCTTACCGATAATAACCTATATAACCAGAAGCAGTTATGAAAAGGGGGAAAATGAGGGATGTTAACCGGATCCTGTCAGCGATCGCGCAGGATAACCAGTGCACACAGAAAATGTCTGAGATTGAAGATATGGAAAATGGTGGAAATGGAGATCTAAATGAACGATTTTAATTATTATGCACCGACAAAAGTTGTTTTCGGAAAAGGTGCGGAACAAAAAGTTGGAAACCTGATAAAAGAACAGAACTGTAAAAAGGTTCTCATCCATTATGGAAGCGGCAGTGCCAGACGCTCCGGTCTGTTAGACAGGATCGAGGCGATCTTTGATAAAGAGGGGATTACTTACGTCGAATTGGGTGGTGTCGTTCCAAACCCGAGACTTTCATTAGTATATGAGGGAATCGGACTCTGTAAAAAAGAAAACGTCGATTTCATCCTTGCCGTCGGCGGCGGAAGTGTCATTGATTCCGCAAAGGCGATTGGCTATGGTGTTGCAAATGAGGGAGATGTATGGGATTTCTTTGATTTTAAACGGAAACCGACCGCATGCCTGCCAATCGGCACAGTGCTTACGATCGCAGCAGCGGGAAGTGAGATGAGCGGCTCCTGCGTGATCACGAAAGAAGAGGGCGGTATGAAAAGAGGGTGCACGACAGATTACAGCAGATTAAAGTTTGCTGTTTTAAATCCGGAACTTACGATGACGCTTCCGCCGTATCAGACGGCATGCGGGTGTACGGATATCCTGATGCACACAATGGAGCGTTATTTCAATCACAGTGAAAACATGGAACTGACCGACGGGATCAGCGAAGCGCTTATGCGCACAGTAATCAGAAATGCAAAAATCCTTGTAAAAGAGCCGGAAAATTATGATGCGCGTGCGGAAGTGATGTGGGCAGGAAGTCTTTCACACAATGGACTGACCGGTTGCGGAACGGACGGTGGAGACTGGGCAACACACAAGTTAGAACATGAACTTGGCGGAATGTTTGATGTGGCACATGGAGCAGGACTTGCAGCAATCTGGGGAAGCTGGGCACGTTATGTCTGCGGAGAGCGCATTGACCGCTTTGTGCAGTTTGCAGAGCGCGTCATGGATGTGACACCACAGGAGACAGAACAAAAGACGGCAGAGGCAGGCATCGCGGCGATGGAAGATTTCTACCGGGAGATAAAAATGCCAACATCCCTGGCAGAACTGGGCATTGCGCCAACGGATGAACAGATCCGGGAACTGGCAGAAAAGTGTAATGCGGCGGTCAGAGGCAATCTTGGAAAAGTAAAACATCTGAATGTGGAAGACATGATCGCAATCTATACCGCAGCAAGAAGATAGAATGCAGATTTTAACAACTGTGAATCTGCCTAAAGTTCTGCCATCAGAAAATTGAGTGATCCTTTTGGATTTTCCGTACCTTTTTCTAGCAGGGCGATCAGACCGCGGATCGTGTTTTCAATTTCGTTTCGTTCCGATGGCACTAATGTGTTGTCTAGTTTTACAGTGAGAACGATCAGAACAATTTCAGCGAGGGCATCCGGACGTTCACAGGTGATCAGACCTGTCCGGGTGCCCTGTTTTATGATTTCGGTGAGAACCGGTTTTAATTCTGTGATCAGGTACTTCATATATTTCTGGTGCAGAAATGCCTTTTCCTGTGCAGCAGTTCCGCTGCCAATCTCCGTTTTTAAAAAAGCAGCAGAAGAATTTCTGCATGCCTGAAAAATCATTGCCATTCTTGTGAAAGGAGAGATATCTGTCTGTTCCGCAAGCTGCTTTGCAGTGTTCAGAGGCTCTTTGTAACTTCGTGCAACCAGAGCTTCTAAAATAGCATCTTTAGAAGAAAAGTAGTAGTAGATACTGCCTTTTCCAATTCCTGCCGTCTGTGCGATCTCGCTGACTGAGATCGTAGACAGTTCTTTTGTTTCAAGAAGCTCCTTTAAAGCGTCTAAAATTTTGTTATATTTTTCCTGTTTTGCCATAGAAATCCTCATTCTTGTGCTTATTATGTGTAATAGAAACGGATCGTCTGATTCCCACATCATCATATCATACAAAATTCTGAAATGCGAATGAAAATCCCACAAAAAAATAGATAAATTTTTTGTTTATTTATGTAGAAGTAATAATTGACCGATGGTCGAATAAATGCTAAGGTTTAAATATAATAAATCGACCGATGGTCGAAAAGCGTCAGCAAAGGAATGGAGGATTCTTATGAAATACGCGGATATGTTTTCAAAAGTAAAAGGAATGTTTATGACAGCGGATGTCAGTGATATCACAGAACATTTCGCATATCAGTTTGACATCACGGGAGAAGCGGAAGGAATTTTTTATGTGGAAGTAAAAGAAGGAAAACTTTTTGTGGAGCCGTATGAATATTTTGACCGTGACGCTATTTTTACCTGCACGGCAGAAACACTGTTTCGTCTGGCGGAAGGAAAAATAGACCCGGTTCTTGCATTTACGACCGGAAAATTAAAAGTAGAAGGAAATATCGATAAGGCACTCAGATTAAAAGAACTGATCGACAGCAAAAAAGAATAGGAGAATAGCAATGAAGTGGGGAATGACGGCGGTACTGTTAGGGCTTGCAGGTGCCACGGCTGGGGAGATTGCCGGGAGTGCCTATTTTTACAGAAGAACAATGCTGCGCTATAACGCAAAAAGAGAACGCACGATAAAGATGTCTGGTGTCGACTGGGAACAGTACTATGATAAGATCAGACCGCGCCGGGAGTGGATGATGGGACAGCCGCATGAGGATGTCTACATACAATCGCAGGATGGATTAAAACTTCATGGTACTTATTTTAAGGGAGCAGAAGGAACAAAGGCGGTGATTTGTTTTCACGGATACACCAGTGAGGCACTTGCAGATTATGGGAGCATTTCTAATTTTTATCTGAAACGTGGATACCGGATGCTTTTAGTGGATGCGCGGGCACATGGAAAGAGTGAAGGAAAATATATCGGGTTTGGCTGTGTGGACAGATTCGATGCGTTAGGCTGGATTCAATGGCTGCTTGATAAGATCGGAGAAAACGCACAGATTCTGCTTCACGGAGATTCCATGGGAGGGGCAACTGTCCTGATGGCGGGGGCACTCGCACTGCCACCGCAGGTAAAAGGGATCATAGCAGACTGTGCATTTACGTCTCCGAAATATGTGTTTACGCATGTGCTTCATAGTATGTACCATCTGCCGGCTTTTCCAATGATAGAAATTGCAGACTGGGTCAACCGGAAATTAGCGGGCTATGGATTAGATGACTGCAATGCGGCAAGAGAGGTCCGCAGGGCAAAGATACCGGCATTACTGATCCACGGAGATGCGGACACGTTTGTGCCGTGCAGTATGTGTGAGGAGATTTATCAAAATTATGCTGCGCCGAAGACGAAACTGATCGTAAAAGGTGCAGGACACTGTGAAAGCTACTATAAAGATACCAAAACCGTTGAAAAAGCAATGGATGTATTTGTGGAGGAAATTATAAAATGACAAAAACAAAAAAAGAATATGAACTGTATCCACTGACAGTAGCCCAGAAATTTCATTTATATTATCTGCCATACTGCCCGAGTGCAGCAGTACTCAATATCGGAACAAGTTTAACGATCGGGACAGAAGTTGACTGGGAAGTGCTGCGTGGATCGATCAATAAGGCATACGAGAGAAATGAAGCGATGCGGATCCGGTTTACGAAGGATGTGGATGGAACTTATTACCAGTATATCGTGGACGATGCGGAAGACAGAAAAAGCAGAAATATTGATTTTGTCGATTTTTATGGACAGTCGATGGAAGAGGCGGAAAATACCATGCGGCAGTGGACATCTGTCCCGTTCCCATTTGAAGATTCGCCAATGACGAAAATCGTGATGATCCGTACACCGGATGGTTTTAACGGAGTCTACTTTTTAGGACACCATATGGTTGTGGATGCACAGGCATTGATCGCTTTTCTGAAAGACATCATTGAAATTTACTGCAACAAAAAGTATGAGGGAATCCCGTATCCGAAGGAAATGTGTTCTTATGTGGAGCAGTTGAAAAAAGATCTGGCATATGAGGCGGGCAGCAAGGCAAAACAGAGAGACAGCGAGTTTTTTGAAAATCTGATCCGCCAGTCAGAACCGGTATATAACGGGATTTGCGGAACGGATAAACTTGAGGCAGCAAGAAAAATGTTTGAAAATCCGGAACTTCGAACCGCATTTAATGCCACAGCGGATGTGACATCGGCACTTGATATTTTTCATCTGGAGGAAGAACCTACAAAGAGACTGTTAGACTTCTGTGAAAAATATCATGTCTCGCTTGCATGTCTCCTTTTGATGGGGCTTCGTACTTATTTTCAGAAAGAAAACGGACAGGATGATGTGTCGATCAACAATGCAATCGCAAGACGCGCGACTTTAAAAGAAAAGAAATGCGGTGGAACAAGGATTCATTCTTTCCCATTCCGGACTATTTTTTCAAAAAACATGAAATTTATCGATGCTGTCTATGCCATCCGCGATCTGCAGAATGAGATGTTCCGTCATGCCAATTACAATCCGACCGAGTACTTTGCTTATCGTTCAAAAGTGTACAGACAGCCGAAAGCGGGACTGACCTACGAACCGATGTCTCTGACTTATCAGCCGATGACACTGCGGGAGAAAGGACTCGATGACCTGGGCGGGATTTCGTATAAGACAAAATGGTATCCGAACGGGATGACGACGCAGGCGATGTATTTGACAGTCATACATCGGCCGGAGGATAACGGACTGGACTTTAATTTTGAGCATCAGGTGAAGGCGGTCAGTAAAAAAGAGTTGGAGTATTTATATTATTACCTGTGCAGGATCATGTTCAAGGGAGCAGAAAACCCAGATCTTTCAATCGGTGAGATTATACAGTTGGTATAAAAGTAAGCAGAAATGTGGATTTATGTAAAGGAGAGAAATGATGTTTGACCAGTTAGTACAGATTATTTGCAATTATGTGGAAGTGGAGCCGGAAAATGTTCGACCACAATCAAGGTTTATGGAAGATTTAGGATTCACGTCATTTGATTTTATGAGCATGTTAGGAGAGATCGAGGACGAGTTTGACGTTGAGATCGAACAGGAAAAGGCGGCAGATATCCGCACGGTACAGGAAGCAGTCGATTATCTGGGGACACTGTGAGAACAGGAATAATTGTCAGTCAGGAAGGAGAAGGTTATGGGATATCATACATATCACACGATCCGTGAGATTACAGAACACGCGTACAGACAGTATAAAGACTGTGTTGCTGTGCGCTATAAGACAGGGAAGAATGAAGTAAAAGCAAAAACATACGGACAGCTAAGAGAGGACAGTGACTGTATTTCAAATGCGCTGTCGGCAATCGGGGAACAGGGGAAACATATTGCGCTGATCGGTGCATCTTCTTATGAATGGCTGATATCGTATTTTGGGATTGTAAATGGCGGCAGTGTGGCAGTACCGCTGGATGCATCACTTCCGGCAGCAGAATTGTGTGAACTGATCAACCGCGCTGATGTGACGGCTTTGTTTGTGGATGCTGCCCGCAGGGATGTTATTAATGCTGTCAAAACAGAATGTCCGGGGCTTAAATACAGGATCGTGATACGGCAGGAGAATGAAACACAGGATCAGGTACAACGAGGGCAGATGTATCAGGGAGACTATATTTTACTTAGAGACCTGTTAAAAGAATATCAGGGTGGGTATCCGGCAGAGATTACCCCGGAGACGTTGTGTACAATCATGTTTACCTCCGGAACGACCGGAAAAAGCAAGGGGGTTATGCTGACACACCGCAATCTGGCAGAAAATGCAACCTGTCTGGATATGAATATTCCGGAAAAGAGTGTTGTGCTGTCCGTACTTCCAATCCATCATGCATATTGTCTTTGCATGGATATTTTAAAAGGATTTTCACTGGGAAGTACGATCTGTATCAATGATTCTTTGATTCATATGGCGAAAAATATAAAACTGTTTCAGCCAAATATCATGCTTATGGTGCCGCTTATGATCGAGAGCCTGGCAAAAAAATTACAGGCTGCAAAAGACCTTCCAGCAGAACTGGTAAAAGAAAATGTATTTGGTGCGCAGTTCCATACAATTTTCAGTGGCGGAGCTTATTTGAACCCGGACTATATCACATTATTTGAACGCTTTGGAATCTCCATTTTACAGGGATACGGCATGACGGAATGTTCCCCGGTCATTTCCACCACAATGGCAGGAAAACCAAAAAAACAGTCTGTCGGAATGTTAATGCCAAACTGCGAGGCAAAAACAGTGGATGGAGAACTTTATGTGCGCGGCAGCAGTGTCATGCAGGGCTACTATAAAATGCCTGAGGAGACAAAAGAAGCATTGTCAGATGGCTGGTTAAAAACAGGGGATCTCGGTTATGTGGATGAAGAAGGCTATGTATACCTGACCGGAAGAAAGAAAAATCTCATCATCACGAAAAATGGCGAGAATGTATCACCGGAAGAGATTGAAAATAAACTTGGCACATCACCGCTTGTCGCAGAGATTTTAGTCCGCGAAGCGGAAGGCGTGATCGAGGCAGAAATTTTCCCGGATTCTGAATATGCCGCAAATGAAAAGATCACGGATATAAAAGAAAAACTGCAGTCACTGATCGATGCGTATAATGCAGGAGCACCGGCATATAAAAGGGTTTACCACCTGAAAGTGAGAGAAAACGAGTTTGAAAAGACTGCGTCGAGGAAGATTAAACGGTTTTAATACAATTTACCAATCAGAAAATAAAGAGTTACATAAAAATACCAGCAGAGAGTTCATATCCCTGCTGGTATTTTTGATCCTGCTCAAAAAATGTATAGCCTATGATTTTGTATATTTTATTTTGCAAGAAGCATCATGATCTGATTGCTGCGCTGTACAAATTTTGCCATGGCATCCACAGACAGCGGCTGGTTGGAGAGCATTGCAAGATCGTATAACTGTTCACAGAACATCGGAACATGCTCGGAATCTTTGTGCTCAAAGATATATTTTACAAGTTCATTGTTTGCGTTTAAGGTCAGGGTCTGATCCGCAGCAAACATGTTCGGATCCATGCCGCCCATGCCGTTCATTGCATACATCTTCATCATATCCTGCATACGTCTGCCTTCCTCGGAAAGCGTGATGACAGAAGCGATATCCGCATTTTTCAGTTTCTCAACTTTGACAGTCAGTTTATCGTTGTTTAAAGTTTTTTTAAACACATCCGTCAGGGTATCTGTCTCAGCCTTTAAGTCCTCAGCGGAAGTCTCGTCCTTTAAGGATTCTGTGACATCTGCATCAATACGCATAAATTTATAATGCTCATTGCGCTGCTCAAGCTGTGAGATGAAGGAAGTATCAATGTTGTGGTCTAAGATGACAGCGTCCATGTTCTGCTCTTTGAACATCTTAATGTACTGACCCTGCTGAAGTTTGTCAGTTACATAGTAGATTACCTTGCGCTCATCTTTTTCCTCAGTATTCTCATCTGCTGCATCGGTGCTTTCCCTTTTGATCGGATTGCCATCGGCATCTAATACCTCAGCCTCGTCTTTATTCTCGTCTTTCTTTTCTTCCTCTTTGACTAAAAGTTCCGGAAGAGTGAGATATTTGTCATCCAGATTCTTGAACAGGATGTAATCGTTCATCTTGTCACAGAACTTGGTATCTTTCAGACAGCCGAATTTAATGAACGGGCTGATGTCGTCCCAGTATTTCTCATAATTTTCTTTATCTGTCTTGCACATACCGATCAACTTGTCAGCTACTTTCTTGGTAATGTACTCGGAGATCTTCTTTACAAAACCATCGTTCTGCAGTGCACTTCTGGATACGTTAAGCGGCAGATCCGGGCAGTCGATCACACCTTTTAAGAGCATTAAGAATTCAGGAATGACTTCCTTGATGTTGTCGGCGATAAATACCTGGTTGTTATAAAGTTTGATGGTTCCCTCGATAGAATCATACTCGGTGTTGATCTTCGGGAAGTACAGGATACCTTTTAAGTTGAACGGATAGTCCATATTTAAGTGGATCCAGAACAACGGCTCTTTGTAGTCTAAGAATACTTTGCGGTAAAATGCTTTGTATTCTTCGTCGGTGCATTCGTTCGGACTCTTTGCCCAGAGCGGGTTGGTATCGTTTAATGAAACCGGACGTTTTACAATCTTTAATTTATCTTTTGCAGGAGAAACTTCAACGACTTCTTTTTCACCGTTCTCATTTTCTTTTTCCTCTGTTTTTGCTTCCTCATGGATCGTTTCAACGACGGTGTCTGTGTCTAATTTATCAGCGGCGTCGATCGTCTCATATTCTGTCTCAGCGTTTGCCTTCTCAAGGAAGATCGGGGTCGGCATGAAAGAGCAGTACTTCTCAATGACTTCTCTTGCACGATACTCGTTGGAAAATTCAACAGAATCCTCGTTTAAGAAAAGGGTGATCTCCGTACCAACGCCTTCTTTGGTGCCGTCAGCCATATCAAATTCCGTGCCGCCGTCACAGGACCAGTGAACAGCCGTTGCCCCGTCTTTGTAGGATAATGTATCGATCGTTACCTGATCTGCTACCATAAATGCGGAGTAAAAACCAAGTCCGAAGTGGCCGATGATCTGATCGTCGTTTGCTTTGTCTTTGTATTTTTCAATGAAATCGGTTGCGCCGGAGAATGCGATCTGGTTGATGTATTCTTCCACTTCATCTGCGGTCATACCAAGACCGTTATCGATGAATTTTAAGGTTTTTTCCTCCGGGTTTACAATAACGCGGATCTCCGGTTTGTAGTCTGCCGGCAATGTATATTCACCCATCATTTCGAGTTTTTTTAATTTTGTGATCGCATCGCATCCGTTACTGATCAGCTCACGGAAGAAGATGTCGTGATCGGAATATAACCATTTTTTGATAATCGGGAACAGATTATCACTGTTAATTGAAAGATTTCCATGTTTCTCTGCCATATTCAAACACTCCTTTATAATCGTTATAAAATGCAGCGGGCAGATCCGTCCGCTGCTGCCTGAATCTAATATTATAACCGTAAATTTCAAAAGTCAATAGAAAATCAGCACTCTTTTTTAATGAGTGCTAACAAACAGGACGTAAATGCCGTAAAACAGGGAAATACAGGGTTTATTAAAAAAATATAAACTTTGGAAGAGTGTCATGACTGGAAAAACATATCCGAATCGTATATAATGGGGACATGACATGAAACAGCAGTAAAAAACAAGAGGTGACACACAGTGATCGTATTACGCGCAGACAGTGAACTGAAAATGACATTTGAACGGCTGATAAAGACCATGCATGCCAATGTAAACTGGACAGGTCTTTTTGTGGCGCTTGATAATTATCTGATTTTACAGGGGGAAGTGCGCTCCCTGTTTTTTCATTTTGACAGCAGAAAGGTGGCAGAAAATATTGTAGATCTGCCGATCAAAGAAGATGAGATCAAAGATACCGGTGAGGCAGCAGTCCGGGATGTGATCAACATGATCCTGTATGCATTTGGAAAATGGGGAACGATCCAGGGACTCCGTGTTGAAAAAAATACAGAGCAGTTAAACACACTTTTCGGGCATGTGCTTGCAGGAATCTATATTGAACCGGAGTATACCACGCAGTATTTCCGTTTTTATCATGCAGGAAAGCGCATCACCTATGAAGATGTGATACAGACAGCTCTTGAGGCAAAAGAAGCAGTGCAGAAGGAAGAGGAAGCAGACGAGGAACATGGACTCTGGCATAAAGTTGAATGGAAGATGGCGCATACTGTTTTTGAGAGAACAGAACTTTCACTGTCAGAAAGAGCAAAAGGCAGGATTGGCAATAACTTTTATAAAGTTGGCTATCGCTGCCCGAAATGTAAGGAGAACCTGCATATGATCATGTATCCGAAAGGAAAAGAGTTTCGGATCGAGACACCGGAGGGAGCAGTCCTTTTGGCAAAAGCATGTACCTGTGCAGCATGTCACAGGTTTTACACGCCGCGCCCGTGGAAACTTCTTGGAGACGGTGATATTTATCTGATGGATTTTGAGGAGGATAAAAAGGCATACGAAGATTATCTCGAACTGATGGGACGCAACGGCGAGCATGAGGCAAATAGCCGTTATAATGAATATGAGGATGGCAGAAAGCCGGCGGGTGTCGAGGACGAGCAGCAGCCGCTTGAGGAACTGTGCGAGGATCTGCCGGAATATTCGGATGCAGATTTTGAGGAACTATTAAATAAGATAGAGGAGGGTTTTTTCCCGGAAAGCAGTGTTGCAGCGTGTGAACCTGTCATACAGGAGGAAAAAAAGCGGCGCAAAAAGTTAAAGAGAGATCCTGCATCTGATCAGGACGAAGCCACAGATGATGAAGAAGAGCAGGATGAGAGCAAAAGGCAGCATGCACAAAAACTGCACACAGAGAAACAGCATGGAAATGAAAGTGGAAGGGAACGGAACGAGCAGAAAGGAAATCAGACAGGTGCTTCCCGGAATAAAGAGAAAAGCCTGCATGTAAATGCACAGCAGGATGAGAACGAAAGCCGTGAGGAAAATGTTTCCCGGAATGAGAACGAAAGGCTGTATGCAGATGTACGTCAGGATGAAACCGAACGACGCCATGTGAAAGGTTCCCGATATGAGAATGACAGCAGGCAGCCGCACGAAGCCGGGCAGACTGATGGGGAATCGTCCGATGAAAAATATGCACAGGTAAATGATGCGGAGGCACAGAAAGTCCGCGAGACTTATCAGGCTAAATTTGGAGTTGCAGACCGTATGTCCGATCGCCAGCTTTCCGAATTAAAAAATCAGCTCATGCATGAGACAAGGATTCCGCCCGAAGAGCGGAAACAATACCTGAATGTGTTAGAGGAAAAAGAACAGGACAGAAAGCTTGCAGCGTTAAATAAAAAGGCAGAGAGCTGCGCAGATAAAAATTATGCTGTGATGCGCCGTGTCTATGACGAGATTGCAAAGGAAAAGCTGCCGCAGGAGAAAAAACAGAATCTGCTTTTAAATCTGAAACAGAAAATGCAGACACAGGCAGAGCGGGAAGTCGCAGAGCTGGTTGGAAAAATGCCGCCTAATATGGACAGGGCACGTTACCATGCAATTCGGGAGAAATTAAAAGAATACGAAGGGGTAGATTTAACCCCGTATCAGGAGCATCTGGAAGCACAGAAAAATCTTGCCGAACAGCAGGAAATAAAAAATATGATCCGCCAGTCAAGGAAAATCACAAGGGAGGATCTGACAGAACTTAAGGAACGCCTGAAGGAAAAGGAGTTTGAGCCGGGACTGGTTTTACCGTATTTTGAACAGATCGAAAGCAAGATCCGTCAGATGGATGAAAATGAGATCGCAGAAATTACCGGTGATCCGGCACACATGTCCTTTGATGAGGGGATGGATGCGTATCAGAAGATTGCAGAAGGTCCATATCTGCCGGAACTAAAGGATAATGCGCTGGAACTTTTAAGCAGACGTCTCTCGAAGATCAAGACGGATGAGTGTGAGCAGCTCGTAAACAAATTAGAAAATGAACTGGAAGAGGCTGGCATCACAGAAAACCAGAGACATTATTTTTATCCGGCACGAAAAGTGCTGTTAAAGCAGGCAGTGCCGCAGGAAACAGAAGTCATCGACTACGCCATGGCATCCTATGCCGCAGGAAACGGTCTGTTTGAATATCCGATTCTCGTGGTGGATACATCGCGGAACAACAGTGGAAAAGAGGGCATTATCCTGACACCGGAGCATCTTTATTACAGTACTCTGATGACATCTTACCGTATTGATGTTTCATCTATAGATGAGATTACTGCATCCACAGGACTTTTAAACCGTGGCGTGTATGTGATGGAGAAAAATGGGAAAAAGACAAAAATTCCATATGCAGTAGAAAACAAACAACTCACGGCATATGCCGGTGTACTGGATGAATTTATTCATTATTTACAGGAAAAACCGGATTCGAGAAATATTTCTTATCTGGCAAAAGAAAAACATGATACGATCTGCTGTTTCCGTTGTGGTTATGTATATAAGGGTGGAAATATCTGCCCAAAATGCGGTTTTAAGAATAATGCTTGAAAATTATTAAAAATTATTAAAAATGCATAAAAATGCTTCTTATTTTTGAAATATGTGATATAATATCACTATACATATTGTTATTTAATTAACAAAATATGTGATGGTTATATAAAAGTTGCACACAGTAGATGACACATAAAATACAGGTTTGTGTCAGGGAGGCGGCCTTTTGATGGCAGCAGATTGGAGGAAAGATGGCAAGATTTACATTACCACGCGATTTGTATCACGGAAAAGGGGCATTGGAAGCATTAAAGACATTTGAGGGCAAAAAGGCGATCATCTGCGTAGGCGGTGGTTCCATGAAACGTTTCGGTTTTCTGGACCGTGCAAAACAGTATCTGGAAGAAGCCGGCATGGAAGTACAGCTTTTCGAGGGAATTGAGCCGGATCCATCGGTGGAGACCGTAATGAAGGGCGCAAAGGCGATGGAAGAGTTTGGACCGGACTGGATCGTTGCAATCGGAGGCGGTTCACCGATCGATGCCGCAAAAGCCATGTGGATCAAATACGAATATCCGGATATCACATTTGAGGATATGTGCAAGGTGTTCGGTATTCCGAAACTTCGTAAAAAAGCGCATTTCTGTGCGATCTCATCAACTTCGGGAACTGCAACAGAGGTAACCGCATTTTCCATCATCACCGATTATGAGAAAGGTATCAAATATCCGATCGCTGACTTTGAGATCACACCGGATGTTGCAATCGTTGATCCGGAACTTGCAGAGACAATGCCACAGAAACTGGTAGCACATACCGGAATGGATGCGATGACACATGCAATCGAGGCATATGTATCGACAGCGAACTGTGATTTCACAGATCCGCTTGCCCTGCATGCAATCAAGATGATCCAGCGTGATCTGGTAGGATCTTATAACGGGGATATGGAAAAGAGAGATAACATGCACAACGCGCAGTGCCTTGCTGGTATGGCATTTTCCAATGCACTGCTTGGTATCGTACATTCCATGGCACATAAGACTGGTGCAGCATTTGCAGATTACGGTGCACATATCATTCACGGTGCGGCTAACGCAATGTATCTGCCGAAAGTGATCGCATTCAACGCCAAAGATGAGACCGCAAAGAAACGTTATGGCGAGATCGCTGATTTTATGGGACTTGGCGGCAGCTCTTTAGACGAGAAAGTGGAACTTCTGATCAAATATCTGCGTGGTATGAATGACGATTTGAAGATTCCGCACTGCATTAAAAATTATGGTGCAGACAGCTATCCGACCGAGCAGGGATTTGTACCGGAAGAAGTATTCTTAGAGAGACTGCCGGAGATCGCAGCCAATGCGATTTTAGATGCATGTACCGGATCAAACCCGAGACAGCCGAGCCAGGAGGAGATGGAGAAACTGCTGAAATGCTGCTACTATGACACGGAAGTAGATTTCTAGGATTTTTAGAATCTGAGAATTAAAAGAAAAAGACAGACGGATTTTTCGGTTGGAAAGGAAGAATCCGTCTGTTTTTATGTGGAGAAAAATTTATTTTTTGGAAGTACGTCCGAGCAGATAGTCTACCGAAACGTTATAATAATCGGATAATTTGATGAATATATCGATAGGAATATTGATTTTGCCTAACTCATATTTGGAATAGGTGGTTTGTTTTACGTGCAGATAATTTGCAATCTCAGCCTGTGTTTTGTCATGATCTTCACGCAAATTACGGATGTTTGGATAAATCATACAAGGAGCTCCTGTTCGGATATGGTTTAATTGTCTGGGTAATTGATGGATAACTGTTTTATTATAGAAATGATTTCAAAAACAATTGAAAAATAGTCGTATTTCGACTATAGTATAGAAAAGGTAGTGCAACAAAACAGTACAAATGAAGGAGGAGTTGGAGCTTATGAAAGGTAAGATGAAAAAAGCTTTTGCGGCATTGCTGACTGCAACTGTTTTGATCGGCGGGATGCCGGTAAATATGCAGGCGAATGTGATTGCAGAGGCAGAAAAAACGGAATCGGCATCAGCGAAAGTAAATGAAAAGTATGCGGATACGGAAGAACTGAATCTGATGGATCGTGAACGTCAGGAGATGCAGGTAAGCGAGCAGGAGAAAAAAGAGAATACAGAGCAGACAGAGCCGGGAGAGACAGAACAGCCAGACACAGAAGAACAGCCAGACACAGATGTGGAACAGGAAGAGACGGCACAGACGGAAATTGAAGAGGAAACAGAAGAAATAGAAGAACCGGCAGAGACAGAGGAACAAGCAAAAGAAACAGAGAAACAGGAAGTACAGCCAGACACAGAAGAACAGTCAGAAGAGGCAGCACAGCAAGAAACTGAGGAACAGCAGGACAAGACAGAGCAGCCGGAAATGGAAGAACAGCCGGAGAAGACAGAGCAGCCAGAAACGGAAGAACAGCCGGAGGAGACAGACACAGAACTGCCGGAAATGGAAGAAGAAACAGAAGAGCAGGAAGAAATTTTAAGCAGTGGAACTGTGAAATCTACAAAAGAGTTTTATTATACACAGGAATTTCCGGAAGGCCTGAAAGTAACCCTGTCAGCAGACAAGGGTATTGTACCGGATGATGCAAAGGTAAATATGGAACTGGTGGAGAACGAAAGACTGGATCATCTGAAAACAGAGATAAGAGAGCAGATGGAAGCACTTGTAGAAGAAAAAGCACAGGAAGACGTGCGTTCTATTTTTAACATGTATTCAGATTTACAAGTTTCTGTAGAAGATACATATGCGCTGGATATTAAAATAACCTATACGGATAAAGCGGGAAATATATGTATCTATGAACCAAAGAAAGATCAGAGCATACAGGTAGCACTCGAACAGAATGGTTTTTCCAATATCGCTGGGGATGAAATGAGCGAGGTAAATCTGTTCTACACATCAGACATTTCTGAAAATGAGTACCGCAGTGCCAGTGCACAGGGAGCGGAAGAAAATACGGATATAGAACTGTTAGATGATAACCTTGATGTTGAAGGGGAAAGTATTTGTTTTCAGGCGGAACATTTTTCCGTGTATGTGGTGTCTGTTGTTAAATATGCGGGGAATGCAAGTGAAGATCAAATTGCAGCGGAGCAGAAAGCATGGAATCTGATCAATAAATATGCGGATCCGGATTATTATTTGAAAGATTTTTATAAAAATGATATGACAGATGCCCAGTATGAGGAATTACATCAGGCGGCATTGGCGGTGGTAAAAGACTGTACTAATCAGTATGAAAAGATAAAAGCAATTACAGCATTTGTTGCAGATAGGACATATTATGATTATATGTACTATTATGGAATAAGTGATGAGACTTTTTTCAATCCATATGATGTATATACACAAAAAAGAACGGTGTGTTCTGGCTATGCACGATTGATGAGCACATTGCTGATTTCTGTTGGTATACCATGTATGGATTTACATGGGGACAATCATGAATATAATGCTGTTTATGATGGTGATAACCAGAAGTGGATTTTTGCGGATGCTACGTGGTGTAGTTTCAATGCATACACATCAGAGGGAGAATGGAAGTATGGGGGATATTTATACTGGTGTTATGATTTGACACCGGAGCAGCTTGCGGGGCTTTCTAATCATGAAGTGTATGGTATAGATTTGTTAAAAGATGGTCTGTATTATTATTTGGGAACACCGCAAGATGCACAAACATGGAGTACTGGAGAATGGTATCTTAAATTATCAGGTGTAAAAGATAAAAATATTACAGAAGTGAATTCGAAAAGTGGATTTGAAAATCTTACGGTTAGACAAATAAAAAAGCATGCATTTGATGGCTGTACAGCAATAAAAGGGATGGATTTATCTCAAACAGAGATAACGGAAATTGGTGGACGGTCATTTTATAATTGTACATCATTAGAAACTATAAGTTTACCAAAAACATTAACACAAATAGGGAAGAATGCATTTTACGGATGCACAGCATTAAAAGGGATGGATTTATCTCAAACAGGGATAACGGAAATAGTGGAGCAAACATTTTATAAGTGTGCATCATTAGAAACTATAAGTTTACCGAAAACATTAACACGAATAGGGGAGGATGCATTTTACGGCTGTACAGCATTAAAAGGGATGGATTTATCTCAAACAGGGATAACGGAAATAGCGGAATGGACATTTTGTAATTGTACATCATTAGAAACTATAAGTTTACCGAAAACGTTAACACGAATAGGGATGCTTGCATTTTATGGATGTACATCACTAAAAGAGATAGATTTATCTCAAACAGAGATAACAGAAATTGGTGAACAACCATTTTACAATTGTACATCATTAGAAAATATAAGTTTGCCAAAAACATTAACGAATATAGGAAAAATATTTGATGGCTGTACTTCGTTAAAAAATGTAGATTTATCCCAGACGAAAATAACAGAAATACAAGATGAAACATTTTATTCTTCTGGAATAGAAAATATAAAATTTCCTGAAACATTAACAAAGATAGGAAAGTATGCTTTTGGGGAGTGCTATTCATTAAAAGAAATAGATTTGTCCCGGACAAAAGTAACAGAAATACAAGATTATGCATTTACAGGGAATTCCAAGCTGAAATCTGTAATAGTTCCAAATAGTTTAATGAAAATGGGAGAAGGAACATTTGCTTGGTGCAACTCGTTAGAGACAGTGGATTTGTCACAGACTAATATTACGGAAATAGGAAGTGGGGCATTTTATTTCTGCGGTGCATTGAAAAAGGTCGTATTTCCAATATCTTTAACGGATATTGGAGCAATTGCATTCTATGCATGTGGAAGTTTAAGTGGGGAACTGGATCTTTCCGGAACGTCAATAAAGACAATCGGAGAAGGGGCATTTTATAATGATGTTGATGTACTGAAAGTTATCCGGTTGCCGGAGTCAGTTGCAGAAATTGGAGATGACGCATTTGGATGGAATGGTACAGAAAATGTAAATAAGATCTATGTGGTTGTAAATCTTTCGAAAGACAGGATTAATGCTAAAGCTTTTAATGAGGAGCAGAGAATTGTTGTGTGTCCATATCTTTATCAGATAAAATTTGATGGCAATGGCGCAACAAAAGGGAATATGGATACCAGACTGTGTGCAGCAAATGAGGAGCAGTGTCTTGATAACAGCTATCAGAAGAAAGGCTATACATTTGCAGGCTGGAATACACAGGCAGATGGGAAGGGAACAATTTATAAGGAAAATACAAGTGTAAAAAATCTGACAAAAAATGCAGATGAGGTTGTAACTTTGTATGCCCAGTGGAATGCGGGAAAATATCAGATCACATATAACCTGAATGGAGGCAAAAATAATAAAAAGAATCCGAAAACATATAAAACCACTTCAAAGAAGATAAAACTCTTAAATCCGTCAAAAAAAGGATATGTGTTTAAAGGATGGTATCGTGATAAAAAATTTAAGAAAAAGGTGACTGCCATAGAGAAGGGCAGTACCGGAAAAGTAACGTTGTACGCAAAGTGGGCAAAGGAAAAGTACACCATTACCTACAAATTAAACGGAGGAAAAAATAATAAGAAAAATCCGAAAACGTATACCATTACTTCAAAGACGATAAAACTGGCAGCACCAACAAGAAAAGGGTATGTGTTTAAGGGATGGTACCGCGATAAAAAATGTACCAAAAAGGTAACCTCAATTAAAAAAGGCAGCACCGGGAAAATGACGCTGTATGCGAAGTGGAAAAAGAAATAAATAATCACAGAATGTTCCACATGACGGAACATGGTTTTATATTGTGAAAATGCAACAAAAAAATAGCAAAAAATAGTAAAAAAATTGTTGCTATTTAGACAAAGTATGTTAGAATAAATATGTGCGTTTTAGAAAGCACATAACATGGCTTGATTATGGAAACAAATACGGTGTCCATAATTACATAGTAATTTATTTTAGGAGGAATTATCAAAATGGCAAACAAATGGGTGTATATGTTTAGCGAAGGCGACATGACCATGCGTAACCTGCTTGGCGGTAAAGGTGCCAACCTTGCAGAGATGACAAGCATCGGACTTCCTGTACCACAGGGATTCACAATCACAACAGAGGCTTGTACACAGTACTATGAAGATGGTCGCAAGATCAACGACGAGATCATGGCTCAGGCTATGGAAGGCGTTAAGAAAATGGAAGAGATCAACGGAAAGAAATTCGGCGATCTTGAGAATCCGTTATTAGTATCTGTTCGTTCAGGAGCAAGAGCTTCCATGCCAGGTATGATGGATACCATCTTAAACCTTGGTTTAAATGACGAAGTAGTTGCTGCAATGATCAAAGGTAATCCAGATCCTGCATTCGAGCGTTTCGTATATGACTCATATAGACGTTTCATTCAGATGTTCTCAGATGTAGTTATGGAAGTTGGTAAAAAATACTTCGAGCAGCTCATCGACAAGATGAAAGAGGCAAGAGGTGTTAAATTTGATATCGACCTTACAGCAGCAGACTTAAAAGAGTTAGCAGAGCAGTTCAAGGCTGAGTACAAGAATCAGTTAGGAACTGATTTCCCTTCAGATCCTGTTGAACAGTTAAAACTTGCTATCGAGGCTGTATTCCGTTCATGGGACAACCCTCGTGCAAACGTATATCGTCGTGATAACGATATCCCATATTCCTGGGGTACTGCAGTTAACGTAATGCCTATGGTATTCGGTAACTTAAATAACGAGTCCGGTACAGGTGTTGCATTTACACGTGACCCGGCAACCGGTGAGAACAAACTGATGGGTGAGTTCTTGATCAATGCACAGGGTGAGGACGTAGTTGCAGGTGTTCGTACACCTATGCCGATCGCTCAGATGGAGAAAGAATTCCCAGAGGCATATGCAGACTTCTTAAAAGTTTGTGAGACTCTTGAGAACCACTATCATGATATGCAGGATATGGAGTTCACCGTTGAGAACAAGAAGTTATATATGCTTCAGTGCCGTAACGGTAAGAGAACAGCTCCGGCTGCACTTAAGATCGCCTGTGATTTAGTAGACGAGGGACATAAGACTCCGGAAGAGGCAGTTGCTATGATCGATCCTCGTAACCTTGATACATTACTTCATCCACAGTTCGATGCTGCTGCATTAAAAGCTGCTACACCGATCGGAAAAGGTCTTGGTGCTTCTCCGGGTGCTGCCTGCGGTAAGATCGTATTTACAGCAGAGGATGCTGAAGAGTGGAATGCAAGAGGAGAGAAAGTCGTATTAGTACGTCTTGAGACATCTCCGGAGGATATCACTGGTATGAAAGCTTCCCAGGGTATCTTAACAGTTCGTGGTGGTATGACATCTCACGCAGCTGTAGTTGCACGTGGTATGGGTACCTGCTGTGTATCCGGATGCGGCGATATCGCTATGGACGAAGAAAATAAGAAATTCACATTAGCCGGCAAAGAGTTCCATGAGGGAGATTACATCTCAATCGACGGTACAACCGGTAACATCTACGATGGAGCAATCAAGACTGTTGATGCTACGATCGCTGGTGAGTTCGGACGTGTTATGGCCTGGGCTGATCAGTTCAGAACTCTGAAAGTTCGTACAAACGCAGATACTCCTGCAGATGCTAAGAAAGCTCGTGAACTTGGTGCAGAAGGTATCGGTCTCTGCCGTACAGAGCATATGTTCTTCGAGGAAGACAGAATCGCTGCTTTCCGTGAGATGATCTGCTCCGATACTGTAGAAGAGAGAGAAGCTGCATTAGAGAAGATCCTGCCATATCAGCAGGGAGACTTCGAAGCATTATACGAAGCTCTGGAGGGTAACCCAGTTACAATCCGTTTCCTGGATCCGCCTCTTCATGAGTTCGTTCCGACTGAGGAAGCTGACATTGAGAAACTTGCAGCAGCTCAGGGTAAATCTGTTGAGACCATCAAGAACATCATCGCTTCTTTACATGAGTTCAACCCAATGATGGGACACAGAGGATGCCGTCTTGCAGTTACCTATCCGGAAATTGCAAAGATGCAGACAAAAGCTGTTATCCGTGCAGCAATCAACGTTCAGAAGAAACATGCTGACTGGACTGTAAAACCTGAGATCATGATCCCATTGGTTTGCGAAGTAAAAGAGTTAAAATATGTAAAAGATGTTGTTGTTGAGACAGCAGATGCTGAGATCGCAGCAGCAGGTATCAAACTTGAGTATGAAGTAGGTACTATGATCGAGATCCCAAGAGCTGCCCTTACAGCAGATGAGATCGCAAAAGAGGCTGACTTCTTCTGCTTCGGTACAAATGACTTAACACAGATGACATTCGGATTCTCCCGTGATGATGCTGGTAAATTCTTAAATGCTTACTATGATACAAAGATCTTCGAGAACGATCCATTTGCAAAACTTGATCAGACAGGTGTTGGTAAATTAATGGATATGGCTATCAAACTTGGAAAACCGGTTAATCCGAAACTCCATGTTGGTATCTGTGGAGAGCACGGTGGAGATCCTTCATCTGTTGAGTTCTGCCACAAGATTGGTCTGGATTATGTATCCTGTTCACCATTCCGTGTGCCGATCGCTCGTTTAGCTGCAGCACAGGCTGCTATTGCAAATAAATAATTTGTTATAAGGTAAAATGCAGTCTGTGCTGCATGCACAGGGCTGCTATCGCAGACAAATAATTTGTATTGCGCCAATTAAAAAGGGGATATGTTATTTTTGGGAAAAGGTAATATATAGGGGGAAAACCCGCATGAACCGAAAGGTTTGTGCGGGTTTTTGTGTTGTGTAAAGGTAAGGATTGACAATCCATATATTTATCAATATAATTAAACCAAGAGTTTAATTAATTGAAGAGGAGAGGTATATGGGACGAAGAAAAAAAGAACCGAGGGCAGTACATAGAGAAAATATTGCGTCAGCGGCATCGGTACTGTTTATGGAAAATGGAATCACGGCAACTTCCATGAGTGATATTGCAAAAGCTGCCGGATACAGTAAAGCTACGTTATATGTATATTTTGAAAACAAAGAGGAGATCATTGGTCTGCTGGTTTTAGAGAGTATGCAAAAATTATATGGATATATAGTTGCTGCGTTAGAAGAGCAGCAGACGACAAGGGCAAGGTACGATATGATCTGTAAAGGTTTAATACAGTATCAGGAGGAGTTTCCGTTTTATTTTAAAATGGTGTTGGACAAAATTAATGTTGATTTTAAAGATCATGATTATCTGCCAGAAGAGAAAGATACCTATCAGGTAGGGGAAGAAATCAATGAAAAAATGAAAGAATTTTTAGTGGCAGGCATTCAAAATGGTGATTTGCGAGAGGATTTAAAAATAATGCCTACGATCTTTCAGTTTTGGGGGATGTTAGCAGGCTTGATACAGCTTGCAGCGAATAAGGAAGAATATATCAAAATGTCGATGGATTTATCGAAGAGTGAATTTTTAGAGGATGGGTTTGACATGTTGTACCATTCCATAGAGAAAATACCAGAATAATAGAAAGATGAGGAGTTTGAAATGAGTATATCCAGAAAAAAGATAGTGATGATTCTTATTATGTTGTTTCTTCTTTTAGCATTAATTTTTGGAACTGCTTATATAGATCGTGTTGGAGAGTATAAGCGGGCGGTAAAGGAAACGACTATTGAAGAAGTAAATATTTTGGATATTCTGGATGGAGTTTATATCGGAGAATATGATGTGAATTTTATATATGCAAAAGTGGAAGTAGATGTGAGTGGTGGGAAGATTATAGATGTTCGTATTTTAGAACACAGACAGGAACGTGGCAAAGCCGCAGAAGCTGTTGCAAATGAGATCGTTGATGAACAGAGAATAGACGTCGATACAGTTTCAGGTGCGACGAATTCGAGTATTGTTATTAAGAAGGCGGTTGAGGTTGCACTTAAAGGAAATGCATAAAATTCTATCGGGAGAGAGTAAGTGTATGTTAGGAATTTATTTGAGTGGTACAGGTAATACGAAATACTGCGTTACAAAGCTGGTAAAATTAATCGATGCGTCAGCCGATGTGGTTCCATTAGAGGATGAATCTGTTATTGATAAAATAAAAAGAAATGAAACGATTATCCTGGGATATCCGACGCAGTTTTCGAATGCACCATATATGATAAGAGATTTTATCCAAATGCATGCCTCTTTATGGAAGGGCAGGAAAATGATATGTGTTGTGACCATGGGAGCATTTAGCGGGGATGGAGCCGGATGTGCAGCGAGGCCTTTGAAAAAATATGGGGCAGAGATTCTTGGCGGTGTGCATATTAAAATGCCCGATTCCGTGTGCGATAGTAAGCTGTTGAAAAAGTCGGTGGAAGAAAATAAAAAGATCGTTGAAAAAGCTGACAGAAAGATTTATGAAGCTGCAAAACGGATAAAACAGGGGGATTATCCGACAGAGGGACTGACAATTTTATCACATATAGCAGGACTTTTTGGACAAAGGCTCTGGTTTTATAAAAAGACAGCGGGATATACGGATCAGCTAAAAATAAATCAGGATTGTGTGGGGTGTGGTAAGTGTGCAAAAATCTGCCCCATGAAAAATATCACGATGGAGAATGGAAGACCTCATCCAGGCAGCAAATGTACGATGTGTTACCGCTGTATATGTAATTGTCCACAAAAGGCGATCACACTTTTGGGAAGTAAAGTTATAGAACAGTATAAATTTGAAAACTATATAAATCTTACAAAAATGTAAGATACATCAGGGAAAATGTAAGCTAATGAAATGGCAGAACATTTTCCCTTTTGTTAATATTGGAGTATCGAATAAGAAAAACAGATTTGGGGGAGATTTTATGGAAAAGAAAAATAAGAAGAAAAAACGGACATGGATTTTGATAACCGCAGGTATGGTATTAGCAGGTATTGTTGCCGCCGGCAGCATATATTCCCACTTTGGAGGATTTGGAACCGGACCATGTGCAGATACAACGGAATTTGCACAATATGCAGAGCAGGTGGAGGACTTAAAGATACCGGAGAAAACAAAAATTGTGGCACTGGGGGAGGCATCCCATGGAAATGCAGAGTTTCAGCAGTTAAAACTTTCCGTATTTCAAAATCTGGTGGAAAATGCCGGGATAAGGGCATTTGCACTGGAGGGAGACTACGGTGGATGCGAGTATGTGAACCGCTACATTCATGGCGGGGAAGGAACGGCAGAGCAGGCTGCCGCTGCGATTGGCTTTGCAATATACAGAACTGATGAGATGGCAGATCTGATCTCTTATATGCGAAAATACAATGAGACTGCAAAAGATGGAGATGATTTAAGGTTTTATGGGTTTGACATGCAAAGATGGTCCTATAATCTGCAGTATCTGATTGAAGCATGTGAAAAGGCGGGGATAGATGTGACAGAACTGAAGAAACTGGAGGATACAGAAGAACAGCACAGTGAGTATGATGTTGAACAGCAGAGCAGAGTGATCACAGAAATAAAAGAAGAATTACAAAAATCAGATGTAAAGGACATTGTACAGGCGGATCATCTGGCAGATACGCTGCTGCAGAATATTTCTCTTGGGAAAGTGATCAATTCTGCCGTAGAAGGAAATGTGCTCAGAGACCAACTGATGGCAGAAAATGTGCTGTGGATCCTTTCTATGGAAGAGCAGAGGGGCAATTCCTGTATTTTTATTTCAGGTCACAATGGGCATATAGAGCGGTTTGGAAATTATGGCGCAGGTACTAGAGTGATGGGGAATATTCTTTCCGATGAACTGGGGGACGGATATTTTGCGATTGGAACGGATTTTTACAAGACGAACTGCAATCTTCCGAAAAATGATGGAAAGCGTATCACGCACACGTTTTATTCATATGATCCTCTGGCGAAAGCCGCGAAGAAAGCCGGTTATGATATGAGCTGGCTGGATTTTTCAAAGGTTCCGGAAAATTCACAACTGAAAGAGCAGATTACAGATCATGTTTCTATGGGATCGTTAGGAGAGGGCTACAGTGCAATTTTTATGGGGCTTTTCCCACGCAGTTACCGAATATCACAATCGCCGGAAAAATTGTATGATGGAATGATCTTTGTTACGGATGCGCATCCGATAGAAATTCTGGAAGAGATAAGTGAAAAATAAGACTGTCATGGATACAGAGAATTATGACAACGTTACTGGAACGACTGGCAGAGGATGAACCGTAACATGACAACAGAATTTGCAGGTAGAATGAAGAAGGAATGGTTTGACAAGAAAAAATTTTCTTTCTATAATATACCCCATAAGGTATCGTGTGAAATAAAATAGCTTAGGGATAAAGCTCTTTATTCGGGCAAGGGAGGAAAAATTATATGAGACAATGTATGGATGCCGGGAATCTGCACCGCAGACTGGCGAAGATCATCGGTCAGGTACAGGCAATCGACCGTATGGTTGACGAGGATGTGCCGTGTGAGGATGTCTTAGCGCAGATTAATGCAGCAAAATCAGCTTTGCATAAGGCAGGACAGGTCGTGTTGGAAGGACACATCAAACACTGTGTGAGGGATGGAATCGAGCACGGGGATGCAGATAAAACGATCGAAAGTTTTACCAAAGCAGTGGAACGTTTTGCAAATATGAAATAACTAAAAAATAAGAAAAGAGAGTTTGGAACAATGTCATTAAGCTGGAAAAATGACAGTGCTCCAAACTCTTTTTTTGTTTTGTTATGTATGGGATCCGGGGGTCAAAAGGTGGTTTTCAAATTTTGAATGCCAAGTTGTGAGTCACCTTTTGACACCCTAATCTTCATAGAAAATTACGTCCTATGGCAAATGTTTTTCATAAGCGGTATGATGCTGAAAAAGTATATCAATTAACAAAGAAAAATGGAAAAATACATTGACAACATATACCCCTATAGGTATAATGCAAACCATACAAATACCTGTATGGGTATAGAAGGAGGAGCAAAGATATCGGTATTTCCGTTTGATCTGGCGTGGATCGCGATCATTTTATGCGGTATTCCAATTATTTTGGAGGCAGTGATCGGACTGGTGACAGAATTTGACATCAAAGCGGATGTGCTGGTATCGATCGCGCTGATCGCCTCTGTTTTTATCGGAGAGGATTTTGCAGCGGGGGAAGTTACATTTATCATGCAGCTTGGCGGATTGTTAGAAGAACTTACTGTTGCGAGGGCGAGAGCAGGGATTGAAAAGCTGGTGCACCTGACACCACAGACTGCGAGAGTCATCACAAATGACACAGAACGTCAGATCCCGGCGGAGGAGGTTAAAATCAAAGACATTCTCCGTGTGCTTCCGGGAGAAGTAATCCCGGTGGATGGAATCATCACAGCGGGACAGACTTCAATCAATCAGGCGGTAATGACAGGTGAGTCACTGCCGGTTGACAAGACGGTGGGGGATGAGGTGTCATCGGGAACGGTCAACCAGTTTGGAGCATTTGAGATGCAGGCGACGAAGGTTGGGGAGGACAGTTCGATCCAGAGAATGATCCGTCTCGTACAGTCCGCGGATGCGGGAAAGGCAAAAATCGTTGGAATTGCAGACCGTTGGGCAACCTGGATCGTTGTGATCGCGTTGTCGGCGGCAATCCTTACCTGGCTGTATACGGGAGAGATCATCCGTGCAGTGACGATACTGGTTGTATTTTGTCCGTGTGCACTGGTGCTTGCAACGCCGACAGCAATCATGGCAGCGATCGGAAATGCGACAAAACATGGTTTTCTGGTACGGCAAGGAGATGCATTAGAGCGTCTGGCTGCAGTATCAAAGATTACATTTGATAAAACAGGAACTTTAACTTACGGGACGCCGAAAGTGATTGCGGTAAAAAGTATGGACAAAGAGTATATGGAAGATGTAATTTTTGCATGTGCGGCTGCAGTGGAGCAGTTGTCTGAGCATCCGGTCGGAAAGGCAGTGCTGACCTGTTACAGACAGCAGAAAGAAAAAGAGATCCCGGCGGTGGAGGCATTTGAGATGATCCCGGGCAGGGGCGTGTCTGCAAAAGTAAATGGAAAAACAGTGCTTGCAGGCAATGAAAAAATGCTTTGGGAAGCGCAGATCACTTTGCCGGTGGATCAGAAAAATACAGTGGAACAGTATTTAAGACAAGGCTGTACAGTCATTTATCTTGCGATAGATCAGAAGGCAGCAGGGTATTTAGTGCTATCCGATACGATCCGGGAGGAAAGTAAAGCGATGATCGATCAGCTAAATGCGATGCATGTGACGCCGGTGCTTCTGACCGGAGACCATGAGAATGCAGCAACAACGATCGCGGGTCAGCTCCATATGACAGAAGTTCATGCGAACTGTCTGCCGGAGGATAAATTAAACTGGATCGACAGCTACCAGAAAAAGAATGAGTGCGTCTGCATGATCGGGGATGGCATCAACGATGCACCTGCGCTGAAAAAAGCGGATGTCGGAATTGCAATGGGCGGAGTCGGAAGTGACATTGCAGTGGATGCAGCGGACATTGCGCTGGTGGATGACGAAGTAAAAGAACTGCCGCATCTGATTGCATTATCCAGGCGGATGATGATCACGATCAAATCCAATATGAGCTTTTCAATGGGACTTAACTTTGTGGCGATCGTGCTTGCAATCACCGGAATTTTAAATCCGGTCGTGGGAGCATTGGTACATAATGCAGGTTCTGTGCTCGTCATCATCAATTCGGCATTGCTGTTACAATGGAAACAAAATAAAAAGGTCTTTAATAGATAAAAAAAGGATCTCCGAAAAGTGGTTTGTGTTTTCAGAGATCTTTTTTGTGAAAAAGTCACAAAAACAAAACATATGTTTGTATTGCGCGGCATTATGTGGTATATTGAAATCAAATATTACGATTGATATAGTACAGGAGGAGAGCATGAAATTTCTTCATATCTCGGATTTGCATATTGGAAAAAGAGTCAATGAGTTTTCCATGATCGAAGATCAGAAATATATCTTACGGCAGATCAAAGAGATCGCATTGGAAAAACAGGTGGATGCGGTTATGATCGCGGGGGATATCTATGATAAGCCGGTTCCGTCTGCGGAGGCGGTACAGTTGTTTGACCAGTTCCTCACGGGGCTTGCTGATTGCGGGAAAAAGGTGTTTGCAGTCAGTGGAAATCATGATTCCGCGGAACGTATCGCATTTGGCGCGCAGCTTATGAGCAGCCGGGAAGTCTATGTTTCACCGGTTTATGATGGAGAGGTGAGGTGTGTTACCTGTCAGGATGCATATGGGGAACTCTGCATCTGGCTGCTGCCGTTTATCCGCCCGGCGGCTGTGCGCCATGCGTGGAGGAAAGTGACAGAGGGGATATCCATTGGAAAAAATGATGCCGGGACAAAACAGGATCTGGCACAGGAAGATGATGTGGAGACAGTGGAAACATATCAGGATGCCCTGCAGTTTGTCGTATCTCATATGCCGGTGGACGCATCAAAGCGGAATATATTGGTGGCACATCAGTTTGTGACAGGGGCTTCGCGATGTGAGTCGGAGGAAGTTTCGGTGGGTGGATTAGACCAGATCGGGGCGGAAGTGTTTGATGTTTTTGATTACGTTGCATTAGGGCATATTCATAGCCCGCAGCATATCGGGAGGGAGACACTGCGCTATTGCGGAACCCCGCTCAAATATTCTTTTTCCGAGGCGGAACAGAAAAAGTCCGTTGTTGTCCTGGAGATAAAGGAAAAGGGAGATATTTTCATTGAAAAAATTCCGTTAAAACCGCTTCGTGATCTGAGAAAGATCAGGGGAACATACATGGAACTGATGTCGAAAGATTTCTATGAGGGCACAGAAACAGAAGATTATCTGCAGATTACACTGACCGATGAGGAAGATGTGCCGGATGGAATGGCAAAACTTCGGACGGTATACCCGAATCTGATGCAGCTTGTCTATGATAACAGCAGAACCAGACAGAGCAGGCAGGTTGAAGTGACCGAACATGTGGAGCAAAAATCAGAGATGGAACTGTTTAAAGAATTTTACGAGATACAGAATAATCAGCAGATGAGTGAAAAACAGCAGGATTTTGTCAGAGAATTGATTGAAGAGATGGTACATTGACAAGTTCCTGAAAAAATAGTTTGAGAAGCAAATACAGGAAAACTGATGTTTCAGGGAATGAGATATTTGGAATTTGAGAGAAAATAGGAGCGGCAGGAAAGGAACGATTTATGAAACCAGTCAGTCTTACAATAAGTGCATTTGGACCGTATGCAGGGGAGCAGACTATAGATTTTGAACGGCTTGGATCGCAGGGATTATTTCTGATCACAGGGGATACCGGGGCAGGAAAGACCACGATCTTTGATGCAATCACGTTTGCGTTGTACGGGGAAGCCAGTGGCGATGTGCGCAAAGCGGATATGTTCCGCAGCAAATATGCAAAAGATGACGTGAAAACATTCGTGCGTCTGACATTTGAGTACGCAAATAAACGGTATACAGTAGAGCGTAATCCGGAATATATGCGTCCGAAGGGACGTGGGACGGGAATGACAACGGAAAAGGCAAATGCCACATTAGAATACCCGGATGACAGAGAACCTGTGACAAAAAGCAGGGAGGTCACGCGCGCGATCACGGAGCTGATTGGTTTAGACTGCAGACAGTTTACCCAGATAGCAATGATTGCACAGGGGGATTTTCAGAAAGTATTGTTTGCCAACACGGAGGAGAGAGGAAAGATTTTCCGCCAGATATTCGGGACGGACATTTATCGTGTGCTGCAGGACAAACTGAAAGATGCCGTAAAAAAGCAGTGGAAAGAATATGATGAACTGCGGCGCAGCATCAATCAGTATATGGAGGGAATTGTCTGTGAGAGTGACTTTCTGGATGAAGAAGGGACAAGGATCGCAGAAAAAATAAATCTTTTAAAAAAGGAAAAATTTGACGGCAGGATCGAGGAGGGAATCTCACTCTTAGAAGAGCTTTGTAAAGCGGAGGAATCTGTGCTGGAGTGCCTGAAAAAGAAAAAAGAGGCGTTGGATCAGCAGATAAAAAATGTGGATGAACTGAGTGGAAAAGTGCGTGAAAATGCAGACAGAAGGCGGTTGTTGGAAGAAAAACAGCAGAAGCTGAAGGACTTGGAAACGCTTCTGGTGCAGGCAAAAGCGGATATGGACCGAGCAGGAGAGGAAGCGGAATGTTGTGAAAAATTAGGCAGAACGATCGAAGAATATAAACAGAAGCTGGTGCTGTTTGAAAAAATACAGGAAATTGGTCTGTCGCAGGAAAAGAAGCACCAGGATATGGAAGAAAAGGTTCAGAAAAAGCAGCAGGAGGAACAGAGAAAGACAGAACTGGAGGGAAAACTGCGGCAGGAAAAAGAAACCTTAAAATCCTATGAGGGAATTACTGCGGAACTACAGCGCATCAAGCATGAAATGGGGCTGATCACAGAAAAAAGGGATACGTTGAAAAATCAGAGAGACAGGATCTTTGCGCTGGATGAGCATATTTCAGATCAAAAGGAAAAACTCGTTTTACAAAAGAAAACGGAAGGGCGCCTTATAGAACAGGAACAAAAATTAAAAGAAGAACAGGAACAGAAAAAAGATGCGGCAAGGCAGGAAACTGTCTGTGAGAAGGAAGTAAATGAGATCCGGCAGAAAATAAGAGATCTGACAGTGATTGCAGAACAGTTGGACACGTCGGCAAAAGAAGTAAAAAGACTTGGCACAGAACTGGAAAACGTGCAGAAATCATATGAGGTAAAAAGCAGGGACTTACAGCAGCAAAAAGAAACGTGGGAGCAGCTTGCCGGTGCAGACAGCAGGGGAGAACAGGCAGAGAAAGCAATATTGGAGAGATCAGAGAGGATACGCAGGCTCGAAGAACTGGAAAACAGGTTAAACGACTGGGAGAAAGTCAGCAGAGACAGGGAGAAAACTCAAAAACAGTATCAGAAAGCGGCCACAGAGCAGAAACAGATCAGTGAACAATACCGGAAAATAGAACAGCAATTCTGGGATGCGCAGGCGGGAATGCTGGCACAGGGATTAAAGGAAGAGGAACCTTGTCCGGTCTGTGGATCCATACATCATCCGATACTCGCAGTCATACCACAGGAAACACCGGATCGGGAAGTGTTAGAACAGGTAAAAGCAGAGGATGAAAAGGCAAGGGAGACTGTCAGCAGACTGAGTGAAAAAGCGCATCAGCTCGTGGCACAGGAAGAGGAAAAGAAGACTGCCGTATTAAAAGATGCAGAGGAACTTCTGGAAGAAACAGTTGAAAAAATGTCTTTAAACGAAATAAAGACGCAGACAAAAAGGCAAAAGAGTGCTGATGAGGAGAGGAGGGAAGAATATAAAGATCAGAAAGAAAAAGCGAAAAAGGATCTGGATACCAAGCGTGTATTAGAAGAACAGATGCAGGCTGCGCAGGATGAACTGGCAATGTTAAACGAACAGAATGTTTATCTTGGACAGATGCTTGCCACGGCGGCAGAACGGTGCACACAGCAGAAACAGCAGTGGAAGAAAAACGTTGCAGACTGTGGAACTGGCATAGAGCAGACAGAAGATCAAAAAACTGTTTTTGCACAGCTTATGCAGATTGAAAAAGCACGGAACACGCAGTTTTTACAGGCAAAAAATAACAGGGAACGTGCAGAGCAGATTACAGATGAATTAAAAGAAAACGAAGAAACAATACAAAAGATAAGGGGAATAATCAGCAGTATTCAGGAAGAAATTGCAAAATTGACCGGAAATAGGGAAACTGCCGGAAAGCAGATCAGTGACGATATAAAATCTGCATGTAATTATATTACTTGTAATCAGAGCACTTTAACTGGAGATATAGATGTCGATACATTACAGACCATAAAAAACGCTGATGAGAGTCAGGTTTTGTCAATAGAAGATTTTGATGAAAAATCAGACCATGTACAGTCTGTGATTATTCTGCTGCAAAGAGCAGCCGATGAGAAAAAAGCGGAACTTTCCAAAAAACAGGAAGACGAACGAAAAAAGACTGCCTTAGAAAAAAAGATTCCGCTCGATGAAACAGAAATAAAAACACTTGCCGACCAGATCAATGTGGCAGAACAGGAGCTGGTACGTCTGCAGACAGAGTACGCAAATGAAGAAAAGAATCTCAATGAGCTGAAAGAGCAGGTAAAGGATGTAACAAAAGAGGGGGTACAGACACAGATAAACGAGTTTACCCTGAAAAAAAGAAATTTAGAAGAGAACAGAGAAAAGACAAGAGAAGCGTATCATAATTACGAAAAAAACAGAGAGACGGAAAAGGGCGTCATTCAGATGCTGCTTAGTCAGATTGAGGAAACAGAGAAAGCAATATCGTTTCCGGAAGAAGAGATCGAAAAACAGGCGGAAGAATTGCGCACAAAAAGAAGTGAGATGGAAGAAAACAGGGCTTCAAAATATACATCCTATCGCACTAATATGGATATCTGCAAAAATGTCAGTAAGAAACAAAAAGAGATTGCGCAGACCGAACAAAAGTATGTCTGGATGAAATCTCTTTCCGATACGGCAAGTGGGATGTTAAACGGTAAGGCAAAGATTGAACTGGAAACTTATGTGCAGATGGCTTATTTTGACAGGATACTGATCCGAGCAAACCGGAGGATGCTTACGATGAGCAGCGGGCAGTATGAATTAAAACGTGAGGAAGAGACAGGAAGCCGCAAGGAAAAAGCAGGATTGGAACTTTGTGTGATTGATCATTATAACGGGACAAAGCGTAGTGTAAAGACGCTTTCCGGTGGGGAGTCTTTCCAGGCATCATTGTCACTTGCGCTTGGACTGTCAGATGAGATACAGTCCTATGCGGGTGGAATCCGTATGGATTCCATGTTTGTGGACGAGGGATTTGGCTCACTCGATGAGGATGCCTTAGAACAGGCGCTAAAAGCATTGCTGCAGCTCACCGAGGGAAATCGTCTGGTAGGTATTATTTCGCATGTATCTGAATTAAAAGACCAGATCGACAAAAAAATAATCGTGACAAAGCAGCGGACGCCAGAGGGAATCAGCAGCGTTGCAAGAGTGGAGTAAAAACAGCAGAAACATGGATTTTCCTTGACTTCACCACTGTATCATGTTATCATCACAAACAGAGTGAACAAAGCGTTCATGAAGGGGTACACCACCGCGGTAGACCATGCAAAAACAAAAAACGCTTATTTTTCAAGCAAAATTTAATGTTTTGAATTTTATTTACACCATTTTTACACCAAATTAGAAACCTTTTATATGACATGTAATCATGAAGTGGGGCATATGCTAGTGTGCGTAGCCTCATTTCTTTTTGTAAGGAGTCACAAAAATGAAATGCTTTCTCGATAAAGATATAAACAAATGTCCATATTTTCTATCAGCAGAAGAGGAGTGTATATCAAAATCCAAATGTAGCTTCCAAGAAAAGATAGATCCCAAAATAGACTGTGGATATGTGAGAAAAGAACGTTGGTATGAAAAATATTATAAGAAATCGTAAAAAATAGGGTACTACAAATTAATGTAGTACCCTATTTTTTATTACATTATTCTTTTATATTCTGACATTATTGTTTCATTATCACATTGACAATAAATCATAGTAGTATCCAATTTACTATGTCCTAAAATTGATTGAATGTATGGAGCAGCCATACCATGAGCAAGGGCATTAGAAGCAAATGTTCTTCTACATTTATGAGGATGGACATCCTGGGAAACAATTAATAAATCATAACCTTTTATTTTTCAACCAACTGTGCAAGTTTTAATTCAATATCGCTGACCTTTTCCCAGAGATTTTGAACAGAAAATGTGATGATAGCTATAAATTCTTCATAGCGTAAGGAATAAATGTATTCTGGATTGCCGTTTTTATCTAAAACAGGGCGTTCTTTTTCTACTTTATCTCCATTTTCATCTTCTTCAAAGTATACTTCCGTTTTCTGGTCTTTGCAAAATCCAGCAAAATCAAGATCGGTTAATCCACACTCAGACATTGCTTGTTCTACATCTTGTGAAATGAATCCGATATGTGTACGACCAGAATCTCCATCAATGAATTGAAATGATACAGGCTGTAATTTTAAGAAGAATTGTAGGTGCTTATCTGTAAGCTTATGTATATTCTTTTTTAAATTTCTATCAGATGTTGATATAGTTGCTGTTGTAGCAAAAAGTTGTTTCCAACGATAATTTCCAGATCCTAAATTTGTATATCCATTGACAGCCGCAGTACCAGCTTTGTTATATGTTCGAAAATTTGCACCCTCGGCAGAAAGTCCAACACGAAGGTCGCCAGCAGATGCGCCTACACCGTTAACGCAAAATTTATATGGATTATATATATATACATTATTTGGGTCTTCACCGCCCCATACCCAAGATGGCTGTCCTCCTACATCTGCCCAGATCCAGTTTTTATTGCAGGATGCAGAGGTTGGTAACTTGGAATTTAATAAATCTGTTACACTTCCGACATTTCTTATGGTTATAGAATTGCATGTAATGTTTCCACTCCTGCAATCTATTCCGACAGTCATTCCGTGTCCAGAACAACCGTCTACAAATCCAACTCCGTACCATGATTTGATGATTAGATTTGCAACGTCAGCCCCATTTCCATCTCCGTTACCATTAAAAATTCCTGTATTGCCTGTTGTCTGAACACCGAGAACCATTCCATTGGCATCTGAAGCAGTACTACCTGGTAACTTATGTTGTCCAATGATAGTTCCAGTCATTGTTCCGCCGGAAAGAGATAGTTTTCCATCAAGTATCCCTTTTAAGAAGCCACGGTCACTTAACCATAAATCGCCAACACCTCCAAGAGTATGTCCTCCCATTTCTATATTGCCAGTCATTGTTCCGCCGGATAATGGTAAGCAGTTTGCTAAACTGCTGTTTAACGATGATATCGCTCCCGTGCATGTCCCATTCCCAATCTTAGAAATATCCGTCGTTCCAAGCATTTTATAGAGATACCGCACATTCTTGAACATCTGTGACACCTTTGCAAAAATAGAAGAATGTTTTTCGCCGCTTGATAATTTCGATACATTCGTCCATGCTGACGCTGATTCGTCTGCGGAATCACTGCTTGTAAATGATGTAATATTCTCTGCTGTATCTCCACCAATGGTTGCTGCATCAGAAAGATTGTCCAATTTTTCTTTGTCTTTCGGACTCATTAAGCCTGCTGCTGATTGTGTTGCATTATTTGCGATAAGCGCTCCGTCTTTGGTTAACTGGCAGATTTTTTTGACGGTACCATCATTATTAAAACAAATAAATCTCAAATCACCTTTGAACGCATCCAGTTCCCATCTTAAACCGATATCATCTGGGGATATAATCTGAATATTCCCTCCCTCGCTGCTGGTATAAATTTTTACTTTCTCGCCAACTTGTAATTGACCTGTTAACGTTCCTCCACTGATAGGAAGCGCACCGATATCAGCAGGTGTGAGGTTCACATTTCCCTGACGGTATGATTTTTCTTTCGCACCTTTCACGCCAGTCAAAGAACTTCCATTAGACCATTTTTGAACCAACTCGGAAGTTATACCATCAAGCACAGATTTATTATTATGGGAATGCTTTTTATCACTTGCATCATTCCATTTAGTTCTTTCATCCAATGTAATATGAATAGTGTCATTTCCTGTATGAGTATCTAATTCATTTTGATTTGCTTTTGTTCCTATAGATTTATCTAATGCTTCTACAACAGATTTATTTTTTTCGATAGCGTCTGCAACTTCTTTCAATGTATCCATTGTTTCAGGTGCTCCATTGATTAAATCTGCAACTTTTTTATCTGTGTATTTATTTGAATTTGCATAAGCATCATCAATGGCTTTTTGCTGTGCTGTGGAAACAGGTTTATCAACATCAGAAGTATTATCAACATTTCCTAATTGAATCTGGCTTTTTGTTGTCTTATGTGGGTTATCGAAATTATTAATGTGTACAAGCAATGAAGATATAGCTTTTTTTATTTTTCCAAATGCAATAGATAATTTTTCACCACTTGAGATATTTTCTAATTCGGTAGCTTCCGCATACGTTGGAGTTTGATCGTTTGTTGTAACATTTGGCACATTACCAAGTCCAACTTGTTTTTTATTTACTTTATGTGGATTCATAAAATCAACTAAATGATATATCATTTTTTTTACAACATTCGAATCAATTGAAGATTCAATTTCCTTATCACTAAGAACTGATTTTTTTACAATGATATTAAATTTAGCCGTAGAAACAATTTCTTTAGTTGACGTACTTATTAATTGAATTTCTGACTCACATACTCCCGAAACAGTAGTAGCTTGTTCTGGTAATATAACTGATACAGTACCATCATTATTCTTAAACAAATGGTCTATATCATCTTCATCTATATACGTATATGTATTATCTGGTTTTGAAATTTTTAGAAATATACTTACTTCTGAAGGAATGCTATATGGTTTCCCATTATCAGACAAAGTAATAAGAATATTCCTTGAATCTGCATCGTCTTGACTGCAATGCACATTCTGCACTCTTGATATTGTCAAGTCCAATGTAATTTTTTGATTAAAAAATAAACTCATTTATTGTATATATCTCCTTCCTAAATTCCAACTTTCCGAATAGGAGAGTAGGTTATTTTTATTTTGCAATTTAAATTTGGTGTAAAAGTATTACAACGCTCGTCATAGTTGTTGATAATTCGTGGGAAGAAATAATTGAAATCATTTGCTAGATTATGAGATGAGAGAGAAGAAACGATAAGTTGATTTTTCCCATCAATTGTTATTACTTCACCAGATTTGCAATTTCTTAGTATGAAAGATTTTGTATCCATAGAATTTGTCAACTTAAAATTTCCTTCAGATAAAATAGTAATTTCCATATCTGGTCTAAGAGAATTGTTCAAATCTGTAGTCTCATCTGAGTTATTCCACAAATTAAAAGAAGTACCTGCCGAGCATTCATACTCAGTAGATACTTCATCCATAAAAGCAAATGGCGCATCTGTATACAATGTCAGTTCTAAACCGATTATAGCGTCATTTAAGACTATTTGTTTTGAACTGAACGTTCCATTCCAATATACATGTTCATAGCCTTCTTTATCCAATTTAAAGCGTTTGTAGCCATCTTTACGACACAGCCATCGTTGTATAGCTGAAACTTCCTCGCATGAAAGTCTCATTTCTTCTTGATTTTTTAATCGACATGGATTCTTACAAATCTGAAAAGTAGCTGATAAAGCTGTGTCGTAAGTGGAAGAATATAAATTAAAGCGATTGCTGCCGATGGGCTTTATCTGATTAAAAGTAACATCTGTTCCAGAAGAGACAGTTTCTATACCGCCTCCACTATCAAAAGAACAGAGCATCATACCATAATCAGATAGCATTTCACCAGCATATTCAAAATCTGTACATCCTTTCATGTTTTATTCCTCTGTAACTAAATTGAAACTCATTAAGACTGCAAGCATCTGAGGGGAGATAGTTACGTTCGATAATGATTTCACATCAATAGATTTTAATTCATCTACATCTACCTCCTCTGAAAACAAAGTAGACATTCTTTTGTTAAATTCTTCCTTGTTTATAATTTCTTTCACAGAACCATCATCGTTTGTAACAACCTGTCCATTTTCTTTCAATGCACAATCAGCAACAATTTTATTTCTTTTTTCATCTAATACCTGTTTTGGTACAGACAATATTTTTATATTATTTATAATAGTAACAGCGGTATTTAGGTTTACTTCCTTAGTAGAAAGAAACGAAAATACTTCGCTAATATTGTGAATATCAATTCCTTTTAATTTCATCTTTTAATTCCTCCAAACTCGTCCATAATTTTTGTATTGCAAAAGTATTTAAAGCAATAAACTCTTCGTATCTTAATGAATAAATATATACAGCATTTCCATCATCGTCAAAAACTGGTTCTTCAATTTCTATGCCGTCATGATTAATTACATAATGCATTTTTTGGTCTTTGCAAAATCCAGCAAAATCTAGGTCTGTTAATTCACATTCAGACATTGCTTGTTCTACATCTTGTGAAATAAAACCTATGTGGGTTCTTCCAGAAGTACCATCTTTAAATAAAAATGAAACAGGTTGTAATTTCATAAAGAATTGTAGGTGCTTATCTGTAAGTGATTTAATATTTTCTTTATAATTTTTGTCCGATGTACTAATAGCAGACGTTGCTGTAAAAACTTCTTTCCAACGATTTTCGCTTGTGCCAAGTCCAACATCTCCATCTGAATTTTTATATCTTCCTAATGAATCTTCTCCTGTACCGTATATCACTTTATCAGGTCTAAAATTACCTTGTGCTGTAAGCATTACGGTATAATATTTTGGAGAATCAGAAGAATCTCTGTTTATATTTGATTGAACATAGTTCACATATCCAATTTCAGATTTCGACCATGATAAATCAGAACTTCCATCAAATTTTTTTGTTGTATTACCTATTTTTATATTTCGTGAAGTTTTTAATTTTGTGGCAGTGGAAGAGTTACCAATCAAATCTCCAAAACATTCCAGATCTCCTGTCAAGACAAGTTTCCCCTCAAATTGAACAAACTCATCATTCATTACTCGCATATATGCTACTTCTCCTCCATCACTAGCATCAAATATCATAGCAGGAATATGAATGAATCCTTTTGATGAAAACGTGGTTGCATATATGTCACCAGTCAATTTTAATGATTTGTTACTTGTATTATAAGTTAGTAACCCATTCCCAAAATTCAATGAACCCTTAGAAACTACAGATCCATCAGAATTTACAACAAAATTTCCATTACCAATATTAATATTTCCACCGATAATGCTTGAACCACTTATACTTCCACCAGAAATAGTTCCTGTGCAAGTAATTGTATTAGAAAAAGTACCACCATTTGCATTTATAGTACCAGAAACGATCAATCCATTGGAAGAATTGTATGTGACTCCACCGTTGGCAAGATTAAGAACACCTTTTGATGTGATATTTCCATTATTATCAACAACAAAATTATCGTTATTTACTCCACCAATTCCAATATAACCACCAAGAAAATTTGAACCATTAATTGTTCCACTAAAATAACCATTACCGTTAGTGTCAACACTCATAATTTTTGCATTATTGCTGTTTGTAATACAAAACACATCATCACTTTTACCATCATAATTACTTCCTAACGGATTGATTTCTACACCGCAACCACCATTTTTTTTGATGTATAAATAACCGCCCCCAATTTTAGGTGAAATAACAGAAGTAGAAGTGATAGTTGTAAGCCCAAGACTTCCAGCAACATCTTTTTTGAATTTTTCTGTTTCCTCTTTGAAATTGTTTAATCCGTCAACAGCAGAAGAACTAATTTGACTCGTCCATTTAATTTCTCCACCATTCATGGTTACTCCATTTTCATCAAGGATAATAGAATTATTTGCACCATAAATTTTCAAGGCATTTGCAATCATAAGCTTACCAACAATAGTGTCTCCTAAAACACCCATAGTTGTTATTTCTTTTTCAGTCTCAGGGTCAATATAAATATATTTTCCAATTGCTGCTTTCACGGATTTCCAATTATCATCAGTTACATATAAACCACTATTAATCCAACGTGATTGACATGGATTATAAGTTCCCGTTAAATCATCCTGCATTCTACATAAAATCCCACTAGAATCATACACAACATTCTGATTGTCAGCGTTATTTACAATTTTCGTTACAGTGGCTTCCATACCTTTCTGTACCCAATTTTCCACATACTTAGATGCACTAGCATTGTTTTTTACTTTTTGGGTTGTATAGGAAAATGATGATGCGATTGCTTTTGCAGATTCGTATACACTATTGATATCAGATGATCCAGACCATGTTCTCTCAACAGTCGAAAATTCAACTTCAATCTTTGAAATATCAGAATAGAAAATCTTATAAGATAATAATCTGAGATAATATATCTTTTCATCTACACATACATGAATCCAATTTCCTGTTTCAAATTTATTTACGATAGGTTGAAATTCTTTTAATACAAGAAGATTATTAATGGTAGAAGAAACAGTATATTGTACATGACTTGCTTTATATAACTCTTTTTTCGCAGCATCAATAAGCTCTGTTGCACGAGTTACTAATTCACCATTATCCAATCCATCTGAAATGTAATTGTCATTCTGATATGTATCTTCCATACGAAATGCACAGAATGTAATCCACATATCTTTGCCAAGATATGATTCTAAATTCAACTCATTTTGTAGTGAATTTTGAGTATCATATACAGCACCAGATTTTGCATCGTAATTATATAATTGATGAACAATGTCAATTTGAGCCTGTCTTTTATTCATTTCATTTTCAAGCCAACCAATTCGATTGCTGTACCATGTCTGATATTTATTTTTTAACTCATCCTGTTCAGACTCTAAAATAATTCCCAAGACATCTCCGAAAGAATCTTTTAAACTACTCAAATAATCAAAACTGTAATAAGCCAATTCAGATTGAAAATCAGAATCAGATGTTTCTAAAGATTTTAGATCTTTATAATTTGTATCAAGTTTATTTAAGCATCTTTGAATGTTTTGCTTAAGATATTTTTCCATATCATTATTTACTGCAATAGATACTTCACTTCCAGTAAGAGTAACTGTCTTGTCTTCAATACTTGTAAGTTTAAACTTGCCTTTCCAAATATGTTCAGATTTAGAATAAGAATCGTCTACTATTTCAATTTTGTATAATGCGGCATTGATTAATGCCTTGCAAGCACCTAACACGGTATTCGATACGACACTGGTTGCAACTTGTGATACGTCTGATTTAACAGCAACAGGAGATAGATTAGCAAATGTCAGTAAATTCATTGTTTCCTGAATTGTAAGATTGTCCATCTCTATTGTCTTACCCATAGAAGTCTGCAAAATTAAACCAATATCAATACTGTCGAAACACAGCGAAGCAATATTCTTATATCCAATAATAGAAGAGGAGATAGTATTGTACCTATCTACTTTATTCCCATTATCATCTAATTTTGGATAGTGGACATTAACGTATTTTACAATCGTGTTATAGCCTTCAACTAAATTTGCAGACAAGGTAAATTTTCTTTTACTCATACAGTCTTGATAATTGCTATTGTATGTTTTAATTTTACTAACCAAATCATTAGGCATATTTTCATACATTTCTTCGGAAACATTTATAATGTAATTTGTGCCACTTGGATTTGCGATAGCAACAGCAGAAGTTATTAAATCATCGCCACCAGTAATATAAAAACAGTTCTTTAAACTATCTTCACTACTTTCGATAGAAGCAGAAGTAGATAAATTTTCCTTTGACACATAAATAGATGTATCTTCTCCGTAAGCACCACTATAGTTTGTACTTTCACATTCAGGACATTTGTCATGAAAATCTCCACGATATCCACAATCATGACATTTATTGCAAAGATCGTATACATTTACTGTTCTTGTATTAGAATCAAACTTGAATAAGCACTGATAGTCATCCGATATTTCACCAGTCAATTCATCATAAATATTACTGTCACTGATAGAGTATTGAAACCACGATTTCAGATCCTTTAACGATGTATCTACATGCCCAATTTTATAATTTGATGCTTTGTCCAAAATACGATGTAGAAGAGAAGAATTGTATAACTTCTTATACATTGTACTTCCTTCTGGATATGCAGATAAATCACGATAGAAGATAGTAGGATAATCAGCATCATAATCATCTCTTGCAATATCGTCTTCTGTATTAATCTGAATATTTCTAAGTTTTACATTTTGTAATTCACTAACTGGAAGATAAGTACATGTGACCGATTTTTGCGTTGTATTTTCTTCTGTAGTATTTACACTAATTGAAAAATGTTCTTTGTATTCAGGGATATATACCAAATTGTAATTATTAATTTTTTCCCATATTTGATCATCAGTTTTATATACGGTAAACGACAGTTCCGGTGCATTCATTGTATCTTTATATTCAATTTCTGTAACATCTTTTAATTTTCCATACTTTGAGAAATCTCTTCGCTCCAATACAATAGTGATTTCATCTACACCAAAATTCTCATTAAAAACTATTTTTGGCATTTGCTTATTCTCCTCCTTCTTAAATTTTTGTAATAAAAAAGACACCTTAGTTGGTGTCTTTATTTGTTAAATATTCTTTTGACTTTTCTTCTAATAATTTATAATCACAACATAAATTATACAATCCCTTATCTTTATTTTTATCATTTAATCTATAATAATAAATAATTCTCGAATCTGTTCTGATTTCTTTTTCTCTGCTTTTGATCATACGATATTCTGATTGAAGTAAATATTTATAATTTTGATCCGTTATTGAATTGAAATCCATCTTATGAATTACTTCGTCAATAACGGGTATCATATTATTAATTCGTAAAACAGCCATATTACCTATTTTCTTTAAACTCTTTGATTCATACATATTATCATATGTTTTAGGCTTGTATGAAGAAAGAGGTATAAAATATTTACAATCACGATTATGCATCATGATACCGATATATTTTCTTAAATATTTTCTATTTCCGTCTTTAGTAGATAATATCTTACTATCAAATTGTCTTAAATAATCAATATAATTATCATTAATTTCATAAAAAGAAATCATCACTTCTCCTTTGTATATAAAAATAGGAGAGATATATTTCAATCTCTCCGTTTTATCATTCTCATTTTCGGCTGAGATACACCAAGTTTTAACATTCGCATTAAGTAGCGAAACACTCAAGTTTGTTAATTCTCGCTTAATGGTTGAGATACACCAACAATCGAAATCATTTGATTTCTTACTTATATTATACACAATTATAGAAAAAAGAGTAATAGAAAATATTATAAAAATCAATGAAATATTTGTGCATATTTACCATGAAAATCCCACATAGGCTGTGACACCTATATGGGATAGAAGTGGTTATTTATATAACCTCGCTTTACCTACATCTTTTTTACCAAGTTGTTTGGCAGAAACTGCTTCAGTAATACATTGTGTTGTCTTTCCGTTCCTGAGAATTTCTTCTCGTAATTGCCTACCGAATGTTTCAACATCATTGACACCTTCCATTTTGATATCGCCAATCTGAATAGTAGTGTTTCCAGAGTTGCTTACATTCCTTGACATATCAGGTAACTTCGTAAACTGACTCGTAATACCCAACTGTGCAGGATTCATCTTAGCCAATTTCCAAAGGTTCTCAGACATCTCATTTGTGAAAATCATGTCGCCACCATGAACACGAGTTAAATGTGCGCCATCAGGGGTAACGATCGTTCCAGTCTTAGAATCAAATTGAAGTTCAGCACCTTTTTCCTGAGTCAATACAATACCGTCTTCATTAATGTGTTTAGAACCTTTTGCATAACCTTTAAGTTTGCCAAGCTTCTTCTCAACGTCTTTAAGAGTACTCTTTAGAAAGCCCGTATTGTTATTAGTTGCTTGAATTTTATTGTTTATTTCAGCCCTTTGTTC
>CAKREH010000027.1 GCA_934317215.1 uncultured Roseburia sp.
CCTAGGGTATCAAACGCCTGTACAATATCGGGAAAATAACCTAAAAAAATTTGTCTGAAAAAGTGTTGACAATCCATCCAAACAAGCTGCTTGCTTTTGCAGGTCTGGATCCTTCTGTTTATCAGTCTGGTAACTTTCAGGCTAAGACAACAAGGATGTCCAAACGTGGCTCTCGTGTATTACGATATGCCCTTGTAAATGCAGCTTGGAACGTTGTCAGAAACAACGCAACCTTCAAGGCTTATTATGATGCCAAGAGGGCTGAAGGCCGGTCTCATTACAATGCACTTGGGCACTGTGCCGGCAAGCTTGTCAGAGTCATCTGGAAGATGCTCACTGACGAAGTAGAATTTAACCTCGAATAAGAGGTCTGTATACCAATATCGATAGATTTTGAAAAAGCACCCTAAGGGAGCTCTATTAAAGTTACCCTTTTTTACCACCGATATGAAAAAGAAATTTTTTGCTAATTTATGGTTGACTTTTCATAGCTGGTCTCCATTTCCAACTCTTTTATTTTATCTATCCTGTCCCAAAAGTCAAGAATATGTGCTATACTAAAAGAAGCACACAGTGACATTAAGACTGCCAAAGTGCGATCCAATGTCAAATACGATAAAAAGGAGTACATGTATGGATACAATCAAAAGCAACTACCATGAAACACTTGCTGCAACAGTGATCAAAAACCTCGAAAAACGCCAGATGGAAGGCTACTACTGCCCAACCGTAGAAGACGCAGAAAAACTTGCATTTTCATTCTTAAAAGATGGGCAGAACGTATCTTTCGGCGGCTCCATGACCTTAGAAGAGACTGGCATGCTGACAGCGCTCCGCCATGATCCTTCCATTCATCTGATCGACCGTTCCACCGCAAAAACAACGGAAGAGACAAAAAAAATGTATCACGACGCTCTTTCCAGTGACGTATATTTTATGAGTACCAATGCAATCACAACTGATGGCGAACTTGTCAACATCGACGGAACCGGAAACCGTGTTGCCGCACTGATCTATGGTCCGGAAACGGTTATTATTTTAGCCGGCATGAATAAGATTGCCGCGAATGTAGACGAGGCTCTGAGCCGTGTACATAATGTTGCCACAGCGCAAAACTGTATCCGCCTCGGCAAAAAAACACCTTGTGCCATAACCGGCGTCTGCGCAGACTGTCTTTCCCCAGACTGTATCTGTAATCAGGTTGTCATCACCAGAAGAAGTGGAATCAAAGGACGTATCAAAGTACTTTTGATTGGAGAATCTTTCGGTTATTAATCAAAAAGAACCGTGAAAATATGAATTTTTCAGTTTGTTAACTGTTTTTCATATTTTACGGTTCCTTTTTTCTTATCTTTTCAAAATAATTTCCCATGGCTTCTATTTCTTTTTTGTAACCATTTTACATCCATACTCTTCTGTCTCCGGATTACTGTTCTGTTTGCGAACTACTTTATACTCATAACGCATGCCTGAATCGGTCACATCCATATAAAGCTGTACCTGCATTCCAATATCCAGACAGCCGGAAATCCCTTTAAACAATACACCATTTGCACTCATATTTTTTACAGTAACCGATATCGGTTTGCGAAGTATGATCATATTATTTTTTATCCTGATACCCTCAATTTTGCCAGATGTCTCTATCTCATACCGTTCAAATTTTCTGCCCTTTTTCTGTTCTTCATCGTACAGCGCGATCGACATTTCATTCGCAATTACTGCCCCCTGTACAGTGCCTAAATAAGAATATATTTTATTATCCAGAAAAACCAGAAGCTCCACTGATTCTTTGGGGCGGTATGCCATTGCACTTGCCCGTACTTTGATGATATTTGTTATAAGATTATGTCCAAGAATGACTGTATCCGCAATCACATTGTTCTTTTTCTGTTCGCGGATAATTACCCTGCAGCTTTTCAAATTAATCATAAAATATCATCTCCATTCTTCCTGTTTTATATATTTTGATTGTTATTCCAAATTTGTATTCCATGCATCTTTTCTCATATTATAAACATATTTATTCATTTCTGCAATACCATGCTCTCTGACCGGATATATTTCAATAAATTGTCCGTTACTGTTCACTCGCACCTCGTTCCAGTAACGGATTTTGCCAATGCTTCGCATTCCAAATCGGCAAAATCTGCTGCCACCACGGTATCATACGGCATTTTCAGTTCAGAAAATGCCTGCCTGTGAACAAGTAACAATTGTCCACCTTACAAATATATCTGTTGTCATGGTGAAATATATCGAAAATACACATTTCTACAGAAAAAAAGACTACCGCATATGCGGTAGTCTTTTTACACTACAACCAATTCTTAGTTGTATTTTCTTTTTCTAGCTGCTTCAGATTTTTTCTTACGTTTTACGCTTGGTTTCTCGTAATGTTCTCTTTTACGAATCTCCTGCTGGATACCTGCTTTTGCGCAGTTTCTTTTGAAACGACGTAAAGCGCTATCTAAAGTCTCGTTTTCTTTTACAATTACACTAGACATTATCTCACACCTAACCTCCCTCCAGTTGCGTATTGTGCATATTCAACTGTTTGGGTAATATTTATTGCACTATATAAGATTATAACATATTTCCCCAGTTCGTCAACCTATTTTTGAAATAATTTCAAATTTTTATTTGAAATTATTTTACGGTAATCTGAACTTTAACAGTTTTCCCATTCGCTGTGACAAGAATGGTTGTCTTTCCCTTCCGAATGCCCCGGACAACACCTTTACTGTTTACTGCAGCGACTTTCTTGTTCTTAGACTGATATGCTATTTGGGTTTTTGGCATTGCAGTGGCTTTGATCGTCGCTTTTTTCCCCTTGTTTATAGCAAGCGATGTCTTAGTCACATCCAATGTTTTTCCTGAGAATAAAACAACTGCAGGTGTATATTCCTTTTCTGATCTGTTAAGATAATACCAGCATCCACCGTTTTTTCCATTCTCATAATTTTGCTTTACAACTGATTTCTTATCTACAGTAAGTGTCACATCATCAACATAAATACTTCCCTTATATGCCTTATTAAAACCAGAGATAAACAGATGTCCATACACACTTCCCTTTGATGCAGAAATCCTGTCACAGTTATCCAAAGGTATTTTCACATTGACAACATAAAAATCACCATATTTTTTTACTTCTTTCGAATTCTTATCATAAGAATATCCTTCTTTCGAAGACTGTGCCATTCCGGCATATGTATTGCCATTTTTGCCTGTAAAAAAATTAACTGCAGGTTTTACCCACATTCTTCCAGTTTCCATATAAACGGCTGGTACATAAATTTTTGTCTGAAATACATAAGTCTTTCCAAAAGTAATTTTTTTATTGGAAATCAGGCTTTTTACATATATCCCGCTGTCATCTCCACTTGCTGCATTCCTGGCAAAATCAACATTTATCTCTAATGCTTTTGTTTTCGCAGCAGCTACTACTTCATTGCTTTCACCTGCAAAAATACATGTAAACATCATTGCAAATGCCATAACCACAGCAATTATCTTTTCCTTTATTTTCATCTGCATTTTCTCTCCTCTGTATTAAACATTTAACGCAGTTTAAAACATTCTACAAGACCCTCTAAGGAATCTGCCTCTGCAGAAAGTTCTTCACTGGTAGCAGATGTTTCTTCCGATGCTGCAGAGTTGCTCTGGATTGCATCACTGATCTGTTTTGTGCTGTTCTCGATCTGTTTCACGAAATCAGCTTCACGGTCAGATGCAGTACGAATCGTTGCTACCTCACCCACAATAGCATCCAGTTCGTTCAGAACATCCGTCAGGGATTCCGCAGTCTGCTGTGTTACCTGATTACCGTGTTCTACTTCATTCTGGTTCTCTGTCAAAAGCTGTTTTGACGTATCTGCAGAATTTGCACTGCTCTCAGCAAGCATACGGATCTGCTCTGCAACAACTGCAAATCCTTTTCCTGCCTCACCGGCTCTTGCTGCCTCAATAGATGCATTTAAGGACAACAGATTTGTCTGTGATGCAATACTCTCGATTTCTTCGATAACCTGTCCGATTTCCTTGGATGTCACGGAAATACGCTCCATTGCCTCTGTCAGTTCTGTCATTTTCTGCTGGCTTACCACTGCTGTTGTTCCAACGTCTTTCGCTTTATCATGTACAATATCAATCGACTTACTTGTTCCAAGAATCTGTTCTGTGATTTCTGAAACGCTCTGTGCTAAAGAATCAACAGCCACCGCCTGATCCGTTGCATTTTTGGCAAGATCCTGCGCGCTGACAGCAAGCTGCTCCGATCCCTGTGCCACCTGATTCGAAGACTCACGGATTGATCTCAACGTGTTACTGACATGCTCTGTTGTTGCAATTAATTTTTTATGAACTGTTTCAAACTCTCCCACATACGCATCTTTGCATCCGGATTCCACCGTATAATCACCTTTTGCAAATGCATCCAGAATATGATTAAGATCTCTTATAATCCGTTGCAGCGTAGTTGCTGTTTTGCGAAAAGCTTCTGCAAGTTCTCCGATCTCATCCTCTGACTGATAAGCAATTTCAATATCAAGTTCTCCACCAGAGATTTTTTCTGCCGCACTGCTTAGTTCCCTGACTGGTTCTACAATATAGTGTATCAGCATCTTAGCCCGTGTCAATGTTGCCAGAATACTGCAGACCGTTATGATCGCAATCACAACAATGCCTCCGGCAAGCACAAAATTCTCTGTTGCGGACGGAACAATTTTTACTGCAAACATTAAAAACACTGCAAGTGCCACGCTGACCACATATAAAACTATGATCATTTTAAAGCTTCCGTCTACCTTATCTTTAATACTCTTATTTTTAAATTCCATTTCTTTATCCATCTTTTGCCTCCATAGCTAAAAAGCTGTCATCTTCCGTGATTCTTCAGTTGCGGGACAATCATGCAAAACAGATTTTAGGAAAGCTGCGCCTCAAGTGCTGTTTTTGCCTCGGCGATCGCATCCGGAATACCAGCCGGATTTTTACCTCCCGCCTGTGCCATATTCGGACGTCCGCCGCCGCCACCGCCGACTTTTCCTGCAATGCTCCTGATCAGATTTCCTGCATGTGCTCCCTGTTTCATTGCTGCGTCTGTAGCCATAACGATCAGATTTACTTTTCCTTCGCAGGAAGAAGCAAGTACGATCACGCCCTCACCAAGCTGTTCTTTTAACTGATCTCCAAGATCACGCAGACCATTCATATCTACACCGTCTACGGCGGAAGCAAGTAATTTCAGACCTTTTACTTCCACAACCTGATCCATGACATCTCCAAGCGCCTCTTTTGCCGCTTTGCTCTTCAATGACTCATTTTCGCTGGTCAGTGCTTTGATTTCTGCCTGCATATGCTCGATTTTCTCTGTTAATGTCGCCGGTGTTGCCTTTGCCGCTTTGGCTGCCTCTAAAAGTTCTTTCTCTAAATTGCGGTAATAAGCAAATACGTTGTCTCCGGTCAGTGCCTCGATTCTGCGGACGCCTGCTGCCACACCATTTTCAGAGATGATCTTGAATGCTGCTATTTCGGATGTATTTTTTACATGAGTACCGCCACAGAATTCTTTGGAGAAATCTCCCATGGATACCACGCGGACAGTCTCACCATATTTTTCACCAAATAAAGCCATGGCTCCTGTCTTTTTCGCCTCATCTACGGTCATTACATCTGTGCGGACCGGAATTGCCTCTGCGATTTTGTCATTGACGATCTTTTCTACTTTTTCAAGTTCTTCCGGTGTCATTGCCGCAAAATGGCTGAAATCGAAACGGGTACGCTCGCCATCCTGATAAGAACCTGCCTGCTCTACGTGGGTTCCTAATACTTCACGCAGTGCTTTCTGCAGTAAATGTGTTGCGGAATGGTTCTTGCAGATCTTTGCACGGAGTGCTGCATCTACCGAAAGATCTGCCTCATCTCCTGTTTTCATCATACCGGAGATCATCTTTCCGACATGTCCTACTTTTCCGCCAAGTAATTTGATCGTATCCTCTACCTGGAATTCTCCGGCTGCAGTGCGGATGATACCCTTATCTCCCTGCTGTCCACCCATGGTAGCATAGAATGGAGTCTGTTCTACGATCACGGTTCCAACCTCTCCATCGGATAATGCCTCAACGATCTCCGTCTCTGTGGTAAGTACGGTAATTTTTGACTTGCAGTTTAAGGAATCATAGCCTACAAACTCTGTGGTAACAGAAGGATCGACAGACTCATATACTGTCTCATCAGCGCCCATGTAATTTGTCACTTTGCGGGCTTTTCTCGCTGTGGTACGCTGTACTTCCATCGCCTTTTTAAATCCCTCTTCATCGACAGAAAATCCTTTTTCTTCGAGAATCTCCTGTGTCAGATCCATCGGGAATCCATAAGTATCATAAAGTTTAAATGCATTCTCACCGGAAAGAACCTTTACGCCGTCTGCTTCCATCTGTTTTTCCATATCAGAAAGGATGGAAAGTCCCTGATCAATCGTTTTTCCAAATTTTTCTTCTTCCTGGGATAATACTTTAAAGATAAAATCTTTTTTCTCTTCAAGTTCCGGATAACCATCCTTGCTCTCATCGATTACGGTAGCAGCCAGTTTTGCCATGAAGATACCGTCAATGCCGAGCATTCTTCCATGTCTTGCTGCACGGCGGATGATACGGCGGAGTACATAGCCGCGTCCCTCATTGGAAGGCATGATACCATCGGAGATCATAAACGTTGCAGAACGGATATGATCAGTGATCAGACGGATGGACACATCATCTAATGCATCTACCTGATATTTTTTGCCGGACATCTCACATACCTTGTCGCGGATTGCTTTCATGGTATCAATATCAAATACGGAATCTACATCCTGCATCACAACAGCCAGACGCTCTAATCCCATACCGGTATCAATGTTTTTCTGCGCAAGCTCTGTGTAACCGCCCTTACCGTCGCCCTCGAACTGGGTAAATACGTTGTTCCATACCTCCATGAAACGGTCACAGTCACAGCCTACTTTACAGTCCGGTCTGCCGCAGCCATATTTCTCTCCACGGTCATAATAGATCTCTGAACAAGGACCGCAAGGACCAGCGCCATGCTCCCAGAAGTTATCACATTCTCCGGTCTCCGGATCACGGTAAAATCTGGTGATCTTCTCTGCCGGAACACCTACTTCTTTGTTCCAGATCTCGAATGCCTCATCATCCTCTCCGTAAATAGACGGATACAGTCTGTCCTCTTCAAGACCGAGAACCTGTGTTAAAAATTCCCATGACCAGTGGATTGCTTCATGTTTAAAATAATCACCAAATGAGAAATTACCAAGCATCTCAAAAAATGTCAGATGACGCGCTGTCTTACCGACATTCTCAATATCGCCGGTACGGATACACTTCTGACATGTGGTTACCCTTCTTCTCGGCGGTATTTCCTGACCTGTGAAATATGGCTTAAGCGGTGCCATACCTGCATTAATCAATAGTAAACTGTTATCATTGTGTGGTACCAATGAAAAACTCTTCATCGCAAGATGTCCCTTGCTTTCAAAAAACTCAAGATACATTCTGCGCAATTCATTTTCTCCGTAAAACTTCTTCACGACAAGTTCCTCCAACGTTGTATAAATTATTTCATGCCCTGTCTTTTTGCAGGGTCACGACGGCATTATTCTTTTCCGGCATTTTCGGAAGCTGCAGTGTCTTTTTTCGCTTTGCTTTTCTCTGCCCATTTTCTGCCGGCAAATACTCCAGCAACTGCAACAACTGCAAGAATTACCATTATTAACACATAATGTACAAACCATCCAAATACTGCCATAAATACCCCTGCCTTTCTATCTTCTATAACTTATTCAGTATAACGCACTTTTTTCCTATGCGTCAAGCGTTAACATGTTACTATTCACTCGTACCTCGTTCCAGTAACGGATTTTGCCGATGCTTCGCATTCCAAATCGGCAAAATCTGCTGCCACCACTGTATCATACGGCATTTTCAGTTCAGAAAAATGCCTGCCTGTGAACAGCAGCATTAACACTACTGTTCCTCAATCAGGAAAACCTGATTTTCATGTGTGATTTCCACCACACGCTCCGCCATCCCCGGATTCCATATTTTCTTTTTATAAACCGGGATGTGGGAATAATCCTGCCACATGTGCATCGGGAACACATATTCCGCGGATGTGGTCTCCAGAAAATAATCCATGCCGAGTTCCTGATCTGCACCCTGTCTCGGATCCATCGGAACAAATGCAAGATTGATCGGTTTTCCCGCCAGTTTTTTGATCTGTGTCCGGTATTCCCTGTGCATCCTGCCGTTGATCAGATCTCCCGCCCCTTCCCATGTCCAGTCATTCAAATCTCCTGCATGGAAAAAAGCTGCCCCGCGTGTTTCCACATAAAATGCAACACCCGCATCCGTTGACCGCAGTGTCTCGATCTTCACATCATCCACCTGATATTTTCCGCCTGCCGAAACATAAGTGATCTTCTCTCTGATATCATCCGGGAATCCATGTTTCTGTAAAAAATGCGGGCTCATTTTACAGTCTTTTGAAAGAATATAGTGAATGTTTTTATATTTTTCTGCCCAATGCAGCACATCCATATCAAAATGATCCTGGTGTTTGTGGCTTGCAAACACATAGACCGGCGTGTCCGGCTCGTATTCCGGAATCGCACCGTGAAACGTATATCCTTTGATACGGTTTCCCGCAAACCAGTCAAAGATCAGTACCTTTTCATCCACTTCCACTAAAAAGCAGCTGTGATGTATAAATATTACCTGCATAATTCTCCTTTTGTCTTTTATTCGCGGCTATAAAATATGCGTTCCATTATTTCATCCGGCGGATGATCTCATTTGCACGGAGGTAAATATCTGCCGGGTCAAAGCCGATGTCAAATTTCTGGTCTTCGTATAAAATTTTTCCATTTACCATGGTCAGTTTTACATTCTGCTTGCTGCCGCTGTATACAAGATTTTTCACGATATTATTTTCCGGCTGCATGTTTGGCTGGTTCAGATCGATCATGACAAGGTCTGCTTTTTTGCCAACCGCAAGACTGTCACAGTCAAATAGCTGCATGGCATGAGCACCGCCTGTGGTTGCCATATATAAGATTTCATCGGCGCTGACGCACTCAGCATCCATCTCACGCACCTTTGCAAGTGCAGAAGTCAAAAACATCTCACGGAACATATCTAAGCAGTTGTTGCTTGCCGGGCCATCGGTTCCGATCGCCATGGAGATTCCCTCATCCACAAAACGTTTGGTCGGACATATACCGGAAGCGAGTTTTAAGTTGGAAGCCGGGTTTGTCACTGCGGTCAGTTTTTTCTTCTTGTAGATTTCAAAATCAGCATCCTCAAACCATACACAGTGGTAACCGCCGCCGCCGTACTCGTACATGCCAAGTGCATCTGTAAGCTGTGTCGGCGTCATGCCCCAGCGTTCTTTACACTCTGCCACTTCCAGTTTTGTCTCGGAATTATGCAGCCATACCGGGGATTTTAATTTCTGTGCCAGTTTTGCCACGCCCTCCATCAGTTCTTTTGATGTCGTGTATTCTGCATGGAATCCCACGATAAAGCTTGTCAGGTCACTCATCTCATTGACAATGTGATAATTTTCTTCCATCAGTTCTACCGTGCCGCCAAAGTTATTCAGTCCGCTGGTCTGAACGGTACGGAATCCGGTATCTGCCGATGCCTTTGCATCGACCGGCGGGAAGAAGTACATATCAAAGTTGGACGTAATACCGCTGGTTAAATATTCCATGATTCCAAGAATGTTAAGCCAGTATACATCATCTTCGGTAAGCTGTCCTTCTTTCGGGAATACCTGTTTGTTCAGCCAGTCCTGCAGTGGGAGATCATCTGCATAGGAACGTAAAAATGTCATCGCCGTGTGGGTGTGCGCATCTTTAAATCCCGGCATTAAAAGGCTGCCTTTTGCGTCAATCTCGCGCTCCCATACCAAAACTTCCCCATTTTTGCAGACCGCATCCACGCCTGTCTTACCGTCCCCGATGTAGCAGATTTCTTTTCCTTTTACCCAGAGTTCGCCTTCGGTGATCTGGAATTTGTGGTTTTCTGCCGGAACTAATATTTTTGCGTTGTAGAAACGTATGTTCATTGTTTTTCCTCTTTTCTTTTTGTGTTTTTCGTTCAGTGGATCAAAAAGTGTGACCGCCGTTTTGATCTGCGGAGTTGTAGTAACTTTAATTCTGCTGTGCTCCGATCGCTTTGATCGTTTCAGTTACGAGTGCCTTAAATTTTGGGGCAACGGCGTCAGCCGTCTCCTGAACTTCTGCGTGTGAGAGCGGAATTGCTGAGATGCCGCTCGCAAGGTTGGAGATGCAGGAGATTCCAAGCACCTTCATTCCCATGTGTTTTGCTGCGATTGCCTCACAGGCAGTGCTCATGCCGACGGCGTCAGCGCCTAAGGTGCGGCACATGGCGACTTCATGTGGCGTCTCAAACTGCGGTCCGGAGAGCTGGATGTAAGTGCCCTCTTTGATGCTCATCTCAAGTGCTGATGCTGCACGTTTTACAATATCCTGCAGATCCAAGTCATAGATCTGGCTCATATCAGGAAAACGCACACCAAGTTCCTCAATGTTGGCTCCACGGAGCGGTGATGGCACAAAACTTGCAATCTGGTCTTTGATCAGCATGAAATCCCCGGCATGCATGCCCAACTGGATACCGCCTGCTGCATTGGTGAGAAACAGGACTTCTGCGCCCATCATTTTCATCAGTCTCGTCGGCAAAACAACGTCGCTCATCTCATACCCCTCATAATAATGCACACGCCCCTGCATACAAACAACCGGAACGTCATCCACATATCCGAAGATAAATCTGCCCTTATGTCCCGGAACCGTCGACACCGGAAATCCTTCAATGTCATGGTAATCTAACGTATCCACTACACGGATATCATCCGCATAGTCGCCAAGACCAGAGCCTAAAATCAATGCCACCTTAGGAGAGAAATTGATTTTTGCTTTATAGCTATCATAGCATTTTAATAATTTTTCGTATGCCGGATTCATAATCATCCTTTCATAATTAAAAATTCTTTACAACACTGTCATTTTCGATTATAACAGAAGAAATCATAAAATCCAATCTCCATCCTAAACAAAAGCTGATTTTCCCCGATATATTTTGTAAGAATACATCACAGGCTATACTTTTTCATATGCACGGAAACACAGTGCAGAAATGGAGAATTTTATGACTCAGTTCAATCTTTCCGGTTTAAAAAAGATTTTAAACCCATCTTCCGGCAAAAGGAATGTGGTCGATCAGATTACAGACCGTTTATCCAAATCTTCCATCGGTCTTTCTTCAGGTAATGATACTTTAAATGCAGGCAGTGTTTCCGGCATGGATGCCTTTGACCTGACGCAGAACATCTCCGAGCTTTTAAGCCCCGCCTGCGGTATGACCGAAGAAGAAAAACAGGCAGAATTAGCCAGAATCCAGGCAAAATTAAAAAGTGGAAAAAAACTGACCGAAGAAGAAATGCGTTTTCTTCAGGCAGTAGATCCCCAGCTCTATATGCAGGCAGCCAGAATCCAGGCGATGCGCGATTCTCTCGAACAGCAGTTAGAACACTGCAAAAGCAAGGAAGAAGCTGCCAAAGTATTTTCGGACACCATGTCGATGGTAAGCGACAAAGATCCCATGAAAGAATACATTGTCGCTGCTTATCAGGATGCCTACAACGAATTTCAAAAAAGCGGGAAATACCAGCATCTCCCGCAAAAATCATCAGATGATAATAAAGCTGATTCTTTAGTCGCACTCGATAAAACGACCGATTTTCACACCGACAGCACCGATCACCGGTCCGAGCGTAAATCCCATCAGGATCGTTACGATTCCGATCTTGCCACCGAATAAAAATGCAATCACAATAACGGTAAAGTCAAATGCCATACGGATCAGACGGAACGGTACTTTCGGCATCCATTTTGCAATGATAAATGCAATCGCGTCATAAGGTGCTGTTCCTAATTTCACATCCATATATACAGCTGCTGATACAACAAATATCGCCAGGGCCGGAATCAGCACCAGAATACGCACTGCCATCGAATCAAACAGCCCTGCCGGTAAGATCTTATCCCATACCCAGGAAAAAAACTGCAGTGAATATCCAACTAAAAACATATTGGCAAGTGTTCCAAATCCGATATTTTCCCTGCCAAGCAAAATGACAAAGACAAATATGATCGTATTGAGCAGCGCCTGCCAGTTTCCGATTCCCATTCCAAGTTTTTCCGAAATAGCAAGATTCATGCTGGTACAGGGATCTGTTCCAAGATCCACAAGCACCAGCAGCGACAGTGCAAATCCCATCACAATTACGGACAGGATCACAGCAGTCAGCCTTACCCCAAAATTCTTTTTCTGATACATTCCCTGAATAAATTTTTTCATCTGTTTTTCTCTTTTCTTTTTAAGATTACTTATTTTTGATTTTACGTTTGTTTTCGCAATACTACCGTATCAAATGATAATGCATACCATACCGCCAGTATTATCATTTACAATTTTCTGCATTGTATCCTGCAATTTCATCTGACATTCATCATCCATCATTGCGATCTTGTTACGGATTCCATCCTCCATCAGTTCTCCAACCGATTTGCCGAAAATATTTGTTTCCCATGCACCCTCTTCGCTCTGCTGTCCCTGTTTGATGTAAGAGATCAGATCATTTGCCTGCTCCTCGCTGCCGACAATCGGAGCGATCTCGGTCTCAATATTGGCACGGATCATATGGATCGACGGCGATACCGCTTTCATTTTGACGCCAAATTTATTGCCATGCCGGATCAGCACCGGCTCTTCCATTTTGATATCGGAAAGTCCCGGACTCACAACTCCATAGCCTTTTATCTGCACCGCCTCAAAAGCATCTGACACTTTTTCATAAGCCTCTTTCTGCCCTGCCATCTCTTTTATCATGGAGATCAGTTCATATTCACCTGCGATCGGCACACCAGTCAGTTCACTTATATTTTCATAATAGTATTTATCGTCTAAATCCATCCGCACCACCACGCGCCCGGTCGCAAGATCCGTCTCGTCGATCTTGATCTGCGAGACATACTGCTCCGGTGTAAAAGAAAGTGTTCTTACATCTCCCGTTTTATGCATACTGTCTAAAATCCCGGATGCAGTTTTAATGATTTCCGCTTTCATCGGATGCTCCGGTTTTAGCATTTCCGTCCATTTTGGAATAAAAAATTCGACACGCGTCACCGGAAATTCACAGAGGATATTCTCTAAAATGCGGACAATATCATCTTTCCGCAGCTGCTCACAGTTGACCGGCAAAACGGCAGTCTGATATTTTTCTTTCAGTTCGGCTGCAAGTTCCATCGTCTCATCACTGTACGGTTTCTGTGAATTTAACAGAATGACATATGGTTTTGCGATCGCATTCAGTTCCTCCACCGTCTGTTCTTCCGCTTTTACATATGCATTTCGCGGCAGTTCCCCGATCGTGCCATCGGTCGTCACAACGATTCCGATCGTTGCATGATCCCGGATCACTTTCTGGGTACCGATCGACGCAGCTGTCGTAAATGGAATTTCCTGCTCCGACCACGGTGTTTTTACCATGCGGCTTTCATTTCCTTCCATATGACCGGATGCACCCTCCACCATAAACCCGACACAATCGATCAGACGCACCTTTATCTTTGTCTGTGTTGCATCTCCCCGCAGAACAGACTGTGAAGCCACCGGCTGTGGCATGCCGGCACTGCTCACCGTCAGTTCCGGCAAAACGATTTCTGCCGCCTCCTGCGGGATAAATTTCGGTTCCGTTGTCATGATCGTTTTCCCAGCCGCGGATTGTGGCAACTCGTCTATGGTGCGCTCCCGCGCATGCTCATCCTCCATAAACGGAAGCACCATCAGATCCATAAACCGTTTAATAAATGTGGACTTTCCGGTTCGCACCGGCCCCACAACTCCTATGTAGATCTCTCCATTGGTACGGGTATTGATATCCCGGTATAAGTCAAATTCCCTGTTATCACTGAAATGTTCCATCAGATATTCTCCTCCATATGTTGTAACATTTTATGAAGAAGAACGCCTGTTTATGACGGTGGCGTCCGCAATTTCATTATTTTAACACGCGGAGTTTTCCCGGCAGACAGTGGAAATGGACTTCTGTCACTTCCCCACAGTATTCCCCGTCTGCATGGACAACCATCGGACGGCTTAAGCGGATCGTACAGTCTTTGGCATCCGTCACAGAAAATCCATGGACAGACGTGTGCTTTGCCGCCACTAAAAACGGCAGACAGAGAAACGTTCTCCACTTCGGGATCCCCGCCGCTTCACAGAATGATAATTTCCCGTCACAGGCGGATGCTGCCGGAGCCATCGGCACACCGCCTCCCTCAGCTTTAAAATTCATCGCAGCCGTAAAGATCATTCTTTTTTTCTGTAAAACTTTCTCCTGGTCAAAAAAGATCTCTGCGTCTGCGGTCTGCATCGCAAATAATGACTGCACGGTCAGTACCAGATACGTCAGTTTTCCAAGCCGGATTTTATTCAGGATATCTTTGACCGTTGATTTTAATGCTTTTTTACAGACTAATGCATCCAACCCGATCCCTGCACTGATGGCAAACAGTCTTTTTTTCTCCCCAAAGTTCACTTCTCCCAAATCCATACACCAGGTATCCTCACACGGTTTTTTCATCGCATTTAAAATATGTATGACACCGTTTTTCGGATCTTTCGAGAGCGACAATCCTCTGGCAAGATCATTGCCGGAACCGGTCGGGATCACACCGAAACGTACCTTTTCAAAATCCGTGATCCCATTGATCACCTCGTTTGCCGTTCCATCCCCACCGACTGCGACCAGGCAGATATCATCGTCATCCATGGCACAGATCTCTGTGGCAAGTTTACCGGCATGTCCACGGTACTCCGATACAAATGCCTGATAGGAAACGTTTCTCACCTTAAGCACTTCCTCGATCTCTTTCCAGATCTGCTTTGCGTTCCCACTTTTTGACTTTTCATTGACAATAAAATATAGCATGTATCCCCCCATATAAGCTTTCGATCATCTGTTATTTTAAAACATTTTCCGACAAAAAGGAACCCATAATATAAAAAGGAGGATTCTAACCTGTGACCGGTCAGAATCCCCCCTCTAAACTTCTGTTTTTCATGCCATCAGACCTGTATGCGGTCTGTTATTTTTCCTCTGCGGATACTTTCTTCTCCTCCGCTTCGGTTTCTTCTTCCTCTTCCTGATCTTTGTTTAAACGTCCATACATCTCCATATATTTATAGAGACGTTTTGCAAGTTTTCCGGTGATCTGGTCTGAAGTTGCTCTCCACTCCCAGTTACCGCCGAGTGTGGACGGTGTATTCATACGTCCCTCGGAACCGATTCCGATCAGATCCTGCATCGGAACGATAGCCATATCTCCGACTGATGCCCATGCACCGCGCATCATACCCCAGTTAAAACCTTCTTCCTCCGTAAGGTTTAAGTACTCTTTCGCAAATTTAACACTTGCCTTCGGTGCTGTCTTCATCCAGCCCATCAGCGTATCATTGTCATGTGTTCCGGTATATACGACACAATGTTTCTCATAGTTGTGTGGCAGATAATCACTGCCCTCTCTTGAATCAAATGCGAACTGGATGACCTTCATTCCAGGAAAACCGGAATCTTTTACCAGCTTCAAAACAGATGGTGTTAAAAATCCAAGATCCTCCACAATGATATTTAACTTGCCGAGTTTTTTCTCTAAGGTCTCAAACAGATCCATGCCAGGGCCTTTTCTCCACTCACCGTTTCTTGCTGTATCGTCTTTTGCCGGGATCGCATAGTAAGAATCGAAACCGCGGAAATGATCGATACGGACGATATCGTATAATTTTGACATTGCTTTTACACGCTTCGTCCACCAGCTGTAGCCGTCATTTTTCATAGCATCCCAGCGGAATAACGGATTACCCCAGAGCTGTCCGTCTGCCGAGAATGCATCCGGCGGGCAGCCTGCCACATCAATCGGATTTAATTCTTTATCAAGATAGAACTGTCCCGGATTTGCCCACACATCTGCACTGTCTCCGGCAACATAGATCGGCACGTCACCGATGATCTCAATGCCAAGATCATTGACATATGCTTTTAAATCCCACCACTGTTTAAAGAACAGATACTGTAACATTTTATAAAACACAATATCTTCTGCATAGGTAACCCGCGCTTCTTTTAAGGCTTCCGTTTTTCTGGTTTTTAAGTCTTTTTCCCATTCAAACCATGCAACACCGCCGTTTGCATCTTTTAATGCCATAAAAAGTGCATATTCATCCAGCCACTCTGCTTCATCCTTGCAGAATACTGCAAAATCTTCCGGCTCATTTTTCCGGAACCGGTCATATGCTTTCTTCAGCAAAGGATAACGTGAGGCATACATCTGACCATAATCCACATACCGCGGATTGGTTCCCCACGAAAATGATTCACATTCTTTTTTTGTCAGTAATTTTTCTTTGCAAAGATATTCTAAATCAATAAAATAAGGATTACCTGCAAAGCTGGAAAAAGACTGATACGGGGAATCTCCGTAGCTGGTCGGACAGATTGGCAGGATCTGCCAGTATTTCTGACCTGCCTTTTTCAAAAAATCTGCAAATTTTTTTGCTTCTTTTCCCATGGTACCGATTCCGTAAGGAGACGGCAGGGAAGATATGTGCATCAGCACACCGCTGGTCCTCATAATATTTGTTCCTCCTACTATCTGTATGTGTTACCTGATTTTTTGAATACTTTCTCCACTTGCCAGTTCAAACGGAACGATCTCATGAATCTGACTCCGCTTTAACTCAATCTGTCCAAACAGGATTTCCACGCTTCTGGTTGCAAGTGTCTGATACTGTTGTTTAATGGTTGCAAGTTTCGGATTATAGTATTCTGCCAGAGCTGTTCCGTCAAACCCAATCACTGACACATCCTCCGGCACGCGGTATTCTAAATCCCGCAGTGCACGGATGGCACCGATCGCCATGACATCCGACATGGCAAACACAGCCGTGATATCCGGACACCTGGCGATCAGCCGTTTCATACCGCGATATGCGCTGTCATAGGAAAATCGTGCTTTTTCGTAGCTTTTTTCCGGCACAAACACAGTATCATGTTCCAAAAAGCTCTGCTGACAGCCGGTAAAACGCTGATGGCTGGTGTACGATTTTTCAATATCTCCACCTAAAATACCAATCTTCGTATGACCTGCATCAAATAATGCATCCACTGCACATTTTGCAGCAGCGATATCGTCTGTCGCAACAGAAGAAAGGTTTGGAAAATCCATCTGGTCTGCAAGGTTTGTCACAAGCACACACGGCACATCGACCTGTGCAAATTCTTTTTTGAAATACTCCGGATTACCTCCTAAAAAGAGCAGTCCAAGCGGCTTTCTCTCCCTGCAGAGGAGAACTGCCTGCTCCACCTCATCTGCATCCTCATCTAAATAGGATACGATCAGCGTATAGTCTGTATTTTCAATCATACACTGGATTTCTTCCACGATGCTGGCAAAAAGCATATTTTTGATACCTTTTACCAGCACACCAATGGATTTGGAATTACTCTGTTTTAAATGTTTCGCATTATTGTTTGGCACAAAATTATACGCTGCGACTACTTCTTCGATTTTCTTTTTTGCATCCGGACTGACATCATTTCTGTGATTCAATACACGTGACACGGTACTGACGGAATATCCTGATTCCCTGGCTATGTCTTTTATCGTAACCATATTTTTCATTCCTGTCTACTATTTTTTCGTATTTTTTCGTAAAATTTGAATTTTTGTCAAATTTCAACAAAAAATATACCTTTCTTAATAAGATATCAGCCTTTAACCGCTCCTGCAACTACTCCTTCAATAATATATTTCTGACAGATTCCATAAAAAATAATGATCGGGATGATTGCAAGCACTAACATTGCCATCATGGTACCCCAGTCTACTGCACCGTAACCGCCTTTCAGGTACTGAATCACGATCGGAATCGTTTTGTATTTTTTCAGGTCAAGTACCAGATAAGGAAGCAGATAATCGTTCCAGATCCACATTGCCTGTAAGATTGCAACCGTAATAACCGTCGGTTTCATGATCGGGAATACGACCTGGAAGAAGGTCTGGATCGGTGTACAGCCATCGATCATGGCTGCCTCCTCGATCTCTAACGGAATACTCTTTACAAATCCACAGAACATAAATACCGCAAGTCCTGCACCAAATCCCAGATATACTAATATAATACCGATCGGGTTGCTCAGATACATCATGTTTGCCAGTTTGGACAACGGGAACATTACCATCTGGAACGGCACGATCATGGAGAAAAGACATAACATGTAAAGTGCCATGGTAAATTTATTGTGTACTCGGGTAATAAACCATGCACACATGGAGGTGCAGAGTATGATCACTGCCACGGAACCTACTGTGATAATGACTGAGTTTCCAAATGCTGCAAAGAAGTTCGTCTTCTCAATTCCCTTTACAAAGTTTGTCATACCGAAGAAAGAACGCTCATCCGGAAGTGCAAAAGGACTTTTCATAATAAATCCTTTTTTCTTTAACGAGTTGATCAGCACCAAAAAAATCGGATACAGATAAAATACAGCTAAAATGCTGAAAAACAGTGTCAGTATCCATCCGTGTTTTGCACGCCTTACTGCACTTACCTGATTGTCTGTCTGTTTTGCCATTACTGCTGTACCTCCTTACTTCTGGTCAGACGGTTCTGTGCCAGTGCGATGACTGCCACTATGATAAAGAAGATCACCGCTTTCGCCTGTCCGACACCTTCCCATCCATTTCTTCCATAAAATGTATCAAAGATATTTAACGCAAGCATCTGTGAATTATTTGACGGCTCTCCTGCTGTCAATGCAAGGTTCTGGTCGAACAGCTTAAAGGAGTTCGTCAGTGTCAGGAATGTACAGATCGTGATGGATGGCATAACCATCGGAATCGTTACTTTCTTTAACAGCTGCCAGCTGTTTGCACCATCCATCTTTGCCGCCTCGATCAGTTCACCCGGAATGTTCTGGATACCCGCAATATAAATGATCATCATATAACCGATCTGCTGCCAGTTCATCAAAACGATCAGTCCCCAGAAACCATATGAGGAAGAATAGGTCAATGTTTTTCCGAAGTTTGCCAGAATTCCGTTTAAAAGGATCTGCCAGATATATCCTAAAACGATACCTCCGATCAGGTTTGGCATAAAAAATACGGTCCGGAACACATTTGTTCCCCTAATTCCCTTTGTTAAAAGCATCGCTATGGTAAATGCAAATACATTGATCGTAAGCACTGATACCACTGTAAATAATGCGGTATACCACAGCGCATGTACAAATGTTGGATCGGTAAATACACGCAGGTAATTTTTCAGTCCGACAAAGGACGCATCCGTTACTGTGGTAAATTCACAAAATGATAAATAGATACCCATAAGAAAAGGAACTATAAAACCTATGGTAAATGCCACTAAAGTCGGGAGCGCAAAAATTGGAAAATATTTTTTTATTGATTTCTCCATAGTCTTTAACCTCTCATAAATCCGTTCAATCTCTAAATTCAGTTCTTTCAGAAAATTTCTGTTATATATGATTTGTGCGGTATCGGCACAGATACCGCACAAATTTACTATTTTCTAAAAGAGGAATTATTATTTTACTGTCCGTTTGCTGCTGCATACTCAGCTGCCCAGCCGTCTACGAATGCGCTTACAACTGCATCCCAGTCACCGGTACCCTGTGCATACTCAAGTAATGCGGAACCAACGCCATCTTTCCATGTCTCAGAAGGAATGGTTGAGAAGTTCCATGAAACAGGAGTCTTGCCATCTGCAATATACTGGTTTGCATCCTGAATGAATACGTTGTCAGCTACATAGTCACCGGTAAATGTTAAGAATGGTGTTGTGAATCCCATTACATGCGCCATGGAGTCACGTCCTTCATCCGAATTAATTACCCAGCTTAAGAAATCAAGTGTTGCCTGGATATCTTCCTCCGAAGCCTGTTTGTTTACACACCAGTAGTTTTCGGAACCTGTGCAGAGTCCCTGATTTTCTTCACCAGGAGCACCAATGTAAATCGGCATCATGCCCATATCATCTGCTGTTACTAAATATCCATTATCCTCGTTTGTCAGATTGCCGTACTCCCATGTACCATTCTGATAAAATACTGCTTCTTCCATACCGAACTCTGACTCAGCTTCATCACCTGTCTTACTGGAGAGGACACCTGGTTCACAGGTAGAATCTGTGATGTATAAATCCCAGATCTGTTTATAATTGTCAAGGTATGTTCCCTCAATCGCATCTGTGCTTGTGATGCCTTTGTCTTTGTATTCATAGTAAATTGGAAGATTTGCAAGATGTGTCTTAAATCTCCAGTCAGAAGATCCGTCCATACCTGCAGATGTAAATGCACCCTGAAGATCGTATCCGAACTGGCTGTTGATCTCATCTTTTCTCGCCTGAATATCATCTGCCACTGCTTTTAATTTATCAAAGCTGTTGATCTCATCCGGAGAAGAAATCACTGCGTTATCCATGGTACAGTAATCATTTAAAATCTTCTTATTATAAATGATACCGTATGTCTCGAGCACATATGCGACACCGGAAACCTCACCAGCGTCATTCTTTAATGCAAAATCTTCACTGGAAAGCTGTTTGCAGATCTCGCTGTCAGACAAGTCATAGCAGTAATCTTTCCAGTTTGCAAGTCCTACCGGTCCATTTACCTGAAATAATGTAGGAGCTTCGCTCTTTGCCATTTCAGATTTTAATGTCTGCTCATATGTACCGTCTGCTGCGGTAATAACTGTTACCGGCACACCCGTCTGCTCTGTATAGATACCTGCCAAATCCTGCCATGCCTGATCCTGCTCCGGTTTGAAGTTCAGATAATATACAGAACCGCTTCCTGATGCACTGTCTGCAGTCTTTCCTGCATCAGATGCCTCGGTTGTCTTTGCAGCCTCTTCTGTCTTGTTTCCTGCATTTGCTGTTCCGGAAGTATTCCCCGTATTTCCGTTACCACATCCTGCAAACATGGTTGCTAACATAGCGGATGCTAACATCACTGATAAAACTTTTCTTTTCATCTTTTTTACCCTCCTGAAATTGTGTATGGTATCTTATGGAACGTTTCCGGTATTGTTTGCGGTAATGCTACCGGTAACGTTTTCATGTGATGGTCAAATTATAAGACACTCTTTGCAAAAGTGCAAGACTCTTTTGACATTTTCAATGTTTTATCCAAATATGGCATCCGTTTTTTGTGCACATTGCACTTGTTACTGTTTTATATTGTAAAAAAAGCAGGAAAATGCTAAGATTTTGTTAGAAATTTAAACTTAAAAGTTTATGAAAATGGAGTTTACAGATATGAAAGAAATCATCAGGCATAAGATAAAACACAATTTAAAACGCATTGAAACTTCTATTAAATGGGTTCTGTTTGCAATTATCTCCGGTGTTGTTGCCGGAGGCGCCGGAACATTATTTTATTTTGGCATGACGTTAGTCACACTGATCCGCACCAAACATCCATGGCTGATCTTTCTGCTTCCTTTTGGAGGTCTTGTGATCGTCGGCTGTTACCGTCTGCTTCACGACGAGCATGACACCGGTACCAATCTCGTGATTTCTGCGATCCATTCCGACGATAATCTGCCGCTAAAAATGGCACCACTGATCTTTATTTCCACACTGATCACCCATTTGTTTGGCGGATCTGCAGGTCGTGAGGGTGCTGCTTTGCAGCTTGGCGGAAGCATCGGTAACGGAATTGGTAAACTGTTTCATTTTGACGACAAGGACAAACATATTATGATCATGTGCGGCATGAGTGCCTGTTTTTCCGCATTGTTTGGCACACCTATGGCTGCTGCTATTTTCTCCATGGAAGTTGTAAGTGTCGGCATCATGTATTACGCTGCACTGGTTCCATGCGTGATCTCTTCCCTTGTTGCGCATGGGATTGCCGTTTCTTTTGGGATTTCGCAGGAACTTTTTCTCATTGATTCGATTCCTTCCTTCGGAATCGGCAACGCCGTCCGCATCTCCGTGCTGGCAATTCTCTGCGCCGGTATCAGTATCCTGTTCTGCGTGATGCTGCACCAGTCCGAAGCGCTTTATAAACATTTTTTCAAGAATCCTTATGTAAGGGTTTTCGTTGGTGGATGTATCGTGATCGTGCTGACACTGCTTGTCGGTAACCAGAATTACAACGGAACAGGCGTCAATATCATCGCACAATGCATCGACGGCACCGTGCGCCCGGAAGCATTTTTACTGAAAATGATCTTTACAGCTGCCACGCTTGGCGCCGGCTACAAAGGCGGCGAGATCGTGCCTTCGTTTTTCACGGGTGCAGCGTTTGGATGTCTGTTCGGAAACCTGCTTGGCTTTTCGCCTGCACTCTGCACCGCTGTCGGCATGGCTGCTGTATTCTGCGGTGTAACTAACTGTCCGATCACTTCTCTTTTGATCAGTTTTGAGTTGTTCGGTTATGACGGAATGCCATACTTTTTACTTGCAGTTGCTTTCAGCTACATGCTTTCCGGTTATTTCGGACTCTACCACAGCCAGAAGATCATTTACTCAAAGTATAAGACGAATTATATTAACAAGAAAACGGAATAAAATATTGATTTCCCTTGTCAGGCATATTTTTCATACTGTCTATCCAGAAAAGAATCCTGTTAAGCAAAAGACTTCAGCATACTTATGCTGAAGTCTCTATACTGATACTAATATACTGTTTGCAGATCTGATTCTAAAGTTCTTTCCGAAAATTTAAGATTTTTCTGGCATTCTCGAGCCATTCTTCATAACTGCAAAATCCCTGCTGATACCATCTGCATCGTCCACAGCTTTTTAAAAAGTTTTCCTTATCAAGCTTTTTTTCTGCACACTGCAGCAATTCCCTGTAAGAATAAAGCTGATTTTCTTTTAATCCGAACAGTTCTAACAGCTCCAGATCTTTTGATTTTACATGATTTTTATCATCCACACAGGTATCATCCGGTGTCCGGTTCGGACAGCGCGCACAGATCATATCCGGGTCTGTCACGAGCATGAGCGGTTCTTCCTGGTCTGCCTTCAGTTCCCGCACCTTCTGTGTCATATTGTCACAGAAGGTGCCACTGTATCCCTCTCCCCGGTAAAGGACGGTACACAAAATATGGTGCACACGAAATTTTTTCATAGATATGCCACCTTTAAACTGCCTTGGCATCCTGTAAAATATTTCCTGCATAAAGCGCCTTACGGACAGCAATGGCAGCCAGATAAGCACCAACCACTGAAATCACATCTTTTACAATATAAGGCAGTGACACTGCCACTAAAGATGCTCCAATAGTAATATGCGCCAAAACTGCATACTGAACAGCACCAAGCAGATGACAGATCAAAAGACCGGTTACTCCAAGGATGATCTTTACCGCCGGATTTTTTCTGCGGACAGAAATGCCACATAACAATGCCAGAAAAATAAATCCAAAAATAAATCCACCGGTATAGCCAAACAGCACTCCCGGTCCTGCACTCATTCCCGCAAAAATCGGTACACCAACAGTTCCAAGTACAATATAAAGTAATGTTGCTGCCACTCCAGACTGCCATCCTAACACATAACCGCACAATGCCATTGCAAAAGTCTGCAGGGTGATCGGCACACCGGTCGGCATCGGAATCTGAAGAATGGAAAGAACTGCGAGGACTGCAGTAAACATCCCAACGGTAACGATTGTTTTTGTTGAAATTTTCATTTTCTCCTCTTTTCTGCGAAAAAAATGTTTCCGCATTTGTTTTTTTACAGTCTAGTCCGATCCTTCCCTATTGTCAACTGGATATTTCACTTTTGTTTACAATCCGTTTTAACATTTTCTGTTTTTTCCAAAAATCACATCATAATTAATGCTGCGGTAGAAAATATCCTCCACATCTATGCTGTGCAGATCAAAATTTCCAAGCATCCACATTGTCTTTGCGATGACCGATTCAAGTGTCATATCATAAGATTCTAAGAAACGACAGTACTTTTTCATATCGTGCCCGACCTCATATACGGTCATATCACTACCCTCGTGTGCCACCTGTGTTGCCATGACCACCAGTTTGTCCGGGTACTGTCTGCACAGACGGTAAAACTCATCCGCTATGGATTTTGGAATACCGCCCACACCAAAACTTTCCACTATAATACAGTCATAATTTTCAAAAATACTCTGTAACACCCGCGGACGGATACCGGGGATCAGTTTCATCAGGAAAATGTTTTCGTCAAGTTCCTCATAGAACCGTACTTCATCCTCATATGGGAGCATCGGCAGATAACGCATGATATTGCCATCCTGAATCACTGCCAGTGACGGAAAATCAATGCTGGAGAAAGCATTATAGCTTTTCGATCTTACTTTTTTTGCACGCGTTCCCGCAATGACTTTGCCATCGAAAACAATCTGCACGCCCTGTGATTTTTCATCTGCCGCATATAAAAAACTGTCGATCAGATTTGATTTTGCATCCGTAATTTCAAGGTCGATCGGTTTTTGTGCTCCCGTGATCACGATCGGCTTTGTTGAATTCTGGATCATATAAGAAAGTGCAGCAGCTGTATATGCCATTGTATCCGTGCCATGTGCAATGACAAATCCATCATAAGCATCATAATATTCCCGGATTGCATGTACAATTTTTTTCCAATGTTCCGGTTCCATATTAGAACTGTCGAGATTCAAAAGCTGTATTGCAGATACCTCACAGAATTCTTTTACCTGCGGAATATACTCTAACAGTTCTTCCGGTGTGATCTGTGGCTTTAATCCATTCTCAGACTTTTTAGAAGCAATCGTGCCCCCTGTCGCGAGTAATAATATTTTTTTCTTTGCCGACATACCGGTAATCTCCATTTCTATATGATTGCTCTTATGTCTGCAAGAAGTGCTTCGACATTTTCTTCTTTTGTTGCCCAGCAGGTACAAAAACGCACTGCACTGTGTGTTTCATCCACCCTTGCCTGATATGCAAAGCTGTATTTTTCCCGCAGCTTGTCTAATACATCATCCGGCAAAATCGGGAACTGCTGGTTTGTCGGGGAATCGATATAGAACGAAATGTTCATTTTTGTTAATTCATCTTTTAATTTTTCTGCAAGTTGCGCCGCATGTGCTGAAATTTCAAAATAACGGTTCTCCTCAAATAAAGTCAGAAACTGAATTCCTAACAATCTTCCTTTTGCCAGCATACCGCCACGCTGCTTGATGCTATAACGGAAATCTTTTTTCAGTTCAGGATTGGTGATCACGACTGCCTCACCAAACAAAGCACCTACCTTGGTTCCTCCGATATAAAAAACATCCGTATTCGCAGCAATATCTGCCATCGTCAGATCATTTTCCCTGCATGCAAGTCCATATCCAAGTCTCGCTCCGTCTAAAAACAGATACAGATCGTTTTCCCTGCAAACCCGGTATAATGCCTCAAGTTCTGCCTTTTTATAGATGGTTCCAAGTTCCGTCGGATTGGAAATATACACGAGTTTCGGCTGTACCATATGTTCAAAACTCTCATCAGCAAAATGTGCTTTTGTATATTTTTCAACCTGCTCTGCCGTCAGCTTGCCATCCGGCGTATCGATCGTCAGGCATTTATATCCGCACGCCTCAACTGCCCCGGTCTCGTGCACATTGATATGTCCGGTCGTCGCCGTGATGGCTCCCTGATAGGGTCTTAATGCAGATGCGATCACTGTGACATTGGTCTGTGTCCCCCCAACCAGAAAATGTACATTGGCATCCGGTGCCTCGCAGACAGCTTTTATCCGTTCTGCCGCCTCCCTGCAATATTCATCCTCTCCATATCCCGCCGTCTGTTCCATGTTTGTCTCTTCGAGTCTTCTTAAAATTGCCGGATGGCATCCTTCCGTATAATCGCTGTTAAATCGTATCATTATTTTCTCCATTCCTGCACTTTTCGTGCTTTTCTATGAATTTGAAACTCTGACTAATTCCTCAAGTTTTTTCATTGCTTTTCCGGAATCGATGGTTTCTGCCGCTAATTTTACACCAGATTCTATGGATTCTGCAACCCCTCCGATATAAAGAGTTGCTCCGGCATTCAAAAGAACAATCTCACGTTTTGCTCCTGTTTCTTTTCCGCTTAAAATAGCTTTCGTTATCTCGGCATTCTGTGCACCGTCTCCACCGCGCAATTCCTCTAAGGAAGCTCTCTTTAATCCAAACTGCTCCGGTGTTACCTCATAAGTTTTTACATTTTCTCCATCAATCTCTGATACTGTGGTCGTTCCGCTTAACGTAAATTCATCCATATTATCATTTCCACTGATGACAAATCCGCGCTCCACGCCAAGTCTGCCCATAGCTTTTGCTATTTTCTCCGTCAATGCCGGACTATATACTCCAACAACCATATTTTTTGCACGGGACGGATTTGCAAGAGGTCCTAAGATATTAAATACCGTACGGATTCCCATCTCTTTTCTCGCCTGGCCAACGTATTTCATGGATTTATTAAAAAGCTGCGCAAACATGAACCCGATCCCGACTTCATCGACACATTTTTGTACCAGTGCCGGTTCCGCCATAATATTGACTCCAAGTGCCTCTAACACATCACCCGCACCGGATTTTGATGAAATGGAACGGTTTCCATGCTTTGCAACCGGAAGTCCTGCCGCTGCGACCACAAAAGCAGATGTGGTTGAAACATTGAATGTATAAGTACAGTCTCCGCCGGTTCCGACCAGATCCACATAGTTTTCTGCTTTCGGTGTGATTGTCTCCGCCTTATCGCGCAGCACCGATGCAAGACCGATGAGTTCCTCTAACGTTTCTCCTTTCATGCGCATTGCCGTTAAAAATGCTGCGATCTGTGCCTGTGTTGCCTCTCCGCTTAACATGATCTCCATTGCTTTTTTTGCTTCTTCCTGTGTTAAATCTTTTCCATCTACTGCTTTTGCTATGTATTCTTTCATGATAATCCTCCCTGTTTTGCGGAGCAAAATGCGACTGCCTTTGCAGGAGCAGAGGATTTTCCTCCCTGTTTTGCGGAGCAAAATGCATGCTATGTTTTTTATAGCATCTGCCTCTTGCAGGAGCAATGCCCAGCAAGCTGTGCATGATTTTCCTCCCTGTTTTTATTTAAAGTTGATTTAATTCTTTCTTAAATGTACTGCAATACTCTGCTGCCACTTTTGTGCTGTAATCATTTTCTTCCATCAGGCGGATAAAATGACTGCCCACGATCGCACCGTCGATCGTATCTTTCATCGGCTTTACATCCGCTGCTGTACGGATACCAAATCCCATCATGACCGGAATCTTTGCGACAGCCTTCACACTCTTAAGATAACTTAAAACTTCTTTGTGGAAATCTGCCCCCTGTCCGGTTACACCCATAGATGATACACAGTATACAAATCCTTTTGCGCCATCTAATATCTTTGGAATACGGTTACCGGAAACTGGTGAAACAAGCTGGATCAGAATAGTTGTTTCATCCTGATTTAAATATTTTGCGATTTCTTCCTGTTCCTCAAGCGGCAGATCCGGGATGATAAGACCATCCACACCGACCTCGTTACATTTTTTCACAAATGCCTCTGCCCCATAATGAAGTATGGTGTTGTAATACATCATAAAGACGATTGGAAGCGCTGAACCTTCTTTTCTCAGCTCATCTACTGTCACAAATACTTTTTTTAAATTAATGCCATTACAGATTGCTTTGTAGGATGCATCCTGAATGACCGGACCATCTGCAACAGGATCAGAAAACGGGATCCCAAGTTCCACAACATCAAGTCCGGCCTCCTCCTGCGCCTTCAGCAGTTTCTTTGTCCCCTCGAGATCTGGAAGACCTGCTGTAATATAAGTGATAAATGCTTTTTCGCCTTTTTCCTGTAAGGCTTTCATTTTTGCTTCAATACGATTCATATCTGTCTTTCCCTTCTTTTCATTTATTAAATCATGTTTATATTATTTTAATTTATTTTTCTGAATCAGTTCAGGTAGCCTTTTCCTGCCAGATAATCCGCAATCGTATTGACATCCTTATCTCCACGTCCTGACAGACAGATGATCATTGTCTTATCCTTTGCTTCCGCTGCACCAAGTTTTTCGGTAAGTTCTTTCGCGTATTTGCACGCATAAGCTACTGCATGTGCACTCTCAATTGCAGGAATGATTCCTTCTAATTTACAGAGTTCCATCAGCGCATCCATTGCCTCTGTATCGGTCACGGAAACATATGTGGCTCTTCCGCTGTCTCTGAGATAGGCATGCTCCGGTCCGACCCCCGGATAATCCAGTCCTGCGGAAATAGAGTGTGCCAGTTTTACATTTCCATCTTCATCCTGCAGCAGGTAGGAACGCATGCCATGTAAGACTCCCGGCTCACCAAGTGCCATCGCCGACGCATGCTCACCTGTCTCGATTCCCTTTCCGGCCGCCTCAACGCCGATCAGTTTTACCGAAGATTCCTCTATAAAATCTGCAAACATTCCAATGGAGTTCGAGCCGCCGCCAACGCATGCCATCACGGCATCCGGCAGCTTTTGTTCCACTTCCAAGAACTGTTTTTTTGCTTCTTTGCTGATCACGCTCTGAAATTCCCTGACCATCTTTGGATAAGGATATGGACCTACCGCAGAACCGATGATATAAAAGGTATCTTCCGCTGTCTTTGCCCAGGTACGGATTGCCTCGTTGGTGGCATCCTTTAATGTATTACTGCCGGAACGGACACTTACGACTTTTGCCCCTAACATCTCCATTCTCATGACATTCAGTGCCTGTCGCCTGATATCTTCCTCGCCCATGTAAACGGTACATTCCATGTCAAACAAAGCTGCACCTGTTGCAGTTGCCACACCGTGCTGTCCGGCACCGGTTTCCGCAATAACTTTCTTTTTTCCCATACGCTTTGCAAGGAGGATCTGACCAATTACATTATTGATCTTATGTGCTCCGGTATGGTTTAAATCCTCACGTTTTAAATAAATCTTTGTGCCATACTTTTCACTGAGACGCTCCGCAAAGTAAAGAGGTGTCTCGCGTCCCACATACTGTTTTAAATAGTAATGGTACTGCTCCATAAATTCCGGATCATGGATTGCCTCCTCAAATGCTTTGTCTAATTCCTCTAATGTATTCATCAGAGATTCCGCTACATACTGTCCTCCAAATTCTCCGTAATATGCTTTCTGGTTCATAATTTTTGTGTTCCTTTCTTAAATTTAAAATTAACTTATATCTCTTTTGCTTTATTTATCACTTTCTATAACAAAATACTGTCATATTTCTGATTTTCCGCCGTCTAAACAATAGAATGCATGTTCCGCACAAATTTCTGTATTTTTTCCCTGTCTTTTCCGGTTCCCTGTCCAGGTTCTTTTTCCACACCCGAACTGACATCCACAACATCCGGCGAAAAAATATCTATCCCCCTGCCGACATTGTCCGGAGTCAGACCTCCTGCAAGTACAAGCCGGATCTGCTGTGCCTTAAGAGCCTGTCGAAAACACCTTAGCTTTTCTTTACCTTCGCCCCTCTCATATGTATCCCATCCAAAAGTTTTTCCGCTTCCAAACTCTTTGGCATCCATGAGAAGTGCCGTGATTTTTCCTTTCTCTGACAGCTGCATCCCGCACAGTTCCTCAAATGTCCTCTCATCCGTCAGGTTTACTGCCCTCCAGACCGGAATCTCTGCCATTGCAAGAACTTCCTCCGTAAGATCGCCATGCACCTGCAAGATATCAAAACCCACATCCATAACTTGTTTCATCATCTTCACATCCGGACTTACCGTGACGGCTACTTTTTTTATACCATTATTTAATTTTTTTAATAATTCTTTTGTTTTATTGACCGGAACATAACGACTGCTTTTTTCATACAAAACAAATCCTGCATAGGAAACGCCTGTTTCATTCAGCCATTGTATTTCCTCATCCTGCGTGATCCCGCAGATTTTGATCTGTGGGACTTTCTGTTTTACGCTTTCCACCTCTTTGCAACCTCCTTCGGATGCTCCGCTTCCATCAGCGCCCTGCCGATCAGGAATGCATCCACACCACATTCCTTTAAAAGCTCCACATCCGCATCCTGCAAGATGCCGCTCTCCGCAACCAGCACTTTATCTTTGGGTACCAGCTTTGAGAGCCGTACTGTCGTGTCGAGGCTGATCGTAAAATCTTTGAGGTTGCGGTTGTTGACTCCAATGATATCCGCATCCATCTTCATCGTCCGTTCCAGTTCTTTCTCATCGTGTACTTCCACCAGTGCATCCAGCTCCAGTTCTTTCGACAACTGATAAAAGTCTTTCATCTGAACATCATCCAAAATTGCCGCGATCAGAAGCACTGCATCTGCCCCTATCGCCTTTGCCTCATAAAACTGGTAGGGATCGATCATAAAATCTTTTCTTAAAATCGGAAGTTCTGTGATCGTCCTTATTTTTTTCAGATAATCCACATTGCCATCAAAATGATCTTCCTCGGTCAGGCAGGAAATCGCATCCACCGATTCGTTGTATTCGTCAATCCGGTCCAGTAAATTTATTTTACTTTTAATTTTCCCAAGACTCGGAGAAGCATTTTTAAATTCCCCGATAATGGAAATACCGTTTTTATGAAGCGCCTCATAGAAACTGTGTTTTTTTCCTTCATACGTTTCTGCCAGTTCACGCATTTTTATCTCACTGATCTTCTTTTTGTGTTCCGGCAAGCGCCTCTTTTTATCTTCTACAATGACGTCGAGTATCATAACTCCCTCCTCTTAACTGATTCCGTTGATAAAATTTTCCACCATTCTCTTTCCATGCTCCGTATAAATGGATTCCGGATGGAACTGTAAACCGATCACCGGATATTCTTTATGCTGCATTGCCATGATCTCTCCGTCTTTGGTCTGTGCCGTAACCGTCAGACATTCCGGGAGATCATCCATCTGCACTGCCAGCGAGTGATATCTTGCCACCTTGACCGGTGAGGTAATTCCTGCGAAAATTCCGGTTCCGGTATGTGTGATCTCTGACTGTTTTCCATGGAACAATGCTTTTGCGTATGTCACAGTTCCTCCAAATGCCTCGCCGATACACTGATGTCCGAGACAGATGCCGAGAATCGGGATTTCCTTGTAAAATTCTTTTACCACATCCATACAGATTCCTGCTTCTTTCGGACTTTTCGGTCCTGGTGAGAGAACGATCTTTTCCGGATGCATCTCTTTTATTTCATCGATCGTAATTTTATCATTGCGGACAACTTTGATATCCTGCGTGAAAGTTCCAATATATTGATACAGATTAAATGTAAATGAATCGTAGTTATCGATCAGCAATATCATAAGTTTTCCTCCTCCACAAGGGTTTTTGCCAGAGCCATGACCTTGTTACAGCATTCTTTGTATTCATTTTCCGGAACAGAATCTGCAACGATTCCGGCTCCAGCCTGTAAATAAACATTTTTTCCTTTTTTGATCATCGTACGGATCGTGATACAGAAATCCATATCGCCGGAAAAATCCACATATCCGGTTGCACCACCGTAAAGACCTCTTCTCACACTCTCCAGTTCTTCGATGATCTCCATCGCCCTGATCTTTGGTGCTCCGCTCAAAGTTCCTGCCGGGAGAAAGGATGCCAGCAGATCAAACGGGTGAAAACTGCCTTTCTTGCGTCCTTCGACCATTGAGACGATATGCATGACATGTGAATAATTTTTTACGCTCATAAAGTCTGTAACTTTTACCGTACCAAACTCTGAGATGCGTCCCATATCATTGCGGGCAAGATCGACTAACATGACATGTTCGGCACGTTCTTTTTCATCGGCAAGCAGTTCCCTGTGCAGTCTGTCATCTTCTTCCTTTGTCTTTCCCCTTGGTCTTGTTCCGGCGATCGGGCAGGTAAATACACGTTTCCCCTGCTGTTTTACCAGCATCTCCGGTGAACTTCCGATCACTTCAAAATCGCCAAAGTTAAAATAATAAAGATACGGGGAAGGATTTAACTCGCGGAGTTCACAGTACAGATCAAATCCATCCTGCCCCGTCTCGATCGTCCAGCGCTGTGATAACACGGTCTGGAAAATATGTCCGTCGCGGATATACTGTTTGATCTTATTTACCTTTGCGCTGTATTCCTCTAAAGTATCTGATTTTTTTGTGATCGCCCCATCCGGGATCAGTCTTACTCCCGCTTCTTTCTGTTCCTGCATGGCAGTTGCGATCAGCTCCGCTGCTTTTTTCGCTGCGGCTTCTTTTCCTGTTTCATCATCGGATTCTAAGATCACCGCTGTCAATGTCTCTGCCACATGGTCAACCACAATAAATTCTTTCATCAGCATAAGCTGAACCGTCTCGATCCCGATCTCATCCGGGTTTTCTTCCGGCAGCACCTCACTGTATCTCACGAAGTCATAACCAACACTTCCCACAAGACCTCCCGAAAAATTCAGTTCCTCATTGTCCTTCCGGATTTCAAATTCGTTATAATATTCTTTTAATAACGTAAGCGGATTTCCCTCCCTGACCTCCTCGGTACCATCTTTTTTTGTAATCACCAGTGACTGTCCCTTCGAGGAAATGATCTCTTCCGGTTCTACGCCGAAAAATGTATATCGGTCATAATTCTTGTCATAACTCTCTAACAAAAATCCTTTTTTCTTTCCCACCAGATTCCGGTACATCCCGGTTGCTGTCTCATTTACAATACTGACTGTCTTTTTGTAAACTCTGTAAATTTTTTTCATCCTAATCTCCATTCTCAAATCACCTGCTGCAAGATCATGTTATCAAAACAATAAAGTTCGCGCTCGAGCGGTGCTGTTTACAGCTAACTTCTGCTCCGCGAGATGCGCATCCCGCCCGGAGGGCTTTTTCATTCATAGACGTAATTTCCTATGAATGAAAAAAACGCCCCTGACCGGAATTTTCTTCCAGTCAGGGGCGTTTTCACGCGGTGCCACCCTGTTTCGCCAGACATTATGATTCCATGCAGGACAAAGAGTCGCTTGCGGCTCTTTCACGCCCGAGCGGTGCTGTTTACAGCAAACTTCATCTCCGCGAAGTGCGCATCCCGCCCGGAGGGCTTTTTCATTCATAGGACGTAATTTCCTATGAATGAAAAAAAACGGATATTTCCAGGAACTGGAAATATCCGCCACCAATCTTGTCTGACCTCATCCGACACACAAACAGCCATCTTTCTTTGCTGTCCGATATCTTACCTCTGTAACGTGAGGACACGGCATCCGCTACTGACCATACCAACCGGTACGCTGTTCGCTTTGCTCTCGCAAACCCATTCCTTTCATATTCATCTGTCCGTTTCCACCAGCCACGGACTCTCTGTGAGATATCCTATGAAGTACTCTCTTTGCTCAACGATTTAACGTTTCTTTGTTTTCTAAGTTGTTTTGATTTTAGCATGGTAAAGCGGTAGTGTCAAGAATTTTTTATAAAATATCTATATTCCATCTCCATCCCCGGAAACTGCCGTCTGATCTTTTTTTCATAGACTTCCATCAGTACATCCAGATCTGTCCGCGTCAAAAGATGCGCCCCGTCACAGCCTAACGCTTTCTTTACACACTCCGGTCTGTGGCAGACCTCATCCACACTTCCTCCGACGGCATGAAGTCCCATGACGATCACGACTTTATCACTTTCCTCATACACTGCCGGCTCCCATGTTTCCGGTGCTTTTGCAGCCTTATGTGCGGCGCCGTCTGCTTCGATCAGGACAATATCTGCCTCTTTGCATACTGCTGTAAACTGTTCTATGCTCAATGTTTTAAATTTTTCAGATAATGTTGTGCCACACACACAGCTTCCATTTTTTTTCAAAGCCACAGCTACTTCCTCCCGCAGCCTCTCACAACTTTTCTCCCTGCCATCAATGAACACCCGGTCTTTTGGCACATACATATGCGTTGTAGTTGTGATCATGACTTTTTTCCCTTCGTTTACAAACACTGCAGCATCCTGATAAATGCTGCTGGTCTTTCCGCCGGCTCCGACGTAGGATATGATATATGACATTTTTTCCCCTTATATTTTTTATTCAAACTAATTTAATTTACACTACTTTTGCCAAAACCTTTCTCCGCAGCAACATATATGCGATCACAAGCACCCGGTTCAGCCGTGTGTTGACAACACCCGCAGCGATCAGGCTGTAAAGCGGACGCTCACTGTCCCCGATGCCCCTGCGGATCGACGAACCAAAATCATAGAGCATGATCTTCGAAATCCGCTTCCATAAAATACATCCGCGCCCCGAAATCCTGAAAATATCTCACATTTTCATTATATCCATTGCCGGAAAATGCCGGTTTCAACTTCACGCCGCCATACATCAGAGTATCCCCGTATGCCGTAAGATTCTCCTTTTCCCCGTCCATTTTCACAAACTTTGCAACCAGATTGTGCGCAATCGAATCCTGTCTGATATGAACCGGTGATACGGTGTTGACCAGATCCCCGAACTCTTTGACATTATATTTTAAAGAACGGTTATAAAAATGATACTTCTTTTCCTCACAGAGTCCCTGTGGTTTATAATGCCCGAACTGCGTATTTGGCACAACGAGCTTTTGCATGACAAAGCCAACCGCCCTTGACTGATCCGGCGAGACGCACGTCCATTCCGTCACATTGCCGTCATCATTCCAGAGCACACTGTTTTTTCCAAATGCATTTCCACTTTCGTTCCCTGTAAAACTCCTGCCGCGGTAAAAAGTCCCCTGCTGCAGCACACTGCGCCATTTTTTGTAAAGAGTGATCTGCGCTTTGATGGCTTCTGACTCTTCTTTTTTCAGATCGCAGAAATTGCACTCATATCCGAGCAGTCCAAACGCCGCCACCGCAAAACGTGTTTCAAGCGGTGTCGTGCGCAGTGTCTGATGATTCGGACAGCCGGAGACATGTGCGCTTATCACGGACATCGGGTAGCCGTAGCTGTAACCAGTCTGAATCTCAGCACGGCAGAGCGCATCTGTATTATCGCTCGCCCAGATCTGTGGAAAATAACAGAGCATACCAAGGTCAAAACGGTTTCCACCCGCAGCACAGCCCTCAAACAGGATGTCCGGGAATCTCTTTGTCAGCTTCCTCATGCAGCGGTAAAGTCCCATCACATATCGGTGTGCCACCTCCCCCTGCCTTTCAGGACAGATACTCTGTGAAAAATAATCCGAAAATGTACGGTTCATATCCCATTTTACATAGGAAATGTCCGCGGAGGAAAATACTCTTCCCATCTCCTCAATGATATGATCCTGCACGTCCTTTCTGGTCAGATCAAGTATCCTCTGATTGCGCCCTTCCGAGTGCGCCTTTCCCGGAATCTCGATCACCCAGTCGGGATGGCTGCGGTAGAGATCACTGTCCACATTGACCATCTCAGGCTCCACCCAGATTCCAAAATCCATGCCAAGCGCCCTGATCTTATCTGCGATCCCCTTTAAACCACCCGGCAGTTTCTTTGGATTTGGCTGCCAGTCTCCTAACGATCTCGTGTCATTATCACGTTTTGCAAACCAGCCGTCATCCATGACAAAAAGTTCGATGCCCGCCTCTTTTCCTGCCTTTGCAAGCGAGAGCAGTTTTCTTTCATTGATGTCAAAATAAGCTGCCTCCCAGCTGTTTAAAAGCACCGGGCGCTCCTTTTTCTTCCAGGTTCCCCTCACAATGTGCTCCCGCACAAAACGGTGCATATTCTGGCTCATGGCATTATATCCGTCTGACGCGTAGGTCATCACCGCCTCCGGTGCCTCGAAACTCTCCCCTGACTCAAGAGTAAAACAGAAAGACTGCGGATTGATTCCGGATATGATCCTTACTTTTCCAAAACTGCCGACCTCCGCCGCCTCGTAGTGGTTGCCGCTGTAGATCAGGTTAAATCCAAAACATTCCCCCGCATCCTCCGTGGTGTGTTCTTTTCCGAGTATCACAAACGGATTGGCACGACTCGATGAAGTTCCCGTGTAAGAGGCATTTACATATTTTCCCGGCACCAGCCGCACATCCGTGCGCCCCATCTCACGCGCCCATGCACCGTGAAATGTTGTAAACACATAGTCGGACGGCTCTAAGTCAAGCTGTAAACTCATCAGGCGGTTTAACTTTACCGCATCCCCGCTCTCATTGATGAGTTTTGCACTCCTTGTGATCACATCACAGTCCTCATAGACATAATAGTGAAGTTCTAAGACGACTCCACTGTTTTTATCGCGCAGTGTCACACTAAGCCGCTCCACCTCACCGGACTCATCATACGATCCCGGAAGTGTCTCAAATTCTTCCTTTCCGGTTCCCTGTTTGAATTTTTCAAACAGGAAATCAGACGTTTCACTTCCATCGGAAAGTGTCAGTTCCACAAAAGGCTCCCTGATATCGCCTTTCCCGAAAGAGGACATCTCAAGACATGTGTCCTCTAAGGAAAACTGCGGATGTCCGTTGTCATAAATATTGGTATTGCCCGGCGCAAATGCATGCTGTTCCATCAGTCCGTCTATGGATGGATGAATTTTTCTTCCATAATATAAGTGTTCCAAATGTCCGGTTTCCATGACACAGAACAGATAAGAGGTGTGTCTGGTATGCAGGGAAAATAACTGATTTTCGACTGTGATCATGCTTTTTTCATCTCCTTGATCTCTTTTGCGATTTCTTCCACTTTCTGCTCACTTAAAATATATTTTTTGCGGAAATAAAATACCGCAACAAGCAGTCCCGCGATCGGGAACACCGTCATGGTCAGGCGCAATCCTGCGACCGAACTTCCCGCTGCCGCAACTGCTGCCCCGTCCGTATTCTGACTTAAATTGCAGACGGTCAGGCAGATCGATGCCACAAGCGCAGCCACACCGGAAGCAAGTTTTACAACGAAAGTCTGCATGGAAAAGATCACGCTCTCATCTCTTCTGTGATTCTTCCACTCTCCGTAATCGACCGTATTTGCAAGGAATACCGTTGTGAGGACAGATAACATTCCATTTGCAGAAAAGATAAAAAATGCAGGTACAAACAGCAGATACAGGTTTGACATATTGACAAACATTAAGATCAGAAGAACCGCATATCCTAAAATCGCCATCACAAAACTGGTATAAAACACCTGGATCGTTCCCAGAAATTTACGCAGGATCGGGAAAAACAGCATCATTGCAAGGATCTGCATCGCGCCGCCAAACGTATTAAATAAGGTGTAGGCATTGTACCAGCCGTCACCGCCAAAGTCATATTTGAAAAAATAAATGACGAGATTAGATGTAATGTAAATCGAGCAGTTGATCAAAACGATTGTCACAACGACCGTCATCGCCTGATCGTTTTGTAACAGGGAACGGAACATCTGTCCAACCGAAGGTGCCTCCACATCTATGGTAGATTTTTCTTTAATGTTTAAGCAGGTGATTAAAATAAATACAAAAAACAAAATTGCAACCACCAGCGCAAACCATTTGAAACCGATGCGCTCATTTCCCTGTCCCAACATATAGACACATTTCATTGTGATGATCGTCACGATCGCAGAACCGACTCCGGCGCAGGAGCGCGCGAGTGTGGAAAGTCCTTCTCTCTCTTTTCCGCCCTCCGTAAAAGCCGGGATCATCGACCAGTATGGGATATCCATCATGGTATAGGTAACACCCCACAAAATGTAAGTCACTGCCGCATATGCCACCAGTCCGTTTCCGTCGAGTTTTGGCGGTGCCGCAAACATCAGATACAAAATCACTGCATTTGTCAGTGTCCCGATAAACAGCCACGGGCGGAATTTGCCCCATTTTGTACGCGTCTTTGCAACGACCACACCCATGATCGGATCGTTAAATGCGTCAAACACACGCGCCGCCATCAGAATGATTCCCATTGCGATCGCGCTGACCCCTAAAATATCCTGATAATAATACAAAACATAACTTGCCGAAAACATATAAACCATATCTTTTCCGACCGCCCCAAGTCCGTATGAGACTTTCTCTTTTCCTGTTAATTTCATAAATCCTCCTTGTTTTCCGAAGGAAAATGCGAGCCCTCTGGCGAGCAGAGGATTTTCCTCCCTTGTTTTTCGGAGAAAAATGCGAGCCCGTTGGCGAGCAGAGGATTTTCCTCCTTGTTTTTCGGAAAAAAATGTGAGCCCTCTGGCGAGCAGAGGATTTTCCTCCCAAAATTTTATTTTTTCTGCTTCATCGAAAATGCAAGTTCCACGACCTTATACGCCCCGTCGTAGATTCCGGCTTCTTTATTTTTTACAATGTTATCGCACATATCGCAGAGCAGTGTTTTTTCTTCCAGAAACAGTTTCATCATCTGAAGCGTGTGCGGGATATCCCTGCACTCTAATGTACCATCACCGATCTCCGCGGAATGGATTGCTCCCCACTGCTCGTGTCCTCCAACACGTCTGATAAATAGTTTCGGCACCGGATAAAAGGAAAGTTCACTCGGCTTTGTGACGAGCACATCACAGCTTCGCATCAGAAGGTTCGTGCAGTATACCGCCTCGAAAATATTTTCATGCCAGAAGCCGTGGATTCCGATAACATCTTTGTTAAGCGCATCCTCCGCAAATTTTTTCGTATTCTCCCAGTCGTTAAAATGTTCTTTCGCATAATGTCCCATCTCCGGGATCTCCTTTAAAAGTTCCTCCCAGACATTGCGGTAATCTCCAACATTGACATAAAGCGCCGCTTTCTTTTCTTTGATCTGTGGCAGCAGAAAACGGATGATCTCTGCAAAAATTTCTTTCTGTGCACCGGCACCTCCGATCGTCAGGAGAAAACGCATCGGTTTTCCCTCTTCTTTTCTCTGTTTTCTCGCTGCGCAGTCCGTCTCGATATTGCTGACAAGCTCATGGTCGATATAATGTCCGGTATAAAAAAGAGCATCTTCCGGCATCGGATTTAACACATCATTTCCCTGCATTCCGTTTAAAATGCGGTACCCCTGGTATGCATAGTGCGTCTGCACCGTGTGAATGCTGCCCTCCGCTAAATGAAGCGCCATCTGCCAGTTGTCCGGGATCGCATTGACCACATATTTCATCCCCGCGTGAAGTGCTGCCTGTGCCGGCCACACATGCGTTGCGACAACCGGGATATCTTTTGGGATATTCGCATACACCGGAGCCATCAATTCTGCATTTTTCTGATCTGCCGCATTATAGGTCAGTTTGCGGAATCCCTCATAGTTCATCGGCTCCCACACCAGACGGTTAAAGAGTCTGCTCTTCTGTGACAGACGGGAACCCATGGAATAAAGATCATTCTGCGCACCGATCACTTTGGTACAGGTGGTCTGTCCATAGGAATTTAAATCCATCCAGTATGGCTCATACCCCAGCGCATGTGCTGCAGATGCGATCGCCATGGAGATGCGGTAATGACCAAATCCCATACGGATATTTCCGACGATGATTCCTTTCTCCGTATGAAAGTCCGCAGCTCCTTCTTCTCCCACGCGGATATCAGAGACACCAAGTTCCGGTCCGATATACGGGTTTGCCTTGATCGAAGTTGGATAATTTTTTGTGCTGTCATCCCCGAATTTACGGATAAATTTCTGTTTTGACCGGACTGCTTTTTTATAGGCACCCGGTGCAATGTCGTTTCCAAAAATCTGTTTTGATCGTTCTGTCATCTTATGCTTCATCCTTCCTTAATCCCATGTTTTTTTTGTATCTCTTAACATTTCCTGCCACATTGTAAGACACACTATTTACTGTCTGATATTTTCACTTCAAAACATATCCGTCTCTCCTGCATCTGTGCTGCTTTTATCTTTAAAATCCCAACACCTTCTTCCCCGGTCGTTCTGACATAAGTACCGCCCATGCCTCCCTGCAGGGAAATGATCTTCGGTCCAATGACAGCGATCGGTCCCTCCGTCGACAGTACAACCGGTTCCTGGTAAAAACTTACGATATTATCATTCTGATCCAGGGCACGGATACGGATTTCCGCAGCATCATAAGTATGTCGTTCTGTCAGATTCTGATGGTCCGGTTCCGCGGATAAATGCATGGAAGTGACCGGCTCTTTTCTGACCACCTTTACCACTTTTCCATTCTTTACTGCCTCAAACCGGTAGCTTGTCGAAGTACCTCCCCAGTCACCGATATAGCGGTTATATAAAACCACTGCGTCCGTCGGCTTCATGTGATACATGAGTATCAGCTTCAATGCCGCCAAATACACGCCTTTCGGAAGATCAGAAAGTCCGTACCGTGCCGCCGCGTTCAGGATATATTTCACTGCCTTTGCCTGTGCCGGTTTAAAATCTTCCTCTTTTTCAATGGCATCTCCGATAAAATCATCTACCGCGACCGGCCCATGTAAAAGATTTTTATACGGCGAATCTGATGCGGTATACTCCTTTAAAAACCGGTCATTTTTATACATCCGTACACTGTCCGCATTGGTAAAGATCCAGATCGTTCCGCGGTTGCAGCCCGGATGTTCCCCGATATCCATGGACGAACTGATTTCAAGTACCATCTCCTTTTCCTGCTGACACGTGTAGACCGCAGCCGCAAGTTTCGGATTGCGGAACATATCCATCACACCGTGATAACAGATACGGTCGCCGCTGCCAAAATCCTTATGTGTATTGTAGTCAAACATGCACCAGCCAAAACTTCCTGCGATATCCGCTTCCCCGGCAACTGCATCCAGCACATTGACATGGCGCATGGCATGCCACACACGGTGTTCCTCCCAATCGTAACTTTTCGTCGGATACATATGTCCGTTATATTCGCTGATGAGATACGGTTTGCTGTTATCAGACGTAACAGCACTTTTTTTCTCACATCCGCGGTTTGTCCCATTGTGGCTGAAATCATTGTAGGTATAGACATCCTCTAAAAGGCTGCTCTTTTTATGTGCCCGGACACCCCCAGTCTGTCTTGTTGGATCCAGTTCATGTGCCACGCGGTTTGTTTCCCGGTAAAATGCGTCATCATCCCCGGACTCGTTGATCCGCACACCCCACAAGATCACAGACGGATGATTCCGATACTGCTCTACCATGTCTTTTACGTTTTCGACCGCCTGTTTTTTCCAGTTTTCATCCCCGATGTGCTGCCAGCCCGGTATTTCCGTAAAGACCAGAAGTCCCAGTTCATCGCACCGCTCCACAAAATGCCGGCTCTGCGGATAATGGGACGTTCTCACTGCATTTACGCCCAATTCATTTTTCAAAATGTCCGCATCCCATTTCTGCATGGATTCCGGCATTGCATAGCCGACATACGGATAACTCTGATGGCGGTTTAATCCACGTAACTTTACTTTCCTGCCGTTTAAATAGAAGCCGTCCTGCAAAAAAACTGCGGTACGGAATCCAGACAGTGTACTATTTTCATCCAGCACATTTCCATTTTGCAAAAGTTCTGTTTTGACTTCATAGAGCACCGGATTCTCCAGATCCCAGAGTTTTATGTCTGATACCGGAAAGGAAATCTTTCTATCTGCTGCCACCCGGCTCTCACCGATCTGTCTGTAGTTTTCTGTGCCGCGCTCTCTGATACTCTGACGGATGAACAATTCTCTTTTCTCATCCGTTTTTCCACTGTTTCTAATTTCTATTTCAGAAATCAGCTTTGCACCCGACATTTGACTTTCCGTTATTTCGCTGTGCAGAAATATATCCGCAAGATAAGTCTCATTTTTCAGATCCACATAGGCTTCCCGGTAAATTCCGCCGTAAGTCATATAATCGATCACGTACCCAAATGGCGGGATGTTCAGGTTCTCCCTGCTGTCCACACGCACTGTGAGCACATTTTCTACTCCAATCTGCAGTTTTTCGCTGATATCAATGGAAAATGCCGTATAGCCACAGTGGTGCTCCCCTATCTTTTTCCCGTTTAAAAACACCTGTGCTTCATGCGCTATGCCTTCAAACGTCACGATCACAGTCTGCTCTTTCCATTCCGGCGGTACAAAAAAATGTTTTCTGTAACAGCACACCATCTGGTAACTGCTCTCATCAAAATAATGAAACGGTGTCTCCTTACAGGTGTGCGGCAGTCTGACATCCTTCCATGCGTCATCCTGATAAGCAGCTTCTATCATCTCATTTTCATAAGATTCATGAAATTTCCACCCGTCATTCCAGTAAATGCGTTTTCCCATCGTCCTCACTTCCCTTCCGCAACGATTCCCTGCACTAAGATCGTGACCACTTCATCCAGACCATCCTGATAGGAAATTTCGTTGGAGATCAGGATATCTCTCTGAAAGAACTGCTCTAATGCCGCCTCCAGCATCATTTTTACGATCGGGATCTTAACCGGCCGGATCACGCCTTCTTTCATTCCCTGCTCTAATAAGGAAATCGTTGTCTCCCAGCCGGTTTCTAACCGTTCCTCCACATGTTTGTAGATGTTCGGATACTTTTCCCGCAGCAGATAGAGCTGTCTGAAATCAACTTCCCGGTAACTCTCCGGCAAAACACCTAAAACCTCCCGGATTTTTTCAAGTGTGGATAATTTTTCGTTCTCTAACACCTGTCTTTCGCTCTCTTTGATAGAATCGAACAGATAATCTACCATCGCTAAGAAAAGTGATTCCTTATCACGGAACACGGTATAAATCGTTTTCTTGCTCATGCCAAGGATTCCAGCCAGATCATCCATAGTAAATTTCAACCCCTTCTGGTTAAATGCCTTTAAGGTTCCCTCTAAAATACTCTCCCTTAATTCCATCATGTTCTCCGTTTCTTCTTTATTTTGATATCCAAATCTTACATGGAAACTATTTTCTTTATTTCCGTTTCCTATATTGTATCATCTCATTTTCGTACCCGCAAGAAACTAATTTGCTAAAAATAGTTTCCATTTTTTATCTATTTCTTCCAAAAAAGAAGATGATCGTGTATATTTTATTTTTGCAAATACGGTGGGATGTGAGTATAATAGGCAGTGAATTGCAATGAAGGAGAATCTCATACTATGGAAAACGATCATATCAAACATATATTAGAACAGTTAGAGGCGGGACAGCTTACCGCTTCTGACGCTTATGACCAGTTAAAGCTGGCACCTTTTGAGGATCTTGGATATGCCAAGGTGGATCATCACCGTGAAGTCAGACAGGGTGCACCGGAGGTGATCTACGGTGCATCTAAGACAAAAGAACAGATGGAGGGCATCATAAACAGTCTGCTCTCCCACTGCAAAGAAAATATCCTGATTACAAGGCTTTCGGCAGAATCGGCGGCGTATCTTGCCGAACGTTTTGATCTTTTTTACGATAAGCTGTCAAAGATCGGCATCGTAAACCGCACCGAACACTATTCCGCTGACGGCACGATCGTTGTCGCCACCGGAGGAACAAGCGATATCCCGGTTGCAGAGGAAGCCGCACTGACCGCGGAGGTGCTCGGCAATCATGTGATCCGCCTCTACGATGTCGGCGTTGCAGGACTCCACCGTCTGCTTTCAAATATGGAACTTTTATCGAAGGCAAATGCGATCATTGCAGTTGCCGGTATGGAGGGCGCGCTTGCAAGCGTCATCGGCGGTCTGACCGACTGTCCTGTCATCGGCGTTCCGACGAGCGTTGGTTACGGTGCAAGTTTTGGTGGGATTTCTGCACTTTTATCAATGCTTAATTCCTGTGCCAGTGGTGTTTCCGTCGTAAACATCGACAACGGTTTTGGTGCAGGTTACCTTGCCAGCATGATCAATCATCAGGCAGACCCTAAAACAGATGGCAGACCATCATCCTGCCATAAAAACATGGACGAACTGTAAATCTTCATATTAAAAACGATCAACTTCAATGCCAGGGAGGATTATTTATGAAAACACTTTATATAGAATGTAATATGGGTGTCGCCGGCGATATGTTAATGGGCGCCCTCTATGAACTCTGCGAACAGAAAGAAAAATTTTTATCGGACATGAACCAGGCTTTTGCACCTTACGGTGTGACACTTTCTGCGGAACCGGCAGTAAAATGCGGGATCAGCGGCACACACATGAAAGTGGCTGTACACGGGGAGGAAGAACATTCACATAATGAAAATACACTCATGCATTCACATGAGCACATTCATGGTGAAGATACACTCATGCATTCACATGAGCACATTCATGGTGAAGATACACTCATGCATTCACATGAGCACATTCATGATGAAAATACACTCATGCATTCACATGAGCACACTCATGGTGAAGATACACTCATGCATTCACATGGACTCTCTCATGACGAGGATACACACATGCATGTTCACGATCATATTCATGACGAAAATGAGCACACACATACTCACGACGACAAATCGCACCATAAACACCACCACACGCATGCCCACACCAGTTACACCCAGATCTTAGAACAGATCCACACACTTCCATTCCCATCATCGGTAAAAGACTCCGCAGCCGCAGTCTACCGTCTGATCGGGGAAGCAGAATCAAAAGTGCACCACTCCACCTTAGACCAGATCCATTTCCACGAAGTCGGATCGATCGACGCGCTTGTGGATGTGACCGGATGTGCCTATCTGTTATCACTGCTTGCACCGGAAACCATTCTCTGCTCTCCGGTTCATGTCGGAAACGGATTCGTACACTGCGCCCACGGCACGCTCCCGGTTCCGGCTCCTGCCACCGCCGAGCTTTTAAAAGGGATTCCTTTTTACAGTGGAAATATTCAGGGCGAACTCTGTACGCCGACAGGTGCTGCGGTTTTAAAACATTTTGCGACCTCTTTTAAAGCCATGCCGCCGATGAACGTGACAGAGATCGGCTATGGTATGGGATCAAAGGATTTTTCTGCCGCCAACTGTGTGCGTGTTTTCCTCGGCGAATCTTCATCCAGTTTTGACGCAGCCCCATCCTTTGACGACTGCGTGCTGTCCATCTCCTGCAATCTCGATGATATGACAGGCGAAGCTGTTGGATTTGCAACCGAGCTGCTCTTACAGGCAGGGGCTTTAGACGTATACACAATACCCCTTCAAATGAAAAAGAACCGTCCGGGTATTCTTTTAACCTGTATCTGTGAGCCAAAAGACCGTGAACGCCTGACCTCCCTTTTCTTTTTGCACACCACAACACGCGGTGTGCGCTATCAGATGTTTGACCGCGTCAAACTTACCTCTGAAATCGAAACCTGCCATTCCACATACGGCGATGTGCGCGTCAAAAAAAGCAGCGGGTACGGTGTCGAAAAAGAGAAAGCAGAGTTTGAAGATTTAAAAGCCATTTCTGCCGTCCATAACTATGAGGTGTCACTCGACCAGATTCGGGATACGATCGCGAGATAATTTTAAACAGATATTTTCACAATTTGTATAAAATGATTGTAAAAATAACAGCCACATCTGCATTCTTCTGACCTCTGTTGGATGATAGGGCGAAAATCCGATTTTTTCAGACATTTTCGCCCTCTTTCTTCCTCATTTCAGTGTTTCCACGGGCATTTTGGAGGAATCTTCTTCATTTCTGATGTTTTTCGCCCTGACTTTTTGATTTTCGTGGGCTATTGAAATGAATTCCATCACTTTTCGCCCATTCTCTTTTATATCCGATAAATTTCTATTATAAATCGGGCGAACCACTTTTATTTTCCTCATATTTCACCCATTTTTAATCTTCACCCCCAATCCAGCTAATACAATCCACTTTCTTTTCCAGCGTCAATTATTTCAACTTTAATATCCTGCAAAAACATATAAATCTCCCATTTTTCATTTTCTACAATATATATTCCATCTGTCTCTCTTTGGTTTTTAATCCCATTTTTTCATAGAATTTTTCCGCGGAGGTATTTCCTGCCCAGACATTTAATGTCACTTCATAACAGCCTAACCGTTTCGCTTCACCCTTTACATATTCAAACAGGCTCTCACCTACATGCTGTCCTCTGGTTTTTGCATCGACGCACAGATCATCAATAAAAAACGATGTAAAAGGCACCATATTATTGGAAAATGGCTGCTGTTTCAACTGACAGAAAGCATATCCTAAGCATATGTCATTCTCATCTGCAGCTACATAAACCGGCTTTGTATCATCTTTTAACATTTCTTTCAGTTCATCATCTGTGTATTTTGTCGTCCCCGGAATAAAAATATCCGGTCTTATATCTGCATGGATTTGAAGCACCTGCTCTAATAATTCAATCAGTCTTGGGATATCTTTTTCATTTGCTCTTCGAATGTTCATTTCACTTGCCTTCCATATTTCTCTTTTTCTTCATTATGTCCGTGGTTTAATTTTCAGGGATTTATTTGGGTCTCCGCTTCCATTTATACATTTTCAGACACTGCGGATGCTCGAAATACTCCTGATCAAAGATCCATGTAATGTCAGTTTCCGATAATTCTTCTGCCTTAAATCTCCGATATTTAATATCCTGATCCGGATCATCCATCCAGATGCTCCATACTTCCAGCTGATTGCATAAAAGAACTGCATTTTTCAGGTAGGCGGTCAATTCGGCCTTAACACATTCATATTTTCCTAATTCAACACCGACAATATAAGGCAGCTTTGTATACTGTTCGGGATAGCCTTCATATTGTTCCCTGTATATATTCAAGGTCCTGTCTTCATTTTCTATGATAATCGTGTTTTCTTCCTGAGATATGCCGACACAGCATTCATCCAACGCTGCATCAGTGGCTATACAGGTAAACCAACTCATATTTTTCCCCCATTTTTATTCTTCTTTTTAAAGTATAAAACATTTTTACTTTATCTGACAATAGCAAATCGAGTAGGAGGGGATTTATAAATCCCCGACCTCTCACACCACCGTGCGTACCGTTCGGTACACGGCGGTTCAAT
>CAKREH010000028.1 GCA_934317215.1 uncultured Roseburia sp.
AAGGTTATTTCACTGTTCAGTTATCAAGGTTCTTTGTTTTGTTGTCGTTCTCGGCGACAGCTTGTTTATTATATCTTGTCAACTCTGTTTTGTCAAGAACTTTTTTCATTTTTTTGAAAGTTTTTCTTTCAATCGGTTTTGTCCGATCCGTTATCTCAAACGCGACAACTCTGATATAATATCACGTGTTGTTCTGTTTGTCAACAACTTTTTTAATTTTGTTGTTTTTTCGAATTTTCATGTTTTTTCAAACAATTCATAATTCTTTATTTTCGCAACTCATTTATATTATAATAGTTGGTGCGATTTGTCAACAACTTTTTCAAAAAAAATTGAACAACTCATATTGCAAATAATAAACGGAGAAGGAGGGATTTGAACCCTCGCGCCGGTTACCCGACCTATACCCTTAGCAGGGGCACCTCTTCGGCCACTTGAGTACTTCTCCAAAGTCATTATTTAACAATATTATATTGTTCGTGCGCCGTAACGCATGAATAACTATACTAAATCTTTACTGATTTGTCAACTATTATTTTCACATTTCATTTTTTTATTCAATAAGATTCGGTTGTCAAAAGGTGGTTCGCAACTTAGTGGCTGGCAAATTGCACAAAGCAGAGACTGTTTTTGTGACTTGGGAGAAAATTAGAAAATCTTAGTATGCCTGTTCATTTATAGTGTTTTGCTGCCATGGATGGTAGCAAAAGTCTTAATGTCCCATGGACGTCATCGTGCCATAACTGGCGCGAGTTTAAGACGTACACGTCACTTTGAGAGAATTTAACACAGGCAGACTTAGATTTTCTTATTTTCGGACAACGGAACAAAATAGACACTGCTTTGTGCAATTTGACAATCAAAAATTTGAAAGCCACCTTTTGACACCCGAATCTCAATAAGAATACAATTTCTATAATTACCAGACTTCACCCGGATATTTCATATTCCACTCTTTTCTCAGACCTGTCATAATATCCATGACATCCTTGGTGTCCTGGATTCTTAATTTCTGGACATTCCCTGTCTTTATTGCCTGCTCCATATCTTCCATCTCATATTGTAAGGCTTTTCCGGTATCGCCTGCTGCTACGTTATGTCGCACCCCGGATTCAGCTTCCACGATCACTGCCTTGTTGGCACGTGGGTATTCCATAATTTCAATATAACCATTTTCACAGCTGATCACTGCACGTTTCGGCTGTTTCGAATGTAGCGATAAAGCAAGTGTTGCCATCTGTGCTTCTTTGTTCATTAACAGAATCCCTGCCTGCTCATCTGCTCCGGTTGGTGCAAATTTAACCTGACTTAAAATCTGATCTGGTTTGCTATCCATAAAACTGCGCGCAATGCTGAGTGCATAAACACCAATGTCGAGCAATGCACCACCTGCAAGATCCATATTAAAGAAACGATTTTTCATATTATATTCTTTGTAGCTTCCAAAATTAAGCTGTATCATCTGAACTTTTCCAAGAGCAGGAACCCCATCAGCCAGCCAGTCTGCGATTTCTTCGTGCTCCTCATTAGCATTTGAAGCGTATGTACCTGTTTTTCCGGCATCGATCAGTTCCCATAGTTTTTTATATAACGGCATATGCCAGATAGTCATTGCCTCTGCAAAAATCACATCATTTTCCTTTGCAAGCGTTAATGCTTCTTCCAGTTCAAGGCTGTTTAAGGTAATGGACTTCTCACATAATACATGCTTTTTATTTTTCAGTGCTTCCCTGACAAATCCGATATGGGTATTGTGCGGCGTTGTGATATAGATCACATCTACCTGTGGATCTGTAAACATCTCATGAAAATCATCGTATACCTTTGCGACCTGATATTTTTCCGCAAATGTAACTGCCTTTTCGTGTGTGCGGTTTCCCACAGCATAGAGTGTTTTTCCCATAGCTTTTAATGCCTGTGCCATTTCATTTGCGATCACACCGGTTCCTAAAACCGCCCAGTTTAAATTTTTTTCCATAAAGTTCTCCATTCCGAAAAATGCATTGCACCCTTTGTCTATTCTCTCTCTTTTTCGATTTTTAATCTCATTCCCGGATATAACTGATCATAATTTTCTCCAATGACACACCGGTTCTTTCTGTACAATTCCTCATAACGTGCACCAGCGCCCAATTCCCGTTCTGCAATACTCCACAAACTGTCTCCTTCTTTTACAATGTACCAGTTGTATTTGTTTTGCCATCCTCCGGATAATGCATCTTCATACCACGGTTCTGCAGATGATTTCCAGTCGATCACCCTGCCGTCTGAGAGCGTCTGGATTATATTTTTTTCATCGCCCTGCTGCTCCCATTGATATATATCCCTTGTTCCGTCAGATTTTTTCCATACTGCCTGCACGAAGTTATCATTGTTCCATTTCAAAATAAAAGTACTCCCATCCATTAATGACAGTTCTTTTTGTTCTGCACCTGATATGGATTGCGTATATTGGGCAGTGATCTGCTGTTTTTCATTATATATTTTTTTCTGGATATAACATTCTCCCTCTGAGGTACGGCACAATGACATGATCCTGTTTCCATTCCGATCATAATCATAAAAATAAAAAACTCCATCATGATTCATTTTAGTCCGCAGTCTCTGACCCTCTTCATATTGCCGCATGTCCTGAATAAGGTAACTGCCATCCAGTTGATACACTGCTGCATCCTGTCTGTTCCGGCCGCCGGTTCTGACAGGACAATAATATTCTGTTTCAGAATCCCCGTTTTTGTCATTTTTCCTCATGACAGAAACCATTTTCCCTTCTCTGGCACAGGTTTCAAAGTATTTATCTGATGGCAGTTTTAAATCATCAAACATCTGTTCCATTTCTTTTTCGTCCAGATAATCATACGTCAGATATTTATTCACACACCTCGATGAATATTTTCCTTTTTCCCAATACGCAATCGGGACATACATGTACCACTGCATAAATACCTGCGCATCCGCCTGATCATACCGGTAAAAAATCTCATCCTCAGCAATTAATTCTTTATCGTTTCCATACGCATCATCTAATTTTCCATAACTTTTAACAGAATCAAGCCTCCCCTTTTCATCATAAAAATAATAGCTGATTCCAACCGTATCTCCCTCCTGCGGCAGTCCCGGAAAATCCTCTTTATCCCAGATAAGTTTTTGTTCCCATTCCTCCCTCATCTGCTTTTCATCATAACAGGCAGACACGATACATGTACCATTTTTTATCTTCTGCATGTTATCAAAAGATACTCCTGCCAGCAAAAACAGGAAATATGCAAATAAAATACTAACCTGCAAACTCCTTGACTGCCGTCTCATAGAGATTATCCCCCTGACTGTCGATCACAACGATCACCGGAAAATCCTTGATTTCGATCTTACGGATTGCCTCTGCCCCAAGATCCTCATAACATACGATCTCTGATTTTGTAATACATTTTGATAAAAGTGCCCCTGCACCGCCGACTGCTGCAAAGTAAACTGCATGGTTGCGCACAATGGCATCCACAACTTCCTTCGAGCGTTTTCCTTTTCCGATCATTGCCTTTTCTCCCAGATCAAGCAGTGTCGGTGCATATTTATCCATACGGGTGGCTGTGGTCGGTCCTGCAGAACCGATCGGTCTGCCCTCGCGCGCCGGGGATGGTCCCATATAGTAGATCGTGCTGTCCTTGATATCGATCGGCAGTTCTTCTCCCCGCTGCAGTGCATCGATCATTCTTTTGTGCGCGGCATCCCTTGCTACATAAATCGTTCCTGTAATATAAACATAATCCCCTGATTTTAAATTTTTCGTCACTTCTTCCGTGATCGGTGTCGTAATATGCTTATCCATGATATCCTCCATTCTTGCGCTGCTTTTCAATGAAAACAACGTTTTCATCTGCAGTGTGAAAAATCTTATTTTTCACACTATTCTCCATTCTTGCGCTGCTTTTCAATAAAAACAACGTTTTTATCTGCAGTGCGAAAAATCTTATTTTTCACACTATCTTCCTTTAAACTTCCCTTACCACATGACGGTTTACATGACAACAGATGTTGACTGCCACAGGAAGTCCCGCAATATGGGTCGGATAGGTATTGATATTGACGGCAAGCGCTGTTGTCGTACCGCCAAGTCCTCCCGGTCCAATACCAAGCCGGTTGATTTTTCCTAACAGTTCTTCTTCCATGTCTTTGACATAAGGAATATCGGAATGTTCCCCGACCGGACGAGTCAGCGCCTTTTTGGCAAGGATTGCACATTTTTCAAATGTTCCACCAATCCCGACTCCCACAACCATAGGCGGACATGCATTTGGTCCCGCATCTTTTACGGCTGTCAATACAGCATCTTTTACTCCCTCGATACCATCCGCCGGTTTTAGCATGAATACACGGCTCATGTTCTCACTTCCAAATCCTTTTGGTGCAATGGTGATCTTTACTTTATCCCCCGGAACAATGGAATAATGGATAACCGCCGGGGTATTGTCCTTCGTATTTTCACGGATCAGAGGATCTTTCACAACCGATTTCCGCAAATAGCCTTCCGTGTAACCCTGACGCACGCCCTCGTTGATGGCATCCTCAATCGCCTCTCCCTCAAAATGAACATCCTGTCCTACTTCCAAAAAGATAACTGCCATTCCGGTATCCTGACAGATTGGTATCATCTCTTCATCCGCAATCTTTAAGTTATCCTGAAGCTGATTTAATATTTTCCTGCCAAGTTCGGATTTTTCCGTTGTAACCGCATTTTTCATTGCAATATCCATATCTTTGGAAAGATAATGGTTTGCTTCAATGCACATCTCTTTGACATTTTCTGTAATTATTTTTGTATCGACTGTTCTGATCATGTTTTCTCCATTTCTGCATCCACTGCTGCCCGCTGCTCATCTATTTTATTTTTGTTCCGGCTTGTCTAAATGAAAGTGTTTTTTTAATTCCGTCAAAGTCTTATCATTTTCTCTTGACTTCATATCCGGGAATGCTTTCATCAAACGCCTGAATCCAAAGTTCTTTTCTTCAAAAAGGTGCTCGTATTTCTCAGAGAGTTCAGAAAGCTCCGCTTTTTGTTTTTCGCGGTTTTTCTTCCACTCTTCCGATTTTTCAGTCCAGGCATTTTTCTTTGCCTCGAAACTGCTCTTTGCTTCCATGATGTTCTCTGAAATTGCAAGTTTTGCATTTGCAGCGGTATCTGTGATCTTCTCTTTTGCAGTTCCGGTCGTTTCGGCGATTCTTTCTCTGGCTGTTTCTGTTGTGCCGGTAATTTTATTTTTCGCAGCCCCGGTTGTTTCGGCAATCTTATCCTTCGCAGCCCCGGTTGTTTCGGCAATCTTATCCTTCGCAGTTCCGGTTGTTTCGGCAATCTTATCCTTCGCAGTTCCGGTTGTTTCGGCAATCTTATCCTTCGCAGTTCCGGTTGTTTCGGCAATCTTATCCTTTGCAGCCCCGGTTGTTTCGGCAATCTTTTCTTTCGCTGCGCCTGTTGTATCTACAATTTTTTCTTTCGCACTGCCCGGAATCTCCATCAGGTTATCCTTTTTCTCCGCTAATTTATCTAACAGCTCGGCATGTGTTTCCTGGAACTCTTCTGATTTTTCCACGATGTCCGTCACGTTTTCATAAATGTTTTCTCCAATCTCATCGGAAAGTTTGTGGATGCGTTCTGCCATCTCATCCATGACTTTGAGCCGTTTATTGAATTTCAGGATCGTTGCTACGGTAATGCCACAGTCCACAAAGAATACGGTCATGATAATGCAAATTAATATCATTCCGACAATATGCGGCATCAGTGTGATACCTTTATAAATGATCGGGTGCAGCACATCCATGATAAACGTACATGCCAGTCCCCAGTAAATGGAGAATTTCAGACAGACATAACCGTGAATATTAAACGGTTTGTCAGAATAATCCCACCACTGGTTATGAAATACTTTTTCCAGCAAATATCCAGTAATATATTCCAGAATGGAGGTCAGCAAAAACGACCCGATAAACAATATCAGCAGATTGTCTTTCAATGGAGTGAGCACCGCAACGACAATCACAACGCCACAACCATAGATCGGACAGTACGGACCGTTTAAAAATCCACGGTTTACGAAAATTCCACGATCTAATGCAGCGTAAGAAACCTCCGTACACCAGCCGATAAAGGCATAAATGATAAATATCCATACGAGTTCATAAAAGTTCTGCGGCATATTTTCCTCCATGTAATTAAAAATCTTTTTGCAAAAATAAATTCTGTTCTACAAAAATATGTTTCCATGATTAAAAAAGCAATCAATTATAAATAATTATAACTGATTGCTTTTTATGATTCAACTGTTACCGTTTGCTCCCGGTCATCTGTTTTTGGAATTTGTTGCTGGAATTTCAGGTGTCTTTAACCTTTTTAAATACAGCCTTCATATTTGTTTAAACAGTAAATTTTTTTAACAGATTGCCGATATCTCCCCGTGACGTTCATAGTTTGTGATCTCCGTGGTGTGGTTGTTTTCATCCACAAACACAACGACCGGTTTCTGCTGTTTTGCTTCCTCCGGCGTCACATCTGCATATGCCATGATGATCACTTTGTCGTTGGTCTGTACCATGCGGGCTGCCGCACCATTTAAACAGATGACTCCGCTGCCGCGCTCTCCTGCGATCGTATAAGTCTCAAAACGTGCACCGTTATTCACATCCACGATCTGCACTTTCTCATACTCAAAAATGCCGGCATCCTCTAAAAGCTGGATGTCTACGGTAATGCTTCCCACATAGTCAAGCTCCGCCTGCGTTACGGTCGCGCGGTGGATTTTTCCTTTTAACATTGAAATAGTCATTTTTTCCTCTTTTCTAGTCCTTGATCATAAAGTTGTCGATCAGTCTGGTTTTTCCGATGTATACTGCCATTGCTGCAAGTATGCCATGCTCTATGGTATCGATCTGCTGCATTGTAGATAAGTCTACGATTTTGACATAATCAATCTTCGCAAGCGGCTCTTTCTCAATTTCCGCAGTCATTGCAGCGATGACTTTTTTACAGTCGCGTTCTCCCTCTTTCACCATTTTTTCACCAAGGAAAACAGAGCGGCTCAGCACGAGTGCCGCTTTTCTCTCCTCCGGGGAAAGGTATGTATTTCTGGAGCTCTTTGCAAGGCCATCCTCCTCACGGATGATCGGGCAGCCGTGGATGGAAAGTGGCATATTTAAGTCTTTTACCATGCGTTTGATGATTGCTAACTGCTGTGCATCCTTCTGTCCGAAGTATGCATTGTCCGGAGTCACAATGTTAAAAAGTTTGGATACGACCGTACAAACGCCGCGGAAGTGAACCGGCCTGCTTAATCCACAGAGTTCTTTTGTGAGCACATCCATATCCACAAAGGTGTAGAAGTTATCCCCATACATTTCTTCCGGTGTCGGATGGAAGATCAGATCCACGCCGTGTTCCTCACAGAGTTTTGCATCGTGCTCTAAATCTCTCGGATAACTGTCTAAATCTTCGTTTGGCCCGAACTGGATCGGATTGACAAAAATACTGACCACTACTTTGCCGTTATTTTTACGTGCTGCATCGATAAGGCTCGCATGACCTTCATGCAAATATCCCATGGTCGGAACAAACCCGATCGTATTCCCTTCTTTTTTCCATTCTTTTACCTGTTCTCTCACTTCATTTATGGTTGATACAATTTTCATGTGTATGTTCCTCCTAATATAATTTTTCGATCACGGAATCATCTATTTTAAAACAATGCTCTGCAGAAGGGAAAGTTCCCTCTTTGGTTTCTTTGATGTATGCCGCCATTCCCTCACGCATTGCATCCCCAACATTTGCAAATACTTTTACGAATTTTGGACGAAAATCCCCGTACATGGCAAGCAGATCCTGATAAACAAGCACCTGTCCGTCACAATCTGCGCCTGCACCGATACCGATGGTCGGAACTTTCAGCATTTCCGTGATTTTCTTTGCCAGTTTTGCCGGTACACATTCTAATACCACCATGCATGCACCTGCCTCCTCGACTGCTTTTGCATCCTCGATCAGTTTCTGTGCCGCCTCAATATCTTTTCCCTGCACTTTAAATCCGCCAAACGCATTGACTGACTGCGGTGTCAGTCCAAGATGTGCAACAACCGGGATAGATGCCTGTGCGATTGCCTTGATATGTGGGGCAAATTCCACGCCACCCTCTAATTTGACTGCGTTTGCCCTGCCCTCTTTCATCAGACGCCCAGCGTTTACCACTGCATCATAGACGGAAGTCTGATAGGACATAAACGGCATATCTGCAACAACAAATGCATTTTTTGCACCTCTGGTCACTGCTGCCGTGTGATGGATCATATCTTCCATGGTCACGGATAACGTATCCTCATAGCCAAGCATGACCATGCCAAGTGAATCCCCGACTAAGATCGTGTTCACGCCGGATTCATCCATGATTTTCGCGGTCGTGTAATCGTAAGCCGTCACCATCGTGATTTTGTCGTGCTCGTCTTTTTGCTTCTGCAAAGTTACTACTGTGTTTTTCATTGTCATTCTCCAATCCTGCGCTGTTTTCTGCGCATGTCAAGTTTGTGCGTAAGCACAAATCTTGCGTGTGAAAAATCTTATTTTTCACACTGTTCTCCAATCTCTGTCGGCATGAGAATTTCTCTCATTGCCGCATAATCTCTGTCCGGATTTTTCTGCGCTGCGATCTCTAAAAGCTGCTTTGCATTTTCCAGATAGGCATTTTTCATGTCAGCATCTAATGCATCCATATGTTTCTGTACGGTATTTTTGTCCCCGCGCTCCACAGGTCCGGTCAGGGAATTAATACATCCCTGTGCGTGGATATTTTCCAAATTGCCTTTTGCAAGCCGGTACAATTCCTCGTTTGCCTGCTGCATTGAAAAACCACACTCTAAGAATAGTTTTTGCGCCATAAAAAATACCGCCGTCATGTGGTTCGATGCCAGAGATGCCGCTGCATGATATTTGATTTTGTTTTCCGCAGAAATAAAACACGTCCGGTTTCCCATCTGCGCAAACATGTTCTGGATATTGGAGATATTTCGCTCATCCCCCTCAATGGTGAACAATACGTCACCAAGTGCCTGCCAGGATGTTTCCCTGTCACTGACGGCACAGAGTGGATGAATAGAATAGGCCATACTACCAGTACGATCTATATCAGAAAAGATGTTTGAACTGTGAATCCCACTGCAGTGTGCAATGATTTTACCGTGGGCATACGGTTTTGCCGCCTCCCATACTTCCCCGATCTTATCATCGGGCACGGTAAAAAAGATCATGTCGCTGCTGCTAATGATTTCTTCGATACTTTGATATTGCTTTGTGTTTGTAAAATTTGCCGCCCATGCGGCAGACTTTGGGCTCAGACTATAATAACCTCCTACTTTCCTGCCCTTACTGATAAAATATTTTCCGAGTGACACGCCGACCTTCCCGGCGCCAATAAAACTGATCTGCATGCAATCCTCCTCTGACGGACAGGGGATTTTCCCCCTTTGTCTGGCGGAGCAAAATGTGAACCGATTTTCACTCCCCGTTTTGTGAAGTAGCATGCGACTGTCTCATTCCGTCGACTGACGGATACAAGCGGTTTTCATGGTTTTATTCTCTTTTTCTGATAAAAAATATGTTCTGGTATGATTTCCTGTATACGGAATATCATCCAGAACATACTATAACACTTCACTGCGCACGGTTCAATTGTGAATTTTTTATCAGACAAACACAAATTTGGATATCTTACATTTTCCTTCCACCTGGATCTGAATGGTTTCCGGTTTTCCGGTTTCAATAAAATTTTCCGACAGATCTATCTCTAACATCCGGTAACAGTCCACCGGCTCTGCAGTCACCGTTGCGGCATTTTCCCCTGTCACAGTCACCTTGACCGGTTCTAACACTTTTAACGTGATGTTCAGCCTGAGCGGCTTTTTGCTGAATACAAAATCATGATAAATTAATTTTCCACTCACCGGCTGTTCTTTCATCTCATCCGGGTCATCTCCGGCACAGCCAGGGATCATACAGGATGAACCGTTGATTCCCCGATGTAAAAACATGTGGTCATATGCATCATAACAGTCGGCAGCAGTTGTCTGGAACGGATTTCTCTTTCCGGCATGTGTTCCGTCAATTTCAATACTCTGTTCTAAGCGGATATCCTGTGACGAGGCGCCCACCATGAATTGATACGTTCCGTTTTCTAAGATCATGCGCTCTGAGATCACGTCATAATATTCTAACTCCCACAACTGTATCGTAAACGTGACCTTTCTGGTCTCTTTTGGCTGAATAACATGAATGCGCTCAAACCCAACAAGCTGCCGGATCGGACGCTTCACACGGGAACCCTTTTTATGCACATAAAGCTGTACTACTTCATCGGCACTTCTTTCCCCTGTATTTTTGATAAAACAGCTCACTTTGATACAGCCGCGTTCTTTTTTGATCTGCATTTTTTCGTAGGAAAATGCTGCATAAGTCAGACCATATCCAAACGGATAGAGCACTTCTCTGTCAAAATACTGGTAAGTGCGTTTTCCCTGAATGATATCATAGTCGTTCATATCCGGCAGATCTTCATCCGAACGGTACCATGTCATATTTAATCGTCCCGCAGCTGCTGCTTTTCCGGTCAGCACATCTGCGATCCCGTGGCCAAGTTCCTGACTGCCCGATGCCGACAGCAGAATCGCCGGAACCTTTTTCTGCAGCTCACCGATAGCATACGGATAGTTGCTGATCAAAACCACGATGGTGTTCGGATTGACTGCTGCCACCCGTTTTACCAGTTCTTCCTGTTCCAGTGGAAGTGCGATCGTGGTACGGTCTACTTCCTCTTTGCTGTTGATGACCGGATTACAGCCAATGACTGCTATCACATGATCAGCTTCTTTTACAGTTTTCTCCGCAGCAGTTTTTCCGTCTTTTACGATTTCGATCTCAAATTTTGCTGCAGGATTATCCACGCAAATAGAAAAATAGCCTGTCTTATCCACAAACACCTGCCTGTTATTCCAGCTTTTCAGTGTAAAACCATTTTTTTCCTTCTTAAAATTCCACAATTCACGGACAAACCAGCCGAAGGCTTCTTTTTTGTCCGCCTTGATAACATCCGTATCCTCCTCTAAAGTGACAAATCTGCCGTTGCTTTTTGCCACCAGCGTCATGCTGCCACAGCCCCAGTCATTCAAAATAAATGTTTCTGCCTGTTCTTTTTCCACCAGTTTTAACTGGGTATTCTCATCCAGTCCCACATAGCAGTTATCACCATTTTGATCTGCCAGGCGGATGCGTATCTCAGAAAGTCCCGTCTCATGACTGATCTCTGCATGCGGAAATGCTTCTCTGATCCCGTCTAAAACAGTAACTGCATAAGGCGGGATGCCACAATACCAGTCCTTGTACCACACATCTGCAAGCGGACCGACTACCGCCACATTTTTTACTGCATTTTCATCCAACGGAAGAATCGCGTTTTCATTTTTCAAAAGCACAACCGCCTCGTCTGCCATTTTACGGGCAAGCTCTTTATGTTCCTCATTGTTGATATATTCTTCACCCATATTCTGATACGGGCAGTCGCCCTCTTTGTCAAACATGCCAAGCCTTATCCTTGTCCGAAAAGAATTGCGCACCGATTCATCAATATCTTTTTCCGTGATCCAGCCGTTATCCAATGCTTCCCTTGCCGCGGCATAGACGATCTCTCCATCATCCGTGAAACAGTCGACACCAGCCTTCAGACCATTTGCCAGTGTTTCCCCATGCGTCTGATAAAAATGATGGTTGTTCACCGTCTGTGAAAAATCGCCCCCGTCACAGACCACATGCCCCGGAAGTCCATAGGTTCTCTTTAAAACATGGCGCACCTCGTCATTGACGATCGCCGGAATCCCGTTGATCTCATTGTAGGAGGTCATGACTGCCTCCGCGCCGCCCTCCGTGATCGCCTTTTTGAACGGTTTTAAATAATATTCGTTTTTATTTCTCCGGTCCACGGAAGATGAGATCTTAATGCGGTCTTTCTCCACATTGTTTGCGTAAAAATGTTTCAGCGTTGCCCCGCAGCGGATATAAAAAGGATCCTCGCCCCTCATACCGCGGATATATGCGCCCGCCATCTCTCCGGTCAGATACGGGTCTTCGCCGTATGACTCCTCCGTCCTTCCCCATCTCGGATCGCGCTCCATATCAATCGTCGGCGCCCAGCGGCAGAGCCCGCCCCCACCATTTCTTGTATACAAAGCCCTGGCTTCCTCACCGACGGCACGTCCACATTCTCTGATCAGCTCCCTGTCAAAACTCGCGCTCATACCGATCGGCTGGGTGAAAGCTGTGGTCGGCTCCGGCTCCCCTTTATTAAATGCCTGGTCATGTCTCGCCTCGATTCCGTGCGCAGCCTCACCGCCCATATAAGTCGCCCGGATTCCAAGCCTCGGAATGTCAGGGCATCCGGTTGTCAGACAGTGTATTTTTTCTTCGAGTGTCATCGCCCCGGTCAGATAGTCAAGACGTTCTTCTATCGAAAGACTGTTATCCCACAGCGGTGTGTTCTGTTCAAATTTTATATTTTTCTCCATTTTCTGCCTTGCTGCCGTAAGAACCTGTGTTCCATACAGCAGTCCCCCTCCTGCAAGTTTCTCATTTCCTCCAATGTATCATTTCTCTTTTTAGAAAAATACCTGCAAATGGAGCGGTGTTTTGCAATAAAAAACAGATTTCTTACCGGTTTTGTAAATTTACTTTTTCATTCAGTTTTGTGACCTCTCTCTTTGCCCGGCTGTATAACGTGATCCAGATCACAACATAGATTCCGATGAATATTGCAAAATATCCCACGACTCCTGCAATGCTGTGCTGCATCCAGTACATCAGATATGCAGCCGGAAATGTTGTAAACGAGCCTGCAATCAGATGTATCACGGTCTGGCGCAAAAGGCTCCAGTCATCCATCTCCCATATCACGGACGCCCCCGCCCATACCGCACCGTACAGCAAAGATACGATCATCTGCGCCAACACCGCATTGATCTCGTTTCCACACTGCTCCGCCAATGCAGGAACCACCGGATAATAGTTTCCGTCGCCGTATATGAGCGAAGAAAAAATTGTGATTGCGGTACTGATTGCCAGACCGATCGGAGCACCGATCAGCGCTCTGCATAAAATTCTTTTTTTCATGATAACCTCCATTCCTGTGTGTGAAAAATATATTTTTCACACGAACCACCATTTCTATAATCCCAACACCTGTTTTATTTTTCTGACGTAACGCCTTGAGACATACGTTGCTGTTTTGTCTGACATCGAAACGCAGATCGTCCCGGAAAAACTTAAGTCAAATTTTTTTACTTCTTTCAGGTTAATGATCTCCGAATTTGAAATCCTGATAAACATTTTTTTGTTCAGTCTCTCCTCTAACTCATACAGCCTCGCCTTTAACCGGTAGCTGCCGTCTTTTGTCTTTGCATATACCCGGTCGTTTTCTGCATAGATCCGTATTATTTCCGGCTGTTCTAACAAAACGATTTCGCCATTCTCGTGAATCGCCGCAAAGACTTCCGGCTTTTCTTCCGACAGCATCTTTACGATCTGCGATACTTCTTCGGTCATCTTGTCTGTGCGGATGATGATCTTGGGTTCTTTGCAGGATTCATCGAGTTTTATTTCTATTTGCATTTTCTCACTTCCTCCTTTCTGATGTCATTATAGGCAATGTCTGGAACGGTTTCTACTGATTTACGGCAGGTGGTCGTTTTGGGGCGGTGGATGGTAAAAAAACAGGGTGCTGTCACCCTGTTTTTTCGTGTCTTATTTTGATAACTCATCAACATTTTTCACGCTTACCATTCTTTTGTCACGCATCCGGTAAATTTTATTACAGTACCTCAAATTCTCTTTTCGATGTGTAATCAGAAAGATAATCTTATCCGGGCAGTGGATGATCCCATCTAAAATATCCTTTTCGGTCGTTTCATCCAGTGAACTTGTCGGTTCGTCTAAAATCAGAACCTCTGCCTCCTCGGTATACATTCTCGCCAGTGCGATTCTCTGTTTATCACCGCCGGACAGATTGTTGCCATTTTCCAGAATAAAAGGTGTAAAAATATCACGCTCTTTTGTAAATTTATCTAAAAAACGAATGTTCTGGTATACCTCCGGTTCCATTTTCCTGCGCCCAAAGTTTAAGTTATCATAAAGTGAACCTGTTATGATTGGCACATTCTGTGAATAAAATGACATTTGTTTCCGAAGTGAATGGTTTTCAATATTCTCCAACGGGATTCCATTGATCTTAATTCCGGTATTCTGATCCCAGAATTTTAAAATACTTTTCATCAGCGTCGTTTTTCCACAGCCGGACTCCCCCACGATTCCAATGACATCCCCTTTTTTTGCCTGGATATGAATATCTTTTGCCAGTAAGATCCCGTCCATCGTCTGAAGTTTTTCCATGTCGACCACAATATCAGCAATATGATCGATCTTTATATCTCCACTCTGTTCCTGCTCATCCTCCACAAGCTGTAAAAATTCCCGGCTTGCCTTTACCTCTCTTAAATTCAGGTTTACCTTTACAATATTTGAGATGGCAGGTAAAAGATACGACATGAGAATCGAAATTGTAAAAATGCTGTTTAATTTTGTATTCCCCTGCAGATACAAATAAAATACCACGATCAAAATAATGTTTTGGGCGAACATGTTAAAAAAATCGATGACTTCACTCATCCCGCGCGCATAAACATTTACCCTTTTATTTTCCTGTTCGATAATTTCTAAATGTTTTTCAAGTATGTCATTCAGATTTGTATTGTCCTCATTCTGCTTGATAAAATCTACCTGATTGGCGATCTGATAAATGTCTTTTCGCTCCTTTGGAATGATCCGCTGCATCTCGGCTGATTTTTTCAGTAAATTTTTATTCAGGAGATAAAATCCAGCCACATTGAGTATCAAGATAAACAACATCACCAGAAAAATAAAAATATTGATGGTCAGGGAGTATAACAGGATCAACAAAATAACCAATGATTTTGCAGTCAGTATCGGGACCGACATAATATACAGATTCGCCAGTGTGAGCACCGTCGAGTCTGCCCGCTCCGTCAGGTACGTTGCACCGTACTTTATGATTGATGCGTATTTCATGGAATAGATTTTCTGGTAAATTTCCTTCGACAAATTTTTCTTGTACTCTTTTTGCATGTGCAGTTCGATCAATAGATAAACAAACTGGATACAAATCTCAAGCATCATAAACCCTATGATAAATGCTATCACACGATCCGTCAGTGCAAGTTTTCCATTGATGATCTGATTTACCGCGAGCGGAACTGCAAAAATGATCAGATTGATCAGGATGTTAAACAGAATCAAAACTGCTTCCATCAGATAATATTTTCTGCTTCTTCCGGTTTTCATATTTCTTCCCTGTCTCTTAACAATTCTTCCACTCTGTCCTCAAATTTTTCCGCTATTTTCTGCATATATTCTTTTTTCAGATTTTCCACATTTCCGTCCCATCTGTGTTCCTTCACTTCATCCGAATGCTTCGATGTATATTCAAAATGCACGGATGTGACCAGTGCCGGTTTGCCACCATTATCTATGAGCTTTGTCTCAATTTTTCCTACCGTACAGATTGTCTCATCGTCTGAAAGTTCTTTTGCATGCTGTATACAGTCTTCGATAAATCCGCTTGTCACTTCATTTGCATTCTGTAAAATATGATTGACCCGTTCTGCATATTCCTGGCTTTGTTTCATTGATAAAATGACTTTTCTATCTACATTGATGATATTATTTTTATTCTGGTCGCCATCTTTTGCCACTTCAGTCGCTTTACACTCTTCCTCAGATTCAACCAGATGCAGGTTCAGATTTTTATAGGAATTTACCATCTGCTGAAATAAGTCTTTTACTCCATCATCCTGAATCTGTTCACTCTCAGACTGCAGTTTATCCCGGACCGGATTTGCAGCGGATAAATCGGAAACGGTCGTATGTACCGGACGCATAACCTCAGACTCCTGCCCTGGCACTTTATTTTCCGCCGGCTGTTCCTTTTCGGCAGATAAAATTTCAGATTTTTTTGAATTGACATAGTTTCCTCTTGTGACTTTGCTTTGAATTGCTGTCAGGTTCATATGCTTGTACCACCTTTCTACATTACCCCATTTTGATTGTTCTGCTTCATTTCATCCTACAACAAATCTTTTTGTTTTTCCATTTTTTCTAAAGTCTCACTTAACAATTTTTACCTGATTGTTTTCCACGGATTTTTCAATCTGCTGCCTCATTTTCCACAATTCGTAATCTTGTTCACTTAAAATTGTTTCATAACCCACGCTCTTTGCAACTTCAGATTTTTACGCTTTCCATTGTTCCTTTAATATTCCAAATCTGCACCAGAACATCTCCCTCTCTTTATCCCTGCCTTCAAACCACTCATCTTTAATCTCATTCCTCTGATTTAACCCGATTATTTTCACCGCTTCCACCGCAGCCTCACGCTGTGACATTTTCCGGTTTCCGGTAGTCATGCAGTTTGCACCATCTGGCGTATCATATGCCAAAAAAGTCTGGTTGAAATCCATCAGGTCAAACAGGCGTACCGGCTGGTTTGTACGGTTGTCCACCAGAAATCCCCAGTTTCCCCAGTGGCGGTCCGTGTTGCCGGTCAGATAATCGAGGAGGTTCATCATGTAGTAGGAATATGCATCCAGCTTTAACACGAAATCCATAACGTGAATGTCATGATTTGCTGCATAGATCTCAAATGCCTCCATCGATACCATGCTGTAATCCACCGACGTAATGATTCTGCTTTTTGAAACTTTCTGTCCGTCAAACATGCTTTCCTCATAAAGCACCTGTCTGCAGTCAAAACAGCGGCAGATCTTACTTGCAAGAATTTCATTTTCCACAGCCCTGCTGTTTCCATCTTTCAAAAGTGCAAACGAATTTTTCTCCCTGATCCACGCTTTCGGGAACACCCCGTTGGTTGAGAGATCGTCCGCGATCAGGTAACTGTTCTCTACCGTCATCTGTTTTCCGCGCAGGGAAATATCTACAAGTGCATTATCCAGATGATTTTCAAAAAGATTGATCTGTGAAAATGTGATATTCTCCCCTTTTTCCCGAACCCAGAAAATATCAGTCAGTGACAGACAGTGATAGGACAGCGCTATTTTGGCACGATCACGGTCGGTCTGCGCCTGCAGTGCTCCGATACTGTTTAAAATTTCCTTTGCATAGACACGGTCAAGCGTCAGAACACGGGTTGCACACCAGTAATAAAAATTCGTGAGGTTATCCATGCGGATATCGAGATCATCATTTTCTGCTGTATCCTCCAGATAAATCGAAAAGGGCAGAAACGCCCTGTCCAAAACTGTGCATACTCCGTTCGTCCCAATGTCTGCTACTACCTTTTCGCCATGCATTAGTTCATACACTGTTTTTTCCATTCAGCTTCTGCCCTTTCTTCACTATACGGTTATCTATTCTTCCTCATCCTCGGAACCATCAGCCTCTGCACGCTCTAACAGTTCTTTCATCAGCTCGTCGTCTGTCTCTGTATTTTCTACAGATGCCTTTTTTGCATTTTCCGCAGCGATAGCTGCACTTTCCTTTTCTTCCTCCTCACTGAGCAGTTCGGATGTGTCTACATTGTCGATCAGACTCTTATCCTCACGGACTTTTGCGATACTTGCCACCGTAACATTCTCATCTAAGTTGATGAGTTTGACACCGGAAGTAATTCTTCCGAGCAACGTTGTATCACTGACTTTGATACGGATAATAATTCCTTCGGTAGTGATCAGCATCAGTTCATTGTCCTGGTTTACCGCTTTCACGCCGACAATATTTCCAGTCTTTTCGGTAATCTTGTAACATTTTACACCCTTACCGCCACGGTTCTGCGTGGTAAATTCGGAGATCAGTGTACATTTTCCAAGACCTTTTTCTGAAACAATCATGAGTGCATCCCCCTGGGACTGCATCTGCATACCGATAACTTCATCCCCATCCGTAAGATTCATACCGATGACTCCCATGGAAGTACGGCCTGTTTTTCTTACATCTGTTTCTTTAAACCGGATACACTGACCATATTTCGTCACTAAGAAAACATCCTGATTATTGTCTGTCTTTTTTACCTCGATCAGCTCATCATCTTCCCTTAAACTGATTGCAGCAAGTCCTGTCTTTCTGACATTTGCATAGTCGGTAATCGGTGTTTTCTTCACAATGCCTTTCTTTGTCGCCATGAACAGGAAATGTCCTTCCGTGTATTCACGGATCGGGATAACTGCCGTAATTTTCTCGCCCGGCTGGAGCTGGAGCAGGTTTACGATCGCAGTTCCCCTCGCGGTACGGCTTGCCTCCGGGATCTCGTAAGCCTTGATACGGTATACACGTCCGGTGTTTGTGAAGAACATCATGTAGTGATGGGATGTCGTCATCAACAGTTCTTCGATGTAATCGTCATCGATCGTCTCCATTCCCTTGATTCCCTTACCGCCACGGTTCTGTGCGCGGAAATTGTCAAGGCTCATGCGCTTGATGTAACCTAATTTCGTCATGGTAATGACAGTGTTTGTTACCGGGATCAGATCCTCCATGGAAATGTCGTACTCGTCAAAGCCAATGGATGTTCTTCTGTCGTCGCCGTATTTATCAGCAATCAGCAGAATCTCCGTACGGATCACGCCGAGCAGTTTTTTCTTATCTGCCAAAATAGCACGCAATTCTGCAATGCGGTCCATCAGCTCTGCATACTCTGCCTCAAGTTTTTCGCGTTCCAGACCTGTCAGTGCACGCAGACGCATATCTACAATTGCCTGTGACTGTGCATCGCTTAAGGAGAAACGCTCCATTAAACGTGATTTTGCTTCCTGCGTATTCTGGCTGCTCCTTATGATGCTGATGACTTCATCGATATTGTCAAGTGCGATCAGTAAGCCCTCTAAAATGTGGGCGCGTTCTTCCGCTTTGTTTAATTCGTATTTGGTTCTTCTGGTAACGACCTCTTCCTGATGGATCAGGTAATACTTTAACATGTCGTAGAGGTTTAAAACTTTCGGCTCGTTATTTACCAGTGCTAACATAATCACGCCAAACGTATCCTGAAGCTGTGTATGTTTGTAAAGTAAATTCAATACGACATTTGGATTGACGTCACGGCGGAGTTCGATACAGATACGCATACCCTGGCGATCGGACTCATCACGCAGATCTGTGATTCCATCCACTTTTTTATCACGGACTAACTCGGCAATCTTCTCGATCAGTCTCGCTTTGTTGACCATGTACGGAAGTTCGGTTACCACGATACGGTTTTTGCCGTTTTGCATTGGTTCGATATCTGTAATTGCACGCACACGGACTTTTCCACGTCCGGTACGGTAAGCCTCATTGATCCCGGCTGTTCCAAGGATCATGCCTCCGGTAGGAAAGTCCGGTCCCTTTACGATGGAGAGTAATTCTTCAATGTCGGTATCGCGGTCCTCCTCGACTTTGTTGTCAATGATCTTTACCACGGCATTGATGACTTCACGCAGGTTGTGCGGCGGAATATTTGTTGCCATACCAACGGCAATACCGGTAGTTCCGTTTACTAAAAGGTTCGGATAACGGGACGGCAGAACGGTAGGTTCTTTCTCCGTCTCATCAAAGTTTGGCACGAAATCAACGGTGTCTTTTCCGATATCGGCAAGCATTTCCATGGAAATTTTGCTGAGACGTGCCTCCGTATATCGCATGGCAGCCGCGCCATCGCCGTCCACGGAACCAAAGTTTCCATGACCGTCAACTAACGGATATCTGGTTGACCACTCCTGTGCCATATTTACAAGTGCACCGTAAATAGAGCTGTCTCCATGAGGATGGTATTTACCCATCGTATCACCGACGATACGCGCACATTTACGATGCGGCTTATCCGGACCATTGTTCAGCTCTATCATTGAGTAAAGAACACGGCGCTGTACCGGTTTTAAACCATCCCTTACATCCGGGAGCGCACGCTGCGCGATAACACTCATGGCATAATCGATATAGGATGTTTCCATCGTTTTTTTCAAATCGACGTCATGAATCTGATCAAAAATTTTATCATCCATCTGATTTCTTCTCCATTTCTAACTCGTCTCTGTCATCCGAACTTCTGCACCCGGATCACATCTTCTAAAAATCCGGCTGCACCGATCTGTTAAATATCCAGATTCTGTACATACTTCGCATTTTCCTCGATAAACTCACGTCTCGGTTCTACCTTATCACCCATCAAAGTTGTAAATGTCACATCGATCTCCGAAGAATTTTCCTCATCGATCATGACACGTTTTAAAATACGTTTTTCCGGATCCATAGTCGTCTCCCAGAGCTGCTCGGCATCCATCTCTCCAAGTCCTTTATATCGCTGGATCTTGTTATTGCCGTCACGTCCGATCTCAACCAGGATATTGTTTAATTCAGCATCATCGTACGCATACCAGATATTTTTATTTTTCTCAATCTTGTAAAGCGGCGGAGTTGCAAGATATACATGTCCCTGCTTGATAAGTTCCGGCATAAAACGGTATAAAAATGTCAGCATCAGTGTCGCAATATGTGCACCGTCGACATCGGCATCTGTCATAATAATGATCTTGTCATAACGCAGCTTGGAAATATCAAAATCTTCATGGATTCCGGTACCAAATGCAGTGATCATCGCTTTGATCTCGGCATTGCCATAAATTTTATCCAGTCTCGCTTTTTCCACGTTCAGAATTTTACCACGCAGCGGAAGGATTGCCTGGGTTGCACGGCTTCTCGCTGTCTTTGCAGAACCACCCGCGGAATCTCCCTCGACGATAAAGATCTCACAGTTTTTTGGATCTTTGTCCGAACAGTCTGCAAGTTTTCCAGGTAAGGAAGTGCCCTCTAAAGCTGTTTTTCTTCTGGTCAGGTCACGCGCTTTTCTCGCTGCCTCCCTCGCACGCTGCGCAAGCAGAGATTTTTCACAGATACTCTTTGCAACTGCGGGATTCTGCTCTAAGAAATATGTGAGCTGCTCACTTACCACAGAATCGACAGCTCCACGCGCCTCGCTGTTTCCGAGTTTCTGTTTTGTCTGTCCCTCAAACTGCGGCTCCTCGATCTTGATACTGATGATTGCAGTCAGACCTTCACGAATATCGTCACCTGTCAGTGCTGGTTCCGAATCTTTTAAAATCTTATTTGCTCTCGCATAAGTATTAAATGTTTTCGTCAGCGCATTACGGAATCCGGCGAGGTGCGTACCACCTTCCGGCGTAATGATGTTATTTACGAAACTGTAGGTCGCATCGTTGTAGGAATCATTGTGCTGCATGGCAACTTCGACATACACACCATCCCTGGTTCCCTCACAGTAAATAACATCCGGGTACAATGACTCCTTGCTGCGGTTTAAGTAAGTGACAAATTCCTTGATACCACCGGCATAATGGAACTCATGACAATGATGGGATTCCTCCCTGGTATCGGTAAGTACAATGCGAAGTCCTTTTGTCAAAAAAGCTGTTTCACGAAGACGCTGTTTTAAAGTGTCGTAATCATAAACGGTCTCCTCGAAAATCTCAGGATCCGGATGGAATGTAACCTTCGTGCCGTGTTTTTCTGAATCACAGGTTCCGATTACTTTGACCGGTTCGTCCGGTTTTCCGATATGGTAACTTTGGAAATAAACCTGTCCCTCTTTGTATACTTCAACACAAAGTTTGGTGGAAAGCGCATTTACAACTGACGCACCTACTCCGTGCAGGCCACCGGATACTTTATATCCTCCACCGCCAAATTTTCCGCCTGCATGAAGAACCGTATATACAACCTCAAGTGCTGATTTTCCAGCTTTATGATTCATTCCAACCGGAATACCACGCCCGTCATCTTCAACTGTAATGGAGTTGTCCGGGTTAATGGTAACCTCTATGTTTTTGCAATATCCGGCAAGTGCCTCATCCACGGCATTATCTACAATCTCATAGACCAAATGATGGAGTCCTCTCGCCGATGTACTGCCGATATACATACCTGGTCTTTTACGAACTGCTTCAAGTCCTTCCAGAATCTGGATCTGGTCAGCTCCGTATTCATTTGGATTTTCAATTTTTTCTGTTGCCATTCTGCTAACCTTGCCTTTCTATAACCTGACCTTTTCAAATACCTGACCACTTATTACCTCAAAAACCTTATTGATTTCGAACCTGTTACGGATAAATTCATCCAAACCGGTACAGGTAATAATTGTCTGGGTATTACATATACTGTTTAACAAATAATTCTGACGATTGCTGTCTAACTCTGATAAAACATCATCCAGTAAAAGTACCGGAGTATCATGAATTGATTTTCTTACCAGCTCTATCTCGGATAACTTCAAAGAGAGAGCAGAAGTTCTCTGCTGCCCCTGTGAACCAAATTTGCGGATATCAATACCTGCAATGGAAAAAAGCAGATCATCACGGTGTGGCCCTACGGATGTCTGGCACTGTTTCAAGTCACGTGGTTTCACCCGCTCTAACTCCTGTTCAAACAGATCCGCAGAAACACCTGGCTCATACGAAAGAAAAAGTTCTTCCCTTCCGCCGGATATCCGATAGTGTATTTCATGAACAATCTCATTCAGTTCTTTTACAAACTGTTCTCTCCGTCTGATGATCTTTTTCCCGGTATCAGCCAACTGCATATCCCATACCGGAAGTGTATCCGATAATTCAGGCCGGTAAACCATATCTTTCAACAGTTTATTGCGCTGATTTAAGATTTTATTGTAATTTGACAGGTCAGATAAATAAATTTTATCTAGTTGACATAACTCTGCATCCAGAAAATGTCTGCGTTCAGAGGGACCGTTTTTGATAATATTCAAATCTTCCGGCGAAAAAAATACAATGTTTAAAATTCCAAAAAGCTCACTTGCTTTTTTCATCGGTATCTTATTTACGGCAATTCCCTTAGAACGGTTATGTTTTAAATGCATGTCAATCTGATATTGTTTGCCGTTTTTTAAAACCATGGTACGAAGATGCGCTTCGTTTGTTCCAAAACGGATCATCTCTTTGTCCTTGCTTCCCTTGTGGGACTTTGTAGTTCCACTTAAGTAAGCAGCTTCCAGGATATTGGTCTTTCCCTGTGCATTATCGCCAAATAAAATATTGGTTCCCTCATCAAATGAAAGCTGGAGATTTTCATAGTTGCGGAAATTGTTCAATTCAATGGACTGAATGATCATTTTGAGACTTTCACCGTTTCCCCGTTATAGGAAATCACATCACCATCATGGATTTTTTTTCCACGCTGAAGTTCTGTTTCACCATTAACTTTTACCAGACCATCCTGGATGACAAATTTTGCATCAACACCGGATTCCACAAGTCCTGCTTTTTTCAAAGCCTGTCCAAGTTTTATAAATTCATCTGTTTCTCTAATCTGAATCTCTATCATGGAATTCCTTTCTATCGCCCTTTGGGCAATATCAATCACAGATTTCAAATTCTATAAAAATAATTAGTTTGCAGCTGCATTAAAGTTAACCGGAAGAATCAGGTAAATAAATGTACCTTCATCATCCTTGATAAAACATGGTGCTTTCGGATTGACCATGTAAAGTGTTACTTCTTCTTCATCGATTACCCGCAGCGCATCAATGAAAAACTTTGGATTAAAGCCAATTAAAATATCTTTTCCTTCTTTGGCAATATCAATATCTTCATTCATGGAACCAATAAAGGAATTGATTTTTAATTCCATCGTTCCATCTGTAATGTTCATGATGATCGGTTTTTTATCGCCTTCTTTGACAAGAAGCGTTGCACGGTCAATACAGTCTAACAGCTCACGTTTGTTTATTTTTACTTTTGTTTCGTAATCAGAAGATAACATTTGTTCAATCTTGAAGTATTCCCCTTCGATCAGACGGGAAACGACTGTCGTATTTTCAAATTCAAAAACAATATGATTGTCTGTCAGGAAAATAGATACTTCATCTTCCGCACTGCCCGGAAGGATTTTGCTGACTTCCTGAAGTGTCTTTCCGGGAACGACAACTTTTTTGTGAAAATAATTATGTTTTAATTCAATGTTGCGAATCGAAATACGGTGTCCGTCGAGAGAAACAACCATAAGATCATTTTCTTTGATCTCGAACAACTCACCTGTCATTAATTTGTTGTTGTCATTGTCAGCGATGGAGAAAATAGTCTGACGAATTACTTCTTTTAAGGTGAACTGGGACATAACGATCGGTTCGTTACGTTCAATGTATGGAATATAGGAAAAATCATCACCGGATTTACCGACAATGTTAAATTTTGCTTTTTCACATGTAATAGTTGTTTTAAAGGATGCATCAGTTTCGATCGTAACATCATTGTCTGGAAGTTTACGGACAATCTCGGAAAAGATTTTTGCGTCCAGTGCGATTATACCACGTTCTGCAATCTCACCTTCGATCTTTGTTTCGATCCCAAGTTCCATATCATTTGCAGTAAGTTTAATTTCGTTTGCAGAAGCATCGATCAGAATACATTCTAAGATCGCCATGGTAGTTCTGGTTGGAACTGCTTTTGAAACAATATTAACACCATGTAACAGATTAGATTTAGAACAAATTAATTTCATGTTGTAGATAACTCCTTCCTGATGAAACGTAGTGGCTCGCCAAAACGTGTTCATAAAAAAATAAATAGAAATCCGCCGTAGTCGTCTTAGGGGCTGTTAATAAGTTGATAACCGCAGAAAGCCTTAATTTTCAAGGGGTTAAAAAAAATTTGAGGTGGTATAACCATGTGAAAACCATGCGGAAATTATCTTGAAATGATGTGAATTGAGGATGAGGCTCATAAATGACTTAAACATGTTTTAAACATGAAAATGAGACTTGTCCATACGGAATTCACGTTAATTTAACAAGATATCAACAAATTTTTGTGTATAACTTCGAAAAACCTTGATAACTTTAGTTAGGATTGATTTTTTTCTTGATAGTTTCTATTAAATTGCGTGTATTTTCGTTTGATTCGTATTCATCGGCAATTTTTTTGATACCATGAATAATGGTGGAATGGTCTCTTCCCCCAAGTAACTGTCCGATCGAGTCAAGCGGTATATCTGTCATATTCTTACAGAGGTACATTGCAATCTGTCTTGGTCTGGCAATTTCATTACTTCTGTTTTTTGAGATCATCTGATCCAGCGAGATATTGAAATGTTCGGTGACAACTTCAATTACAAGCTGTGGCGTGATTTCTCTTGGCTTGTCCGGTGTAATAATATTCTGAAGTTCTTTCATGGCAATTTCCATTGTGATATCTGTTTTTTCAAGATTGGAATATGCCAGAAGTTTGTTTAAAGCTCCTTCAAGTTCACGAATGTTGGATTTAATGTTAGTTGCAATATAATTAAGAATCTCGTCGCTGAGTTTCATGTCGTCTGCTTCAACTTTTCTTCGCAGGATAGCCATTCGTGTTTCGTAGTCTGGAGTTCCGATATCAGCAATAAGACCCCATTCGAAACGTGAACGAATCCGGTCTTCTAAGGTTTCCATGTCTTTTGGCGGTTTATCGGATGTTAAAATAATCTGCTTGCCGGCAGAGTGGAGTGCATTAAATGTATGGAAAAATTCTTCCTGTGTACTTTCCTTACCGATGATAAACTGAACGTCATCGACCATCAGCACATCAATCGTCCGATATTTTTCACGAAGTTTATTCATCGCGGATGCATTACCACTTCGGATCGACTCAATCACTTCATTTGTAAATTCTTCAGATGTAACGTAAAGTACTTTTGCATTTGGGTTTCTTTCTAATATGAAATGACCAATTGAATGCATAAGGTGAGTTTTTCCGAGTCCTGGTCCTCCGTAAATGTAAAGAGGATTGTATGCTTCGCCCGGAGATTCGGCAACTGCAAGTGACGCCGACTGCGCAAAACGGTTGTTGCTGCCGACGACGAATGTGTCGAATGTATAGTTCGGGTTTAGATTGGATCTGTCCGCTTTTTCGGAAAGTGCATTTTTTTTCGGTACGCTGTTATTACCGGTTCTGATATTTTTTGTCTGTTCCGGCAGGATAAACTGAATCTCATATTCGGTTCCTGTAATTTCTGCAATTGTTACCTTTAAGGGAAGATAATATTTTTTTGAAATATAGTTTAAGGTCATATGTTCTGCAGGAACCAGTATATATAAGGTATTACCTTCAACACCGTAAACTTCAAGTGGTCGGATCCATGCATCAAATGAAACATCACTGATATCATGTTCCTGTTTGACGGTTGAGAGAATCTCGTCCCATTTTTCTAAAATTTTATCCATTTTAATCCTCATTTTTGCGCTGTATTTTGCGCATAACAAATTTGAGCTTACTCCCAAATCTGTACGCTCCTGATAAAAAATCCTACATAGTTCTATCCTACACTATTTTTTTGCTTTTATCAATGAAAAGTTTGTACAGGGTATTTTAAGTTAGGGTAAATACAAAAAAATCCCGATTTGGGCAAAATAGAGAGCTTAGATAATAAAAATATGCAGGAAGTAAAAAAATATGTGTGAATAAGTCGAAAAAAGTTATAGACCGCGAAATATAAGGGATTATCCTGTTTATAAACAGATTATCCGTGGATTATCCATAAAATATCCACAAGTTATCCACAAATTGGGGATAACTTTGCGAAACCGCTAAAAATCGGCATTCTTCAACCCACATTTTTTAAGATTTTCGGGGGATAACTGTGGAAAAGCAAATAACAAGATATAGGATGATAGAGTTTCTTCCTTATATATATAGTGGTCAACATTTTCCACAAATGGATAAATGTTGAAATGTAGATAAGTAAAATGAGGACAAACAAAATTTTAGTGCTTGACTTGAAATATTTTTCTGCTATAATTGAAAATGATGTTTTTTAACTGAGAATATGCGTCTTAGGACGTTTTCTATCGCATCGTCATTTTAGGATGATGGTGAATGCCAGGCAGAGGAGGTGGATATAACATGAAGATGACATTTCAGCCGAAGAAAAGACAGAGATCAAAAGTTCATGGCTTCAGAAGCAGAATGAGCACAGCAGGCGGAAGAAAAGTATTGGCTGCTAGAAGATTAAAAGGTAGAAAGAAATTATCAGCATAGGCCACATTTTTGTGGTCTTTTCTTTCCTTAAGAAGAATGAATAATGAGGTGGTGCATTTTGTACCACCTATTTGTTCATACAAAAATATTTTATCAGTGAAGCAGACAGACCTTCAAAAACAGACAGAAGGTAATTGGTGCCTTAGGTAAATAATCAGAAAGGGCATACTAGGATGAAGTTTTCGGAATCATTAAAAAAGAACAGTGATTTCCAGAAAGTGTACAGGCAGGGAAAATCCTATGCGAACCGTTATCTGGTAATGTATGTTCTGGAAAATCAGACAGAAGGAAATCGTCTTGGCATATCCGTCAGTAAAAAAGTTGGAAACAGTGTTATCAGACATCATCTGACCCGGCTGATCCGGGAGAGTTACAGACTACATGAAGACATGTTCAATAATGGTTTGGACATTGTAGTTATCGCAAGAAGCACGGCACGTGATATCAGTTATCATGAAACAGAGAGTGCCCTGCTGCATCTTGGAGGTCTTCACAAAGTAATCAATCGTTAATTTCAGAAAAAAAGAAGATGGAATCATTTTGAAAAAAATATTAATTGCTTTAATTAAGTTTTATAGAAAGTATCTTTCTCCAATGAAAACGACCAAGTGTCCATATTGCCCGACCTGTTCTTTATATGGGTTAGAGGCGGTTGAAAAGTACGGGGCTCTAAAAGGGGGAGCACTTGCTTTATGGAGAATCTTAAGATGTAATCCTTTTTCAAAAGGTGGATATGATCCAGTTCCATAGTGGAGGTATTTACAAGTGTCAGATATGTTATTAACAGCATACAATGGTGCTATTTTAGGACCGATCGCCAAAGTACTTGGCTGGGTAATGAATGGTATTTATGCGTTGATGTCAATGATCGGTATCGAAAATGTTGGTCTTTCCATCATTATCTTTACAATTGTAATCTACGCAATGTTATTCCCGTTAACCTATAAGCAGCAGAAGTTTTCCAAGTTATCCCAGAAGATGCAGCCTGAACTTCAGGCAATCCAGAAAAAATATAATGGAAAAAAAGATCAGGCATCCATGATGGCAATGCAGGAGGAGACTCAGGCAGTATATGAGAAATATGGTGTTTCCATGATGGGAAGCTGTGTTCAGATGCTGATCCAGATGCCGTTATTGTTTGCGCTGTACCGTGTATTTTTAAATGTTCCGGCATATGTATCCGGTGTAAAGAACAATTTCTCTGCACTGGTTGATGGAATTATGGCAACAAGCGGTTATCAGGATAAGATGACTCAGCTCGTTACAGATTTAAGAGTTATGACAACACCTGCAGCAGATTTTACAGTATCAGATCCGACTGCACTTTCGAACTCGATCGTTGATGTTTTATATAAAATGAATTCAGCTGGATGGGAAACATTAAAGGATGCATTCCCTTCTTTGACGGATACCATCAATGCGACTTATGATACAGTTTCACATGTAAACAATTTTCTGGGACTGAATATTTCAGATACACCATGGCAGGTCATGACGACGAACTTTGCGTCACATAACTTCCTGTTTGTAGTATTAGCACTTCTTGTACCGGTTATTTCTTATCTGACCCAGGTACTTAACATTAAGCTGATGCCGCAGGCTGCTCCGTCTAACGGAAATAGCGATAATGATATGGCTGCACAGCAGATGAAAATGATGAACCGTACCATGCCGATCTTTTCATTTGTAATGTGTTTTACCGTTCCTGTAGGTCTTGGTATTTACTGGATCGCCGGTGCGGTTGTTCGAAGCGTTCAGCAGTTTTTCTTAAATAAACATTTTGAGAAAATCAATCTTGAGGATATCATTAAGAAGAATCAGGAAAAAGCAAAGAAAAAACGTGAGAAAATGGGAATCGCTGAAAATCAGATTTCCAATGCTGCTAAGATCAATACAAGAAAAATTGATGAACCGAAAAAAGAAGAGAAAAAGTCTGACATGAGTGAGGCACAGCGTGAGCTTGAATTAGAGAAAGCAAATGCCGCAAAATCAAAGGCAAAAGCCGGAAGTATGGCCGCAAAAGCAAACATGGTCCGCGATTTTAATGAGAAAAACAGCAGAAAATAATAAGAAAGGACAGGGGTTTTGGATATGGAATATATTGAAATTTCAGCAAAAACAGTCGATGAAGCAATCACAGAAGCACTGGTAAAACTGGGGACAACCAGTGACAGAATCGAATATGAGATCGTTGAAAAAGGAAATAACGGATTTCTGGGCATCGGAAGAAAAGATGCAGTGATCAAAGTGCGCAAGAAATATTCTGTGAATGATGATATCAAAGATTTCTTAAATAAAGTATTTGAAGCGATGGATTTAAAAGTTGAGATCGTTATGACTGCCGAGGAAAACAGCAATGTGATCAATGTGGATTTAAAAGGTGATGACATGGGCGTTCTGATCGGAAAAAGAGGACAGACTTTAGACTCCCTTCAGTACCTGACAAATCTTGCTGTCAATAAAAATGCAGAAAGCTTTGTAAAAGTAAAAATCGATACCGAAGATTACCGCAAGAGAAGAAGAGAGACATTAGAGAATCTTGCAAAGAATATTGCATACAAGGTAAAGAGAACCAAACGTCCGGTTTCTTTAGAGCCGATGAATCCTTATGAAAGAAGAGTGATTCATTCTACCTTGCAGAATGATAAATTCGTAACAACACACAGCGAGGGAGACGAGCCTTATCGTCATGTTGTTGTAACATTAAAGAGATAGTAAACCGGTTTTCATCCGTGTGTGATGAATGACACAGAAAAATTCGTGGCGGATAGAGAAAACGTCCACGAATTTTTTTGTATATTAGAGACGAGGGACCAGTTTAACAAGCTGCTCAGAAATGAGGGATTATGAAAACAGATACGATCGCTGCGATAGCAACAGCTATGTCAAGTTCAGGAATTGGCATTATAAGGATCAGTGGGGATGCGGCAGTTCAGATTGTTGACCGGATTTTTTTTATGAAAAATGAAAAAAATTTATCCGATATGCCGACACATACGATTCATTATGGTCACATCAAAGATGGGGATGAAGTGATCGATGAAGTTATGGTGGTATTGATGCGGGCACCCAGAAGTTACACAAAGGAAGATACGGTTGAGATTGATTGCCATGGCGGCATATATGTCATGAAGCGTGTACTTGAGACGGTGATCAAATACGGTGCGCGTCCGGCAGAACCGGGAGAATTTACAAAACGGGCATTTTTAAATGGCAGGATCGATCTTGCGCAGGCGGAGTCTGTCATAGATATTATTCATGCGAAAAATGAATTTGCGTTAAAGAGTTCTGAACAGCAGCTTTCCGGTTCGCTTTCAGCTGCAGTAAAAACAGTCCGTGAAAAACTATTGCATCAGATTGCATTTATCGAGTCTGCATTGGATGATCCTGAGCATATCAGTCTGGATGGATATCCGGAGACACTTCATGGAATTGTGGAAGAAGCACAGAAAGAGATTCAAAAACTTCTTGCAAACAGTGACAATGGAAAAATTTTAAAAGAGGGTATTTCCACTGTCATTATTGGAAAACCGAATGCCGGAAAATCATCTCTTTTGAATACGCTTGTGGGAGAGGAGCGGGCTATCGTTACTGATATCGCGGGAACAACGAGGGATGTACTGGAAGAGCAGATTAATTTAAATGGAATTATTTTAAATGTGATCGACACAGCGGGAATCCGCGAGACGGATGATGTTGTGGAAAAGATCGGCGTTGACCGTGCAAAGAAATATTTAAATGAGGCAGACCTGGCAATCTATGTTGTGGATACTTCGACTCTGTTAGACGAAAATGATTTTGAGATCATGGAACTTTTGCAGGACAGAAAAGCGATTGTTCTTTTGAACAAGTCAGATCTTACACCGGTTACCGACAGCGGCTCGATTCGAAAACATCTGGATAAAAAGATGATTGCTATTTCCGCAAAGGAGCAGACCGGGATCGAGGAGCTGGAAGAGACGATCCGTGAGATGTTTTTCACTGGTGAAGTTACATTTAATGATGAGGTGTATATCACAAATATTCGTCATAAAACTGCTTTACAGGAGGCACTGAATAGTTTAAATTTAGTGGTGCAGAGTATCTCAGACGGAATGCCGGAAGATTTTTATTCCATTGATCTTATGAATGCTTATGAAGAACTGGGAAGCATCATTGGTGAGGCGGTTGAAGATGATCTGGTGAATGAGATATTTAGTAAATTTTGTATGGGCAAATAATTGGCACCAGTGGGTGCCAATTATTGGAAGAATGCAAAAGCGGCATTCTTCTGGTGTGTTGGCAAGAACTGTAAGAGCTGTAAAGCAGCATTCTTCCAGTATGTTGGCAAGAACTGTAAGAACTGTAGTCATCCAGTATGTTGGAAAGAACTGTAAGAGCAGTAGTCATCCAGAATGTTGGAAAGAACTGTAAGAGCAGTAGTCATCCAGTATGTTGGAAAAAGATTGTAAGAGCAGCATTTTTCCAGTGTGCTGGCTTTGGTTTAAGATAATTTAGAAAGAAGGATAAAAGATGCCTGCGATTGAAGAAAATTATGATGTGGTAGTTGTAGGTGCAGGGCATGCGGGATGTGAGGCAGCATTGGCATGTGCAAGGCTTGGGTTAGAGACAATTATTTTTACAGTCAGTGTGGACAGTATTGCGATGATGCCTTGTAATCCAAATATCGGTGGAAGTTCGAAAGGGCATCTCGTGAGAGAAATCGATGCGCTTGGCGGACAGATGGGTATCAATATTGACAAGACATTTATCCAGTCGAAGATGTTAAATAAATCCAAGGGTCCGGCAGTACATTCCCTGCGTGCACAGGCAGATAAAGTAAATTACAGCATGGAGATGCGGAAAACGCTTCAGAACACAGAGCATCTTACGATACGACAGGCGGAAGTGGCGGAAATTATTACAGTTCCGGTAAATTCTGCTGATGGGAGGACAGCTGCTGCAGATAAAAAAGGTGGACAGGTAGTTGAAATAGGTGGTAAACTACAGAAAATTACCGGGGTAAAGACTGTTTCCGGTGGAGTTTATCATTGTAAAGCAGTTGTGCTCTGTACGGGAACTTATTTGAGAGCGCGCTGTCTGACCGGAGAGATGATCACTTATACCGGTCCAAATGGTCTGATGGCAGCAAATCATCTCACGGATTCCCTGAAAGCGCATGGAATCGAGATGTTCCGTTTTAAGACAGGAACACCTGCAAGAGTGGATAAACGTTCCCTGGATTTTTCAAAAATGCAGGAGCAAAAAGGGGATGAGAGGGTTGTTCCGTTTTCCTTTACGACAAACCCGGATGATGTACAGATCGATCAGATTTCCTGCTGGCTGACATATACGAATCCAAAGACACATGAGATCATCCGTGCAAATCTGGATCGTTCTCCGATTTATGCCGGAATCATTGAGGGAACCGGTCCGCGTTACTGCCCGTCAATCGAGGATAAAGTAGTAAAATTTGCAGATAAGGAACGCCATCAGATTTTTATTGAGCCGGAAGGTATTAATACCAATGAAATGTATGTTGGTGGTATGTCATCTTCCCTGCCGGAAGATGTGCAGCATGAGATGTACCGCACACTGCCTGGAATGGAGCATGTAAAAATCGTACGAAATGCGTATGCGATCGAGTATGACTGTATCAATCCAAATCAGCTTTATGCATCGCTGGAATTTAAAAAGATCAAAGGACTTTTTTCAGGTGGACAGTTTAACGGAAGCAGCGGCTACGAGGAAGCAGCATGCCAGGGACTGATCGCAGGTATCAATGCAGCCATGAGTATTCTGGGAAGAGAGTCACTGGTTTTAGACCGTTCTGAGGCTTATATTGGCGTGCTGATCGATGATCTTGTAACCAAAGAAAATCATGAACCATACCGGATGATGACTTCACGTGCAGAATATCGTTTACTGTTAAGACAGGATAATGCAGATCTGCGTCTGACCAAAAAAGGTTACGAAATAGGGCTGATCTCAAAAGAGCGTTATGACTGGGTATGTAAGAAAGAAGAATTGATTGCACAGGAAATCGAACGTGTGGCAAAAGTAAAGATTGGTGCAAATAAAAAAGTACAGGAATTACTGGAAAGTTATAATAGTATTCCACTGAATACCGGAACATTTTTAACAGAATTGATCCGCAGACCGGAACTGGATTATGATAAACTTGCACCGATTGATCCGGATCGACCGGATCTTCCGGCAGAAGCAGCTGAGCAGGTAAACATCAGTATCAAATATGATGGCTATATTAAGCGTCAGATGAAACAGGTCGAGAGCTTCAAGAAACTGGAAAAGAAAAAGATTCCGGAAAACTTTAACTATGATGATGTGCCGAGTCTGCGTATTGAGGCACGTCAGAAATTAAAGACCTATTCACCGACTTCCATCGGACAGGCATCCCGAATTTCAGGGGTATCACCGGCGGATGTGTCAGTACTGCTTGTGTACATGGAGCAGATGAAGTATCATGAGAAAGAGTCTGCAAACTGATAGAGAGATGAAGCGTATCTGTAACAGCAACGATATTTTATAAAAGAAAAAATATATCGGGATATGAGTTTTGGATATGCAAACTAAGTGAGAATGGAGATCAGAATGAGTTATAATCTGGAACAGTTTAAAGATGGATTAAAAGAACTTCAGATCGAGTTAAGTGATGGGCAGATCAATCAGTTTCTTAAATATTATGAACTTCTGGTAGAAACGAATAAAGTAATGAACCTGACTGCAATCACCGAATTTGATGAGGTGGTAGAAAAACATTTTTTGGACAGCCTTTCTTTGTGTCGTGTGTATGATCTAAAGAGTGATATTAAAATCTTAGATCTTGGAACAGGTGCAGGATTTCCGGGAATCCCGCTTAAGATTGCATTTCCAAATTTAGAGATAGTGCTTGCGGATTCCTTAAATAAAAGGATTCGGTTTTTAAACCAGGTGATTGATGAACTGGAGCTGAAAGATATTACTGCAGTGCATGCAAGAGCAGAAGAACTGGGAAGAAATAAAGATTACAGAGAACAGTTTGATGTATGCGTTTCCCGTGCGGTTGCAAATCTTTCTTCACTCAGCGAATACTGTATTCCATTTGTGAAGATTGGTGGAAAGTTTATTTCCTATAAATCCGGCAGTATTGAGGAAGAAGTGGCAGAAGCGAAAAAGGCGGTTTTTGTTCTGGGTGGAAAAGTGAACGATGTATATAAGTTTGATCTGTATGAACAGAAAAGATCCTTTGTGGTGATCAATAAGGAGAAACATACGCCGAAAGCATATCCGAGAAAAGCAGGCACTCCGACGAAGGAGCCGCTGCATTAAATTATAATGATAAGAGCAAACGCATTTTGTGGGAAAATAAAGTGTTATAAGTAGAACAAAATTGCTATCGGACAAAAAAGTGACTGTGGAAAATATCAACAGTCACTTTTTTGTACATACAGATATTATTTTTTTTCACGTTCAAACAGCATCCGGATTACTTCCGCCAGTTTATCCGGTGCCTCTAACTGAGGCAGATGTTTTACATTAGAAATATAGGCTGTTTCGATAAAGGAGCTTTGTTTTGCATAGCTGGTTACAATCTGAACGGAATCAGGATTGTTTCTGCTTTCCACAATGTAGAATGGAATGGAAAGTTTTTTTAGTGTGTGTAAAATGCAGTTATCAATATATTGTCCCTCAATGCTTGCCATTAAATATTTCCCATGGCTGCCATTCATATGGGAGGCTTCGTAGTAAGCGTCTAACATTTTAGAAGAGACAAGCTGCGGTTTGCTAAAATATTTCGTATAAAATAATTTCTGAATATTTTTTTCATGTGTTTTTACGTTGTAAATAAATGTTCCAAGAACAGGAACTTCCAGTAATGTCTTCTTTAACGTGGAAGAGTTACTTGGTGTGCGGTTGAATTTTTCTGGCATTGGCGGATTGATCGCAATGATCTTGTGGAACAGGTGGTTGTTCATATTTTCTGCCAATGTTACAAATGAAACAGAGATACCGGTTGCAATCACTGTCGGAGCATCTTTGATCACTTCTTTTACAAAGTCAGTAATAAGCTGAACATATAAGTAATTGGTGTAGGTCAGATAAGGTTTCTCTGAACGTCCACAGCCTAAGAGATCAATCGTGTATACCGTATGCTGTTTTTCAAGTTTCTTTGCAAAACGACACCATTCATAAGAAGAGCTGAATGGACTAAGATCATGTATCAGTAAAACAGGTGTTCCGGAACCGTGTTTCGTGTAATAAATTTTTCCATTTTTCCAGTCAAAAAAATTACCATTTTCTGTTTTTAAAATATTTTTCATTGAAGCTGTAAAATCAATGAAACGATTTACTAAATGAATGGTTCCGGCAGCAAATGCAGTTAAAAGAAAAAAGTGTTTGATGTTTTTTTTCATACTTTTATTCATAAATACCTCCATATCTGCCAATTAACAGGCTTTTTTTATAATAATATTATAGCCGCTTTTGGCCGCTTATACAAATTAATTTTTTGATTCGTATAAATTTATCTTTTCATTAAAGTCAATTTAGTATAAAATAAAAATGGTCTATTATTTATGTAATACAAAACATATGTTCGAAGGAAGTATATGATAAGTGAATATTTAAAAAAATTTCAGTCAGAACTGATGAAAAATAAAGAAGAAATACATCAATCAGTTCAGAAACTGGAAGTACAGATTAAAGAAAATAAGGCATTTATAAAGCTTTTAAAAGAAGAAAATGATTCGAATTATGAATCATTTAGTCCAAGGGATGTTAATCCAAAGGGCAGGGAACAGATCCAGCATTTGGAGGAGCAGCAGAAACTTTTACAGGAACAGTTAGATACCAGAAAAAAAGAATATATATCCTGTATCGCCAAGTTGAGCGAATTAAACGAGGCGATCTCTGAGTTAGAGCAGAAAATAAATGATAGTGATTCGGATATCAGTGATGATATATTGCGTCTGAAATTATTGGAGACGCAGGAAAATGAGAGACAGCGAATATCAAGGGAATTGCATGACTCAACCGTGCAGAATCTGACGAGCCTGGTTCATAAAACTGAATTATGCAGTAAGTTGATTGATATGGATAAAGTCCGGTGCAAACTGGAATTAAATATTATGTCTAAGACACTGAGGGACATTATCAATGATACCCGGAATATGATTTATAATCTGCGACCAATGTCATTTGATGATATTGGTCTGGAAGTTACAATTGAGAGGGCATTAGAAAAACTTGAGAACAGTGAAACAAAAAAGATAAATTTTTCTGTAGTCGGTGAGTCATATAAAATTAATCCTGTTATCGGAATTACACTGCTAAGGATTATACAGGAAGCCTGTAGTAATGCAATCCGCCATGCCGATTGTTCTGTAATAAAGGTTGTATTAAATTACCAACTTGGAACAATTATACTTTCAATTGAGGATGATGGAAAAGGATTTGCATATAAAGAAACGGAGTGCAGTTGCAAAACTGATAATTCAGGATTCGGTTTATCTATGATGAAAGAAAGAGTATATCTTTTATCTGGAAAAATAGAGATTCATTCAAAAATAAATGCGGGAACAAAAATTCAGGTTGAAGTTCCGATTGCTGAATAGGGAGGTACATAAAAGATGGCAGTAAAAGTTATGATAGCAGATGATCATTCAATGATCCGTGAAGGTTTAAAACAATTACTCGAATTAGAAGGTGACTTTGAAGTTATTGCTGAAGCTTGTGATGGAGTAGACTGTCTTGAAAAATTAAAAACAGTTGTACCAGATATTTTATTACTGGATATTAATATGCCAAATATGAATGGATTGGAAGTCCTTCAGAAAATGAAAGACATGAAAATGAAAATTAAAGTGTTAGTATTGACGGTACACAATGAGGTAGAGTATCTTTTGAAGGCTGTTGATATTGGAGTAAATGGATATCTGTTAAAAGATTCTGAATCGGCAGAATTAAAAAAAGCAATTTTGGCAGTTATAAATGGAGAAGATTATATTCAGCCAAGTTTAATACCAGTTTTAAACTCTAAGATGCTTGATAGGGACAGCGACAGCAGTAAAATCGAAAGTCTTACCAGAAGAGAATTGGAAGTATTAAAAATGCTTTCTTATGGAACTTATAACAAAGAGATTGCTGAACGTCTGAATATCAGTGAACGTACAGTAAAAAATCATGTTTCTAATATATTTAAAAAAATTGGAGTGACAGATCGTACACAGGCAGCGGTATTTGCAATCCGTAATAATTTGATTACCATCTAAGAAAAGTGTATGTAAATATAATGTACTGATTTAAAGTGTTCCAGAAATGTTTCACGTGAAACATTTCTGGAACACTTTTTTTAATTCATAGGAAATTACGTCCTATGAATTAAAAAGCCCTCCGTGCGGGATGCTCATCTCGCGGAGTAGAAGTTAGCTGTAAACAGCACCGCTCGGGCGCGAAAGAGTCGCAAGCGACTCTTTGTTTATTCATAGGATTCGGGTGTCAAAAGGTGGTTTTCAATTTTGGGTCTGTCAAATTGCACAAAACCGAACTTGTTTTGTTCCGTTGTCCGAAAATAAGAAAAACTAAGTATGCCTGAATCAGTTTTTCACAGAGTGACGTAAACGGCATTCAACGAGCCTTCCATGGCTCGTGAAGCCTTGTTCTGCCGTCCGTGGCAGAACATTACTGTAAATAGACAGGCATACTAAGATTTTCTAATTTTCTCCCAAAGTCACAAAAACAGTCTCGGCTTTGTGCAATTTGACAATCGCTAAGTTATGAACCACCTTTTGACACCCGAGTCTTCATAGAAAATTACGTCCTATGAATTAAAAAGTCCTCCGTGCGGGATGCGCATCTCGCGGAGCAGAAGTTAGCTGTAAACAGCACCGTTCGGACGCGAAAGAGTCGCAAGCGACTCTTTGTTCTATGTATGCTGAGGTGCCCGACAAATGAATACTAATTAATACATTACCTTATGAATATGTAGAAAAATAGAGATGGATTTCACGAGGTTTCATTATGCCATTTTCAGTCAATTCATTTCAATAAATAAGCATCATTGATGCTACTGTAAACTTAACCCAAAGGAAAATAAAAATGCTCGAAAAATTATGGGCAAAATACTTTGCTGAAAATATTTTTCCTGCAATCGATGAAGAACCATTCAAAGTTCTTTATAGTGATCGCTTCTAAAGACATAACACACCGGTAAATGTTATCATTGTTGCCTTAATCATCAAGGAGATTTTTCAACTTATCGATGAAGAAATTGTTGAAACACTTTCATTTGATATCCGGTACCAGTACATCGTTTCGCAAATAACTATATCAATCGCGTATGATGCGGATTCGAGTGTGCAGGTATAAAACGCTGGCGTAGTGGGCTGCGCCGAGGCTTTTCTACCTGTACAATCGGATTCGCAGGCAAGTGAATTGTATAGTTATTTTGAAAACGATGTACTAGTATGTACTCCATTCAACAAGTTTTGAAAAACAGTCTTTAAATGACCATACTTTAGGAAGATTCCGTGCCAGATGCAATACTTATGAAGAGTGCATCGACATTGACCGGATTTATCAGTGGATTGTTGGTCTGTCGTCTGAAATGACGAAAATAATGAAAATAAATACCGTAATGCGTCGAATGGATTCACTAATGGTTGCTTCCAACATCAAAAAAATGAGTCAGTTCGAATTGCTTTATACCTGCGTTGTAAATTTGACAAAATTCATTCGTAAATCAAAAGACGGTGTATTTGCAAAATCCCTTATTCATTATACAGAGGAAGATGATCATAACCGAGTTCTTTATCACAATCGGAGTGAAGATTATGAAAAGTAAAATCACACAGGTACGAAAGGATGCTGTACAGATCATCACAGCCTGCGGAAGCCGCTACGATGAATCGAGTGAGTACCAGCTGTTAATAAGAGTGATCGAGAAACAGACTGATAAGGGACCGGATGGAAATTTGATCCTCAAATCCGGAAAATCAGACATGAAATCTGGGCTATTTCAAAATCCCGCAGATTCAGATGCAGCGTTTCGGACAAAAGCTGGTAAGGACTATCGTGACTATATCGCAAATATCGTTGAACGTTGAAGGAGCAGATAAAAACCATTCCATAGCTGTTGATTATCAGTTTGAGAAGAATATCTACAGTGATAGTCAGTTTGAAAAGGACTATCTGGATAAACAACCTGCATCCGAAGAAGCAACCATTCTGGTTACAGATGGCTGCTATTGTGGATACGAAAATGTAAAGCAGACCGCTGGAAAAAATGCAGATATTATTACAACCAATCTCAAGGGAACTGATATGGCAGATATCATTGCAGATTTTAAATTCTCAGAGGATGGAAATGAAATCATTTCCTTTCCTGCAGGTCATAGACCAAAAAGCAATGTATATGACACCAATACACAAAAATGCAAAACATCTTTTCCAAGAAAACAATGTAAGGGCTGCCCGCATTTTACAGAATGTAATCTTAACTCTATGTAAGAGCTGAAACAATAAAATTTGCAAAAAGAACTTCCTACCATGCAGAGCAGCAAAGATTCTTTAAAATCGAAAATTCAAAGAATATGCCTGCTTTAGAAACGGAGTGGAAAACATTCCGACAGCATTAAGGAAACGACATAACTTTGACAAAAGCCTGTGAGAGGATGATACGTTGTAGGTTATGTTTTGGGTTTAAGGCAGCAGCAATGAATGTACGGCTGCTGGTTAAATATATGAGCAGCTTGAGCAAGTGTGCCCTAACCCCGGAAATAGCTTAACAAAGAGGATTCCCAATACTCTTGTCCCTGGCTCAAACGAAGTTCTTTTAATAGTGATATTCATAAAATCAAGACAATGTATTAAATTTTTAAGGTACAAGATAGTACAGAGACAAAAATATGTCTCATTTGTCGTTTGACTCATCTGCATATAAAAGTATATAATTATTCAAACTTATAATAAATATTAAATGTAAAAGTATACAAAATGTTTCACGTGAAACATTTTCTTATAGAATTGCATATATATAAGTGCTATAATGAAACCAACAAAAAATGAAACGAGGATTAAAATGAGCAGAATTATAGCAATCGCCAACCAAAAGGGCGGTGTAGGTAAGACAACAACGGCGATTAATCTTGCTTCCTGTTTAGCTGAAGCAGGAAAAAAAGTTTTAACAATCGACCTTGACCCACAGGGAAATATGACGAGTGGGTTAGGTGTAAATAAAAACGAGTTAGAAAACACAGTATATGAATTAATGCTTGACGAGTGTTCTATTAAGGAAAGTATGGTTGATACTGTTGTGGATGAAATGAAAATCATACCGTCGAATGTAAATCTTGCCGGAGCAGAAATTGAACTATTAGGTATTGAGGATAAAGAATATATTTTAAAGAATGCTGTCGATTATGTCCGGGATGATTATGATTTTATTATTATTGACTGTCCACCATCATTGAATATGTTGACAATTAATGCTATGACTACAGCAGACTCTGTACTGGTTCCAATCCAGTGTGAATATTATGCTTTGGAAGGACTCAGCCAGTTGATACATACCATTGAACTTGTTCAGCAAAGATTAAATCCGGAACTTCATATTGATGGTATTGTTTTTACTATGTATGATGTAAGAACAAATCTGTCAAACCAGGTTGTAGAAAATGTAAGAACAAATCTTGATACAAAGATTTACGATACATTGATACCTAGAAATATCCGTCTTGCGGAAGCACCATCACATGGATTACCTATTAATATGTATGATACAAAATCAGCAGGAGCGGAAAGCTATCGTATGTTGGCAAAAGAAGTTATGGAAAGGAAGAATGTATAAAATATGGCAACAAAAAAGCGTGGTTTGGGACAGGGAATTGATTCATTGATTCCAAATAAAGTAAATGTAAATAAAGAAGCTGAGGTAATAAAAGTAAAGACTGATTCTGAAAAAAAAGAAACAGACAGAATTTTAGTTAATGTCAATAAAGTAGAACCAAACAGAGAACAGCCAAGAAAAAATTTCGATGAGGATTCATTGGTAGACTTGTCAGAGTCTATTAAGCAGGTTGGGGTACTTCAGCCATTGCTTGTATTAGATAAAAAGGATTATTACGAAATCATTGCAGGTGAACGACGCTGGAGAGCTGCAAAGCTTGCAGGATTAAAAGAAATTCCGGTTCGGATCATGAACCTTACAGATCAGCAAGTTGTAGAAATTTCATTAATAGAAAATATACAGAGAGAAAACTTAAATCCAATTGAGGAAGCGTTTGCATATAAAAGACTTTTAACAGAGTTCCATTTAAAACAGGATGAAGTTGCGGAGCGGGTTTCTAAGAGCAGAACAGCAGTAACGAATTCTATGAGACTTCTAAAATTGGATGAACGTGTTCAGCAGATGGTAATCGATGATATGATTACAACCGGTCATGCAAGAGCATTGCTTGGAATTGAGGATGCAGAAAAACAGTATGCAACTGCGCAGAAAATTTTTGACGAGAATTTAAGCGTTCGTGATACTGAAAAACTGGTAAAGAAAATACAACAAAATAAAGATGTACCAGTGGAAAAGAAAAAAATTTCAGATCCTGCGATGGAAGCAATTTATCACGATTTAGAGGAAAAATTGAAATCAATTCTTGGAACGAAAGTTGCCATCAATAAAAAGAATGATCAAAAAGGGAAAATAGAAATAGAATATTATTCTATGGATGAATTAGATCGTATTATAGATCTGATCCGTACGATTGCATAAAAATATATATAGAACATTTGTTCTTGAAGGCGAAAGGTAAAATAATGATTTCAAAATATTTAGGGTTTGACTCAGATTATATTATTATAGGACTCTGCGGAGTTCTTTTGATTTTATTAATTTTGACAATTGTAAACATTGCCCAGATGAAAAAACTGAAAAAGAATTACCGTATTTTTATGAGCGGCAAAGATGCGAAGACACTGGAAGATACATTGATTCAAAGATTAGATCAGGTGGATTCCCTGTTAGAATCAAACGAGGAAAATAACGCGAATATTAAAATACTTTCTAAAAATATGCAGTGCACCTATCAGAAGATGGGATTGATCAAATATGATGCATTTCATGAGATGGGAGGAAAATTAAGTTTTTCTCTTGCAATGTTAGATATGCGTAACAACGGATTTATTATTAATGCAATGCATACCAGAGAAGGCTGCTACACATATATTAAGGAAATTATTGATGGTAATTCTGTGATTGTGTTATCAGAGGAAGAACAGGAAGCTTTAAAACGTGCAATGGATCCGAATAGCAGCATGAAAAATTCGGATGAGGAATAATGCAAAAAAATAAGGTAATGGAGAAATAATGAGAATACGGCAGGTCAAATCACTTGTAGGCGGAGAAACACTGGCGGAACCGGTAATAACAAAAGAAAAAGAAATATTAATTTCCGGTGGAACTGTGTTAAAGCCGGAGTATTTGGATCTGATTTCTTTTTTGGGTATTGATACAGTATGTATTGAAGATCCGTATCAGAATTTTGAAACAACACATTTTATTATCAGTGAAGCAAGAAAAGAGTATTATGTCGGTGAAGTTCAGAAAATTCTGGAAAACCATATTTACCATGGAAAAAATTCACTGAACAAAATAGCAGACCTTGCAAATGAAATTGTCAGGGAAATAACAGAAGCAGAACCGCCAAAAGTATTAGACATAGAGGAACGCAATGGAAGTCTTTATGAGCATACTGTCCTTGTGACTATGCTGTCTTTGGTGGTTGCAAAAAAATTAAAAGTAAAAGAAGAATCTTATATTGATATTGCAACAGGAGCACTTTTACATGATCTTGGTATGCGCTATATCATGGTTCCGTATATTAATTTTGACATGGATAACAGACCAGCATCCGAGGTATTTGAATTAAAAAAACATACAATACTGGCATATTCCGCATTGGAAGGAGAAGACTGGTTATCGCCAGTTTCTAAAAAAATGGTGTTATCTCATCATGAGAGAAAAGATGGATCCGGTTATCCTTTAAAACAAAAAATAAAAGATATTGAGTGCAATATATTACAGGTATGCGATGCATTTGATTGTATGATTTCCGGGATGGAATGTAAAAGAGTCAGTGTACAGCAGGCACTTGAGACGATGATAGAAGCATCAGATCTTTTATTTGAACGGAAAATTGTAAAAGTGATACAGAAAATAGTTGCATATTATCCGGTCGGTACGAAAATCCGGTTAAATACAGGAGAAACGGGAATCGTTGTATGCCAGACAGATAATTCTATCCGCCCGGTCGTTGCTGTCTTAAATCAGGATAATCAGATGACAGAGATCAGATATGACCTGGAAAAAAATAAAAAAATATCAATTCTGCAGTTGGTTTAAGAATGGAGATTTTTCACAAGGCTATTTGTTTCTGAGCAAAAACAAATAGCTTTGATGGCAAGGCATAAAAAAATGCCTCCGAGAATTTGAGATTCTCGTCGCCTCTCGCAACTAGTTGCTCAGAAATGAGGATTAATATGCATAAATTTTTAAGAGCAGTCGGTCTTTCGGATATTAAGAAAGAAGAACTCGAAAAAATATGTAAAGATATAGAAGAAAAACCGGATACGATTAAGGTGGCAGAGGACTCTGAGGGAAATGAATTTGCCGAACTGTGTCATCAGTTTGGGGACTTTTTTGGTCTGACTTTAAGAGGTACTTACCGGGAAGATGACACATTTGAGATGGATTATTATTATCCGTATTTTTTTGGCACAACGTTATCCACAAGAGAACAGGTAGAAGTGGAAAAGCATGCGGAAAAAGAGTCCTATGCGGGGATATGTGATGAAGTCAGAATAGGAGTGACTTTGATTTTTTATCTGCAGAATGTGGTAGATTTTCTGGCGGTAAAAGGGACGAAGAAATATATGAACCTGGAGGAGGGAGTCATTTTAGGTGCACTTTCCACTGAAGGAAAAATTTTACTTCCGATAAATAAAACTGAGAAAAAAAATAAACAGAATCAGCAGAATACAACAGACCGTAATTATTTGATCGCAGCCGCAAGAGACGGAGATGAAAATGCGATTGAGAGTCTGACACTGGAAGATATCGATACATATTCCATGTTATCAAGACGTATTACACATGAGGATGTACTCAGTATTGTAGATTCTTATTTTATGCCATATGGCATTGAGAGTGATCAGTATGCTATCCTTGGCGAAATACAGGATTGCAGAATGGAACAGAATAATCTCACCGGCGAGAATGTATGGGTGCTTGATATCTGCTGCAATGAGATGCATTTTGGCGTATGCATTAATCAGAAAGATCTGGTTGGAGAACCGCAGGTTGGCAGACGTTTTAAGGGAATTGTGTGGATGCAGGGAAGTATAAAATATAGATAGGGTTGTTTCATGAAGCAAACTAATCATGGCAAAAAAACAAGAGTCAAGATCAACTGAAATGAGAAATGAATTCTTTGACAACCTGACTTTTGTTGAAACATAAGTATTCAGAGAAGTAGCACACATCTGAATACTTATGAAAACATCATACCATAGTTTGAAAAAATTTGTAATCCTAAACAGGGGGAAGTTTGCGTTTTTTTGAAGAATATGGTAGTTCAGATACGTCAATCGGAACCGAAATGACATGGACAGCAGATGGTCATGGAGGTGAAAACTTCATGAAATAACCCTGAAATATAGAGAATAGGTATAGATATTTTCAGGGAAGTGTGTTAAAATAAAAAAGCTGTATGTGGATTTTCCACATATAGTTTATATAGGTTCTCGTAGTTAAATGGATATAACAAGCGCCTCCTAAGGTTCAATCATGGTTGAGACTTATGGAAGTTGAGAAGTGATAAGTCAGAGTTCGATTCCAACAGGGATTGACCTGAATGTCAAAATAAGATACAATGGAAATTCATCACAA
>CAKREH010000029.1 GCA_934317215.1 uncultured Roseburia sp.
GATATTGCTTTTGTCATATGGAGTACATTGGGATTTATCATGCCGCCGCTTCCAGCCGGAAACAATATTTTTCCTCCAGGCGTATCATATTCAATACTGCCGCTTTCCATATAAAAAAGTTCCACTGTCCTGTGCCAGTGCCACGGTACATAACACCCTATATACTTGTCAAGTTCTGCCCTCGAAACGATATAGGGAAAATCTTTTTCAAAACCGGGAAGCAGTTCTTCCTTGCTTCCAGTATAAAATTCAATGCTATGGATATTTTTCATGTCTGTTCACCTGCACATCTAGGAGTTTGTATCTGCTTTATGGATTAAACATACTGGAATAACTCAATAATTGTTTTTTATTGACTGTTCTCTTCCCATGATTGTCTGCGTATTGCATTTAGACTGTTTACTTTGCAGTCTCAATCTATTGGTCTGATTTTCTAATTTTCCATATACGAAAATTTTTCTCCGATTATGCCCAGAAATAAGTATTTTTTCTTTTAAAGAGTCCCAATTTCATGCAAAAATTGAGCGTTGTATATCATGTGCCATGATTTCAGTTACCCTGACGCTGTATCTGCTGACATCGACAGACTTTTTCACCCCTGCTCCGGAACCGTCACCATCCACAGATACTGCTCACTTTTTCCCCATAGCAGCAATTCTTTCATCTGCTCATCATACTCCTCTGTCGGCTTATAATCTTTTAACATCGAAAACAGGTACTTTTCCTGTTCGTCCTTCGGCTCTGTCTTTTCGATTTCCTGATGTACAAATTCCCCCAGTTCGATCGGTTTGATATCTTCTGAAAACTCAACTCCCGATAACTTTACAATCAGTCCTGCCGCATAATAAAATTCGTAGTTGCCGGTCAGGACAGATTTCTGCATGTTGCATTTTATGATAACACTCTGACGTGCGATGGATGTGACCATACCGGATTCCCCCTGTTTCTTCGAAATAAAATGCTTAGGACAAAGAGTCGCCTGCGACTCTTTCGCGCCCTGGCGGTGCTGTTTACAGCTAACTTCTACTCCGCGAGATGCGCATCCCGCCCGGAAGGCTTTTTCATTCATAGGACGTAATTTCCTATGAATGAAAAAAAATGTGCTCCAAAATATAACGCCTTTTTCCAAACATCCTACATTCTAATCCAAAATCTCTCACACGTCAAACACACAGTAAACCTTTTCCGCACAAACTCTTCCTGAAATTCCAAACCTTGCCATGGAAAACTCACGCCAGGCCTTCCACGGCAAGTCCCTACGACAACCCTTCCCCGATTTTCCACACAAAATAATAAAACGCCCCGCACGTCTTGCCGACCGCCATCGTCCACATGACCCACGGCAGTCCCACTTTCAGTTTTGCCCGGCGGAACAGGATTGGAAAGGTGTTTAATATCTCTGCGAGAGCCACCGCGATACAGCCGACAAACATTCCCGCTGAGAGTCCGTACAGGCCGAGAAAAATATGCCCAGGTACCGTTCCGAGCGGAATGTGCATCTGCAAAAATACGGAGACGATATTTCCAAGGATTCCGCCAAGGATGATTGCCTGCTCAAAGCAGAGCGTACACGCCGCACGGCTGCATTTTCCGATCATACGGGGAACGACACCGATGACGATCACAAAAGCAAACGTTCCCGCAGCGACCGCGCCGCCAAACGCAATTCCCAAAAATCCGAGCAGAATATGATTAAGAAACATCTATGCTGTGACCTCCTCTGCCTGCATTTTCAATAAATGTGGTATCCACATCCTTTTCGTATTTCCGCATCTCAATCTGGATCGGTGTCGGGTCCGGCGTGATCTTCTTCCTGCCGACATGATTAAAAAATAAAATGATGCCGAGTCCAAGCCCGATGCAGTAACACACCTCAAGCTCGTTCACACCGTCCGCCTTTATCCCCATCACCTGTCCGTATAGTTTGTCAAACACGTCTGTCACGGAAATATCATTATTAAATGCCATGATCGTAAATGCCGACCCGAAAAAAATGATAATGCAGAGCAATACAGTTTTGATCGCATTCACCACCTTTGGCTTTTCCGGATCCGGAATATATTCTATGATAAAATCACTCTCGCCCTCATTGGAAATCGTCAGCGACGGGTAATCTTCATGAATCTGCTCAATGATCTTTAACACGGAAAAAACCTGCATCTGGTTTTTCTCTTTTTTCTCATTTTTCTGATTTTTCTGATTTGTAAAACTGTATATCTTTTTCTGTTTTAACTGACGCAGGATTGCCTCGTTCGTGCACTCCATCTTTGCAATATCGTTCAACACGACATGGCGGTCAAAAACGATCGTGTTCTGCTCAATTTTTAAATATAGTGTCTCGCTGTTTACGCCCATATCTTATCCACATCCTCATCCTCCGAATTGTCATATACCAACATGCCATCTGTAGGTATCTCATTTTCTTTCCGGTATTTTGTGTAGAAACAAACCCCGACCACCAGTGCCATAACTATCACTCCAAGTAAAACTGCTCTGTATTTTCTGCAATTCATAGTGAACCTCCATTAACTTTTGTCTTATTATGCGAATTATTATTTCTTTTTTTTGGGATATTATGTATAAACAAAACAGAAGCATTAGAATATGTAAAATTACTTTTACAGGAAAACATTGCATACGACACATTGCTTTTTATTGGAAAGTATATAATTTTTTACACATGACAGATTGCTTTTTAGCAAAAAACATGTTATTTTTTCATGAGTGTTCTTAAGAAAAACTCCTGTCTGACAGGAATTGGATTTTAATATAACAGTTGAACAATTATAATGATCGATTTCACAGATAGAAAGGAACTGCAATATGGCAGTCACAAAAGAAATTTTATCTTTAGCGGTAGAGACTGGAGATGCACTTCTTAGAAACGGTGCGGAGGTGTACCGTGTAGAAGATACCGTAATGCATATCTTAGAGGCATATGAAATTGAAGAATATGATGTTTATGTACTCTCAAATGGAATTTTTGCGAGTGCAAATGAAAATAAAGATGACGCGTGCAGCATGATCCGTCATGTCCCGCTCGGTCAGACACATCTTGGGCGTATCGCAGCCTTAAACCAGCTCTCAAGGGAAATCTGCTCCCACGAATGTTCCCTAAAAGATGCGTGGACACGTCTGGATGAATGCAAAGCAATTCCCACCTGCAGCAAATGGACAGAAGTCTTTTTCTGCGGTCTTGGAAGCGGCGGTTTTTCATTTCTGTTTGGCGGAACTCCGTTAGAAAGCGTGATTGCATTTATCGCCGGCGCACTTTTAAATATGGTGTTAAAAAAGTTTTCACAGCGGAAAACTTCAAAATTTATCACCAACATTTTCGGCAGCGCTCTCGTGACACTCGTCAGTCTGATCTCATTTTCCATCGGACTGCCGGTTTTGTATGACAAGATCATCATCGGCGCGATCATGCCGTTAGTGCCGGGGATCGCATTAACTACCTCGATCCGCGATTTCTTTAACGGTGATTATCTCTCCGGCGCGATCCACATGATCGATGCGGTTCTCACTGCTTTTTGTATCGCGGCGGGTGTCGGAACCGTCATGACGATCTACAATCTTGCAACAGGAGGTATTTTATAATAACTATGTTTATCCAGTTTATTGTCAGTATGATCGCAACACTTTCTTTTGCGGTGCTGTTTTGTGCACCAAAATCAGAACTCGTTTTCTGTGGTCTTACCGGTGCGATCGGATGGATCGTCTATCTGATCTGCCTGCAGTTTGATACCGGAACAGTCATTGCAAACATGATTGCAACGCTCGCCCTCACAGTCTTCTCAAGAGTGTTTGCCGCCCTGCGGAAAAATCCGGTAACCGTATATCTGATCGCCGGTATTTTTCCTCTGGTACCGGGGGCTGGTATTTATTATACTTCCTATTATTTTATTATGAATGACATGAGTGAATTTTCACGTTACGGAATGGAAACGATCAAAGTTGCCGGTGCGATCGTCCTCGGCATCATCTTCGGTTTTTCCCTGCCGCAGGCATGGTTTAACACACTGTCGCACCGGACAAAACGGCAAAGCAGCCATGCCTGATGCCCGCATCGCAAAAGAACTTACAGAAAAACAGAACGGATCCCCTTCTGCTCTAATTGATTCTCAAATACATCGCAGATAGACCGGTCAAACTCCCTGATATCCGTTACCGTTTCGTCCATGATATATTTTCCGCTTTCAATACGCGCCATTTCTAAAACATCATTGAGAAGGGATAGCAGATATTCACTGGAACTTTTGATCTTGCCAAGATAGTCCTCCCGCTTTTCCACGTCATCCCCATATATTTCTAAAAGATCAGTATAACCAATGATGGCGTTCATCGGCTCTCTTTAACGCCTGCTCTAATTTTTGACGGCTTTCCCTTTCCTCTTCGACAATGTCATCGATCGGACGGTAGCCAAGAATGATCTTGTAGCTGTCATCATCTGAATAAAGACGCACTGCCCGCGCTTCAAAGTATTCCATTCCTGCACGGTTCGACAGTGTTCTGTGCCGGTATACAAAGCTCTCATGATCATCCAGATATGCCATCAGGTCGCATAAGTATGCCGCAGTGTAGTCAATGCACAGAGCGTCATAAAAATGTCTTTCCTGTTCAGATTTATCAAGTGCGTGCTGTAATTCGACAAGCGTTTCGCGTACATTGGCATCCTTGTCTTCAATGTGCCTGACCTTGTCAATGGTTATATTTAGCATTGCAGTTTTCTTCCCGGGTTTATATATCTTAAGCTGTATTTTACCTTCCCCCCGCAGGCAAAGTCAACCTGGTGTGCTGTCCGTTTTACGCTCTATATCCCTTTTCTTTTGAGCATACCGTAATGCATTGTATCTGGTGTGTAGTTTTGGATTTTTATCTTATTTGCAAGTCAAACAGTCAGGATTTTACCGTTAAACAAAATATGATATCTCATTGCCATATCCTGTACCCAGTTCACAAAAGGATCCCAGCCATCATTTAACACCTCTGCGCGAAAAACAATCTTTTTCTTCTCAAGATTTATCACAATCCTCTGTTTCTTGTATTGATCCAGATAGAAAAATTCTATGCTTTTTATATCACTCCACGGTATGCTTTTTTTCCTCAAAAAATGGATTACCTCTAACAAATATCCTGTACAATACACTTTATAACAGCAGTAATGCGCCAGCACATAAACGCCATAGATGTTAAAAAATCCCATACAAAACAGTGGAAAAATTCCATCTCTGCCTTGAAAAAATTCTATCATCACCTGTGCATCTTTGTTTCTCTCATGCAAAAAAGATAATACAAACATCATATCCAGCGCAGTAACTGCAATCGGGAGCATGTAGTATCTGCTGCTGCACCGCAATACCTGAAAATTACCTTCCCCGAAACATTCCTTTTGGTTTTTTCGCCGAAAAATATATTTTTCAATTCTTTCAAAACATTCAATCAGTATCAATCCGACTATGTTTATTCCGACCAGACTTCCCGTGCTGATCGCAAAATCTTTTATCAGCTTCAAATTCGACTCTGCGTCATCACTGAGCAGCATACAGGCAACAGCAAATAAAATATTTGAAATAATGAACAGAAGGAAAAAAAGTATAATCAAATCTGTTGTTGAGGTTTCGCTTTTGTCTTTCATTTGTGAGTGCCCTTCCTGCCTTTACATACTAACTGTTTTCTTTCCAATTTCATTGTATTGATTTTATGACCGTTTTCAATTATATCGAAATCTTATCCACGCGGGAAAAAAACTCCTTTCGATATTTTTCAGGGGTTGTGTACAACACTGAGGCAACAGTTGACGGAAACAGCAGTTTAGCTATAAAATAGATAACAGATGGTGGATCTGCAAACATGAAATTACTGCCCTGCGATCTTTGCCGCCAGTTCTTCTAAATACTCCCACCTGTCCATCTTCTCTTCTAACATCTTCTCTGCGTTTTCTTTCTCCTCAACCAGCTCCCGCAATTTTACAGCATTGGTGGCATTCGCTGCCATCTCGTTATCTAAATCTTCCAACTTCTGTTCGAGTGCTGCAATATCATCCTCGATCGTCTCGTATTCTTTCTGCTCTTTATAGCTGAATTTCAGTTTCTTTTTTTGCTTCCAGGCTGCAGTCGAATCATTTTTTTCGATTACACTTTCTCCGGATTTCTGTTTTTGTGAATTACCCGATATACCGGCATCAGCAGACCGCGCCGCAATGTTTCCACCCGGTGTCCTGCCCTCTGCCGCAAGTCGGTTTACATAATCTGTATAGCCGCCTTCATATTGTTTCAGTTTTCCGTCTCCCTCAAAGGCAAAGATACGCTTCATTGTCCGGTCAAGGAAATAGCGGTCATGCGATACCGTGACAACAATGCCATCGTAACGATCCAGATAGTCCTCTAAAATTGTCAGCGTAGCTATATCAAGATTGTTTGTAGGCTCATCCAGCAGAATAAAGTTCGGGGATGTCGCCAGTACCCGAAGCAGATTTAATCTTTTCTTTTCCCCGCCGGACAGTTTTCCAATCGGACTGTACTGTTTTTCCGGCGGAAATAAGAAACGCTCCAATAAAACAGATGCAGATATGACTCCGTCCACAGTCTGAATATATTCTGCTGTATCCTTCACATAATCGATCACCCTCTGATCGGGGTCCATATATGACAGATCGATTTCATTTTCACCTTCATTTTTTTCTGAGGCTATTTCCTGCGCATAATATCCCATCTTCACAGTCTGTCCAATGATCACCTGCCCGGAATCCTGCGGGATAATACCTGCAATAATTTTCATTAAAGTAGACTTACCACAACCGTTTGGTCCGATAAATCCAACTCTGTCTCCCTTCAAAAAGATATAAGAAAAATCATCGATCAGTTTTCTTTCTCCATACGCCTTGCAGATGTTTTCCAGCTCCACGGTCGTTTTTCCCATTCTTGTAGAAATAGAGCTTAATTCTACCTGCGAATCCTGTACCGGAGCCTGACGGTCTCTCAGTTCTTCATAGCGCTGGATATGTGCTTTCTGTTTTGTGGAACGTGCCCTTGCTCCCCTGCGTATCCATTCCAGTTCCACACGCAGGATCGACTGACGTTTTCGTTCACTGGCTGCTTCCATTTCCTGTCTTTGGGTTTTTAATTCCAGATACCCGGAATAATTCGCCTGATAACTATAAATTTTTCCTTTATCAATCTCCACGATCCGGTTGCACACACTGTCTAAAAAGTACCGGTCATGTGTTACCATGATAAGCGCACCTCTCCATTTTTTCAGATAATCCTCCAGCCAGTCTGCCATATCGTTATCTAAATGGTTCGTAGGCTCATCTAACAAAAGGATATCTGCCGGGGAAAGAAGTACCGATATCAACGCAAGACGCTTTCTTTGTCCACCGGATAACTGTCCTGCAGGCTGCATGAAATCTTTAATGCCAAGCCGCATCATCATTGCCCTGGCATCACTTTCAACAGACCAGCGGTTTTCATCCGTTACATTTCCTTCCAGCACACATTCCAGACTGCTTTTTTCCGGCTCAAATTCCGGGTGCTGCGGCAGATAACGCATGACCACATGGTTGGCAGTCGTGACGGTTCCCTCATCTGTCTCCTCTTCCCCCATGATCATCCGCAGAAGCGTTGTCTTTCCGGTTCCATTGATACCAATAACACCTATTTTTTCTCCATCCTGCAATGAAAATGACGCACCATCAAATAATTTTCTTTCGGTGTAGACCTTTGTCAGATTCTCTATATTAATCAGATTCATGTATTTCCTCTTTCACTTTATTCTATGGCTCATTCATCAAATAAATTTAGTACAGCTTCAATCCACTGCGTACCGGTTCACTCGTCAGATCCACACCCAGTTTTTTGAAGATTTTAATATCCACCTCGGAAAGCATGACCGACGTATGCACCTGGCAGCCGCGGAGTGCCGGGATCTGCTCAATGGCGCATTTTGCATTTTCATTGGAAGCTGCTGCAAGAGATAACGCGATCAAAACCTCGTCTGTATGAAGCCTTGGATTTTTTCCTCCTAAAAAACGCACCTTCAGATCCTGGATCGGCTCAATTGCCTCCGGGCGGATCAGCTTCTCATCATGTGCAATTCCAGCTAAATATTTTAAAGCATTTAAAAGCAATGCAGCTGATGCCCCAAGGAAATCAGACGTTTTTGATGTAATAATCGTTCCATCCGAAAGTTCGATTGCTGCAGTCGGAACACCCAGTTCCTCCGCGCGCTTCTTTGCTGCAACGGTAACTTTTCTGTCGTCCGTTGTAATCTTCGCCTGTTTCATTAAAAGCTCGATCTTGTAAACTTCGTTTTCGGTCGCTTCTTCTTTTACCAGCTTATTCACCGCGGTGTAATAACGTCTGATAATTTCCATTTTAGATGCCACACAGCAGGCTTCATCATCGACGATGCAGTTTCCTGCCATATTTACTCCCATATCGGTCGGAGATTTGTAATAGGTATTTTCACCGTAAATCCCCTCAAAAATTGCATTTAAAACAGGAAATATCTCTATATCACGATTGTAGTTTACCGTTGTCTCTCCATATGCTTCCAGATGGAACGGATCAATCATATTCACATCATTTAAGTCCGCTGTTGCAGCCTCATATGCAAGGTTGACCGGATGCTTTAACGGAAGGTTCCAGATAGGGAATGTCTCGAACTTCGCATAACCGGCTTTTGTTCCACGAATGTTTTCATGATACAGCTGTGAAAGACAGGTTGCCATTTTTCCGCTTCCCGGTCCGGGCGCGGTAATCACAATAAGTGGTCTTGTTGTTTCAATATAATCATTTTTTCCAAAACCATTCCCGCTGACGATCAATGGAATATTCGCCGGATATCCCTCAATTTTATAATGCTGATATACTTTGATTCCACGTTTTTCCAGCTTTTCCCGAAACTGCACTGCACCATTTTGTCCGGCAAACTGTGTGATGACCACACTTCCGACATAGAGTCCTTTTTTCTCAAACTCACCGATCAAGCGGACAACGTCCACATCATAAGTAATGCCAAGGTCTCCACGCACCTTGTTTTTCTCAATATCTGCTGCACTGATCACAATTACGATTTCTGCAACATCAGAAAGCTGCATCAGCATCTGAAGCTTACTGTCCGGTGCAAATCCCGGCAATACCCTTGATGCATGGTAATCATCAAATAATTTTCCGCCAAATTCCAGATAAAGCTTATCACCAAACTGGCTGATGCGTTCTTTGATATGCTCTGACTGAATTTTTAAATATTTTTCATTATCAAATCCTGTTCTCATCTTTACTATCCTCTTATGGTTTATTTTTCAGACATAAAATGTATTATAAGTGTTATTTTTATCATAAACTTTCTAATAGCCTTTTCCATATTCCTCTTTGGCAGAATGCATCCTTCTGATGTAACGCAGACACTCCACCTCCGGCATCGGTTTTCCATAATAAAATCCCTGGATCATATCCACACCAAGTGCCTCTAATGCATCACTCTGCTCTTTATTTTCCACGCCCACCACGACAATCGGAAAACCGAGTTTTTGTATCGTCTTTATTTCATTTTCGATCACGATCTTTGCAGCCGGATCTTCAAAATAGGACCATGTCATTTCTTTACCGATCTTGATCTCCTGAACTGGAAACCGGAGCAGACCGAAACAGTTTAAATTGCCGCTTCCATAACCATCTATCGCAAATCCCATGCCGGCTTTACCAAACTCCCGCATATGCCATAGCATCAGCTTTGGTGATCCGGCTACCGTCCGTTCCGGCAGTTCCAGTGTGATCATATGTGCCGGCACATGATAATGCTCTAACACCGGCAGAATACTTTCTTTCAGATTCCGGTTCAGACACTGCGCTGCAGCAATATTCACATGGATCGTCTGTATTCCAAGTGACGGGTTCGCAAGTACATGCTTCGCCAGAAAGCGGCAGCATTCCTCAAGAACAATCTCACTGATCTGCATGATCGTTCCATTTTTCTCCGCCAGCGGAATAAATTCATCCGGCGGGATGAATCCGGATTTTTCATCTTTTAAGCGTACCAGTGCCTCCAATGATACAACACATTTTTCTTTCAGGGAATAGATGGGCTGATAGTATACCTGAAAATTTTTTTCTGTAATTGCACATTCCACCGCCTTCTCACCGTTAGTTCCATTCTCACTGCCGGCGTAAGCAGACGGATTTTTCCTTGCCACATAGATCATCATGCACAGATTTATGAAAAAATAATATCCGATATACACATATAAAACCCATGCATAGACACCCTGAGCATACGCACCGTCTTTAAAATCAAAGAAAAAACCTGTCCACGGTGTCGCTAAAAGCATGATCTCGAAAAAGAAAAACGGAACCTTTCCCAGGTATCTGATCAATCGTCCTGCTGCTCCCGAAAAGCCGCACATCTCTTCCATATAGCGGAACATCAGGTAAAAAGCCGCTCCTTCTAATGCAAAAAAAGCAAACGCAAACAATTCGTTCCAGATTACCGGAACGATTGCTGCATTTGCCAGTCCAATACATAATAAAACATTTGCGATACCCCCGCCAAGGCACACCCCAAGCAGCATGCCAAATATCTTTGATCTTACAGTCTTTAACTGCCTGTTCCACCGGGCATGACAGCTAAAAGCTAAAAAAATGACGAGTAATATAACCCCGAAATTATAACTATACTGCACCCGTTTGTTCCTCCTGTGCTTCTTTCGCCTGTATGATTGCTTCATTTAGCTGGAGCATCTTTGCATCCAGCATAGAAACAATATCGGAACATTCTCTTAGATCCCTGCTGATATAGCCGGGTGCATTTCCCTCAAATTTGTAATAGATCTTATGCTCTAAACTCGCCCAGAAATCCATTGCCATCGTCCGGATCTGAATCTCCACCTTCGTATCGATCACACGGTCTGACAAAAATATCGGAACGGTCACAAGCATATGATAACTTTTATAACCGCTCTCCTTTGGATTTTTGATATAATCCTTGATGGAAATAACGGTCAGATCGTTCTGTTTTCCGATCATCTCTGCAAGTTTATAAATATCTGAAGTAAAGGAACATACTATACGGATACCTGCAATGTCATTGACATAATTGACCATGTTATCGATCGATGACTCATATCCATAGCGCTTTAACTTTTTCACAATACTCTCAGGCGTCTTGATCCTTGATTTGATGTATTCAATCGGATTATACTGATGAACCTGCTGAAACTCATCGTTTAAGATTTCAACTTTTGTGCGTACTTCCTTCAATGCGGAATTATATAAAAAAATAATCGTATTCCAACTGTCAACGCCCTCACTTAAGGTGAATGGCTTTTCCATAAAAATCCTCCTTATTTTGCAGTGCAAAATGTAATTTTATACATAGCGTCCCTGTAATGACTACTATTTACAGTATACCATACTTTCCTTATTATGGGGGATTTATTTCTAAACTTTTACCGATTTATAAGTCCAGCTTCATATCGCCTTCTTTGATCCAGCCGATTTTACGGAACAGCACACTAAAAAGCCATGATAAAACTCCCGGCAGAATAAAGCTGACTAAGATCAGTCCGATCCAGTCCATCGGTGTGATGGCAGTTTTGCTTCCCGTCTCGATATCTGCAATCCACCCGGTATAGACACCGATCTGTCCGACCAGTCCACAGGTTCCCATACCGGAGGAAACTGCAGCACCGTTCATCTGTAAATGAAACAGACAGGTTGCAATCGGTCCGGTGATTGCCGATGCTAATGTCGCCGGCAGCCAGATGCGCGGATTTTTCACGATATTCCCCATCTGAAGCATGGATGTGCCGATCCCCTGTGCAAACAGCCCGCCCCATTTATTTTCACGGAAACTTGCCACAGCAAACCCGACCATCTGTGCACAGCATCCGGCAAGCGCTGCACCTCCCGCAAGTCCGGTCAGTCCAAGTGCGGCACAGATCGCAGCGCTGCTGATCGGCAGTGTCAGTGCGATTCCGACGATCACAGATACAATGATTCCCATGAAAAACGGCTGCAGCTCAGTTGCCCACATAATCGCATTGCCGACTGCACTCGCTGCCGCACCGATCGCAGGTGCCCACCAGACAGAAAGTGCCACCCCGACAAAAATGGTCACAAACGGTGTAACGATAATATCAATCTTTGTTTCTTTCGAAACTGCTTTTCCAAATTCTGCCGCAAAAATCGCAACCACAAGTACCGCAAGCGGTCCGCCTGCCCCACCAAGTTCGTTCGCCGCCGCACCGACTGCTGCAAGTGAAAACAGTACCAAAGGTGCTGCCTGCAGTGCATATCCGATTGCGATCGCCATCGCCGGTCCGACTGCTGCTTTCGCGTAAGTTCCGACTGTCACAAGAATCGGAATATTCAGCTGTGTTCCAAGTGTACTGATGATCGTTCCGATCAAAAGCGATGCAAATAATCCCTGTGCCATCGCGCCAAGTGCATCGATCAGATAGCGCCTGACGGATATCTCAATGTTTTTCCGCTTACAAAATGCCTTTACTTTTTCCATAATCTCTCCAATCCGGAGTTTTTTACTCCTCTTTGCTGTTTTTCATGTGGTTAACACGTGTCTTGTCAGCTTGTGACAGTGTAGCACAGGGGGGAGAAAAAAGCAAGGGATGTTGTCCCCTGCTTTTGTATGTCATGCAGTACTCTTACATTTTTTTGTGTTTTATTTGTATATTTTATTCATTTGACATCTGCTCAAGGATTTTCCTGTTCATTTCATCGTAAGAATCCCAGTACTCTTTTCGTATGGAAATCTCCGTATATCCAAAAAGCTCCTTGATCTTACTCATGATATCCCTGCCATAAAAACCTGTCAGGTTTTTAATTGTCTCATCTGTCACAGACACAATCTCATGCGCAGCAAGATTCCGGATATTACTTTCCACATTTCTAAGATCTTCCATCAACTGTTTTAAGCGGGTATCACTCGAAAAAAGATCTGTGAGTATTTTCAGATGTTCTGAATACACATCTTTTGCTTCAAATCTTTTTCCCATTTTCTGATAATGACTATTCAGTACATCTCCTGCTTCCGTTCCATTTAATTTTTTTGCTGACCACATTCTCTTCCACTGTCCTGCACGTTTATACTGGTCGCAATAATCGTCTACTTTGATACCACACTGTTTTTTTAATATCATCTCAAACAAATCCACCACAATCGGTGTGATCGACCTGATAAAATCCACATACTCACCACGTTTTAATCGAATATCGATCGTAAGTGCATATTCAAAATATTTTCTCTGGGAAGAAGACCGCACCGGCAGACATTGAAAATTTGTTTTCTGGATTGTCTTATCAACATTCACAAAATCTAATAACACTCTCCTTGCCGCCAGATAAATTAAATCCCTGTACTGCGCTGTCTGCTCCGCCGGTAATGAATCCGTGACATCAAGCGCAGCCTGATAATCATATACAAAAATATGTTTTTTTATAATTTCCTCTTTTTTTATCTTTGAAAGTGTCGGACACTGGATTTCCTTACATCTGTTTTGTGCACCTTCCAGATTATCCTCATCCAATCCCCATAAAGTCTCGACATCGTATCCCTCATGTATCTGCTCATTCAGTTTTCCTACCGGAGTCGCTACTTGAATTACTTTTGCAGGAAACTCCCCTAATGTCTGCAATACCAGCAATCCACTTTTCATTGCAGGCGTACCGGATGACACATTGAAAAGCAGTGTATCTGAATCATCCATCGTCTCATATATATGGCTGATCACCTTCCTGAAATCCTCGTAAAAGTAATCAAATTCATGTACTTTGGTAAGCTCCCGGCGTTCTATGATCTCATAAATCATGGAACGATCCTGCATCTTTGCCAGACGGTCCAGACAATAACGATACCTGTCATCTTTCTCCTGAAAATCCAACATCTCTTTTGACATGTACAAAATGACTTTATCCGGTTTATAGAATCTGCAAATATGCAGTATTGATCCATCGTGATAATTATTCAATGAAATCGGGTCTGTTCCTCCCACTGGTGTAAACAATATCGTCTGGTTCATAATAACCTCCCTTTTCTTTTGCTCTTTTTTCAAATAATAATGACTTCTTCACTGTCTATTTGGGGACTTGCCCCAAACAGGCTGACTTCTCCATAACCTCTTATTTTATAAACCCTCACGCTGTCCGATCTACGATCGATCAGCTCCGGTATATCCTGTAACAAACATCGATATAAATTTTCCGTAACCATCGCCTCAAATGCCGATTTCTGAACCCGAAAACCATATCCGTTCATTTTCTTCGCAAACCTGACTCTTCGCTTGTTATCAACAATATCATAAATTACAAGAATATACAGCTTCTTTATGCTATTTTCTTCCTCAGTATTCCAAAAATAATTTTCCATTTGCCTTCCCACCCATGTTTATCAAACCAATTACCGAATGATCACCGGCATATATTCTTCCACATTTTCCGTTTCAATTGCCTTTACAAACTGATTGACCTGAAGATCCATTGCCCTCCGGAAGCTGACACTATAATCAATATACGAAAGATATCTGTTTTCTGTACGAAATTTTCCCTCTAACTTCTGAATATATTTCCGGAATCCATCCTTTTCTAAAAAGACTCCAGGCTGATCGATTCCAGTATAGAAATCTTCTTTTACCAATTCATGTCCATTTAACATACTAAGCGCTGTTGTGTCAATTAATACGGCTCTCCATTCTTCCATCAAATCACTTGCTAAGGTAGGATGCTTTTCTCTGTCTTTATGCATCACTCCAAAATATGGATTTAATCCTTTTCCCTCAATCTTTCCATATAATTCATTTAAGATAATCGAGTAACCAAGACTGATCAGCGAATTAAACGGGTCCATCGGAGGACGTCTTGACCTGCCTTCAAAAACAAATTGTTCATCAATTAACTTCCCCAATACTTTAAAATATATTTTTGCTGCCGTTCCCTCATATCCCATAACCTGTTCCACACTCTTCGCATATAGCAGTTTTTTCTGCATATTCTGCATCTCAATGATCATTCTATGAATATCTTCATCTCTGCCTCGCGCATATCTGCGCAAAACAACAACCTGATTGCGAATCTTTGCATCAATGATTCTTTTTGACATTTCCAGTTTAAATGTTTCATTGTGTCCAATTTCCGCCTGAATACGCTGTCTTTGCACATTCACATGGGAAGTTGAGATCAGCCTTCCATAATACGCCCCGCTTGTGGAATAAAACAGGATATTCACTCCCCGTTTTAAACATTCCGTCAGGCAGCGTGTCGTAATCTGGACACTGCCAAATACTTCGATCATCTCTAACGTCTCCGCTGGAATACTTTTTATCATTCCATCTTTGTACTTTACCTGAAAACGATTTGCTTCTATCCCGATACTCGCACCCTGTTCACTGACATAAAGATAACTCATGTGTTTCCTCCCTTGTTTTTTATTTGTCCCCTTAGTGGAAATTTTTTCAATTATACTTGTGTAAGTATATAACAAAAACAGCTAAAGGTTCTCGTCCCCTCCACGGGGTTCTTATATTTCAATGCAGGCAGAGCTTCAGTTAGACAAAGCAATTCTTGCGTTCTCGTCCCCTCAACGGGGTTCTTATATTTCAATCCAACAAAGATAGAGATCACTATAGCCAGTAATGCGTTCTCGTCCCCTCAACGGGGTTCTTATATTTCAATGAATGACCAAAATGACTTTGCGCAGACTTCATGGGTTCTCGTCCCCTCAACGGGGTTCTTATATTTCAATGAGAACGGGAAGAAGAAAAAAAGAAAAGTAATTCTGTTCTCGTCCCCTCAACGGGGTTCTTATATTTCAATTTAATGCTTTAAAAAATAATCGGGAACAGCATCCTTGTTCTCGTCCCCTCAACGGGGTTCTTATATTTCAATGAAATAAAAAGAGATGAAACGTGTAAAACGAATCAGTTCTCGTCCCCTCAACGGGGTTCTTATATTTCAATAAGATCAGCAAACCTGAAGCGGAATCTTTAGTATCGTTCTCGTCCCCTCAACGGGGTTCTTATATTTCAATGTTAGAGAAAAGTTCTTGACAATCACGTTGAAATGTGTTCTCGTCCCCTCAACGGGGTTCTTATATTTCAATTTTTGTGGCGAAGACGCCAGACATTCAAGCGCCTCCGCGTTCTCGTCCCCTCAACGGGGTTCTTATATTTCAATGGAACTATCAAAGTTGGTGAAGTGATAACTGCTCACCGGTTCTCGTCCCCTCAACGGGGTTCTTATATTTCAATCCTGTCCCTTACACCTCTCCAAACACAAGGCTTTCATCCCCCATTTGCGGGGCAAACCCGCAAATGAGAGAAATCTCAATATCAAACTGGATCATACCGATCACAAAGCCTGATTTTAAGCCTATCGGCGCAAAATTGTTATATTTCATCAAATTCAATTCTTCCCATCCCCATATGATACAGATTTCCCTGATACTTTGTACACTTACAGACATGCGGTGCCAGCTTAAGCTGCAGATCTTTGGTATGTTTATGCACAACATAATTTTTTCCCAGTGTATTTTTAAACACATTATCCACGACTTTTACTGCATTACTGCCAAGCAATGGATATAAAACTGTCTTTGAGAAGAAACCACAGCCTCCACCTAACCATACAGTATTTTCTTCCTTTGCCTCCCGGCGGAATCTCTCATAGAAATACCGGTTACATATATTCTGGAAAATATTCAGTGCTTCTATGATATCTTCCATTTCATATGGACAGATTGTCGTGTCAATTGATACATCAAAGCAAATCTCTGTTCCGGGTATCAATGTCTCCCTCAATACATTAAGTGGTTTTTCTGTACCGTCTAGCGTGACATCAATCTTCTGGCTTAATGTCAGCTGATCCACACTGATGGGCTGGCTGTCACCTACATGCAGACCGGAAAGATTATCATTCACAGCATTTGCAGGCTTTTTTTCATCACGGTTTAACGTATAAAATATCTGTTGCTCTAAACGTTTTGTTTCTCTTGCAAGGCATTGTTTTCTGTTTGCACGTTCTGCGGAAGCAGACTGTATCTCCCTGCCTGTTCTTTCATATTTTTCCGGACATTTTTGTATCTCATCTGCAATCAGTGCCGTGCGGAACATGCCTTTTAAAGTACTGCCCGGAACATACGGCATACCATATGCATCCTTCACAAAGGCTTCGATCTCTTTTGGTCTGGCTGTCTGTGAAACAAATGCTTCCCCTGCATCCATCTCATACAATTTCCACCTTTCATAATCTTCACGCTGCATCTTATGCTGTCCAAGCCACTGGGATAAAGAAGGTCCCTTTGGTCGCCCATCCATCATATAGTCTGCAAACTCTTTTCCGAGTCCTTTTTTCTGCAGATTCATGTACATCTTCTCCACATTCGGTATGATCACATGATGATTCCACGGCATATAGATATGCTCTTTTTTTCCTATTTTTTCACCGGAACCTATATAGACTGGGGATAATACACATATTTTCACCCGGTAATGTTTCAAATAATCCCTCATAATGATACCCCCATAAAAATCGGTTTTGCATATCGGTATACAGGATGTTTTCCGCCTTCCGACACATCATAGATATCTCCGCCAAAACAATTTACAAAACAGGAACCTGCTGTAAATACATAAAGATCTCTCTTTTTTCTCCATTCCTCTGCATAATCCGAAGACGCAACAAATCCGGATCTTTTTTCTAACAGATAGGATGAATTTTCCAGCGCATTTTCCAACTCATCATCCGCCGGAAGTGCAACTGACAATAACATATATCTGTCCGATTTTTTCTGCAGGCTCTCTAAAAGTTTTCCTGAAATCTGTTTCTCATCGTATTGAAATTTACCAAGTCCACCTGATTTTTTTCCGCCAATTCCTGTATAAGATAATGCCGTCAACAGTTTTTCCATAAGACATTTTTCATTTTTGCCCTGATACGCGGCAATGATATACAAACCACATCCCTCTTCATAATAAAAAGTTCCAACCCTGTACGGGAGAGTCTCCTCGCCGGTGCGGACAGCTGCCATCGTCTGCTGAAAATAATGTCCATAATGTTCCATCGGATCATTTGACAGATCCATCTTTCCACTCAAAAAATCACTTAAACATTCTACCGGAATGAACTTCATCTTTTTATATGCTTTTTTCTGCTTCGATTCTCCACGGTTTATCGGCTCCACATATATCATCGGTTTTGGAATCATGTACTGCTGTCCAATATATGGAAATGCATCTGAAATTAATAGATTTCCTTTTTTCACAGCATCATATAACTGCTGCTGCAGATTCAGTTTTAAAGCCTCTATATAAAGTGCTGAAAATATCTGATCTGCCTTAAACGTGCAGGCACTTTCATTTAACATTCCGGTACCAAAATGAACACCCGTTTTAAATTCTAACTGATAGATCGTATATTCCATGTCTCGCCTCATTTCTTTTCTCTCTGTAGTCAAAGATCAATCCTGCAAAGTTATTTTATTCCACTGCACTCATGATTTTCTGACACTGGAACAAAACATCTTCCGACACTTTCCCTATCACAGGTTCGACCCGGATATCCATGATTTTGACACGTCCATAACCTCTTGATCCACTGCCGCCTAAATAATCATATTCTAAAAGTTTAAACCCGTCTTTTAATATTTCAAAATCATGAACCATTTCCGATTCATTCGCCACTTCATAAATCAACTGCATCGGAAATTTTGCGCCTCTTACCACACGTTCGATCTGTCTGGGGTTCGCTACTGCCGTTGTTCTTTGGATGCTGTTTTCAAATTTAACCTCTGTTGCACCTGTCAGCCCTGCATATTTTAATTCATCCATATTTTCAAGAAACATATCGTTAAACAGGATTTTACTAGTCTTTACCTGACCTTTTTTCGCACTTCCAAACAGACTTGTCAGACATACCGCATCGTCATCCGGTGTTTTCGCTACTGTCTGATTATATTTTTTTGCCAGAAGTGTCCTTAATTTTCCTTTTAAACTGCTACCCGGAATCATCGGCATATTCGTCCTTGCATCCCGGATGACAGGAGAATCTACTGCACCAATCGCAGAAAAAGCACTCGATCCGCCAATATGTAACCCCGTTATTGTCTCTAACACCCCACTGATTTTAACTTTTGCAAACATTATTTCATCCTCCCTCTACTCATCACGTCCACCATAAAATTTTCTATATGCAACCAAGGCTTCCATATACCGGCTGAATAAAATATACTGGTCTCTGCTGCCTTTGATTTCTTCTAAGTGCTCTAAAATTTTTGCTTTATCTACCAGTTTCTTTACCTTCGGTTCACGCCCTGCTTCATAGATAAAACGAATCTTCATATAGTTGATCCGTCCAATTATTTCCGCATTCAGTTTGTCACTCTGACTATTGACCACATCATTATAAATATCGGATGTCATGGCAAGCAGATTTCTGATCTTGGATGTTGTTACCGGACCAACCAATCTCCCTTTCTGGTCTTTTTCACTGCACAGTTCCTTGATTGCCTGTTCTGCAATCCCCACATAATTTTCTTCTGTCAATTTCATTTAATCCTACTCCTCTCTTTTGCGGTTCAGATATACATACAGATAGATTGCCGTGATCAGTTCTTTTCTATCCTGTTCCTTCCCGCTCCACTCGTACATCTTTCTTGAAAAACTCCGGTAAGCCGCCCGTTTTTCTTTATTTTCATATTCCTGTGGTTCCATTCTCGACAACAGATAAACATATCTTGCAAAATTGATGTTGTTCCCACTTTCCCTTAACAATTCCATGAGATGATATAAAAATCCCATACCGTGCTCATCATTCTGATCAAAATAATTCTTAAGCACACCTATCTTTTCTGTAACAACATTTTGTATAAATACATTCCATGGATAAGCATGTGTTTCATCAAACAGCGTAACTGCATTTTTTCCTTCCACATGTTTTGATCTGTCTTCAAGTCTTTCCACTTCTTTTGCCATAACATTCAGCGGATATTTCGCATCGTAAATACCAACACCTCCTGATATTGTCAGCGTTCCCTGTGTAAATTTTTCAAGCGCATTTCTGATATCCATAAAAGCTGCGATCACATCATTCCACGCTCCGGCTAAAAACACATCATCTCCACCAGAATATACAATTACCGCTTTTCGTTCCCCACTTCCACCAAAATTGTCTGCTGTTCCTTTCCGAAGTATCTCATTGATATAACATTTAAAAAATAAAGACAACTGCCGTGACAATGTAGATGTTCTCGAAAGTGTTACATATTTGTCATCTCCATCTGGTCTCTGCAGTCCATAAACAAAAGTCGTTCCAAGGTTATCCACATCCGCACGAAGGATTCCAATTCTTTCCACACCTTTTGCCTGTTCTGCCAATTTTTCAAACGTGTCACCTGTCGTATAATCTCCAACCCACAATTTTGTAGTAACATGTTTCCCGGTATAAATTTCATTTTTCGTATAACACCGGACATAATTTTCTGATTCCATCCGTTTTAGCAGGCTCTCTTTTGTATCTGCTACTAAGTACCTGTTTTCCGGAAGTGGCAGCGCATCTTTGTCCGATTCACTCATTACAGTAAAATAGTTTTCATACAGAATACTTCCCGACATTTTCTCTAATGCCAGACATACCGGACATTTATCATCTATAAGGCGGGCTATTCTGCGGCACACTTTACATTCCCGCTCTCCTTCATGTTTTCTGCTATTCAGACTACGGATTATATCTGCATTATACCGATTCGATTTTTTCTCAGAAATCATCTTTGATATCGTTAGATAAAGATCGGAATAACTTCCGTTCGGCATATTTCTTAACGCATTGGCATTTGCTTTCGCATATCCGCAGGCAACATATAGTGCTGTATCAAAATGTTCCATCATCCAGTGATTCAGATTTTTCTCATAGTGATCTAAAATATCACGGGCAGCATCTGTGTTCGCTAAAAGCAAATAGCAGTGTCCCCCTCCTGTATAAATTAAATTTGCCCTTGAAAGTGACAGCTTCTCTAACAGTTCATCCACAATATGCTCCATCATAATTTCAAGGTAAAAACTTCTCGCACGAAGTCCTTTTAATGCACCTTTTTCTCCTATCGTATAGATAAAATTCTGAATACCGGAAATATCCATGGAATACAGCAGAAACATTTCCTCGTCATAAGATTTCTCTGCATTGATAAACAGGTTCTGCTTATAATTTTTTTCACCCTTCGCAGTCAGAAACTGCATTACACATGACGCAACTGCCGCGGTCATCTTCATGTGGTCATACAAAGAAATATCTGCAAGTTCCCTTTTTGAAGTAGAAGATGGAATGTATGTCAGATTTGCCTCAAGCACAGCCAGCAGGGAATTTATGTATTCTTCGTCTAACGTGATCCCCTTTAAATTATCTGTAATATTTTGAATAACGGACTGATAAAAATGTTCATCCATAGATATTTCATCTTCTGTCGGATAATTAATTCCATTCTTCGAATTTAAAACCTGCATGGCATAGTGACTTTGTCCGTGATTTCCATTTAAAATATTAAATATACTCTCTAACGGCATCGCTTTATCAAATCCGCCTTCTCCTGCTTCCGCCTCTCTGCGATCTGAAAATGCTGCCACATTGTCTGCATAGTAAACAACATACGCCTTATCGTCTTCTGCTAAGGATGCGTTCTTTAAATATATTCCATGATGGTATCTCACACAGTTTAAAATTTCATCATCTGAAATATGTGCTTCATTCTTCAGATACTCATATCCACTCTGACTGTGATTTCTTCCATCCCCACTTCTATACACAACTTTTCCTATGTCATGAAGCAGACTTCCAATCATTAATTTTATCTGATCGTCCGTTATCATTTTCTTTCTCCTTTTATCATCTTCATGTACCCCATTCCAAGAGAAGTTTTTATTCCTACTCCGGAATACTCTCCAAACTCGAACAGCATGTTTACAAAATTTGCCATTGTGTCTGTGCCATGCATCTTTATGGTTATTTTTCCGATAAAGGACGGAATCCTGACACCCTCCAAAGAAAAACTTACACTTTTCAGATCATACCTGATTACCTGTGCATGCTCACATATCTGTTCGAGTGTATCTTCATCATGCATTGTATTTTCTGCTGTGGCACTGTCGTACTTATTCATCAGACTCTGAAAAACACAGCGAAGATCCGGATAAAAGAGATACTTTCCATTTTGTTTAAATGCAGTCGGAGATAGAAAATGGATCTGAATATACCTTTTCTCATCATCCTCATAAAAATGATCCATGAGTTCTTTATATGTTGTTTCCATATAATTTTTCTTCACTATCAAAACTTTAAGATCATGTTTTTTTATCAGAATGTATTCTAATTTCCACAACGTATCATGTATAATAATCTGCACTGCTTCTTTATTGAGCCCTGTAATTATCCAGTACCAGTCCCCCTCTCTGCATTCTAAATGCTGTGCATATGGATGAAGGCTTGAAATATGCAGATAATCTGCATATTCCTCTGGCAGCAATTCCATAAGTGCCCCATGAAACAATGATGACATCTGATATGTCAGTTCTTTTTCACATTTTAACTTTAATTCTAATTTTGCTAACATTCCCCTTCTCCATCTGTTATTTTATGCCTTTATATTTTATTTACTTACTATTGTAACATGTATCTTCCAAATTTCCATATATTAATGTAAAATATTTATTTTTCTATTTCAAAATCTGACATAAATAACCAAAAGGCAAGAGATCTCTCCCTTGCCTTTTCATAAGCCAGCCACCCTACAACTCTTCCGTCTTATACGTGACATATCCCTCATAATAATAACTATGGTCAATGCCTTTCATATAAACTTCCCGGTCATTGATCTGATCGGTAAGTGCTGCATTTAAAATATATTTAATTTCAATATCTTTGATCGGACTGCGTTCCATCGCCATCAGATAATCTTCTTTTTCTATCTTACTCCAGTCCACCACCTGTCCGATCTGTTTTTTTAACATCATATCCAGCCAGATGCGCATGCTTCTTCCATTTTCTTCACGGAACGGATGCACAATGTTCATTTCCACATATTTTTCAACAATCTTGCGCGCAAGTTCCGCGGAATTTTTAATTCCAAACTTATTTTCCAATGCCATACAACATGCCCTCCATATCGGGATGTTCTCCCTTTAATCCTCCTCGATCACATGCATCTCCAGAAAATCAAAATCCACATGCTCAATAAAACAATCCTGCGTAAAACGTGTCTTTGCATGCCTCTTAAACTCTTCCACATTTGCATCTAACCAGATTGGTTTTCCAAGGTCAAATGCATAACATACCTCATCTAACGCCTTGAAAATTTTGTGTGTTCTCGTCTCATCTGACTCATCTGTCACTGTCATGTCTTTGATCAGGTGCGTACCCTTCATCATTTTAAACCAGATTCTCATGAATTGTTATCTCTCCATTTTTATCGTTAATCAGTGTCTTCTCTGCCGTCCCGTCTCATACATCAGAAGTGATGCAGAGATCGCCGCATTCAACGACTCCACCTGCCCCTGCATCGGGATTTTAATATAAGTATCTGCTAAATCTGCGATCTCATCCGACAATCCGTTTCCCTCATTTCCAATCAGAAATGCTGTTTTTTTCTTATAGTCCGGTTCATCATAGGAAAGCGTGCCCTTAAGGTGTGCCGCATAGACATTGACCTGCTGCTCTTTGAGTGATGAAATCGTCCCGGGAAGATCTTTCGTGACGAAAAAAGGAACACGATAAATGCTTCCCATTGTGGAACGGATCGTCTTTGGATTGAACAGATCCACCGTTGTCTGATTCATGATCACACCCGTGATGCCTGCCCCCTCACCGGTGCGCACCATCGTGCCGAGATTTCCCGGATCCTGGATGCTCTCTAAGATCAGAAGGTGTGTGTTGTCTCCCTGGAGCAGCTGTTCTAATGCATACTCCGGTTTCTTTATCACGCAGAGGATTCCCTGCGGTGTCTGTGTGTCGGAAACACTTTTAAACACATTGTCAGAGACGCTCTCATAGCCGGTTTCATTCAAACGCTCCAGTACTTTTCTGTTCAGTTTTTCTTCCCCATGTTTTGGCGTGCAGGATTCCATGCAATCCTGCATATTGCCCTGCGTACATGTTCCATAAAAACTCTCGGAAACATAAACCTGTTTCACCCACTCCACCGGGGCCTCTAAAAACATTTTTCTTCCCTCTGCCACAAAAACACCCTGCTCATTTCTGGCTTTTGCCTTTTTCATGAGCAGTGTCAAATTTTTCATCTGCTGGTTTGATGTACTTGTAATCATAATTTCCCTCACTAAAAAATCCGTTATACCTGTCGCTAAGTATAACGGATTTCTCTTTAAATTGCAAAAACATATGACTCTATGTAAAGCTAACCTGTTGTCAGGTACAATAGATTAAAAATCTATTATCATACATTACAGAGAAAGGTTCTTGCTGATCTCGTACTGATATTCCGGAATCTCTTTTGTCATTGCAAGTGCCTCGTCGATATCATAATCAACGAAATCACCATGACGGTATCCAACAACACGGTTGGTCTTTCCTTCGCAGAGTAAATCTACTGCTAAAGCACCCATGGTAGATGCATATACACGGTCTTTACATGTCGGGCTTCCACCACGCTGCATGTGACCTAAGATGGTTGCACGTGTCTCGATACCGGTTGCAGCTTCGATTCTCTTTGCCATACTCGAAGAATGTCCGATTCCCTCAGCATTTACGATGATATGATGCTGTTTACCGCGTTTACGGTTCTCGATGATGTGGTTGACTAATTTCTGCTCGTCATAGTCATATCTTTCCGGAAGTAAAATATCCTCAGCACCGTTTGCAATACCGCACCATAATGCGATGTAACCGGCGCCACGTCCCATAACCTCGATGATACTGCAGCGCTCATGGGAGGTTGATGTATCACGGACTTTGTCGATTGCTTCCATTGCTGTATTTACTGCTGTATCAAATCCAATCGTGTACTCGGTACATGCGATATCAAGGTCGATGGTTCCCGGAAGACCAATGGTATTGATTCCAAGTCCCGCAAGCTTCTGAGCTCCCTTGAAAGAACCGTCACCACCGATAACAATGATTCCGTCGATGCCATGTTTTTTACAGATCTCAGCACCACGCTGCTGTCCTTCTGCTGTTGTAAACTCCATACAGCGTGCTGTCTGTAAGATCGTACCACCGCGCTGGATGATATCGGAAACATCTTTTGCTTCCATATCAATGATCTCTTCCTGAAGAAGTCCTGCGTAACCTCGCTTAATTCCTTTTACCTTTTTTCCCTTTGCAATTGCTTCCCTTACAACTGCACGAATGGCTGCGTTCATTCCCGGCGCATCGCCACCACTTGTCAGCACACCGATTGTATTAATCTCTTTTGCCATTTATCGTTCCCTCCTAAAATAATATACCCATTTTTCTAATCTTTATTATTCTAATCTCTTTATTGTTTCTTTTCAATGCTCTTTTCAACAATTTTTACATTTTTTTCGCCCAAAAATTCCGTCAAGTTACCGACAAGCTCCGGATTGATATGAATATTGTAATTTTTACCTAATCGCTTCATGGCACGCGGTGATGCAATATAGATCACGATCTCATCATTTCCGTCCGAACCATAGAGCAGGGAATACAATTCCTTTTCTTTTTCTTCAAACGCTTCTTTTGTCGCAAACTGAAGCCACAGCTCCCGTTTGGTGTCATCAAAGGAATAGATTTTTTCACAGATCAGTTTTCCGTTTTTATCTTCCTCAACATTGGCATGTCCAGCGATAAAGACTTTTTCATCCTCGTTCAAATAACGGCTGTATTTCTCGTAATCGCGCGGGAAAATAATAACTTCCAACGTTCCAAACAGATCCTCGACCGTGATGAATGCCATCGCTTTGTTCTGCTTCGTATATTTAATCGTTTTTTCCGTGATGATACCACCAATGACAACACTCTGGTTATCTTTGATCTTTACGGCATTCGTTTCTTCATCCAGAATAAAATCTGCCGTCACGGCGCTGATATTTTTGCGCCATTTTTCCTCATATTCCTCCAACGGATGTCCGCTTAAATAAATGCCAAGAACTTCCTTCTCAAAACCAAGTTTGATCTCCTTGCTGTACTCCTCCACATTCGGAAACCGGACTTCATACGCCTTTTTTTCTTCCTCTGAGACAAGGTCAAACAAAGACATCTGCCCGGCAAGCGAATTTTTCTTTTCCTGATTCAGGTTGTCGATCAGCGTATTATATACTAAAAGCATCTGCTGCCTGTTGCCGTCTAACCCGTCACAGGCTCCTGCTTTGATCAGGTTTTCGACTGCACGCTTATTGACCTCACGCCCCGCCACACGGCTTAAGAAATCAGAGAGCGTGGTATATTTTCCGTTCTCTTCTCTTTCAGCTAAAATGATATCAATAACCTGTCTGCCGATGCTCTTGATTGCGTACATGCCGTAGCGGATTCCATCTTTTGTTGCCAAAAAGCGCCCTTCTCCCTCATTGATGTCCGGGGAAAGTACCTTAATTCCCATCTGGCGGCAGGAATAAATATACTCTGCAACTTTTCTTGTATTGTCGATCACGGATGTCATGAGCGCCGCCATAAATTCAAGCGGATAATAATATTTTAAATACGCTGTCTGATAGGCAACCACCGCATAAGCTGCCGCGTGGGATTTGTTAAATGCATATTTGGCAAAATCGACCATGGAATCGTAGATCTGGTTTGCCGCCTGCTCGCTGATTCCGTTTGCGATACAGCCTTTGATGCCCTGCTCTTCATTGCCATAGACAAAGTTCTGACGCTCAGCGTCGATGACGTACTGCTTCTTTTTACTCATGGCTCGGCGGATATTATCTGCCTGTCCCATCGTATAACCGGCGAGGTTCTGCACGATCTGCATAACCTGCTCCTGATAAACGATACAGCCATAGGTCGGCTCTAAGATCGGCTCTAATTCTTTGCAGACATAGGTCACACTCTCCGGTTCATTTTTTCCTTTAATATATTTCGGGATAAAGTCCATCGGGCCCGGACGGTAAAGGGAGATACCGGCGATAACATCCTCTAAACTCTGCGGTTTTAACTCCTTCATGAAGTTTTTCATGCCCGCACTTTCTAACTGGAAGATACCATCACATTTTCCGGTTCCGATCGAGTCTAATACTTTTTTATCATCATAATCAATGTTATCCACATCAATTTTTATTCCATGATTTTTTTCCACAAGTTTGACCGCATCACTGATGACAGTTAAAGTACGGAGTCCAAGGAAATCCATTTTTAAAAGTCCGAGTTCCTCAATCGTGGTCATGACAAACTGTGTTGTGATCGTACCGTCAGAGCTTCGCGACAACGGCACATATTCGTCCATCGCCTTCTGGGAGATTACGACTCCGGCTGCATGCATGGAGGTATGGCGCGGCAGACCTTCTAGTCTTTTCGCCATATCGATGAGTCTTTTTACCGTCTCATCCGACTCATACATGGAACGCAGTTCCGGGTTCATTATGAGTGCTTTGTCGATCGTGATATTGAGCTCATTTGGAATATTTTTTGCGATCGTATCGCAGAAATTATACGGCAGATCCATGACACGTCCGACATCACGGATGACACCGCGCGCCGCTAACGTACCGAAAGTAACGATCTGCGTCACACAGTCTTTTCCGTATTTTTCAATAACGTAATCAATAACTTCACTTCGTCTCTCATAACAGAAGTCAATATCGATATCCGGCATGGTCACACGTTCCGGATTTAAAAACCGCTCAAACAGCAGATTATAACGGATCGGATCAATATTGGTAATACCCGTTGTATAAGACACAAGGCTTCCCGCCGCACTTCCCCTTCCAGGACCAACCGGAATGCCGTGTGTTCTCGCATAGTTGATAAAATCCCATACGATCAGGAAATAATCGACGTACCCCATCTTCTGGATGACAGAAAGCTCATAGTCAAGCTTCGGCAAAAGCTCGTCATGCTTGTCCGGGTAACGTCTTACCAGCCCCTCATGACAGAGTTTGTTCAGGTAAGTCCACGAATCATACCCCTCCGGCACGTCAAAATGCGGCAGCCTGGTCACTCCAAATTCGATCTCCACATTACAGCGGTCTGCGATTTTCTGCGTGTTGTCGATTGCCTGTGCCGCATATGGAAACAGTGCCCGCATCTCCTCCTCGGATTTCACAAAATACTGCCCGCCCTCATAACGCATACGGTTTTCATCGGACAGTTTTTTTCCGGTCTGCAGACAGAGTAAAATATCATGCGGCTCTGCATCCTCAGCATATGTGTAATGCACATCGTTTGTTGCCACCAGCTCAATGCCTGTCTCCTCACTCATCCGCATCAGACCTGCATTAACGGTCTTCTGATCCGGGATTCCGTGATCCTGCAATTCCAAAAAGAAATTGCCTTTTCCAAAACATTTTTCATATTTATATGCAGTCTCTTTCGCCTCGTCATAAAGACCACGCACCAGGTAGCGCTGCACCTCCCCGGCAAGACAGGCACTTAAGGCAATGATCCCCTCATGATACGTCTCTAAGACTTCCATATCCACGCGTGGTTTGTAGTAATATCCCTCCACAAACCCCTTAGAGACGATCTTCATCAGATTCTGATACCCCTGATTATTTTCCGCTAAAAGCACCAGATGATAATAACGGTCATCCCCATGTGAAAGTTCCCTGTCAAACCGTGATCCCGGTGCCACATAGACCTCGCAGCCTAAGACCGGCTTAATTCCTGCCGCCTTTGCCGCCTTATAAAAATCAATCACGCCGTACATCACACCATGATCTGTGATGGCGGCGCTGTTCATCCCTAGTTCTTTGACTCTTGAAACATATTCTTTTATCTTATTTGAACCGTCCAAAAGACTGTACTCTGTATGGACGTGCAGATGCGTAAATGACATGCTTTGTTTCCTCCGCATTCTATTATATCGTCTCCCTGATAAATATTCAATTTTTTTCGCACATCTTATACAATCTCATACAATTTTCTCTCTTTGTCTATCTGACTGCCGTGTCTGCCTATGCATCCTCTGCCGGCACTTTGCTTACGGTATCATCTCCCTGTACCAGAACCAGCGCAGAGATACCTTCGACAGTAACAGAACCTTCCGCCGTTCCAAGAGATCTGCATCCTGCCTTTTTACCATTGACACAGATATCCCATGTCCCGGCAGGTAAGTTTACTGTGACTGCATCCGGATTTCCATTATAGATGACTGCAATATTCTGTGCCGTTTCTCCCTGTACCTCACCCTGAATGGTATAGGCTACAACATTTGCATCAAGTCCAGTCATAAAGGTAAGATTATTCTGAATTGCAGCGGCTGTTGTCATGCGCAGTGCACTGTGTGCCTTACGGAATGCGATCAGACCTTTATAATATTCATAAACATCCATGACGTTACCTTTATTATCCCACTTAATGCTGTTCGTTGCATCAGGGGAAGAATAGCTGTTCTCATCAAATCCGGTCTCAGACTTCTCATTTGGCTTAGAGCGAAGCATCTCTTCACCAGCCTGTATAAATGGTACACCCTGCGAAGTAAAAAGAACCGCGCTTCCCAGCTTAGTCATCTTCACTCTGTCAGCCTCACTGTCATCTGCATTGGAAATGGCAAGCTTATCCCAGAATGTCAGATTATCATGGCAGGATATATAATTAATACTCTGTCCCGGCTGTCCCGACCAGTTCGTACACTTATCACCATCCTTTGTGAGCGTAACCTGCGAATGCGGGGTTGCTGCTACAACACTGAATTTAATGTTTTCTTCCATATCATCTTTGCCGCTTACAAAACCTTTGTCCAGAGAATCAAATACACTGCCTTTGATCCCATCACGGATATCATCACTGAAAGCTCCCACACGATCCAACCGGTAAATATTGTTCTTCGCTGCCAGCTGTGCTGCCGGCAATGCAGATTCTCCTCCAGTCCATCCTTCACCATATACCATAATGTCAGGACTCACCTGATCCAGTGCTTTTCTGACAGCCTTCATGGTATCCAGATCATGTACGCCCATCAAGTCAAACCGGAAACCATCTATATGATATTCCGTTGCCCAGTATACAACAGAATCTACGATATACTTGCGCATCATGGCACGCTCCGAGGCTGTTTCATTCCCACAGCCTGAACCATCTGAATAATGATCGCCATTCTTTCTGTAGTAATAATCAGGCACCGTCTTCTGAAACCATGAATCTGCCAGATGATAAGTATGATTATATACAACATCCATATTCACGCGGATTCCATTTTCATGAAGTGTCTTAATCATCTGCTTCATTTCATTGACACGTACTTCCCCATGATATGGATCTGTACTGTAAGAACCTTCCGGCACATTATAATTCTTAGGATCATAGCCCCAGTTGAACTGCGCTGTATCGGGCTTTGTTTCATCTACAGTAGCATAATCAAAGCTCGGCAGAATCTGTACATGAGTCACTCCAAGATCCAGAATATGATCAAGTCCTGTAGCCAGCCCTTCCCTGTTCTTTGTTCCGCGCTCTGTCAGTCCAAGAAACTTACCTGTATTCCGAATCCCGGAAGAAGCATCGGAAGACAGATCACGAATATGTACTTCATAAATCACTGCATCTGTTGCATTATTAAATGCCGGTCTGATATCTGCATCAAATCCATCCGGATCGGCAGCTTGCAGATCAAGGATCTCACCTCTGTTGCCATTTACACCTGCACTTCTTGCATATAAATCAACAACTTCATTTACTTTATTACCAATCTGTACTGAATAAGTATAATATACACCATTCAGGTCTCCTGTCTTTTCACATACCCAGGTTCCTTTGACATCTGCTGTCATTGGAATTGTTTCTATCAAATTGTCACCATCGCCCTGCTCATATAAGTTAAGCGATACTTTCCCGGCAGCAGGTGTCCATATACGAAATGTTGTCTTTTCTTTTGTATATACAGCCCCCAGATCGTTACCGTCATATACCAATTCATCATTAAAATAAGTAGAACCAATCTTTTTTTTCATCGATACCATACATCCTTCATAGCCTTGTCTGTTCAAAGAATCATCCTGTTACCCGCCTAGTATACCTCTCCCTTTTCATTTCGTCCAGTTAATTTTTTCGTTTTTTTTCGTAAAATGTCCTATTTTGCCAAATATACACAAAAAGGAATTTTCACTTTGCAGAAAGCGTAAAAATTGTGGTAAGTGATGCCGGCTGCATTACTTACCACAATCTGCCATAATTATGGACCGTATGGTATCACCTGTTGCTAAAAATCTACTTTACCAGATATACTACCGCTTCATACGGACGGATTTTTTCTGAAATATCTTTATAGTTTCCTATCAGAATTCCCTGGTTTTCTTTTACCATATCCGCAATAGAAGCCGGAACATCCAGTTCTTTTTCCGTGAAATTGCAGATTACCAGTATTTTTTTATTCTCGGATGATCTTGTATAAATGTAAAGATTTTCATCTGCATCTTCAAGTCCGTCGAACGTTCCATAAACGATCACTTCTTCCTCTTTGCGCAGTTCTATGAGTTTCCTGTAGTAATTGTATATTGAATCCGGATCTTCCACCTGAGCAGCTGCATTGATCGTTTTATAATTCGGATTCACTGCAAACCACGGCGTTCCCGAGGTAAATCCTGCATTTTCTGAATCATCCCACTGCATAGGTGTCCTTGCATTATCCCGTCCTTTCTTACTGATAATGTCCATCATCTGATCATGCGTATATACTTTTGTATCGGTAACAAGATCTATATAAATATTTTTTTCTTCTATATCGTCACATTCAGACACATCCGAAAAATGCATATTGGTCATTCCAAGTTCTTCCCCCTGATATACATACGGTGTTCCCTGCATCATGTGAAGACAGGTTGCAAGCATCTTTGCTGAAAGCTCCCTGTATTCCCCAGAATCATTTCCCCATCTCGAAACAACCCTTGGCTGATCATGATTGTCCCAGAACAGACTGTTCCATGCTACTTCCTCTAACCCTTTCTGCCAGCGGTTTAAAACTTCTTTGAGATCCGGAAGATAAAGTTTCTTATCCGTCCACTTTCCATGTTCATCCGAATCCACATCCATATGCTCAAACTGGAATACCATGCTCAACTCTTTTCCATCGCTTCGCGCATATTTTTTGGCCTCTTCGAGCGTAACGCATGATGTTTCACCCACTGTCAGAAGGTTATACCTGCTTAATACTTTTTGGTTCATCTCCTGAAGATATTCATGTTCATGAGGTCCATTTGCTGTGACTGCACCACAAAAAGAATATTTTTCCCCTTCTTTTACCGGACCATCTTTGTATTCTTCCGGCTTGCTGATCAGACTGATCACATCCATCCGGAATCCGTCAATTCCTTTTTCACACCACCATGTCATCATATCAAAAACTTCTTTTCTTACCACAGGATTATCCCAGTTAAGATCAGGCTGTTCCGGCACAAACTGATGCAGATAATACTGTCCGGTTGTCTCATCAAACTGCCATGCAGATCCACTGAAATATGATCCCCAGTTTGTCGGTTCATGACCATCTACCGGATCTTTCCAGATATAATAATCGCGGTATTTATTATCTTTTGATTTTCTGCTTTCCAGAAACCATTTATGCTGGTCAGATGTATGGTTAACAACCAGATCCATTACCAGTTTCATTCCTCTTTGATGAATTTCTTTTAATAATTCATCAAAATCTTCCATTGTCCCGAACTCATCCATTATAGCCTGATAATCGCTGATATCATATCCGTTATCTTTATTTGGAGATTTATAGATTGGGGATACCCAGATAACTGTGATACCGAGATTCTTTATATAGTCTAATTTTTTAATGATCCCCTGAAGGTCTCCGATTCCATCTCCGTTACTATCCATAAAACTCCTTGGATAAATCTGATAAACAACTGCTTCTTTCCACCATGCTTTCTGCATCTTTTTTCTCCTTATAAATCAGCGGTCATGATCTCAATGACTGCCAGTCTGATCTCTTTTTTTAAATTCGTCGTCTCAAGCTCGCCTAAGATATCTGCAAGATTTTTTCCACTACTTAAAAGCCGGTATGCAAACTCTTTTGCAAGATTACTGTCCTGTGCCTGATTCAGCAGATCATACACACGCTCCAGTGTATGGTTGTCATTTAATGTCAGTTTCTGCTCAAAAACAATTTCCACTTTTTCATCCACTGACACTTTCGGAATGTGGATTCTGATACATCCCTTCTTCCACTGATATTCATACGTTATTTTGATTTCTTTTCCACTTATGTATACTTTAGGCGCTGCCTCTTTCACTCCACACAATTCCACTGTATAATCCCGGAATTCCGGGATCAGATCTGTCTGTCCGACCGCCCCTTCGATTGTGAACGCCCCTCTTTCCCAGTCAAAATGCATGGATGTAAAGCAACAGCTCCTGCCATCTTTATAATCCTCGGTCTCACCGTCATCCTCATAATGTGTATAATTGCCATCCGCTCCGCCATAGACTCTTATGATAAGTTCTTCCGGATTTTTCAGAAAATCTTTTCCAAACAGCTCTTTCTGCATTGGAATGATGCCTCCTGCTTTTACAAGCACCGGAATACTGTTAATGCTGCGGAACATCCACATTACTTTCTCACCTTTATAGATCAATCCGGTAAAGAAATCGTGGTAGCAGCCTTCCGGTATCCACGCTTTTACTTTTCCCTGATTTAAAATCGCTATCTGGTCACTTGTAATCGGTGCAACAATCATATCTGTTCCAAAAAGATACTGGTTGTTGCTTACTCCCTCAACAAAAGAATGATCCTGAACCGGATATGCCTGTTCATTTTCCGGATAATCGTAATACATTGGCGCAATGACCGGCCGGTATTCTTTGTATGCCAGATAGTTCATTGTGTAAAGATAAGGCAGTAACTGGTGTCTTAAGCGCAGGGATTCTCCCATCGCATGTTCTACTTCCGGTCTGAAATTCCATGGTTCTTTTCCACTGAACGACATTTTTGTACTGTGCAGCCTGTTGATCGGGGAAAATGTCCCTAACTCATACCAGCGTGCCTCCATAACATCTGACCGGATTCCAAGCATATGTCCGCCTATATCATGACTCCACCATCCATATCCAATATTTGATGCCGTTGCTGTAAAATAAGGCTGGAAATCAAGGGACTCCCACGTTACAACTGTATCCCCGGAAAAACCTACCGGATATCTGTGAGAACCAGGACCTGCATAACGTGAAAATGTCATTTTTCTTTTTCCATCCCGTCCACTGTCAAGATAATGGTAATGATTCAGCATCCAAAGCGGATCTAACTCTTTCACTGCCGTATGTCCACCCTGCTGCCAGTCCAGCCACCAGAAATCAACCCCCTCTTCCTCAAGCGGATGATGTACGATCTCAAAATAATTTTCCAGAAACTCCGGATCTGTAATATCGAATTCAACCGGTTCTCCGGCTGCCGGATCCATTCCCATTGCCTCTGCCATTTCTTTATACATACTTTCGCATTCCCGGATACCGAGTGCCGGATGCACATTTAAAGTCACTTTCATTCCCCTGTCATGCAGATTATCCATAAAACTCCCCGGATCCGGAAACAGATCCCTGTTCCATGTATAACCGGTCCAGCCGGAACCATACTTCTTGTCAATATCTGTGATATGCCAGTCCATGTCAATGACTGCCACCGAAAACGGGATTTTTTCCGCTAAGAAACGATCCATCAGTCTCTGATACTCATCCTGTGAATACTCGTAATATCTGCTCCACCAGTTTCCAAGTGCATATTTTGGAAGCATTGGAACACGGCCGGTAACCCTAAAAAAATCTTTTACCGCGCCCCGGTAATCATGACCATAGGCAAACAGATAGAAATCCTCTCCTCCCTGTTTTCTCTCTTTGATCCAGCCATCCTCGGTAAGCAAAATCGTTTTTGAATCATCTAATACTGCAAATCCATCCCTGGAAAGAATGCCTTTTTCCAGTCTGATCCTGCCGTCTGCTTCATCGAGCGTACGGGCAGTTCCGAAAAGATTACGATCCTCTTTTCTGCCATAATACCATTCCAGATCACATCCATCGTCCGGTTTTCTCAGCTTCACACTCAGGATACTCTCATCAAATGCTCTCTCATCATAGCGTATCCGTATGCTTTTTGTCTGGATCTCCAGGAAATCTTTTTTCTGCTTTATCTCAAAAGGAACCTCTTCTAAATCCCTGTACCATATTACCTGCGAAGCCTCATCCACAAATGCACCGGATTCATTATATTCAAATCTGACCAGCCTGTCCGTCAGAAATGTAATACGGTAATTTTTTCCAAGAACAATATTCCGCGGATCTGCTTTTGGTCTTCTTTCACATATGAACTGCTGTTTCATCGTCTATTACACATCCTTTCGTATTTTTACATTTTGAAAAATCTTCTTTAAGAAAAAACTGTTGATCCATGCAATTCCTGAGATACCGGTCAGAAACCAGATACCAAATGCAATTGGAATTTTTGAAATAATAAAAAATGGAAGGGTATTCAAACCCAGCATAAGCAATGTATATGGAACATTCGAGATTCCGAGCAATACGGCATTCCTCACAGTTGCTTTCACAGTATTCTCAAAGTAAGATTCCATTGGAAACGCGTAAGTAAAAATCTCTGCTACTATGATCCCGGCTGCGATCACAAGTATCTGTAAAGCATTCATCGTTCTGTCTGCAGCAAAAATATGATAATCCAGATATAGCATTGCGATCACCAGTACACCCACAAGATAAATGATCGTAGATGACCTGAAACTTGCTTTAAACAACTTCCAAAAATCCTTTATCAGATATCCTTCTTTTTTCTCCTGTATGCGAAAGATGCATCCATAAACGGCTGTTATGGATGCCCCTATCGTAACGATCGGAATACAAAAGAGGATTGCTAAAAGATTTAATCCAACCAGATCTGCGATCTGGTTTAATACCTTTACAAACTTTCCATCATTCTGCAGCATTTTTCTCTCCTATGCTCTTATGCCCGAAATTCGTTTTTTCCTTTGCTGACAGTTACTGTCTGACCCATGATCTCTGCCTCGAAATCTTCCCCTTCGTTTATAACTTCCACACCATCTTTGCAGACTGTGATATGAAGTTCGTTTCCTTTCCAGTAAAGAGGATATGTAAACTTCTCCCACTGTTTTGGACAATTTGGAGCAATACGGAGATGTCCGTCACGGATTCTTATTCCACCGAATCCCATTACCACATCCTGCCATACACCTCCCATATTTGCACTGTGGATTCCTGCATCAGAGGATTTCATCTCCTGTCCAAGATCGGTAAGTGCAGCACTCATGAACATATCATAAGCCTCTTTCTCCATACCAAGATCACATGCAGTGATACTGTGGATTGCCTTGGAAAGAGATGAATCATGCAGTGTTCTTGCTTCATAGTATACATAGTTCTTTGCCTTATTATCCGGTGTCGTGATATCTTCCATCTGATACAGCAGTTCTACAATATCAGCCTGTTTACCTGCCTGCATTCCCTGTACATCTTCCCCTGAATAATCATGAAAGACCGTTCCCACAACAGAAGCATTCTTATACACAGAAAGATCTATTTCTTTTAGATCAAAGTATCCGTCAAACTGAGGAATAATCCCTGTTTTTTCATCCGGCTGCGGCAGATAAAGTTTCTTCATTTTATCTTTCAGTTCTCCCTCTAACTGTTCTAATGATGTACCCTCTTCCTGCATTAATTTCTGCATTTTCCCGTAGATATCTTTCTTCTCATCACGGATGCATGCAATTACCTGTGCTGCAAGTCTCATATTTTCATGTGCCATATAATTCGTATATGCATTATTATCCACATGTTCTTTGTACTCATCCGGTCCTATAACATCACGGATTTCATATCTGTTGTTTTCTTCAATCCACTCCAGACGGCTGTTCCAGAATCTGGCAGTCTCGATCGTCATCTCATAGCCATATCTATCCATGAAGTCCTGATCATCTGTTGCAGCATAATACTGCCACAGTGCAAAAATAATATCAGACGTAATGTGCTGCTCGATCACTCCGGTTAAACAGATCATCGGCTCTCCGGTATGAACATTGACACCGGTCACATACGGTGTAACTTCACCATCACTGACCCATGCCGCTTCCCACGGGTACATGGCTCCTTTGTAACCATTTTCGATTGCTTTCTTTCTTGCACCGTACAGTCCCTTATAACGGAATTCCAGAAGAGTTCTTGCCGTCTTCGGTTCTGCCATCTGGAAATATGGGAAAATAAATGTCTCTGTATCCCAGAAAGAATGTCCTTTATATCCTTCTCCACTAAGTGCCTTTGCACCAATACCAACCCGGTTATCTTCCCTGCGTACCATGATTTGAAGATGATAAAGTGCAAAACGCACCGCTATCTGTGCATCATCCTCTTTACTATCAATCTGAATGTCCTGTTTCTTCCAGATTTTCTCCCAGACTTTTTTACTTTTCCCCAAAAGAGCTCCATAGCCTTTTTCTTCTGCTTCTTTTAAATTATCAAGACCATCCCTGCAGACATTCTCTCCTTCCGGCTCTTTCCCTGATGCCACATACTCCAGATCTCTGCTGGAATGGACCGTTGAGATCTTCTCCACTCTTGCGGTCTCTCCCTGTGGAATGACAAGCTGAATTTCAGCGTGGATTTTTCTTCGGTCATCAATGATCTTAGATGCCGCATCTTCTGTATTCTTTCCGCTCTGGAATACTTTATGTACGGTGCTGACTGCAATTGAAACTGCCGATTCTGTCGTGACCATACCCATTTGAAGAAATTTTTCTTCAAATGCACGCTTGGAAAATTCTGTGAGATGCTTTATATTATCATCCTCTATTTTAAAAAGCAACAACGTTTTGGTAAATTGTCAATAAATTTTATGTACTGCAAAAACTGCGGTTGAATTTTACAGCAGACAAGCCTTTCTTTCCATACTTCCATCCGACGAAACAAAAAACACCGGCAAGTCTGTTTATATTGGTGTTGAATGACTTGTAGTAAATAAAGTATAATGTCCATGAGCTCATTTTGACACCTCTCAAAATACAAAGAAAGGAACACTATGAAAACAGGACTTGTAGTAGAAGGCGGTGGTATGAAATGCGCATACAGTGCCGGCATTCTGGATAAATTTTTAGACGATGATATCACATTTTCCTACTGCATCGGCGTTTCTGCAGGTGCCGCGAACACACTCTCTTATCTTGCCGGGCAGCGTGGGCGCAATCTCCGTTTTTATACGGAACATTTAGATGATCCCCGTTACTTAAGTGTTCACAGTTTTTTACATACCGGAAATCTTTTCGGGCTGCAGTATATCTACGGAACACTGACCAATTCCGATGGGGCAGATCCTCTCGATTACTCTGCCGTCATGGAAAATCCGGCAGAATTTTATATGCCGGCAACAGATGCCGCAACCGGACAGACAACCTATTTTTCCAAATATGACATTGTCTACGATGACTACCGCACAGTTATGGCAACCTGTGCCCTGCCTGGTTTCTGTCGTCCTGTAATGATAGGAGAACATTTTTATTATGATGGGGGTGTCTCTGATTCAATCCCGCTTCACCATGCGATCGAACATGGCTGTACCAAAATGGTTGTGATTCTCTCAAATCCAAGAGATTTTGTAAAAAAACCGGAAGCACACCGCCCGCTTTATAAACATATGCTGCATAAATATCCGAAGACTATTGAGAGCATCGACAACCGGCATATCAATTATCAGGCGTCCATTGATCTCGCCAACCGGTTAGAAAAAGAAGGCTATGTCTTTATCTTCGCACCAAGCCGTCATATGCCGCTTGGTACTTTTTCCAAAGATGCCGCCTTAGAACAGGATCTTTATGATCTCGGAGTCTCTGACTATGAAACCCGCGCCAAAGAATTAAAAGATTTTTTGAATATGCCATCTAATAAATAAAAAAGGATTTTTACCACCATGACCAAAGATTTTACTACCGGGAAAATTATGCCGATTTTAATCCGTTTTACCATCCCGCTTGTACTTGGAAATCTGTTCCAGCTCACTTATAATGCTGTCGACAGCATCATTGTCGGCCATTTCGTCGGAAAAGAAGCACTTGCCGCTGTCGGCATCTGCAATCCGATCTCCACTCTGATGATCCTGTTTTTAAACGGACTGTGCATGGGTGCCAGCATTTTAATGGGAATGCAGTATGGGGCAAAAGATTATGACACGCTGCACCGCCAGATCAGTACCACCATGCTCTCCGGCGTTATTTTTTCGCTGGTCTTATCCACAGCATGTATCCTGTTTGCAAGACCGATCCTGATCTTAATGCAGGCGGATGCAGGTATTTTATCCCTCACAACAGAATACTTACAGATCATCTTTTTGGGATTGGTCTTTACTTTTCTGTACAACTTTTTTTCGAGCACACTGCGTGCACTCGGTGACAGCAATACCCCGCTTTATTTTCTGATGATCAGTGCCGTTTTAAATATTTTAGGGGATCTGTTTTTTGTTGTCGTGTTGAAAGCCGGCAGCAACGGCTGCGCGGTATCTACCGTGCTGAGTGAAGCCTTATGCTGCGTTTTCTGTGTCATCTATATCCAGAAAAAAGTGCCATTATTAAGACTTGGAAAAAAATGGCTGGTGTTTGACCGTTCACTTTTACTGCGCACGATTGCATATGGCTGGACATCAGCATTGCAGCAGGCAACTGTACAGCTCGGGAAACTCGGGATCCAGGCGATCGTCAACACCATGGGCGTTTCGGTTGCTGCCGCATTTGCCATCGTAAACAGAATCGATGATTTTGCCTACACGCCGGAACAGAATATTGCACACGCCATGACTGCCCTGATGGCACAGAATAAAGGGGCTGGAAAAAAAGACCGCATGCGGGAGGGATTCCGCTGCGGTATGATTCTTGAGATCATTTATGGGCTGATCGTGTTTGCACTCTGCTTTTTATTTGCAAGAGAATTTATGCTCTGCTTCATCAAAGATGAGGAAGTCATCGGACACGGTGTCATCTACCTGCATCTGATCTCCCTGATGTATATACTGCCGGCTGTCACAAACGGAATCCAGGGGTATTTCCGCGGAATCGGCGATTTAAAGATCACACTTATCAGCAGTTTTGTAAATATGGGCATACGCGTGCTTGCCGCCGCACCTCTCGTCTTTAAAATGCACCTTGGCATTGAGGCGCTGCCGTATTCCTACCTTGCCGGCTGGATTGCCATGCTGATCGTGGAACTGCCGCTTTTACTGCGCAAAGTACACAGCAAATAAACAAATTTTTTCAGATTTCTTCCTCATCATGTTCCTTTATCTTCAAAATACAACTATTGAAAGAAGGACTCTATCCGTTTTAAGGATAAAGTCCTTCTTTTTCTATTTTGTATCTATACAATTATCCCTTCAGGCACATTGTCTGATTCTCCCGCTGTAACCACAATCTGTCACTTAACGCGTGCTGTCAGCTTATCGCCTTCCACATCGATCAGGATCGTATCGCCTTCCCTCACCTCATCCGCAAGGATCAATTTTGCAGACAGTGTTTCCACATGTTTCTGTAAGAAACGTTTGAGCGGTCTTGCACCATAAACCGGATCATATCCGTTGTCTACGATATACTGCTTTGCCGCATCTGTCAGTTCCACTGTGATCTCACGGTCAGAAAGACGTTTGTTGAGATCTGTGATCAGAAGGTTGATGATATTGCCGATATTGCCTTTTGTGAGTGGCTTGAACATGATGATCTCATCGAGACGGTTCAAAAATTCCGGACGGAAGTGTCCTCTCAGTTCATTCATGACTGCCTCTTCACACTCCGGATTGATATCTCCGTTATCATCAATTCCTTCGAGCAGATGCGCCGAACCAAGGTTTGACGTCATAATAATGATCGTGTTTTTAAAGTCCACAGTCCTGCCCTGTGAATCGGTGATACGTCCATCATCAAGTACCTGTAACAGCACATTGAATACATCCGGATGTGCTTTTTCCACCTCATCAAACAGTACGACGGAATATGGTTTTCTGCGGACTGCCTCGGTAAGCTGACCGCCCTCATCGTATCCGACATATCCTGGAGGCGCTCCGATCAAACGGGAGACGGAATATTTCTCCATATATTCACTCATATCAAGACGCACCATATTAGACTCATCGTCAAACAGGCTTGCTGCAAGTGCCTTTGCAAGTTCCGTCTTACCAACACCGGTAGGTCCTAAGAACAGGAACGAACCGATTGGCTTTGTCGGATCTTTGATTCCTGCTTTGGAACGGATGATCGCTTCTGTAACCTTTGTGACACCCTCGTCCTGTCCAATAACACGTTTGTGCAGTTCCTCATCGAGATGAAGTGTCTTGTTTCTCTCACTCTCCGTCAGTTTTGCAACCGGGATACCGGTCCAGCGGGAAATAATACGTGCGATCTCCTCCTCACTGACATTTTCATGTACCAGGGAAAGATCACGTTTCTTTACTTCCTCTTCTTCGGCTTCCAACTGTTTTTCTAACTGCGGCAATTTGCCATACTGCAATTCTGCTGCTTTTTCCAGATCATAATTCTGCTGTGCGGTCTTGATCTCATTTTTGACTGTCTCGATCTCCTCACGCAGTTTCTGGACTTTTTCTACCGATTTCTTTTCATTTTCCCACTGCGCTTTTTTCGTATTAAACGTATCGCGCAGTTCTGCCAATTCTTTCTGCAGATCAGCGAGACGCTCCTGGCTTAACCTGTCTGTTTCTTTCTTTAATGCAGTCTCCTCGATCTCAAGCTGCATGACACGACGGTTTAATTCATCAAGTTCTGTCGGCATGGAATCAAGTTCTGTCTTGATCAGGGCACATGCCTCATCCACAAGGTCGATCGCTTTATCCGGCAGGAAACGGTCGGAAATATAACGGTTTGAAAGCACTGCTGCCGATACTAACGCAGAGTCTGTGATCTTTACACCGTGGAACACTTCGTAGCGCTCCTTTAAACCACGCAGAATGGAGATCGTATCTTCAACTGTCGGTTCATCCACCATGACCGGCTGGAATCTTCGCTCTAACGCTGCATCTTTTTCAATATATTCACGGTATTCATCAAGTGTCGTTGCACCGATACAGTGCAGTTCACCACGCGCAAGCATAGGTTTTAACAGCTGTCCGGCATCCATTGCGCCGTCCGTTTTTCCGGCTCCGACGATCGTGTGCAGCTCATCGATAAACAGGATGATCTGTCCGTCAGAATTTTTGATATCATCAAGAACCGCTTTCAAACGCTCCTCAAATTCACCACGGTACTTTGCACCTGCGACCAGGGCACCCATATCCAGTGCAAATAACTTTTTGTCTTTTAAGCCTTCCGGCACATCCCCTTTTACGATACGCTGTGCAAGCCCCTCTACGACTGCGGTCTTACCTACACCAGGTTCACCGATCAGTACCGGGTTGTTTTTCGTCTTACGGGAAAGGATGCGGACCACGTTACGGATCTCATCATCACGTCCGATGACCGGATCAAGTTTCTGCTCTTTTGCACGCGCTACCATATCGTAACCGTATTTTTCAAGAGTATCATAAGTAGCTTCCGGATTGTCCGAAACAACACGCTGGTTGCCGCGCACGGTTGAAAGCGCCTGTAAAAACCGGTCTCTCGTGATCCCGTACTCTTTGAAGATTTCCTTCATCGCCTTGTTCGGGTATTTTAACAGTGCAAGGAATAAATGCTCTACGGAAACATATTCGTCTCCCATCTGCTTTGCCTCGTCCTCTGCATGGATCAGCACTTTATTTAAGTCCTGTCCGACATAGACCTGACCGCCGGATACCTTTACCCTTGCTGCGAGATGTTTTTTTGCGTTATCCAGGAAATGCTCTTTCTGGATATCCATTTTTTCTATCAGTTTCAAGATCAGTCCGTCTTCCTGCTGTAATAATGCGACAAGCAGATGTTCCTGCTCGATTTCCTGATTGCCATATTCATATGCAAGTTTTTCACAATCATTGATCGCTTCTACGGACTTCTGTGTAAATTTCTGAATGTTCATATATTCTTCCTCCCTCTTATTCAATTGTGGTCCAAACTGGACATCTATATCAAATGATGGCGGACCATCATGAGTTTTCCTTCTTATTTATATCTTTTTCTGTTTACAATTTGTGTTATACACCAGATTGTTAGCACTGTCAATAGGTGAGTGCTAATTTTTTGAGATTTTTTTGCAAACCTTGATTTTACGGGGTTTGCAACACTTTTTCTTCCTTATAATCATCACTTTTTCTTGATTTGACACCAATTTTTTATTTTTGGTGTCAGCTAATTGCTACGTTTTCCAGTCTTGTGATTTCACTCTCAATTCTGGACATCTCACTTACATGATTGTATACGTCCATCGTTACGTCTATGTGGGCGTGTCCCATAATATATTGAAGAACCTTTACGTCTATTCTCTTTTCTGCCATTCTGGTACAAGCCGTATGTCGCATAATGTGAGCAGATACCTTTGGTAACAATTCAGCGTTTCTATGTTCAGTCTTTGCAATTTGAACTTCTTTTTTGTTATATGCGTCTACAATATTATATAAGATATTGTTTAT